>NZ_WJBG01000179.1 GCF_009709555.1 Streptomyces blattellae | reverse complement strand
GCTGCCGCTGCCCGAGGAAGGGTTCGAGACCGGTATCGCGTTCACCCCGCGAGTCGACCGTTATGGCATGGTCGCGGTCCGGGTCTGCCGCTACTCGGTACCCGTCCGGTTCATCGGCCGCAAAGTTCACGTGATGCTGCGATCCAGCGAGGTGGTGGTCTTCCACGGCCGCACCGAGATCGCCCGTCATCCCAGGCTGACCACGAAGGGCGCCGAACGGCTCGTGCTGGACCACTTCCTGGAAGTGCTGCTGGCCAAGCCGGGTGCGCTGGCCGGCTCCGAAGCCCTGGATCAGGCCCGTCGCGAGGGGTCCTTCACCCCGGCTCATGAGGCGTTCTGGTCCGCGGCCAAGCGGGGCCTGGGCGAGAGCGAGGGGACCAAGGCTCTGGTTCACGTCCTGCTGCTGCACCGCCACCTGCAGCACCGCGACGTGGTCGCAGGGATCCGGGCCGCCCTCGCGATCAGTGTCTGCACCGCGGACGTGGTCGCGGTGGAGGCGCGCAAGGCCGCCGAGTCCGAGGGCCGCTCGCCGACCGTCACCGCCACCACACCGCTGCCCGACCCGGTCACACCGCCCGACCTGCAGCTGCCCAGCCTGACCGAACGCCGGGCCACCCGGCTGCCCACCGACCAGCGTCCCCTGCCCGCCCTCGACCGCTGGGACCAACTGCTGCACCGTCCTGGAAGGGAAGCCCCATGACCGGCCCGCACCACGCCCTGACCGAACCCGCCTCCGACGCCGCGATCGACACCGCCTGCCGGGTGCTGCGGCTGCCGACCATGCGGGCCCAGTTCGCCGACACCGTCTCCCGCGCCGAACGCGAGCACCTGTCCTACCGCGGTTTCCTTGCCGAACTGTTGATGGCCGAGTGCGAGGACCGCGACCGCCGCCGGTCAGAACGGCGCATCCGCGCGGCCGGCTTTCCCCGCCAGAAATGGTTGTCCGACTTCGACTACACCGCGAACGCGAACGTCACCCCCGCTCTGATCAACAACCTTGCGACCTGCGAATGGGTCAAGAAGGGCGAGCCACTCTGTCTGATCGGCGACTCCGGCACCGGCAAATCCCACTTGCTGATCGGCCTGGGAGCGGCCGCAGCCATGGCCGGCTTCCGGGTCCGCTACGTGCTCGCCGCGAAACTCGTCAACGAGCTGGTCGAGGCAGCCGACGACAAGCAGCTGACCAAGACCATCGCCCGCTACGGACGCGTCGACCTGCTCTGCATCGATGAACTCGGCTACCTCGAACTCGACCGTCGCGGAGCCGAGATGCTGTTCCAGGTTCTGACCGAACGCGAGGAAAAAAACAGCGTGGCCATCGCCTCGAACGAGTCGTTCGGAGGCTGGACGAAGACCTTCACCGACCCACGGCTCTGCGCAGCCATCGTCGACCGCCTCACCTTCAACGGCACGATCATCGAGACCGGCACCGAGTCCTACCGCCTTGCCCGGACCAAAGCCAGGCAGCAAGGTTCGGACAAATGATCCGCTGTCATGTCCGCCGCATCCTCAACTGCCATTCGTGGAAGCTGCCGCAGCACGCAGAGCTGCCGAAGCCGATCCCACGATCGCCTCGCCGTGACCGAAGCACGCCACCTCCGCATCCAGCCGGCTCAAGGCCCGCAAGGATTCCAGTGCACGAGAGCGGTCGGTGTTGAACACGCCGACCATGGTCTTGCCGCCCACGTTCGCTGCAGCGTCGCCCAGGAAGAGCACCCCGAAGGCAGGGAGATAAAATGCGGTGCTGCCTGGAGTATGACCCGGCGCAGCCACGACGCGAGCCCCGCCACCGAAGGGAAGCACATCTTGATCACCCACCTCATGGTCCACCGGCACCGGCGGTGCCGTTGGCAGCATCGGCTTGCTCTCGAACAAGGCACGTTCCCAGTCCGGAGCATCCGCGAAGACCGGTGACGGAGCCGGTGACTGCCCACGGATCACCCCGGCGTCCAAACGGTGCGCGAACACCTCGACCCCACCCCACTCGGCGATCTCGGCAGCACCGCCGACATGGTCCTCATGAAAGTGGGTGAGCACGATACGCCGCAGATCCCCGGGCTTCGAGCCGACACTCAGGATGGCATCGGCGACTGCCGGACCGGCCCCCGCAACCCCAGAGTCGATCAACGTGAGCCCGTCCGCGTCACGCCACAGATACGCCTGCCCGACCTCGAAACGGAGCATATGTCCGCGTACCCCTTTGTATGTCGTGAGGGGTACGCGTAGACGTGTCGTTCTGGCCGTACCGGGTCAGGCCACCTGCTCGTTCTCCTGGAGGGCGGCGAGGCGGTTGCGGAGCCGGTAGCTGGAGCCGTTGATCGTGATGACCTCGCAGTGGTGAAGGAGCCGGTCAAGGATGGCTGTTGCCAGTACCTCATCTCCGAACACCTGTCCCCATTCTCCGAAGCTCTTGTTCGAGGTGAGGATGATCGAGCCCTTCTCGTAGCGCTTCGAGATCAGCTGGAAGACCAGGTTGGCCTCGGCGCGGTCCAGGGGCTGGTAGCCGATCTCGTCCACGACCAAAACGTTCGGGCGGGTGTAGGTGCGCAGGGTGCCGGCGAGGCGGCCGATGGTGTCGGCGCTCTTGAGCTTGCGGACCATGTCGTCCAGCGTCGTGAAGTAGACGGAGAACCCGGCTCGGCAGGCGGCGACCGCGAGGGCGACTGCGATATGCGTCTTGCCCACCCCGGGTGGGCCGAGCAGGGCGGCGTTGCCCTTGTCCTCCACGAAGGACAGCGAGGCGAGGTCTTTGACCCGGCGGGGGTCGAGCTCAGGCTGGAAGGAAAAGTCGAAGTCGTCCAGCGTCTTGTGGTGCGGCAGCTTGGACAGCCGCAGCGCGCTGCGGAAGCGGCGCTCGTCGCGGTGGGCGGCCTCCTCGTCGAGGACCAGGTCGAGGAAGTCGAGGTAGCCCATGGAGGCTTCCTCGGCGCGGCGGGCGAAGGCGTCGAGCTGTTCGGGCAGGTGAGTCAGGCCGAGCCGCTGGGCGGTGGCACGGATGCGGGTGGTGACCAGTTCGTTCAACGGTCTTCCTCAACGGCTCGCAGACGGGCGGGAGATGGGGCGGGGTGGGCGTGGGCGAGTTGTTCGTAGAGTGAGAGCGGGCGGCGCTCGACCGCGACAGCCGCGGCAGCGTTGCGGGTCAGCAGCGCCTGCAAAGGGCCTGTGACCGGGGTGGGAGCGGAGCGGTGCAGGGGCACGACGGTGCCGCCCGCCGGCTCGGAGTCTTCGTGGCTGATGGTGACGGCGCGGGTGTGGCCGTCGGGCAGGCCGTCCCAGTGCGCCTCGTCAACGACGCGCTGGCGGGGACGGCAGGCGCGGGGGTGCTCGGCGAGGAGGTCGCGTTTGAGCCCGTCCGGGCCGACGGCGTGAAGGGTGACACTGTCTGCGGTGGCGCGGACCTCGACGAGCTGGCGGAAAGCGACCTTGCGGGCGGGCACCGAGTACAGGCTGCCGTTGAAGGAGACCAGGCAGTCCTTGCCGACGTGGCGCCACTCTCGGTGGGCGGGCAGGTAGTCGGTGGCCGGCAGCGGCTTGAGGGCGGCGTGGTCGCGGCGGGCGCGGAAGCCGATGATCTCGCCGTGGGTGGCGTGCACCCGGGCGCGGCGCAGCGGCACCCAGGCCAGGAACGCGGCGTCCAGTTCTTCGATCGAGGAGAAGGAGCGGCCGGCCAGCACGTGGTCGCGCACGATCCGCACTTGCCGCTCCACCCGGCCCTTGCCGGTGGGCCGGTAGGCGGCCAGCACGTCCGGTTCGAAGTCGTAGTGCCCGGCGAAGGCAACGGCCTCCGGATGCAGGGGGACTGCCTTGCCCGGCGCGACGTGGCGACGGACCACGGTCTTGGTGCGGTCGTAGACGATCGTCGCGGGCACCCCGCCGAAGTGCGCGAACGCGGCCCGGTGGCAGGCGAAGAAGGTCTCGATGTCCTGACTGGTGGTGAAGCAGCAGAACGGGTCGCGGGAGTACGACAAGGTCATGTGGAAGGAGTAGACCTTCTCGATGCCCATGTGGGCGAGGACCTTGCCCTCGTCGCCCCAGTCGACCTGAGCCTGGCTGCCTGGGATCACTTCGAAGCGGCGGTGCAGCCGTCGCATCTCGTCCACGGACATGCCCAGCTCGGCCGCGATCCGGGGGCGGGCCTCCTGCAAGTACAGCTTGACGCGCTGGTAGCTGCCGGTGAAGCCGTACTCGGCCACCAGCCGCTCGTGCACCACCGTGCCTTTGATCAGCAGCTCGGCCCGGAGCATCGCATCGATGACCGCAGCGAACTGACGGACCATCTGAGCCTTCTGACGTACCGGCCGCGCGGCCGCCTTCGGCGGCCCGTCCTCCACACCGTCGGCCAGGTACTTCTTCACCGTCCGCCAGTCCAGACCGGTCTCCCGGGCGATCTCCGCCAGTGTCGCCCCGGCCTCCAGCAGACCACGCCACCGACGCAACTCCAGCCAGCGTTCCGCATCCAGAACCATCCGGCACCCCGCAGCACAACCGACGCCATCAACGCCGCCGAGCCTGGCCGAGACACCTCACTGACGCGACCGACACGTGCACACAGACCTACACATCTACCCGTACGCACTCATGCACATCTCGTCGTACCGCGACA
>NZ_WJBG01000178.1 GCF_009709555.1 Streptomyces blattellae | reverse complement strand
TCAGACACCCCATGTCGTTTGGTGTCAAGCGGTATGGGGTTGTGCGTGGTGCGACCAGGCGGTTGCTTCGTCGTAGAGGGTGCGGGTCTTGAGGCATCCGTGGAGGATGCCGACGAGCCTGTTGCCGACCTGGCGGAGGGCAGAGTTGTAGCCGGCCTCGCGGGCTCGCTGCTTGTCGTAGTACCGGCGGGCGCCGGGTGAGGCCCGCAGGGCGGAGAACGCCTGGCGCTGAAGCGCGTCGGCGAGCCGGTTGTTGCGCACGTAGCGGGCCTGGACGGTGTGGCTCTTGCCGGAGGCCCGGGTAACGGGGCTGGTTCCGGCGTAGTTCTTGCGGGCCTTGGCGGAGCTGTAACGGGTGGGATCGTCCCCGAACTCGGCGAGCACCCGGGCGCCGGTGATCTCTCCGATGCCGGGCATGGAGAGGTAGATCTCAGCGTCCGGGTGCGCGAGAAAATGCGCCTTCACCTGCTCTTCCATCGCGGCTATCTGTTCGTTGAGGGCGATCAGGAGACGAGCATGGGCGGTCGTGGTGGCCCCGTAGGCGGCGGCCACCGGCTCGGGCAGTTCCAGGTGCTTCTCGCGCAAGGCGGCCTGGATGGCCCCGGCCTTCTGGTCCCGGTTGTGGCGTCGGGCGCGGGCCAAGATGGCGGTGATCTGGATGCGGGTGAGCCTGGCCGCCGCCTGGGGGGTGGGCGCCTTGATGAGCAGTTCCAGCGCGTCGGTGCTGGTCAGCTCCAGGCTCGCGTAGGCGTTCAGGGCTGCGGGGAAGTACTCGCGCAGCGTGTTGCGCAGTCGTTGGAAGGTGCGGGTGCGTTCCCAGATCAGGGTCTGGTGGGCGCGGGCGACGACCTTGACGGCCTGGGCCTGGTCGCTGTCGCCGGCGATGGGCCGCAGCTGGTCGCGGTCGATGCGGACCATGTCGGCCAGCGCGTGGGCGTCGCCTCTGTCGCTCTTGGCGCCGGAGGTGCTGTACCGCTCCTTGAACCGGGCGACCTGCCGAGGGTTGATCGCGTAGACCCGGTAGCCGGCCGCAAGCAGGGCCTGCACCCAGGTGCCGCGGTCCGTCTCGATCCCGACGATCACGTCGCAGGGGACGAGGTCCTCACCCGCATGCTTCGCCACAAGCTCGTGGAGCTTGGTGATACCGTCCGCGCCCTCGGGCAACCTTGCGGTCGCGAGGCGGCGGCCGGTGGTGTCCTGGACTTCGACATCGTGGTGGTCCTCGGCCCAGTCGTCGCCGATCAGCAGCAACTCATCCTCCAGGTCAGGTACTTCCCGGTCATGCAGCCCGCGGAAGACACGGCACGCGGCCTAATGGATCCAGTGCTCACGCTCAGCTCGGCGGGCACGCCACCCCATCAGCGGTCATGGCCTTCCGGCCAACCAGCAGGGGCACGGTCTGACCACAGAACTCACAGTGGTTCCGGCGACATAAGTGCTCACCTGCTGGCGGCTACGGCACCGAGTCTCTCCGACCCGGCAGCTCCCATTAGGCGGCTGCGGAGGATACGAGATTCGAACTCGTGAGGGGTTGCCCCCAACACGCTTTCCAACTGTTCGTCCGAGGGTTCGGGGAGGGACGGGGACGTTCTGACCTGCGGTGGAGCGGTTCGCTGGACAGTCGGCGTACGCCTCCGGACGGGGGTGAATGCAACCAAAACTGCAACCAGAGGTGCAGCTGTTCTGCCTGGTCAAGGAGGATTTGTATCAGCCCGGCCGGCGAGGGATGGGCAGGGAAGCCAGGGCGTGACCGCAGGCGGCTGCGGTGAGTAAGCGAGGCTACGCCGCAGACCGGGGCCAGCGGCCAGATCTCCCGAGTCCCGGATCAATGTGCCAGCGGCGCGTCCCTGAGCACGTCGAAGCGAAGGGCCTCCTGCGGAACCGCTTGGCCGGTGACCAGAAGGTTGCGTGCCTGATCGCGGACTGGGGCGGGGAGCCATGCGACCAGCTCCCGGGCCGTGGCCTCCGAGGTGGGACGAGCTGGGCGCGGGGGCTGGGTGACGAGCAGAGTCCAGAGCCGCTCGGCCGGTCCTGCCGGAATACCGGCACGCTCGGCAGTGGCGCAGGCCGTGATGGCGATCTGGAGACCTGCGGCGTCCAGGTCGCCGAGGTAATCCAGACGTGTGACCGGGAAGGGCAGCGCCGCAAGAGACTCCAGGGGTGCGGTGTTGCGGCCCTGGACCCAGGCGACGGCGGCCCAGGGTGGGACAGTGCGGGCCCGCAGAACGCGGAGGAGCGTGCGGAAGGCGGCGTGGTTCTCGACGCAGACTACGGCGCCTGATTGGCCGATCTCCGAGGTGACCGGCTCCCAGACGAGAGGAGTCGGCAGCCGCTCGCAGCGCAGCAGCTCGAACGTCAGCCGGTCGGGCGCCCATAGAGTGCTGCCCCCACGTGGAGGATTGGTGTCGAACGCCTTCTCGTCGAGGAGGAGTTCGTAGGCCCGTTCGGAGACGGAGACGACCGGGACCCTTCCGCCGCCGGTACGCCGGAGCCAGTCGTTGACGGCCAGGAGAAGCTGTCGCTGTGTCGCGGAGAGACGAAGCGTGGCTGCCCAGTCGGCGAGTTCACTGCGCATAGGCACGCCGACGGGCAGCAGCTTGTCGGAGGGACGGGCCACCCCCAGTAGGGTTACGGCTTTGGGTAGGACTGTTCGTCCCCGGCGTACGGTCGTGGTCCGGCTTGCCGACCACAGTCCTTCCCGCTCACCGCGCTTGATCGTGTCGTGGACAACTTCGGGCAGCGCGGACGCCTCGATTCCAGGGTTCTGCACGCCGATTGCGGCGGCGACGTCGTCGGTGTGGCGGCGACCACCCCGCCCGTCAGGGTCAAGGGCAGCGATCAACGCCGCCAGGTCGATGTGACTCATTCGCCAAGCACCGCCCTGACGTCGCGTTGTACGAGGACCAGATCAACCAATTCGTGGGGTCCGTCGTCGACAACGACGACCTTCTCGCCCGAGGACGGGCGGGAGCGCCGGCCAAGCATGATGGTGCGGTCGAACATCGACAGCGCCCCTTTGTCTTTGGGCGCGGCGGTGAACAGAAGCTGCAGGCCGAGCTGGTCGGCGGCGCGTCGCATCGTCCGGACGAACTGATCCGCGGATGCCTGTCCGAACGGATTGTCCAGCCATAGCCAGCCGACCGAGGTGGTGTCTGAGAGGGCGCGGACTCTCGTCATCGTGGCGTACAGGAGGACGCCTGCGGTCACCCGCTGACCACCGGAGAAGTTCTTCAGTTCGGCGACGTCGACGCGGTCGAGGGAGAGGTCGATATGCGGTTTGAGCAGGCGCACCCTGAAAGGAGCGTCAACCAACGCCCGGGCGGCGGCGAACAGCAGGGACTGCGCGTCCGACCGGCCGGCGCCAGGCGTCAGCAGGGCGTGGACTACACGGGCCACGCGGTCGATGGCGACGGATTCGTCAGCCGGAACCTTTTCGTGCTCGATGACGACGAAGCGCCGCTCGGACCACTCGCCCAGACCATCCGGTAGTCGGGACTGGTTCTGGTAGGCGCGAAGCCGGTCGAGCGCACGTGACGCCTGAACGTGCAGCATGACCGCGCAGGTGTGGACGTCACGGTCATGTCGGTCCAGGTCGTCCCTCAGCGAGACAGCCCGTTGTTCGAGTTCTCCCGCAATGCGTTCGGACTCGGCAGGCAACTGTTCGTCGCCGCGCAGTCGTGAGATCAGGTCGATGACGCGGGAGTCCTCCGCGGCCTCGACCTTGCGCGCCTGCGGGCTGTTGGCATGCGCTCGGACTATGCCGGCTTCCGCCTGTCGAGCCTGCTCGCTGTCCGTCAGGTGCTTTCGTGACTCGCGGACGCGTTCGGAGACGGCCGAGATCCGGGTGGTGAGTGCGGCGATGTCATCCGCACGGCGGCCGGTCAGTGCCGGGTCGGCGAGGTAGCGCAGCGCGCTCACGCGTGCCTCGACCAGCTGGGCTGACTGGCGGGCCGCCGTCGCAGCGTTCTCCGCGTTCCGGGCGAGTTGTTCCTCGGAGCGCTGGGTGAGCAGTGACTGGGCCGCCAGTTCGGCGAGTTGGTCGGCGAACCTCTCGGCTTCGTCGGCCTCCGCGACCTGATCGGCTGACGGGAATCCCTCGATGTCCGGGGAGGAGCGGTCTGCCCGGTCCTCGGCCTGCCGTTGCTGTTCCTGCTTGGCTGTTTCCGCGGCCTGCCACGCCTTCGCGTACTCCTCGCGGGCTTCCGCCTCGCGCTCCTCGGATCGGCGGGTCGCCGTGTCAAGCGCGACAGGATGCCGTGCGTCATCGGTGCCGGCGAACCGCTCGGCCAGACGCCGCTGGTCGATGTCGGCGTCCAATTTCGCGTCCAGGTCCGCGAGGCGTTGCCTGGTGTCGGTGATCCGCTGGCGGAGTTCCGGGTCGACCGCCGCGTCCTCCAGGGCCGATATGACGCTTTCCAGGCGCGCTCGGATGGTGGGCGCGTCATCGGTGGGGACGGGGCCGTCGGTAGTGGCCGACAGTCCTGCGCTGCGTAGTTTGTCGGCCGCGTCGTCCCGGCGGCGTGTGTGGGTGCGTACGAGGTCGCGTGCCCGATCGACAGCGATGGCGAGGTCCGGTAGCTCCTTGCCGAGTTGGCCGACGCGGCGGCGGTGCTCGGCCTCGGCTGTGCGCAGGCCCGGCAGCTTCTCACGGGCACTGGAGAGGGCGCTGGCAGCACTGATCACCGGGATGAGGAGTCGCCACTTCTCGGTCGCGCGGTCGATGAGGTCTTGTGCGGCATCCCGTGCGGCTTGGTGCTCCTCCTTGAGCCGGGCGAGATCCTGGAGCACGTTCGCCGCGGTTTGTTCATCGCTTCGGGCTGCTTCCACCCGTTCCTGAGCGGACCGGATCTTCTCCTGGATAGTGGTACGCGGGTCCTCGGGGAGGTCCATCCAGAACTGGGTCAGGGCCGCGAGGGCGCTGCGGGCGTCGGTGGCACGCTGACCGGCTTCCTGAAGGCGCAGAGTGGCCGAGGCCAGCGCGTTCTCGGCGGCGGCGACCATGTCACGAGCCGCCTCCCGGTCGTAGGTACCCGGGTGCGGGAGCAGGACACGGGCGAGTGTTCCGTCGGTGTGGTCGGCCGCACTCCGTGATACTGCGGCCTCTGGGTCGAGGACGGCACCGACCCATACCGCCGTGTCGGTGTCGAGATCGCCGATAGCGTCGAGGGCGCGGTGGAAGTAGTCGGAGTGGGAGACCACCACGCCGGACGCGATGTCGGGACGTGCCGTCGCGAAGGACAGGGCGGCTTGAGAGGTCATTGTGTCTGCCAGCCACCGCCATCCCGGCCAGGCCGGCACATCGGCGTCCTGGCAGCGTCTGACGGCCTCGTCGACCAATGCAGATGCCGGAAGCAGACCGTCGGCCCCGACCGCGTCGAGGGTGCGCCGGGCCTCGTCGGCGGCGGCGCGTCCCTCGGCGGCGTCTCTGTCGGCCGTCTCGGCGCGTTGGCTCAGTGCGTCCGTGAGTGCTGATCGGGCGGTCCACACCTCGATGCCGCTGTCGCCGACGGCGTCCCGTACGCGTTCGTCATCCTCCAGAGCGCGGACTCTGTCGTTTACTTGCCGTAGCTGGCGCGTTGCGCTCTCCACGTCGTGCTGGGCGGCGACGACCGTGTTCTGGGCCTTTGACATGGCCTTCCGCTGGGCGTCAGCCTGTTTGTCGACGGCCTTGAGCGTTTCGTCAGCCGCCTCGCGGTTCCTCAGTGCCGAAGCGGCTTTCTCCTCCCATTCGGCTTCCACGACGTCCGGATCCGCACCATCGCGAATCAGACCGGCGGTCACTGCCTCGGAGAGGGTTCGCTCGGAATTGGTGATCTGCTCACCGACATGCCGGACCTGCTCGGCGGCCGTCGCGTGGGCCGCCACAGCCTTCCGTTGTTCGTCCTGGGCCGTCATCAGGGCAGTGGCTGACCGTTCCTGTTGCTCCTCGGCGGTACGAAGGTCGGTGGCGGCACGGTCGCGGTGGTCGGTAAGGAGCCGGGCGAGGGCGTGCAGGTGCTGCTGTTCCTCCTCGCGAAGCTCCGCGGTGTGTTTTTCGGCAGCCTCAAGACGCGCCTTGAGCCCGGCCAGATGAGTTCTGGCTGTGTTGGCGGCGAGTACGTCTTGGACGAGTCGCCATGCAGCCAGCTCGCGGACCGAACGGTCGCGGTCCGCGCGACGCTTGTCCGCGAGGACTGCGGCGGCGTCGGCCCTGAGTTCGGCCGCTCTCAGCCGCATGCGCAACCGGTGTGCCTGTGCCCTGCGTGCCGTCGCGCCCGCCTCTCTGCGTAGGCGTTCGTGCTCCTCGTGCTTCTCGCCGGAACTGGCCTCCTCGGCGGCCAGCTCGTCCAGGGTCGCCTCGGAGTCGGCCACCACAGTCGCGGCGTTCGCCTCAGCGGTGGCCACCGCCCGCCTGTGAGCGGCGACCTGATCATGTGCGATCGCGAGGCGTAGCAACGGTTCGGTGAGGCTCTCCCACAAGGCGAGTTCGTCGGACCATCGGGGCCGCGCGGCGGCGTTCGCCCGCAGGACTTCGATGCTCTTGCCGATCTGCTCGACGGCCGTGGTCGGGGTGGTCGCGCCGATGAGCCACCGGACGCAGGCGTCGGAGTCAGGGAACCGCATCACATGATCGACGCCGCCTTCCGAGGCGTTCATCTCGGACTGGAACCGCAACTGCTCCACGTCGACTCCGGCGGCGGCCAGCCAGTTGCCCCAGGTCCGTTGGTGGTCTGACGGGCGATGCGGCGGGAGCGCGCCGCCGCCGGGCAACATCCCTCGCACCGCCTCCACGAACTGCGCGTGGGTCGCACGTCGGCCGACGCTGGTACGGAACGGCAGGTCCTCAATGGTCGGACCCGAGCCGTAGGTCACCCATCCGTAGAAGTCGCGCTGCAGTCTGCGCGGGTTGTCGACGTCTTGAGTACCGCCGTCTGCCCAGTCGGCCACCATGCCCATGACGATGCGCTGGAGTTCGCCGTCCACGACTCGGGTGGCCTGCTCGACCACATGACAGACATCGCCCGAGCGCACCAGCTTCGCCAGGGACCGGTCGGATTCACCGCGGATGAAGTCCCTCGCGTGCGGCAGGTACAGTCCGAAACGCAGAGCCGTGATAGTCGTCTTTCCCGTGCCGTTGTCGGCCCACAGCGCGGCATGCCCGGTCGGCTCGAAGGGATCCGACCAGTTGATGCTGAGCCCCTCCAGCCGTGACTCGGGGAAGCCCGCGCCTGCCAGGTAGGTGCGCTCGAGTCGCCAGCCCGTTTGCATCACTCGCCCCTCTCGTCGTCGAAGGGCTTGCCATGACCGGTGTGGGCGGACTGACCGTGGCTGTCCTTTCGGTGTCCTTCCGGCGCCTGCGAACCGATGATCGTCTGCCACACGAGAGGGCCTCCGGCGGTCGCGACGTGGGCGCGGAAGCGGTCCGTGGAACGCCACACCTTCAGCTCAGCGCGCGGAGGCGGAATCGTCCTGTCGACCATGACCAGTCCGAAGGCCGCGAGCATCAGCAGCACGTCCTCACACATCCGCACCGTGCAGTCCCGCTTGGAGGCGGCCACTCGATGTCAGAGCGACCTGTTTGCGGTTGGTGGCGTACTCGCGCCATGCCTCGCCGAGCCCGCCGTCGAGCGTGATCTCTTCCCCCTCGATAGCCGCCGCGTGTTCGCGTACGAGGCGGTCGACATCCAGGGCGGTGACGCGCCGCGTACCTGGCTCGCGCACCGCACGAGGGGTCGGATAGCACCAAGCCGTCGCTCCGCCGAGGGCCAGCCCGTACACCAGCCGATCAGCTGTTCCCCGGATGCGGAGCCAGTGGCTGGTGTCCGTCACCGCCAGGGGCGAGGTGGGTTCAGCGATCAGCACGAGGCCCGCTGAGCGATCGGCGGTCAGTACTCGCAGGCCGAGGCCGTCGGCCGTCTCGTCGAAGGCGGTGCGCAGGTCAGGGTCGGTGTGGAAGCGGTCCAGGAGTCGGCTGTAGAGGTCATGGCGGGCTGGGGACATGGCGGGGTCGAGGCCGTACCTGAGAAGGAGGCCGACATCCCTCGCGTCGTCACGAGCCGTCATTTTCGTCCCCTTTCCGACAGACGAGCAGATCGGGAACGTCCAGGTCTGTGAGCACCCCTCGTATCCCGTCATCCAGCGCCCACCACTCGTCCGAACCCTCCGGCCGGCCGTCGGGACGCCAGAGCATCATCGCGTCGAGCGCGAGCAGCAGCCGCAGCCTGCGGCGGGCGGTGTCACGTGAACCCCCGACGACGGTGACCATCTCGTCTACGACGGCAGACGGCCCCTCGGAGGCGAACAGCCGGTCGGCATCGGCCAGCAAGTCGGTCAGCCGAGCCTTGGCGCCAGGCATGATCCGATGGGCCCGCAGCACATGGGCCACATCGTGGAACTGCTCCGGGAACTGCTCGTACACCCCGTCAGCGTCTTCGAGCGGCTCGTCCACAATGGGCGCCGCATCCGGCTCCGGCACCTGCTTCGGCGGTACGACAAGTCGGTCCGCGAGCGTCGCGACATCCAACAGCACCCGCGGAGCCGGTGGAGACAACTCGGCACCACGAGGCAAAGGCAGGCCGCCCAGCAGCGCCGACAGTACGTCCGCTGTCGGGTCGATCTCGCTCACCGGCACAGCGCTGAACGCCTGCGCGGCCTGGGCCTCACGCCAGCGCGGAGCGGCCCCGATCACATCGGTCTGCAACACGGCCAGGGTCTCCACCGCGTCACCGAGCCGCGAAGCGGCTACGGACAACTGCCGGACCGCCAGAGGCTCCTGCTCCTCGGACGCGTCGGCCCGCAGGTTCTCCAGGTGCCGCAGCAAAGTGCCGTCGACGCTGATGCGTCGCTCCAGATGCGCAGCTGCGGCTAGGAGTTCGGGCCGGAGGACCCTCAGATAGTCGACGCGGGTCACGTCACGCTCGGCCTCGGCGATCATGCGACGGACGTTTGCCGCGTAGGTTCGTGACAGCGTCAGGGCATCCTCTGCCGAGTCGATCGCGGCGTCCAGACGCCCGCTCTCGGCCTGCGCCCTCATGACTGCGATCACCGCTTCATGCTCGTCCTCCAGTGACCGGTTGGTCGCGATGAGCAGCAGGGTTACGGCAGTGTTGTCGGCGTTGACGTGCAGAGTGCGTCCGTCGGCGGCCAGCGTCTCGTACAACACACGTACCTGAAGGGGCACCGGCTGCCAGCCCGAGTCGGGATCCGCGTACTCCACGGTGAAGTACGGGGTCGGCTCGTCGTGGCGCAGGAGGTGGTCGAGGAGATGCCGGGCGACGTGCGCGTGTTCCTCAGCGGGGCGGTGCGGAGCCATGCTGCTGGTGACGCGGGCCATGCTGGAGAGCACCTCGTCACGAGGGGCACCGAGATTGCCCTCCAGCCCGGAAGACAGCGCGATCGTGTCCACGCACGACTGGATCAAGGCGACGAAATCGTACGCCGCCCATTGCACGCTCGACGAGTTCCTCGCCCGGTTCAGGTGCACGTCGAATATCGGCGACAGGTGGGCAAGTGTTCGACGGCGGCGGGCGGCAGTGCTCGTCAGCGGAGAACTGGTGCTCTTCACGCGCACCTCCTCAGCCAGGCGGGCTACAGCCGTCGACTCCTGATGCAAAAGAGTATGTCCAGCTGGCGAAGCCACGACTCCTCCGGTGCTCGGGGCTCCCAGCCTGGCAGGTGCAGATCACACGAGAAGAGCTTTTCCAACTATATGCGGCACCGTGCGGCTTGCGCCCGAAGACTGGCTTTGTTCAATTTTTCGGCGAAAGGAAGCACCGTGGCACTCAATTCAGATCGCACGGCCACAAACAGCGCCCGAGTATGCGAGAACCAGTCCGGCAATGGTGCGCCGCCCCTGTTGGCTCCGGCACCAGAGCAGGCCGCGTGCCCACTGCTGGCACATGACGCATGGGCTCTGCCGGTCGAGGTCCTGGGCGATGCCCTGGGCGCGACGTTCTCCGAGAAGGAGCTGATCCACGACCACCAGGCATGGCTCATCGCCCTCCGCGGCCAGATCGCCGTCTTCACGGCCCCCGGATTGTCCGAGGAAACGAAGAAGCACTGCATCCGGCGGCTGTTCTCCGAGTACATCAGTCACGGCTGGGCCGCCATCACAGTGGACTCGGAGGAGGGGGTGACCTTCGCTGAAACCTTCCTGGAGGAAGTTGATCCGGAGGAATGCTCAGCTGTCGAACCACCCGAGGTACGCCCGAAGCAGATCGAGGACGTGCGCGACCTCTACGAAGGCTCCACCTACGAGCCGCTGCATGGTTGGCGCAGCGACGAGGAGGTGATCGCCGCACTGCGCACGCTGATCACCGACGCACTCGCCGGCACGGCCGAGGACATCCCGGAGGAGGCATATCCGCTTCCCGACGGAGTGGGTGCCGCGGTCACGATCGGCTACGACGACCAGGGAGCACCGCACCCCCTGGTCTGGGTCCGCACGGACATCCCCAGCGGCCTGCGGGCGGACCTGTGGGGGTACTGCGCTGCCCTGTCCGTCAGCTTCGACCGCGTAGACATCGAGCCCGACGAGGACGGGATCTTCTACGTGGGGATGGAACGCTCGCCGGTGAGCGGCCCGGGACTGGCGCTGCTCGCGGCAGTCACCATACAGCGGCTGGGCCGACGCCCTGAGGACTGCGCCTTCCCCCTCCTCTCGTCCCCTGCTCAGGCAGAGGAGGCACTGCCACTGGCTGCATGACGGGGGAGAACGTCGCCCATCAACCGGTGCGGCCCGTCTGACTCCAGGCCGCTCCCCTGCGTGGTCTGCCGAAGCCCCCTGTACCTGGTGCCGTCACCGGGTACAGGGGGAACACGGTGGGACGACTCACTCCCACCCAGCGCGAATTACTCGATGGGATCAAACCCCTCAGGCTGCTGCTCAGCGGAGTTGTAGCGGGTGAGGCGGACGGGCTGGTCGGCGTGATCGGGTGCGGTCCTTACAGACAGTTCAAGTCCGTCATCTGCGGGGCGGACTCCCGTGACCTGCAAAGGCGGTGTCTCCATAGTGACAGGGCCAATTGGGATGCTCTGGCCGAGGATCTCGACACGGTAGTCGTCCACGAGCCCGGTCCCCCGGACAAGCCCATTGGTGGCTGCGAGCTTACGGATCTGAGGAGTGTCGTCAGCGGTGAGTGTGGCTGTCATGGTGGCGTCGACTTCGGCGGTACGACCAGTGAGAAGGGCGTAAGCGGTACGGACGGCCGCCTTGTCGTCGCGCGGGATGTCCATGGGGAGTTCGAATGTGGTCACGGCCAACTTCTCGATCGCGGCCAACTGCTCCAGCAGTTCGATCATGGTATCCGCTGCACGCTGGTCCATTCCTTCCGTCGTCGGCACAGGTACAGACTCGGTGAGCGGTTGGCCCGCGAGCATAACGTCCAGCGTGTGGTGTGGGAGCAGTGAAGCAGCGAACCGGACAGCCTCCAGTCTGGCGGTAGGCCGCAGTCGGTCCACGGCCTCGTACTTCAGCTTGATCTGGAGTGCGCCGGCGCTGTGGTCCATCCGCAGCTGGCATTCGTACGACCCGGTGACGTCGGTGCCGCTCAGGACACTGCCACGGGTGCCCATGCGCAACCCCGTCATCCGCAGCCCGAGTACCGCCATGCGCTGGCCTTGCGCGTCCGTGACCACCAGATGCGCCGTGTGGTCAGCAGGGACCTCGTGAGCCGCGACCCTCAGCCTCATCCCGGGGCCGGGCTGCCCGTGGGGGATTCCCAAGACAGCAGGCCCGTTCACCCGGAAGTCTGCGATGTGCTCGCCGGGCACCTCGACGGCGTCGCCGAAGGCGATGGCACGTTCCCACGCCTGCGCGGTCTCCTTAGCCTCGGGGGTATCCGCGAAGGCCACCCAGAAGCCGGCTGGCCGGTCCTGTACGGCGCCAGGATATGCAGGAAGCATCTCTACCATGCTGTCCGCCCCCGGTCCCGCAGTCATCCTGAACTGGTAGTGCGGTTCCAGTTCAGCCAGCCGCTCGATCATGCGGCGCATCCGCTGCACGGCCTCCCCGACGTTGGCGATCGGACCCCGCTCTGGGACCAACTGCCGCAACAACTCCTCCGTCTCGGCCATGGCGTTGGCGAAGTAGAACCTGCGGACTTGCGGATGCTCGGTCAACCGCGCCTCGATCCACGCGGCGCCACGCCACTCGAGCTCGAATGGATACTGCGCACGCAGTGTGTTGAACCACTGCAACTCGCCAGGGGTTGGATCGATGGGAACGACCAAGTCCCAGGTGACGGGCCTGAGCCTGGCTGCTCGCGCGAGGGATGACTCCACCTGGTTCCTGCGTCCGTCCGTCATCCGGCCGGTGAACGACTTCATCTCGAAGACGTGCAGTCCGTCGTGATCGGTCAACTGCGCATCCCGGCCGCCATCACCTCCGGCGCCGTCGATTCGCTGGATGTCGGGGTGCATCCGGCTCAGTAAGACAGCGACGCCCTTCTCGAACGCCTTGGGGTCCTCGGGCCAGGCAATCCCGCTCATTCGTCGCCCGCACTTTCAATCTCATGCTCCCAGTAGGCAAGTAGGAAGCGTAGCGAGGCTCATGAAGTCCCGGCTTCTTGTCGTTGAGGGGAATGCCGTGGCCGTGCCGTGCGGAATCACCGATGAAGTGTCGGAGACGTGACGGGTGTGATCCGCGTCTGCCCGGCTTCAGCTGCCTCCTGGAGGAGCTCGTCCCAGTCGGTGCGGGGGAGCCACGCCTTGCCCAGGAGGTGGGCCGTCCACCAGACGAGATCGGCCCAGCTTCGACAGCGGTGGATTTCAATGGCGTGCGAGTTGGCGTTGGGGGCCGGGTCGCAGGAGTGCTGGTGAACGCGCCAGTGCGCGGGGTCCGGGTAGGACTGGAGGCTCTCGCCCGAGAAGGTCAGGACACCGCGCTCGGGTTGCTCGGCTTCGAGCTGTTCCCAGGCGCGTTCATTGGTCGTCGCCTGTTCGATCTCCGCCATGTCCACCCAGAGGCTGCCATCGCCGTCGGCAATGGTTTGCTTGCACGCATCGCAGATGGCGACCAGTTCATGCGTCACGGGCGGCCATTCCTGTCTCAGGGGTTGCGCGGAGCGCCGACCGCAGGCGAGGTCCACGCCGATGACTGGGGCCGTACGCGAGCGCCGTGCCGACCGAAAGGGTCACGCCCGGCGACTCGTCCATCCGCGCGATCGACTTCCACGGTGCCAGCGCCCGGATGCCACGCCGGTGCCGGCGCGGAGGACCAGTCGGGTGCTCCCGGACGCAGAGCCTGAAGTGCCTCCACTCCCATCCCGTGGTTCATGCCGCCACAGACGCAGTCGCACGGCGTTTCAGGTGTGGCCAAGGCGCAGCTCGGCGAGCCGCAGAAGGATGTATCGCCGTCGCCTGGGTGCTGTCGGCACAGGGGAGACCAGCACGGAGTCCGCAGGTACCAGTCGAGGCAGCCGACCGCGCCGGTCAGCTCGCGATCGAGGACCGCCAGCATGACGGGAATGACGTCTTCCAGCATGGTGACGGTGCTCCAGTGGGACACCGGCGGTGCGTTTCCGACGACGGATTCTCGGTAGCCGGAGGCGAAGGTACGGGCCATCGCGTGGTCACTGATGGCGCAGAGGTCCGTACTCAGTCCGAGGGGGCGGAAGTCGCCGATCGCCCATGAGTCGTCGGAGAGATGAGCCCACCGACTGCCGGTAGGGCGGCACTCGAAACTGCCGCCGCGAATCTCCTCCCACTCGCGGACCATACCGATCAAGACGGCTTCCGTCTTACGGCCGTCCGCGAGCCGTCTCTGCTCAGCAGGTGCCTTGGCCAGGGTGCGGTTGATCGTGTCTTCGACCTGCTGGGTGTTCTGCGAGCCGGAGCCTGTCTTTGGACGCGACGAAACCAAGCAACACACCTCTCACGACGGCGTACGCAATGTCGGGCAACCGAGGTCATTGTCTCCCTGCTCGCCGCCGGGAAACCAAGAGCCAATGCCGTTCAGTTAGCGGGTGCTGAGTCGTCCGCTGGTGCCCTGTCGGCTGGTCGTGGGTCGGTAGGGTCGGCGAGTGACTGGCGCTCAGACGAAGACGGAAGTGCCCGAGGCCGGCGGGCTGTTGACGGACCACATCGCGCTGGGAGTGCTGACGGACGCCTTCCCCAGAGAGCTGCTGGATGAGGTCCTGGCAGCGACCGGACGCCAGGAGAAGCGGGTCCGGCTGCTGCCCGCACACGTGGTGATCCGTTTCGTGCTCGCGCTGTCGCTGTTCTTCAGGGACTCCTACGAGGAGGTCATGCGCAAGCTCGCCGGAGGGCTGGTGGCACTGGCCTCGTGGGAGCGGGTCTGGAAGGTGCCCGGACCGTCGGCGCTCACCCAGGCCAGGCAGCGGCTGGGGGCCGAACCGATGCGGCTGCTGTTCGAACGGGCCGCGGTGCCGGTGGCCCAGCCGGGCACCCGCGGCGCCTGGCTGGCCGGCATGCGCCTGGTCGCGCTGGACGGCACCAGCCTGGACGTCGCGGACACCGCTGAGAACGCGGCCCGCTTCGGCCGCTGCGGATCGGGCCCGAAGGCATCCGCCTTCCCCAAGGCCCACCTGGTCGCGGTCAGCGAATGCGGCACCCACGCCGTCATCGGCGCCCAGGTCGGCTCG
>NZ_WJBG01000177.1 GCF_009709555.1 Streptomyces blattellae | reverse complement strand
GGCGCTGCTGGAGAGTGCGGAGGACGCCGAGATGCTGGTGCTGGGCTCGCGTGGGCACGGCGCTGTCTCCGGTTTCCTCCTCGGGTCGGTCGGACAGCATGTGCTGGCCCGGGCGTCCATCCCCGTGGTGCTCGTACGCGCGGAAGAGCACCGGGCCGCTGAGGGCGCCGAGGCGGCCGGCGAAGACGGCGGCGAGGTGGTCGTCGGAATCCAGGACCGGGACCAACCCGCCGAGGAACTGCTGGAGTTCGCCTTCACCGCCGCAGCCGCCCGTGGGGCCACACTGCGCGTCGTGCACGCCTGGAGCCGTCCACCGGTGTTCGCTTACAGGGCTGTGGTCACGGGCGACGAGGACGGCAGTGTGGAGGCCCGGGTCGAGAAGGAGCTGCTGGAAGCCCTTGCGCCGTGGCAGGAGCGCTATCCGCAGGTCGAGGTGGTCCACAGGACCGACCTCGCGACCGCCGGGCAAGTGGTCCTCCAGGCCGCCCGGAACGCCGCACTCGTGGTCGTCGGCCGCAGGACGCACCGGCCCTCCCTCGGCATGCGCATCGGCCCCGTCACCCACGGCGTGATCCACCACGCCCCCGCGCCCGTCGCCGTCGTACCCCACGACTGAGGGACGACCGGACCGCGGGCCCGGGACGTGAACCGACCCGGACAGGGAACGCACGACGCACGACAAGGCCGGAGAGAAGACGAGAGAACAGGACATCAGGCCATGCCCCGATCCGTGTACGACGTCACCGAAGACGGACGGGACATGGCCGGTCTCCTCGGCGGCAAAGGCGCCAACCTCGCCGAGACGCGACGGATGAGCCTGCCGGTACCAGGCGCGAGATCACGTGGGTGAGACGGCCTGACCGGCAACAGCCATCTCGATCGGCGTTCCGACAGCCTGCTGCCGTGGGGATCGTTGAGCGGCTGGTGCCCGATGAACTGCGGGAGTCGGTCCAGGGACTGCGGTGCGCTGCCGTCGCCGAGGCCCTCTTCGGCTGGGGCCCGGGGCCGACGGCAGCACACCGCAGGTTCGACGTCCTGCCCGGGCAACAGGGTCAGCCGTCAGCCGGCCGTGCAGGTCTGCCCGTTGAGCGTGAACGCGCCGGGTGGCGCGCTGTTGCCGGTGTGGTTGGCCTGGTAGCCGATCGAGACGCTCGCGCCGGATGCGAGCGTGCCGTTGTAGGCCACGTTGGTGGCTGTCACCGTGCCGGAGGACGGTGCGTAGGTGGCGCCCCAGCCGCCGGTGATGGTCTGCCCGGAGGGCAGGGTGAAGCCCAGTTGCCAGCCGTTGACGGCCGTCGTACCGGAGTTGGTGAGGGTCACCGAGGCGGTCAGGCCGGTGTTCCAGGCGTTGGTGGTCACGGCCACCTTGCAGGCGCCCGGCTGGGGTTGGGGCGCGGGACCCGAGCTGTCCAGTCCGAAGAAGGTGAGGACGCGGGCTCCCATGCCCCAGGCGTACACGTTGTGGCCGGTCTCGATACTGATGGCCTCGACGGGGGCGCGGTCACCGGTGCCGCCGTATCGGGTGCGGGTCCAGCCGGACTGGGGTGAGTCGGTGGCGGCCGGGGTCTGGCTGACGCCGTGCACGTTCGTCCACTGCTTGATCTGCTCCCCGAAGTTGGGGTAGCGCAGGGTGTCGTCCTGCGTTCCGTGCCAGATCTGCATCCGGGGGCGGGGGCCGGTGTAACCGGGGTAGGAGTTGCGGACCAGGTCACCCCACTGCTGCGGGGTGCGGGTCACGGTGCCCTGGGCGCAGGCGCTGTTCCACTCGGAGCCGTCGGTGGTGGCGAAGCAGCCGAAGGGCACGCCCGCGAAGGCGGCGCCCGCCGCGAACACGTCGGGGTAGTTGCCGAGCAGGACGTTGGTCATCATCGCCCCGGAGGAGAGGCCGGTGACGAAGATCCTGCCGGTGTCCGCGGAGTACGTGCGGACGGTCCAGTCGACCATCGACTTGATGCCGACGGGGTCGCTGCCGCCGCCACGCCTGAGCGCCTGCGGGGAGGAGACGTCGAAGCACTTGCTGGCCCGGGTCACCGAGGGATAGACGACGATGAACCCGTAGCGGTCGGCCAGGGAGGCGTACTCGGTGCCGCTGTACATCGCCGGGCCGGAACCCGTGCAGTAGTGGACGGCCACGAGGACCGCCGGGTTGGCGGTGACGCTGTCCGGCACGTACAGGTACATCTGCAGATTGCTGGGGTTGGTGCCGAAGCCGGTGACCTCGGTGAGCGCCGCGGTGGGCGCCTGGGTGCGGGCGGCGGCCGGGGATGCGGTGAGGGTGACCGATGCGAGTAACGGCACCAGCGCGGTCAGGAGCGCGAGGAGGACCGTACGCAGCGGCCTCCTCCGGGGGGTGGTGTGCACGTCCTTGTCCTTTCTGGTCGCGGCTCGGGGGATCGGGTTCGGGGGCGTTGCGCCGGCCGGCCCTGTTCGGGAGTTTCGTAGGGGCCTGCGTGGAGACGCCCCGAGGACAGCCCCCACCTCTTGATCACAACCGATACAGGCCCCGGAACCGTGAAAAGGGTGCATGATTCGACGAGTCGGCCGGACCGCCAGTTCTCCGGCGCCGGTGTGCATGGGTTCTTCCCGCCTCGGGCACTCCAGGCGGGGTGAGTCGGCGAAGGGGGCAGTCCACGATGGACGCGGACACGGTCGTGGCGGCGTGTGCCGTCGTGATCGCTGTGGCATCGCTCGCCGTCTCGGTCTACGAGACACGCGCGACGCGGCAGCACAACCGCTACTCGGTTCGGCCCATACTCCAGTTGCAGCGGAGGATGTCCAAGGGGCAGAAAGCGGGGATCAAGCTCATGAACTCCGGTCTCGGCCCGGCCGTCGTCTTGAGCACGACCCTGACGGTCGACGGCCAGGTGATCGGCGCGTGGAACAAGGCCGGCGCGGACCGGGCGCGTGACGGCCTCGTCGTATGGCCCTATGCCGTGACGTTCAGTGAGACGCAGAGCATCGCCACCGGTTACGAGGACTTCTTGCTGAGCGTGGACCCGTACGAGCCAGAGGCCCATGCCGAGTTCGTGGACCTGATAACCCGGCGCCTGCACCTGGAGATCCGCTACGAGTCCCTCTACGGCGGGGAGAACTATCACGTGACCCTGCGCCCCCGCATTGAACGAGCGAGCTGACGCAGTACTGCGGCGCATCGGCTGCACTGTCGGAGTTGTCGTCGGCGCCGGTCGCGGCGGTGCAGGTCGTGCGGCCGCAACCGCCGGCCGTGCTCCGGCAGGTCGGGCCCTACGGCGGTGATCCTGCCGAAGACGTGGCCGTAACGCTCCGGAAGGAGCTTCGCGCCGGCGCGGCTCGGCCGAGGCGACCTGCCGCGTTCGTGAGGGGCAGTCAGGCCAGCGGCCAGGGCGACCATCGACGCAGTGGTGAGGCGGAAGCGACGAGACCGCGGTCCCCGGAGTGAGCGCCGGGATGGCCCGGATCCGGGGCTGGGAGCTGACCGCCGCAGGGACGCTGCCCACCCTGGGAGAGGCGCCTGGTCCGAGGGCCAGGTCGGCGTCCGTCCTACGGGCCTTGGTCGCCACAAGCCTGCCGCGGCGGGCTGCGCTCGACGTGTGAGAGCCGCGGCGGGACGACGGTTCACCGTGTGGAGGTGTGCCGGGCCGGCGGGTGCGGACGCCGCCTGCCCGGCACACGGTCTCGGGGGCACGAACTCGCGGGGTCACGGGCTGGAGCAGGACACGTCGGCCGGGGTGGCCGTGGCACTGCCGTTGGCCACGTATCCGAAGGTCGTCGACGCTCCCGCGCCGACGGCGGCGTTGTGGGCGGCGTTCTTGACGCTCACCGACCCGGTGGTGCCGGTGTTCACGCCGTTCCAGAGGCTGCCGATGCTCTGGCCTGCGGGCAGCGTCATCCGCACCGTCCAGCCGTTGAGCGCGGCGGACGCGCCGGCGCGGACGGTGACCTCGGCCTGGAGCCCGGTACCCCAGGAGTTGACCACCTTGTAGGTCGCGGTGCACGCACCGGGGGCCGGCGGCGGGCTCGTGGGCGGAGTCGTCACGTCGCCGATGCTGCCCGGTACCGACCGCAGCGCGTTGTACCAGACGGTGGCCATCTTGCTGTAGCCGCCGGCGTTCGGGTGCACGCCGTCCGCCAGGTCGGCGGTCGTCAGCGCGCTGTACATGTCGACCAGGTGCACGCGCTTGCCCGCGCTGACCTTGCTCTGCACGATCCCGGGGATCGCCGCGTTGTACGTCCGCACGGTCGCATCACTGAAGGACAGCGGGATGATGGTCGACACGAACACCTCCGTGTCGGGCGACTGGGCGGTGATGCGGTCGATCAGGGCGGACAGCCGCGACGGCGCTCCGGCCGGGTTGCTGCCGTACATGTCGTTGGTGCCGATGTGCAGCAGGATGGTCTGGGGGGTGTACGTACGCAGCCAGCCGGCGATGTTGGCGTCGATCTGGGCGATCGTCCAGCCCGAGTGGCCTTCGTGGTCGCGGTCGCCGAGGCTGCTCGGCCCGTTGGACTGCGAGCCGACGAAGTCGACCTGATAGCCGGCGGACGTGACCTTCTGCCACAGGTCGATGCGGTATCCGCCCGGTACGGTCAGGCCGTCGGTGATCGAGTCACCGAGCGGCATGACCCGTGTCCCGCCGTTCGATTCGGCGTGTGCGGTGCCGAACGTGGGGACCAGAACGGCGGCGACCGCTGCCAGGGCGGTGACCAAGCCGACGAGCAGGTGTCTGACTCGTCTCATCGAGTCTCTCCTTCACCAGGCCGGGCGGGCTCGCGCGCCGCCGGTGGGGGGGTCGGATGGATTCCCGTGGTGCCGCCCGGCCGGGCGGCACTCGCGTCAAGTCACGGCACAGGGTGTGCCGTTGAGTGTGAAGGCGGCCGGTCTGCCGCTGTCGCCGGTGTGGTCGGCCTGGAAGCCGATACTCACCGAGCCGCCTGCCGGGATGGTCGCGTTGTAGCTTGCGTTGCGGGCGGTGACCTGGCCGCTGGTCGGGCTGTACGTCGCGTTCCAGCCGGCGGTGATGCGCTGCCCGGCCGGCAGTGTGAACCCCAGCGACCAGCCGTCGACGGGCGCACCGCCGGTGTTGGCGATGGTGATGCTCGCGGTCAGGCCGGTGTTCCACGCGTTGGTGGCATAGGTCACCCGGCAGCCGGACCCGGTGGGCGGGGTGGTCGGTGGGGGAGTCGTGGGAGGCGGGCTGGTCACCTCGCCGGGGCGGATGACGTACGTGGCCAGCGACCGGGCCGGGACGGTGGCGGTGAAGGCGCCGCCGCCGACCGCGATCGGGGACTGCTCGGTCATGCTGTTCGAGGAGCCGGTGAGGTACGGCGTGGCCGTCCCGGTCGTCACCCCGGTGTTCTGCAACGCGTACGACACGGGTGTGGCGGTGCCGGCCGCGTTGAGTGCGACGACCACCACCGAGCCGTCGGTGTTGCGGAACGCCGACAGCCGCAGATTGCCGTCCGAGGTGCTCGCACCGATCCGGGTGGCGCCGGGACGGATATAGCGGCTGTACGAGCCCATCGCCCAAAGGCGTTTGGAAACGCTGTAGTTGGTGCCGTCGCTCTGGATGAAGGCCGCGGTGTTCGAGCTGGAGACGCCGTACCAGTAGAGGTACGCGCTGACGTTGCCGCCGGTGAGCGCGGTGTGGATCTTCTGTGCCAGCGCGAACCCGGAGCCGGTGCTGCCGTCGTCCCAACTCGTGTTCCAGGTCGGGGTGGACGGTGCCCACTCCGACATCCAGGTGGGGTCGCCACCCGAGGCCAGCGGTGAGGCGGGCTCCGAGCTGTAGGAGTGGCCGGTGTGGACGCTGACCCATCGGGCGGCCTCCGCGTCGGACTGGATCGCCGCGGAGTAGCCGCGCTGACCCTCCCAGCCCACGGCGTCGCAGCAGACCGCCCTGAACCCGGCCGCGTCCGCCACCGGGCCGAGGACCCTGGAGAACTCGGCCGCCTGCGCCGGGGTGAACCGCATCGACGAGTAGGACGTGGTCCAGTCGGGTTCGTTGGTGAACCCGATCTCGTTGATCTTGATGCCTTCCTGGCCATAGAACTTCGCGTACTGGACCAGGTAGTCGGCGTACGCCCGGCGCCAGTCGCCGCTGGCACACGAGGCGCCCGACAGACCGCACAGCGTGCCGCCGTTGTTCTCGGTGCCGTTGGTCTTCATGTAACCCGGCGCGCTCCAGGCGTCCGCGTAGAACCGGGACACGCCGTATGACTGGGCCTTCTTGGCCAGCCACACCTGGCCGTCGTCATCGCCGTTCCAGACGTACCGGGGCGTGGCGTTCGGACCGCCCGGATCGGTGGGCTGGATGGAGCTGCCCGTGGAGCTGATGCCCAGCCGCAGGATGCTGTTCCCGGCGCCGGTGGTCGGGCTGTAGAGCAGGTCGAGCACCGTCTGCTGGTCGGCCGCCGGCAGACTGCTGATGAGGTCGGCCCGTCCGAACGCCGAGGAGAAGCCGAACCCGTCGATCGTCTGGTACGACGTCGAGCCGTTGACGGTCGCCGACGAGGCGGCCCAGGCACGTGGCTGGTCGACGCCGGCCACGCCGACTGCCGCGACGATGGTCAGTGCTGTTCCGGCCACGATGGGCCAGGTTCTGGAGATTCTTCGCATGGGCTGCCCTCCCTCTCGGACAGAACCTGTGGGTGCTGCACCCTGGACGGGCGCCCTGGGTGGTTCCGCTACGACGTGTCCCGGTGCGGGAGGTGTGTCAGGAGCTGGCGCAGGCGAGGTCGGGCACGGTGATGGTGCCGGTTGAGGTGGCGAGGAAGCCGAACGTGGTGGTGCCGCCTGCCGGTATCGCCCCGTTGTAGGAGGCGTTGCGGACGGTGACCGTGGAGCCGCTCACGGTACTGACGCCGCCCCAGATCTGGGTGAGGGTCTGCCCGCCGGCCAGCTCCCACCTGACGGTCCAGCCGTTGAGGGCGGAGTCGCCGGCGCGGACGGTGACCTCGCCCTGGAAGCCGCCGGACCATTGGTTGACCACCCGGTAGGTGCCACTGCACGGGCCGGCCGGGGGGTCGGTTGTGGGCGGCGGCGTTGAGTTGTCCCCCGGGACGGTCCAGGGAATCTGTGCGGGGGTGGGCGCGGGGTAGGGCACGTTGTCGAAGGTGCGTGAGACCGCCTTGCCCATCAGGTACTTGTCGGCGAAGTCCATGATCGCGTTGTAGTCGGCGATGTCGATCTGGTGACCGCCGGGGCGGTAGCTGATGCCGATGTGATCGGCGACGCCGAGGTACTGGTACACCATCTTTGCGCCGCGGTGGCTGAGGCCGGTGCCTTGTGGATTGGTGCGGATGTCCGAGCCCTCGGTGCCGTTGGTGGTCAGCAGCAGCCGGGGTGCCACCAGCGCGGCCACCTCGTGCTGGTCGAAGGGCAGCCGGTTGGCCTGGTTGCGGAACTGGCTGAACCGCGGGGTGAACCAGTACGCGGCACCGAGGATGTCGTTGAGGGTCTCGTCGTTGCTGCCGTTGGTGAAGAAGAAGCGGTAGTTACCCATCCCGGCCGTGCCGCCCGAGCCCGGCACGGTCAGCGCGATCCGCTCGTCGAACGCCCCCGCCACCAGCGCCGCCTTGCCGTACCGGGAGTAGCCGGACACGCCGACCTTTGTGCTGTCGATCTCCGGCACGGCCGCCTCGATCGCGTCCAGGGTGCGGTGCACCCCCCAGGCCCAGGCCATCAGTACGCCGGTGTCGACGTCGGCACCGTTGTACAGAGTCCAGAAGGCGCCGGTCTTGGAGGTGCTGTCGGCGGCGATGCTGTTCGGGTTGATGCTGACCTCGGCGTACCCGCGGCTCGTGGGGCTGGCCGCCAGCCCGTTCAGCAGGATGAGCGCCGGGAACGGACCGCTGCCGCTGGGCAACCGCACGGTCGCGGTGAACGAGGCGGACCTGCCGTTCGCCTGCACCGACACGGTCAGGCTGGTGCCGCTACGGGTTCCGGTGACGCTCGTCGGTGCGGGCGGCAGATGCCCGTACTCGTAGTACTGCGCCAGCTCGCTGATCTGCGCACGTCGGCAGGACCACTCCGCGGAGCCGGCCAATCGGGTGCCGTCCCAGTTGGTGAACGGGTCCGGCAGTTCGGAGATCACCGGCAGTGATCCGGGTGCCGGGAGCGTGGTCGGCAGCCCCGCGCAGGCGACCGGATCGGCCGCAGCGGACCAAGGAGCCGAGGACGCGGCTGCGTTCGAGCGGCCCATCGCCGCGGCGGGGACACCGACGGCGGCCGCTGCGAGGACGGACAGGGCCGCTCTCCGGCTGATGCTGCCGTGTGTACTGGCTGTACTGATTGCACTGGCTGCACTGGCTGCACTGGCTGTACGCATGAGGTGCTCCACTTCAGCGGTTGACGTGGGGGACCGCGCGGATGGAACGTGCTCGACGCGCCCTTGGCCGGGTGAAACACCGGAACAAGGAGAAACAGGCGGTATGGGAGCGCTCCCATAACGTAGGAGGGGGCGCGGGTGACGTCAATGCCTCTGCCGGAAATCCATCGCCGTAACTTTCGAATGTTTCGCTCACTGTCATCGATGCGCCAGCCGGTGCCGATCGCCTCGTGACGGCAGGGCTCCACAGGTCACACACCTTGCGTCCGCATGGGATCAAGTGGTGATCGCTGTGTGAGTTGCCGAAAGCCTCTCGAAACATTCCGTGCCGGGCGTCCGAATGCTGCGCCATCCTCGGCCCTCAGATGATCGATTCCAACGGGTTCAGTGGTCGAAGGCGGCCAACGAGCGCAGACATGGCTGTCCCGTGTGATCGTTCTGCCGGAACGTGTGCGTCCTCGGTGCGCTAGGGACGGATGCCCGGCTCGGCCGGCTGACGCTCGAAGGTGCGGCCGAGGTAGCTAGGTCGGCGGCCAGCACCTGCTTGGGCAGGTACGGGCGGGCGTGGCGGAGCCACATGGCGTCGGAGGGGAAGCCGCGTATGGCCTGCATCATTGTGGCCGTGACCAGCTCGGCGTCGCTCAGCGTGGCGGCAACTGCTCCCTGACGGTGGGCCGTCGCACCTCGAAGTGGAAGCATCCGTATTCCAGTGCCCTGACGTGCACGAGCACCACGTCCGGGTCGTTGAACGCATCATCGAAGGCTGCGTCGAAGCCGGCCGTGGCGTCGGCGGGAATCTCCAGAAGGCGTCCACCGGCGATATGGCCCCGGGCGTCATAGCGGCGCACGGTGCGCAGGGCGCCCACTCGATCGAAGGGGTAGTTCTCGCCGGGAGTGAACCCGGCGCAGTCATCGGCGTGGATGAAGACGGGGCCCTGCTCGTCGTACGCGCCCGGCAGCGCACCCGTCTCCGCGGCCCAGCGCCGCAGCGGGGCGTACGAAACCAGGGCAATGCGCTCGCCGAGCGTGATGGGACGCAGGCAGCAACGCAGCGGAGAGCCCGCGTCGTCCCGGGTCGCGATGTACGGGGCGCAGGGACGGCCTGTGTCGTCGGCTACCCGCAGTTCCTTGAGGGCGGCTGTGTCAATGGGGAGCACGGTGTAGCTGGTCATGTGCCACATGCTGGTTCGACGCGGCTGTCTTTGCTGGCAGAAAACGGACGTCGCGTTGACGCACACCCACGTGCGGGAGACGTGCCGGGAGTTGATCCAGGCAGGGAGCGTGTTTCGCGTTTCCTGCCGAGCACAGGGAGGCCCTGTTCCCGCCGTCGATGTTCGCCGACGTGTATCCCTCGTTCAACGGCCGTGCCAGTCGCCGCCGCAGGTCCTTGCCGCGACGGTGTGCTGTAGAGCCTGTAGAGCCTGTAGAGCCTGCATGGCCTGTCGGACTTCGAGGCGGTCCAGGAACTGCGGTGTGATCTGCGGCGGAAAGCGGCCTGCGGGCTGGTCCTGTACGACATTGCATTCGATCCGTCGCTGCGGACGCACTTCAGGCGCCGGCTGCGCCACTCGACCGATCCGATGCGGATCTTCCCCAAGGTCAAGGAGGTCGTGGACGCGACCGGGGTACTCAAGGACAAGCAGCGGTGCGCTTTGGCCTCCGCCGTCCCCGATGACGCGGTGGCCACCCGGGACACCGTCACCCAGATCATGCGCACGACTACACCGACCCGGGCAAACACACTGACCCGGGCAACCCGAAGATCGCCTGGAACGACGGGCAGGCGCGCGCCGCGCTGGTCGATGCGCTGGTCACCGACGCGATCAACTTGCTCGGACACCTGCCTGAACAGGAACTGGGCGAGAGGGCGGCGAACGCGGTGGGCCTGCTGGCCCTGGTCTCCGGGCAGGACGTGGAACCGGCCGAGGACTCCGACGGCCGTGACGGCCGCTGGGTGCATCGCCCCGCGCGCCGCGCCCGCCACAGCGACGGCTTCAGAGGGCTGCAAAGGACACGTCTCCTTCGAGCCGGAGAGCGGGCTGTTCGCCGCAGTCGCCGTCACCGGCGGCTATGGTCCCGGCAGCCACGAAGCGGCCGTCGCCCGTGATCTGCTGGACGGAGAGGACGGCGGGTCAACCGTGCTCGGCGACTGCGCCCATGGCACCGGCGAGCTGCGCGAAAGTCGCAGGCCGCGGGCCACACCCGCAGCCGGCACTGCGACCTGCCCCGGCCGAACGCACCGCCGACCTCGGCCGGATCAAAGCCGGCGGCGCCCGCACCACCCAGTTCAAACGCCTGTGCGCCGACTGCCGGCCCCCTGCACGAGCGCGGCACCACCTCCAAGACAGGACGCACCCTCAACATCCATCCCCAGCATGAACCGCCGACCGCCGACCGCCGACCGCCGACCGCCGACCGCCGACCGCCGACCGCCGACCGCCGACCGCCGACCGCCGACCGCCGACCGCCGACCGCCGCGACGCCGCCGACCCGACCCGGCCCGGCAGGCCGAATACCGCAGATCGCGGCCTCCGGTCAGGGTGACCGGAGCACCCGCCGAGAACGGTCGTCGTCACCGGAACGACTCCTGCCGGGCAGGAGCCGAGCACTTCCCGGAACAGCGTGGGCTCGACCGGCTTTGCTCTCGTGCGCGGATCCACTGTGATCATCGCAGTCCCATCTCCAGGTGGGTTCTATGCGAAGACAGTCGCATCCCGGCCTCTGGGCGTATGTGACCAAAGGCAGTCGTGCGCGCGGATTCTGGTTCGGGGTGAGTACTACGAGCCTGAGATGCGCTCTGCCCCGAAGGCCGCGGCGTCGCGAACCGACGAGATCAGTTCCGAGAGCCGCCGGTCGTCAACGCGGTGTGCCGGTGCCGTGACCGAGAGGCAGGCAATGATCCGGCCGGTACGGTCGGTCACCGGCGCGGCGATACCCACGACGTCGTCGTTGACCTCGCACTTGCTCACGGCATACCCCTGTCCTCTGACGAGTTTGATCTCCTCTCTTAAGGCCGCCGGGTCCGTGATGGTCTGCGATGTCAGTGGCCGTAGGTCGGTGGCGGCCAGGTAATCGGTCAGCTCCTCGTCGGGAAGTCTGGTGAGCAGCACCTTGCTGTGAGCGCTGGCGTACAGCGGAATCGAGCGGCCGAGCGGGCTGACGGTGCGTACGAACTTCGGGCTTTCGATGCTGCTGAGGCACAGCGCCGAGAAGCGGACTCGGATCCACAGTGAGGCCGTTTCGTCGGTCTCCTGCTGTAGCCGCTCAAGTGCGGGGTGGAGCGTGACCGCGATGATGTTCTGCTGGGTGAGGCCCGCGGCGAGGCCGAGAATGAGGACGCCGAGCGTGTACCGCTGGCGCTCTTCGTCGTAGTCCGCGAACCCCTGCCCCGCCAATGTCACCAGAAAGCGCCGCACTGTCGTCTTCGGCAGACCCATCTCCTCGACCAGTTCGGGCAGGGAGTAACCCTCCGGTCGTAGCGCGAGAGTGCGGAGCACGCTGAGTGCCCGGTCCAAAACGGCGATCGTGTCGGTGCTCATGGGTCCCGATGCTAGAGCCTCCTCCGGGGCCGAGCCGGGTCCTTGCGCCCTCCTGAGGTGCAAAAGTACGGTACGCCGAACCGTAAGACGGAGTAATTGCCGTCCCGGGGCTGCGCTATTCGACACCGTGTGGAGGAGCCAGGATGGTCTGCATAGGGAACAAAGGGAACACCGGCGTGGGTCGGCATGTCTGACATGGGCGCGGAGGAACTGTCGCCGCCACCGACCGCAGGCGGCGTCGTGCTGATCACCGGCGCGGCTACCGGGGTCGGACGCGGATGTGCCGTCAGGTTTGCTCGCCATGGGTTCGACGTGGTCGTCAACCACTTCGGCACCGAGAACGACGCTCGGCGGACTGCCGCGCTCGTGGAGTCGGCTGGGGCGCGCGCTCTCGTGGTGGAGTGCGACGTGTCCGACGATGCCAAGGTCCGCGACATGGTGAGCCGCGTGGAGCGCGAGTTCGGCCGGTTGGACGCGCTCGTCAACAGTGCCGGCACCACCGCGTTCATCCAGCACCAGAGGCTGGAGGAACTCTCCGAGGTGATCTGGGACCGCATTCTTGACGTGAACCTGAAGGGGCCGTACTTCGTGACGCGTGCCGCGGTTCCGCTGCTTCGGCAGTCTCCTCGGGCCTCGGTCGTCAACGTCAGTTCCGCCGCCGCCATCACCGGCCAGGGATCGTCAATCGCCTACTGCGCGAGCAAAGGGGCGCTCAACACCATGACGAAGTCGCTGGCCCGTGCGCTCGCTCCGCAGATCCGCGTGAACGCGGTGTGTCCCGGGCCCATCAGCACGGACTGGATGCGTGGGGTGCTCAGCGAGGAGGAGATCGAGGGGCTGGCTGCCGGCTATCCGATCCCTCGGGTCGCCACTGCTGACGATGTCGCCGATGCGGTGTTCTACCTGACCGCGCTCACGTCCCTGACGACTGGCCAGTGCTTGGTCATCGATGGTGGCGCAACGATCTGATCTCCAGCAGGTATGGAGCATTCGGACTTCTTGCCTTCAAGGTTGGTTCAAAGTACGGTACGCCAAACCGTACTCGGGAGCGGTTCTGGTCACGGTTGATGTGCCCGAGACCGGCTTCCGAATCTCAAAGGAGAGAACCCATGAGCATTGGCACGCCTTCTGGCCTCGGCTCGAGGCCCAGAACTCTCGCGGTGGTTGCACTGGGATCGGTTTGCACGCTCGCGCTGGCCGCGTGCGGTGGCACCGCGAGCAGTGGCTCGGACAAGGCGCTGGTCCTGGGAGTCTCCGTGCCGTTGAGCGGACCCGTGGCGGCGGCGGGGTTCGCGCAAGGCTGCGGCGTGGAAGCGTACCTGAAGTCGGTGAGCGGCTCGGATGAGCTCAACGGCTACGAGGTGGAGGTGCGCAAGGAGGACAGCCAGTACGACCCGTCGCGTGCCGCGTCGATCGCGCGGAACTTCGCCAACGACGGCGTCTTCGCCGCCTACGTCGCCGGGACCGCCCCAGCGGAGGCGTCGCGACCGGCGCTGGAGTCGCGCCGAATCCCGACCTTCGCCACCGCCGATGGCGCCATGGTGACGCCTCCGCCGTGGGATGGCCAGTTCGGCTACTACCCGTCCTACGTTCAGGACGCGAAGGGCACAGTCGAGTTCATCAGCTCGACCCTGGATGCGGAAAAGATGGCGTTTGCCTACAGCGGACCGGCCGGCGAACCGGTCGCCGACGCGATGCCTTCGATCACGAAGGATGCAGGCGTCGAGCTGGCGGCTGTGGAGAGCGTTCCCGTCGACACGACGGACTTCGCCTCCCTCGCGCACAAGCTGAAGAGCTCAGGAGCGCAGGCCGTGTACGTCAACTTCGTCGACACGCAGATCGCCGCGCTGCAGAAGGCCTCGGATGCCATCGGCTACGACCCGGAGTGGGTCCTCAACCCGTTCGCGTACGGACCCAAGTACCTGGAACTCGCTGGGGGTCTCGCGGCCGGAACCTACGTCGCCCAGTGGGCGTGGCCGTCGACGCAGACGTCGGAGCCGAGTGTGAAGGCCTACCGCTCCGCTGTGGCGGATCTCGGCGGTGACTGCGCCGACCAGGTGGACGACACGAACACCGGCATCGGCTACAACGTCGGGTCCATCATCGCGCACGGCATCAGCGAGGCGACCGAAGGCGGGGCGGAGCCGACCTCGGAGTCGTTCATCAAGGCCCTGGAGTTCAAGGACCTGGAGCTCGGGACGACGCCGCTCATGACGTACTCCAGCGACTCTCATGCCGCGGTTGCCGCGCAGTCCTTCTGGAAGGTCGCCGAGGGCGGCGGTGACGTCGGTCTGGAGAAGGTCACCGACTTCGCTCCGCTGCCCAAGTAGCACTCACGGTTGTTCTGGCACTAAGCGCTGAACGAGGAGCGAACTGATGCTAAGCGTGATCCTGAGCGGTGCCGTGACAGGTCTGTTGTATGCACTCGCCGGTCAGGGCCTGGTGGTCGTGTACCGCACGACGAGGGTCCTCAACTTCGCGTTGGGGGGCATGGGCGTCATCGTCGGGTATGTCGCCTACGACATGCTGAAGGGCGGCGTCCCGTACTGGGTCGTTCTTCCCGCCGCGGCCGGCGTCGGGGCACTCCTGGGCGGCCTCGTCGAGCGCCTCCTCGTCGTCCCGTTGTCCAAGCAGCCGGCCTTCACGATCTCGATCGCCACGATGGGGGTCTTTCTCGGGCTGGAGGGCGCTGCGAGCCTGATCTGGGGTCTTCAGCCCAGGAGTCTCCCGCCGGTCCTCGCGGATGCGGGCACCGTTCGGTTCGGGTCGACGCTCTCGGTCAGCGCCAACCAGCTGTTTATCATCGGCACCGCGGTGGTGATGACCGCGGTCCTGCTGGTTCTGGTGGAGCGGAGCAGACTCGGTCTGGGGATGCGGGCGACCAGCTCGGGCCCCATGACGGCACAGCTGCTCGGCGTTGACGTCAAGCGCGTGCGCCTCGCCGGATGGCTCATCGGCGGGGCGTACGGTTCGGCCGCGGCGCTGCTGGTCACTCCGCTCACCTATCTCTCGCCGACGAGTTTCGCGACCTTCCTGCTGACGGCCGTCGCCGCGGTCATCCTGGGCGGCTTCACGAACATCGTCGGTGTCGTCCTGGGGGCGATCGCGTTCGGGGTCGGTACCAACCTGCTGGTGGTCTACCCCGGCGGAGAACTCGTCTCGACCTACACGTTCCTCGCGGTGGCGCTGATCCTCGTCTTCCGGCCGCACGGGCTCTTCGGCCGGGCCGAACGCGAGCTTGATGAGCCCGACCTCGGTGCCGGGGCAGCACGAAGAGGGCGCAGGAGCGGGGTCGCCCGTCGTGGGTTTCCCTCGCTGCGGCCGGCTCCTTGGATGCGCGCTGTCCCATGGGCTGGGTGGGCGGCGGTAGCGGTGCTGCTGGCGATGGTCCCGTACGTGTTGCCGGTGACGGACATGTACACCGTCGCCACCGTCCTGGCGGCGTTCGTCGCCGTGGTCGGCCTGAACATCGTGGCAGGGCACGGCGGACAGGTCTCACTCGGCACGGGTGGGTTCGCGGCGGCGGGCGGCTACGGTGCGGCCATCGCGGTGGAGGAGGGGGTTCCGCTCATCCTGGCGCTGGTCGTGGCCGGCGTCGCCGCGGCAGTCCTCGGATTGGTTATCGGCATCGCCGTCATCCGGCTCTCGGGCCTGTACCTGGCACTGCTGACATTGCTGTTCGCTTTCGCGACCCCGGAACTGCTTCTCTACTTCAGGGACGTCACCGGCGGTGACCGGGGCAAGACCCTGGCGTCGGAGGCGTTCCTCACCCCCGAATCTCAGTACTGGCTCGTCTATGTTGTCGCGGCGGCGGTCGCCCTGTTCGCCGGGTGGGCGGGTTCGAGCCGCTTGGGCCGGAACTGGCGTGCGGTTCGCGACAGCGAGAATGGCGCCAGGGCGCTCGGCTTGAACACGGTGCGTGTCAAACTCGGCGCATTCGTTCTCAGCTCAGGGCTGATCGGCCTCAGCGGTGCGCTGACAGGCGTACTGATCGCCTTCGTCGCGCCTGACAGTTACGACGTGTTCTTCGGTGTGTACGTCCTCCTCGCGGTCGTGCTCGGCGGGTCAGGATCGGTTGCCGGCAGCCTGGCAGGGGCCGCGTTCATCACGCTGGTGCCCGAATACTCCACCGGACTTCCAGCCCCGCTTGTCTTCGGGGCCGCCCTCCTTGTCGTCATGCTCGTGGCGCCGAGCGGGCTCGCCGGAATCGCGCGCCGGCTCGTCAGCGCTCCCCGCGAAGTGGATGTCGTCGACGCGAACGGGACCGAAGACGCGGTGACGGATGGCGTCAGTGATTCCGTCGCGGTCGCCGAGCCGCCGATCGACGGCGTCGAGCATCCCGCACTGGAGCAGCCTGCGCTCCTCCGCCTGCATCAGGTCAGTGCCGGGTACGGCGACGGCCGCGTACTCAAGGACTTCTCCCTCACGGTCGGCCGAGGGGAGGTCGTGAGCCTGCTGGGTGCCAACGGAGCAGGCAAGTCGACGGTCCTGCGCGTGATATCCGGCCTGATCCCGTGTGAACGGGGCGAGATCTCTTGGAGCGGCACGCTGATCGGGAGCCGGAACCTCGACTCGCCGCATCTGATCGCTCGTGCCGGGATCGCACACGTCCCGGAGGGGCGCGGTGTGTTTCCCGACCTCACCGTCCAGGACAACCTGCGGATGGGCATGTTCTTCAGACCCCGAGAACAGCAAGGAGGCCTGGATGACGCCCTGGAAGAGGTATTCGAGCACTTCCCCGTCCTCAAGTCGAGACTCCGGCAGCTCTCCGGGTCGCTGTCGGGCGGCGAGCAGCAAATGCTGGCGATCGGCCGAGCTCTCGTCGGCTCCCCACGGCTCCTGATGCTCGACGAGCCGTCCTTGGGCTTGTCGCCGCTCATCACACAGCAGATCATGCGGGGCCTCCGGTCTATCGCCGATCAGCAAGACGTGTCCGTCCTGCTGATCGAGCAGAACGCCCGCGCCGCCCTGGAACTGTCGGATCGCGCCTACGTCCTGGCCCGTGGACGCGTCGCGACGACCGGATCCGCACAGAGCCTGCTCGTCGACCACGAGCTGTCGCACCTTTACCTAGGAGTGGACGCATGAGCACGCCGATCCTGGACGTGGTTGCTGTCTCGCAAAGGTTCGGAGGCGTCGTGGCGATGGACGACGTCACCCTGAGCATCGAGCCGGGGGAGCGGGTCGGCCTCATCGGCCCGAACGGAGCCGGCAAGAGCACGTTGGTCAACGCCGTAGCGGGCGGCCTGCGCCCGTCCGCCGGCGACGTTCTGTTCGACGGCAAGAGCGTGCGCCGCCTCCCAGCGCACGCACGGTACCGCCGGGGCATCTCTCGCACATTCCAGAACCTTGAGCTGTTCTTGTCCATGTCGGTCGTGGACAACATCGTCGTCGCAGCCGAGAGCGGCCTGGCCTTCGGGAGCAGCCTTCGTCCAAGCTCGAACCAGTCAGTGAGGCGAAGGACGATGGAGGCGCTGGAGCGGCTGGGCATCTCCGACTACGCGGACACCCTCACCGGCGAACTCCCCTACGGCGTCCGCAAGCTGGTCGAACTCGGCCGCGCCTTCGTCACCAAGCCCAGACTGCTGCTCCTCGACGAGCCCGTGGCCGGGGTATCGGACGCCGACGACTTCCTCACCGTCCTCCACAGTGTGCTGACCGAGCTCGGCTGCGCGGTACTGCTCGTAGAGCACGACATGCCGACGGTCCAACGCATGACCGACCGCGTCTACGTCCTCGAAACCGGCCGGATCATCGCCAACGGCACTTATGCAGAGGTGTCCAAGGATCCCCACGTCATCGAGGCATATCTCGGCAAACCCCAATGAGTGGTATGCATCGTGAAGTTGCTGGTCACGGGCCTGGTGTGAGGGCCGGGAGAGCGACTTGCGCTGGTCGTCGGCCAGTGTCCACGGCGAAGATCGTCTGACATGTCGTTCGGGGGTGTCCTCAAGTTCTGCTGCGCGAGAGCGGGGGAGGGCGTGGGGACGCGGGAGCTGGAGCGGATCACGGCTCGCTGGAGTGAACTGGACAGGCTCGCTGCGGAGTTGGCCAGGCAGCTGCAGGAGGTCCAGGCCGAGCGGGAGGAGCTCGTGATCGCCGAGCGGGTCCTGAACCGGCTGGCCGAGCCGGCCTACGGGGAAGGCTCGGGGCCGTCGTCGCCGAACTGCCGGTGTCGGGTCTCATCGAGCGGTGAGGACGTGCGCCCACGGCTCATCGATATCGGCCAGACCCAGCACGGCGACCACGTTGTCGAGCATTCCGTCGCCGAACCAGCGCCGTACGGCGGCGTCGTCGCCCAGCAGCTGCCGGACGGTGTCGACCTGCTTGGCGTAGCATCGGCGCACGGCCTGTGCCACCAGCGGCTCGCCGACGGCACAGTTCGCGTGCATGAGGAAACGCAGGATGTTCCGGTCCGCGACGAGCGCGGCGTAAGCGCCGCGTGCGGCATCCAACCTCGCCTCGGGCGAGAGGCCGGCCCCGCCCGACGCCGGCGAGTGAGCGACCAGCGTGTCGGTCATGACGACCGACACGTGGTCGACCGCCGCCGCGAACAGCGCTTCCTTGTTCGGGTACAGGCGGTAGAGGTACGGCTGAGAGACGCCGACCCACGCTGCGATCTCGTGCGTCGTCGTACCGTAGAAACCTTTTTGCGCGAAGCAGTCGACCGCGGCGGCCATGATGGCCCGACGTCGTTCGTCGCTCTTCGTGCTGGTACCGGCGGCAGGCATGGGCGTCAGTCAAACACGGCTCCCCTCAGCCCCCAAAAGTCACGCTGAGGTCAGAGTCGGACGGCACGTCGTCGGGCGTGAGCGCCTCGATCGCCACCAGCGGGTTCCAGTAGTCCAGGTAGTGGGTGATGCGCCCGTCGTCATCGGTCCGCACGACGGAGATGCACGTCTGCTCGTACGGCTTGCCGGTCGGCAGGGCAGTGCCCTTCGAGCGGAATTCGGCGATCACCAGACCCGGATCGACGGTGTCGTGGAAGACCAGGTCGACGAACTCCACGTCGAAGGTCTCGGGAAAGTTGCTCATGTGGGCGACCAGTGCGTCTCGCCCGGTCACCCGCTGGGGCACGCCGGCCGGTGCGTACGGGAACTCGAGCACCGCGTCCGGGGCGAACAGCTCCACCCATTCCTCGACGCGTCCCGCGGCGGTAAGGCGCAGGTGCTCGGCCAGGGCGTGCTGGGCAGCGGCCCGGCGGGCGGCGGCGTCTCCCTTGACTGTCATCTTCCCTCCTACGTTAGTGGTCGACCTATAACCTACCACGCCGCGAGCCGTTGCGGGTAGTCGAGCAGAGGTAGCGCCAGGGGATCCCGGTCCGGTTCACGTACAGGATGGCGTCATGGAAACACCCCCCTCGGCGGCGGGCGGCGCCGGCACTACCGGCGCCCGTCACGCTTCGGTGAAGATCGTCGGTCACCGGGAGACTTCGCGGTTCGTCTGTGGCGTAGCTGGTGAGCCTGCTTATTGATCTTGGTTGTGGTCTGCTGTTGCTCAGTTGTAGTGAGCGGTATGCCTGTTCGGCGGGGGAGGCTTACGTGGGGCCATGGCGCCGACGACGGGTGGCACGTGGGCTGAGCTGGACGTTTATGGCTGCGCAGTGAGTTGAGTGTGGTGGTGGTTTTTGCGCAGGGTAGTTGGCGCGTCTATAGGTACGGGAGTTGTCAGCCTGTTCTGTCAGGGCCGGGCAGCGAGGGGCGTGTGTTGGTTCAGCGGGTGTGCAGGCGTTGCCAGAGCAGGTCGTGGTCGGCGGGTGCGAGGCGGGGCAGTCGGAGGTGGCCCGCGAGGTGGTGGAGGAAGGCGGTCTGCTGTGTGCGTGTCAGGGGGTGCGGGCGCAGGCGGTCGAGGGCCGCGGCGAGGGTGAGGGTCTCGGGATAGGTGATCAGGTCCCGGCAAGTCAGGGCGGGGGAGGCCGGGCCCGTGGGGATGTGGGGGTTGGCGGCGATGAGCCGGTGCAGGCGCATCCGCCAGCGCTGGTGCAGGTGTTGATGGTGGTCGTACCAGCGTGTGGTGATCGTCGATGCCCAGCTCAGGGAGACCGGTGTCGCCGGGCGGCGCGCGCGAAGGTGGGCTTGGGTGAGTTCGGGGACAGCCCGGATGTCGAGGGGCGCGGGATGCCTGGGGTCGCTCGATGCCTGCTGGTGGCGGGTGCAGATCATGATCCGGGGCAGGCCCGGCGACGGGTGGATCCACGCGGAGGCTGACGTGTGCGGGCTGCGGCGGATGGTGCAGGCGGTGCACGCCGGCAACGGCTGCAGGGCGGGCTCGACCACATGCCAGTGGGCGGTGGCCGTGCCGTGCACGCCGATCTTGGCCGACGAGGGCGCGGGCGGGCGCAGATGGGGCAGGGCACGGGTGAGGTGCGCGGTCGGGATGCGGGCGAAGCCGGACAGGCGGCGGGCGGCTTCGGTGCTGAGGCGGATCTCGGCGGCGGGCGGGGCGTTCTCGGTGCCGGTGACCGTGGTTCCGAGTCCGTCGAGGAGCTGGGCGGGGCTGAGGCGGTAGGTGGCGGCGAGGCGGGTGAGGTAGGAGGCGGTGGCCTCGCCGGGCAGCGGCCGTACGCGCAGCGGACCGGGCACGGATGGCCACGCGGTGGCGGCCCGCACCGGGGGCGATGGCCTGGTTGAGGCCGGGGAGGTCACCGGCCGCTGGGGCGGGTGCGGCGGCGGGCGGGGTTGCGGGGCCGGTAGTGCTCTTCGGCGAGGTGGTCGAGCGCGATGCCGTCCAAAAGTGTCTTGGTGATGCGTTCGCTGCCATCGAGGATGGCTTCGATGGCGGCTTGGCGGATCAGGCGGGAGAGGCTGCCGATGCGTCCGGCGGTCCGTTCGTGCAGGTAGGGGGCCAGCTTCGGCAGGCTGCCCGCGCGGTGGGCGTGCAGGTCGAGGGCGCGTTCCAGGGCGGCGATCAGCTCCCGGAACGGCTCCCGCTGGCCAGCTCGGGCGGGCAGTGCCCCGCAGTCGATCAGAGAGGCACGCCCGGCCAGCTGCGCGCCGCGCAGCCCGGTGAAAACGGCACTGTCGGTGACGTCGATGCCCGCGTAGACGAACGTGGCCCGCACGCGTTCGGTGAGGTCTTTGAGCCAGTCGGCGGCCTCGGAGCCGCTGGAGGTGCGGGGGTTGAGCCGGTGGATCTCGTCGACTTTACCGACCGCAGGAGCTCGTGAACCGGCTCTGAACTGCGACGATTCATAGACTACATGTCCGCGCGGTCGTGTGCGGCCGATGCTATTGCTCGTCCGAGTTGTCTCGTGCGACGCATCCCGCCTATCGAGGTGGCAGGGGTGTCTGTTCAGTCCAGCAGTTCCAGCAGACGGTCGGCCTGCCGATCCGCCGTGCCGGGAGGGTTCCTGGGATGGTCTGGATCGTCGAAAGAGAGCAGGAACAGCCAGACGAGGGCGAGGAGCCGTCGGCACTCTCGGAGCCGGGAGGCTTCAACGAGGGTCAGGTCAAAGTGCCCCAGGAACGCCGGGACATCAAGAGGGTGCTCCACCCAGCTCGACACATGTTCAGTGATCTCCGCCAGCTCGAAGGCGCGATCGCTGCGGCCGGAGTCCTCGAAGTCGACGACCCGAACTTTCGAGCCGTCCCAAAGATAGTTAGCGAGGTTGCCGTCGCCAGGGCCGAAGACTGTGGGCACTGATGGCTCGCCCGAAGGTTCGAGGCCCGACTTGGCCAGCCACGCCAGGCCCGCGGCCATGGCCCGGGACACCGGGCTGCTGGCGCGAGCGGGGATGCGCGCGGACCAGGTGTCGATGTGGGCGATGAGCTCGCCTTGACGTCCTGGTCTGAGGGGGACTTCGTCAAGTGCTGACGACGGCACTGCGCTGTGCAGCGCGGCGACGGTTTCTGCCAGGGCCTTGGTCTGCCGCTCGTCGATGGGGCGCCCGCGCAGAGGTCTGCCGATGAGTCGGGACATCACCACGGTGGGCACTGCGGCTGAGGGATCGGCGGGCATGGGTCGCGGTGCGAGCCCGGGGACGTATGTGTCGAGCAGTCTCAGGGCACGCCACTCGCGCTCGCACCGCTCGCGATCCGCGTCCCGGAAGCGCTTGATCACGCTGTCGGGACCCATCTCGATCGTGTGGGTGCTCCATCGGTCAGAACTCATGGGAGGCGATCCTGCCAGGTGTAGGGGGCAGGACCGCCCCCTTTCCTCTGGCCTATCTGGGGCGCCACCGGACTTCGCCGATGGTGTCACCAAGGTGGTTACTTGGTCATGAGGCGGTCAGCGGACGGGATCACATGCCTGATCCCGGGTCGGCAAGGCGGGCTTCGAGGTCAGCCAGGCGGCGGTCCTGGAAGCGGAGGTTGGAGCGGGCGGCCTTGAGCCGTTCGTCGAGGGTGCGGTTGTCGGTGGTGAGTTGGCGGACGCGCTGCTTGAGGGTGGTGTTCTCGGTGGTGATCCGCTGGACGGCTTCCTGCGGCCACTCATCCTCCAAGTCACGTATTTGACCGAGGAGTTCACCGATGCGGGTGCGGTGGGAGAGGATCTCGGTATGGGCGGCCTTGAGGGCCTCCTCGGCGTTCAGGGCGCGTTCGCGCCAGGTCGCCTCGCGCTCGTTGTCCTGCTCAACGAGCATGCGGGACCGGCGTTCACCGTTCTGAGTCATCGCTGCGGCGACTGCGGCTCTGGCCTCAGCATTGTCGTAGAGGAAGGTGCGCGAGACGTTCGCTCGGCGGGCGACAGAGGCGACGCTGACCTGGGCTTTCTCGCGTCGGAGCCGGGCGATGGCCTGGTGGACGCGCTCAAGGGCGGCTTCGGTCTTGCGGCGGCGGGCTGCCAGGGCCGCCGCAGTGCGGGGTCCGGGAATGGTGGCGGTGTTCATGCAGCTTCCTGTTCGGGGTCGTCGCCGTCGGTTGTGCACGTACCGCTGTACTCGTCTGGCCCGTCGCTGCCCGCGTCGGCGAGGTCGGCGGCGCGGAAGGCGGTGGACCAGACCCGGTGGAAGTAGTCCTGGGGTTTGCGCAGGTCCAGGGCAAGGGCGTCGTCGAGGAGGCCGAGGCCGGCCAGGGCCTTCTCCAGGCCGTCGATGGCGCGGGCGGTGGGTTCGAAGTAGCGGTGCAGGTAGTCGGCGGTCGCGTCGTCGGGGGCGCCTTCGGCCAGCAGCTGCCACTGCTCGCGTTTGCGACGCCAGTAGAGGAGGTCGGCGCCGGACAGGACGAATTTGTCGCAGTTGTGGCAGTCGAGGTTCCAGGGGCAGGCGCCGCCGTCGACCACGGGCTGGAAGGTGCAGAACCCGCCCTCGGCCGGGGTGCTGCGGCGGGACAGGTCGATCGCCAGGGCCTGAGCCTGCTCCCGGGTGAGCGGGGTGGTCTTCCCGGCCAGAAGTTCGCCGGGGTGTGCGGCGCCGGGACCGGCGACCCAGACGTGCTGGAGCACGTTCTCCAGATCGGAGCTGGTGAGATGGACGTAGTGCTCTGCCATCCGATCACTGACCTGTCCCAGATAGCGGCGGATGTGGGTCAAAGTCGCCCCGTTGCGCAACAGATTGGTGGCCAGAGTATGGCGAGCCTGGTGGGGGACATAGTGGCCGAGGTCCATGGCGTCCACCCAGGGCCGGAACCGGCTGTAGAACCACTGATGGGTCAGCGACACGGTCCCGTCCTGGCTGCGGTAGATCGTGGGAAACAGGGCCAGTCCGGCGCGTTGGGCGCCGGTCGGCCGGTAGCCGTAGCGGGCAGTGAAGCGGTCCAGGGTCTTGCGCTGGCGTTCGGCGAGCATCTCGTAGAGCCGTTCGGGTATGCGGATCGCGGCGTCGTAGTTGCCGACCTTGGTCTGGTCGTGCCAGAACATCGCCAGGCCGCCGTAGCGGCCGATGCAGTCCCACCGCACCTTGATCACCTCTCCGATGCGGCGACCGGTGGTGACGGTGGTCTCCCAAATGTCGCGGACGCCGTTGTCCTGGGCGTCGTAGGTGGCAGCGAGTTCGGCCAGATTCGCCTCGTCGGCCAGGGCCCGGGCGACTTCGTCGGGGAAGGGCCGACGCGCGGTCCGGCCGGTGGTGGCGCCGGCTGTCGGGAACGCGATGATGAACTCCCGCTCCAGGCCCAGCCCTTCGGCAGTGCCGGTGTCCAGCGCGTCGCGCATCAGTTTGCGCACGGCGTTGAATACGACCGACCGTGTGACGGTGGTGACGATGCTCGCGGTCCCGTCCGGCCGCTTCACGGCCAGAGAGGGGAGCCCTTCGCGTTCACGATGGCGCTGGTCGGTGACGAATCGCTGGGCGTGTTCTTCCCGCAGAACTGCAGGGTCGTGGCCACCGCCAGGCGCCTCGACTTCCAGGAATGCTCCGAGCTCGATGGCGGCCCGGCGAAGATCGTCGATCGGGCCGGCAGAGCGCGGACAGCGTGGTGACCGAAGGAGGTCCGCCAGGTAGTCCCACGTCAGATCCCGCAGCCAGCGCTGCGGGATGCCGGTCAGGTCGATGTGACTCATCCGGTGCGGGAACAGCACTCCGAAGTGCTCGGTCTCCAGGAAACCGGCGTCCTTGGCCTCCTGCGGGGTGAAGTAGACCAATCGCAGCTCGTGCAGGATCTCCTTGGCGATCGCCCCGGTGAACGCGGCAGAACCACCGGTCCCGAACTCGAAGTCGATCAGCGAGTTCACTTCCAGCGTGCGGCATGTGGTCACCAGCGACCGGATCCAGCCCAGATCCCACCGGCTGGGCCGGGCCCGGCGGGTGTGGACGAACAGCCCCCACTGGATCTCGGCCCGCACCAGGGGCCGTAGCCCGCGCAGGTTGATCTGCCCCGGCCACGGATGCGCGGGAACGGTAGCGCACCAGTGTCGGAATTCCTCCTGGTCGCCGTACTCAATCGGGACCGTCTTCCCGAATTTCTCATATCGCTGCCACCAGTTGGGCGGTATCGCGGCGCCTCCAGGGCTGCCGTCACGGCGGTAGCGGCTGCCGTGCCACGAGCACAGCCCCAGCGGGGCATCGGCCAGGTTCGGGCAGACGACCGCGCCGCAGGGACCGTAGCCAGGGCACGGCTGTTCGTCGCTCACCCAGGTGGCGAAGGAGTCGCTGTCATCTCCCTCCTTCTTGCGCGCGACCCACCGGCTCAGATGTCGTTGGCAAAGCCGCAGGTCGCTGTGTGCTGCGGGCCGTTCAGGGCAGATCCGGCAGATGCTCTCTTCCGCTCCGACATGTCGCTCCAGCCCCTGGGCCGCGGCCACGAAAGCGGCCTTGCCCACGCCGCGCTCGCGGTCGCAGACCCACTGCCGCTGATGCTCCGAGCACAGGTCCGACCCGCCCGTCCGGGTGCGTTCACAGCTGCCGACGACGCACTCCCACCGGTAGATCGCGTGGCCGCGCGGGATCTCGATGATGTCGGGCCGGTAGATCGGGTCGAAGGACGGCCCGCCGATGAGCGCGGTCAGGATCTCCAGCCGGTCGCGGCCGACCCGGTCCGGACGCTCGGTGAACAGCGGCCGAAGGTACTCCTGCCGCCGCATCACGCCCCACCCCAGACCGCGCGCAGTGCGGCGTCGAACGCCGGGTCGTGGACATCGACGTGCCCGTAGACCTCGTCGACCATCGCGGCCGACGCCCAACCGCCGGCGTCCCGGGCTATCAGCAGGTTGCCGTCAGCGGCGTCGAGAACCGCCGAGGTAAAGGTGTGCCGGAAGGCATGGGGTTTCACCAGCCCCAGACCAGCGCGTTTCCCGGCCCGACCGAGCATCCGCCGGGCCCCGACCGGTGCCCACGGCTGCCCGGCATCGGCGCCGTGCAGCTGGACCAGGAGCATGCCGTGCCGAACCCCTTGCGGGTACTCGGTGGTGATGTACTCGAAGTAGGAGTGCACCATCGCCGGGCTGACCCGCTTGATCAGCCCGCCAGTCACGGTGCCGTGCTCGACCCGCCAGGGGTGTTTGGTCTTGGCCTCGGCCCGGTTCGGGTTGCCGGGCCGGTGGCAGACGTGCAGGTGCGGGGTGTGGCACTCGCCGCAGGCCGCGTTCTCGCGCAGGTGCAGGTCGACCAGGTGGAGTCCGCAGAGCTCGCCGATACGAAGCCCGCCGTCGGCGAGCCAGGTGACCACCAGCCGGTCCCGGGCGGCGTTCACCGTTTCCAGCAGCCTCTCCCGGGCGCCGTCCGGCAGCATCTTCGGGTGCCGGCGGTGCGGCCCCTTCGGCGCCAGCGGGTTGGTGGGCAGCGTGTTCTTCACATGCCCGAGGAACGAGCGGCGTTTGTCCACCCGCGACGGCAGCCGGGACTGATCGAGCTTCTTGCCGAGCTCGCCGTTGATGCCGCGAGAAGCCTGCTGCAGGTAGAAGCCCTTCAGGCAGGCGGCTGCGGTCGACAGAGCCGAGCGGCCGTAGGGGCGCTTGCCCACCCGCCACGGTTCCCCGAGCGGCATGCGGACCTCGGCGCCGACGATGCCCATGTACCGTTCCAGGTCCCGCAGTTGGACCGTGTCGAAGCCCAGGCACTCGCGCTCCAGCCACCGCAGGTGGTCCACCAGGTAGTACGCGTACGTCTTCTGCGTGCCCGAGCCCTCGTGCTCACGCAGGAACCGGTCCGCCTCCGTGTGCAGCGTTCCCTCGGGCCAGACGATCGTCCACGACCGTCGCCCCTCCTTCCGCTCGATCCGTTGGACCCTCAAGTCCCCGACCACCACGTGCCGTACCACTTGTCCTCCGTACCGACTCCAGAACATGACAGACGCCCCGGACACGGTCGGTAAACAAGCCCAGGACGTGCTGGTCACAGTCCCAGACGGACATCACGGGCAGGACTACCGGCGGTCGGTAAAGTCGATCAGCACGAGCTTGATGCCGGCCGCGGTGTAGGTGTGGCAGACGGCGGTGGTGATCTGCGTGGTGGTCATGCGGGTGGTGACGGGGATGCCGAGGTAGCGGGCGAACTCCCCGGCCAGCGTCTTGGCGGTGGCGCCGGGCGGCACCAGTACGTAGGCGACGGGCACGCTGTCGTCGCCGGGCGCGGCGCGGCGGGTGTGGGCCAGGTGGCAGGTGCGGCCCACTTCGAGCAGCGCGGTCGTCTTGCCGGTCGTGGCCGGCCCGGTGACGATCAGGGACGGGCGTGCGGTCACCTGCTGGTGGCGGCCGAGGATCATCAGGGTGCGCACATTGCGCGAGAGGGTTTCGATGGCCGGGGTGCGCACGGTGACGAACTGGGAGTGGTAGGCCAGGCGTTCCTCCGGCGGGCGGGGTGCCTGGCCCGGCTGCGGCGGCGTGGGCGGGGCGGTGGTGGCGAACCGGGCGAAGGCGTCGAACGTGGTGACCGTCCCCGGGGACGTCTCCTCGACGGTGGGTGTGACATCGGGGCTGGTCACCAGTGTTCGGCCTCCTCGAAGGCGTTGTACAGCGCGTATCGGCCCGCAGGCGGGGAGAGTTCATCGCTGTCGGCAAGATTGCCGTCAGCGTCAGCGTCAGGGGCGTGGGAGTCGGCGGTGTCGGGACTCTCCTCGGCCTCCGCGTCGTCATCCGCCGTCTGCGGGCCCGCCGTTCCCGGCGCCGCTGGGGCGGGAGCGCCGTGGCCGGGCAGGGGGCGGGCGCGGCGCAGGATTTGGTCGGCGGCCTCGGCCAGGTCGGCCTCGTGGCGCTCGCGGTCGCCGCGCCGGTTCAGGGCGGCGCGGATGTGGCGCCATGCGGTTTCGCCCATGGGGGCGTGGACGTGGTCGCGGTGGATCCACGGGATCTCGTGCAGGAGCCCGTCGGGTAGGCGGATGTAGACCTGTCGCACATCGTGCGGGTTGAGGTGGACCTCCCACTTGCCGCCGGGTTGGCCGGTGGGGGAGGGGCGGCCGCGGTGCTCATTGAGACAGGCGTGGTCGTAGGTGCGGTAGTTGATGCGGATGCCGCGGGCGGTGATGGGGTGGAAGCGTACGGGCAGCAGTTCCAGGTAGTCGGCGCCGGTCAGCGGCAGCGGCACGTACCCGGACGCGCCCAGCAGCGCGCCCCACATCTCGTTCGGGGTGAGGGCCTTCTTCGGCAGGAGGGGATGGCGCAGGCCCTCGTGGGGGCGGTGCTGCCAGCGGGTGGTGATCCACTCATCGAGCAGTTCCTGCAACTGGGCCATGGTGAACCGTGCTTCGTCCTCCACTGCCTCGCCGCGCTCCAGGATATGGGAGCCGGTGTAGCCGGCGATGTGCTGGGCGACGAGCGTGTTGATACTGCCGAAGGTCCGCTCGACGGCGCCTTTGGCAGCGGGGGAGCGGGGAGGTGCCGGCTGCACGCTCACCCCCAGGGTCTCGCAGGCGGCGAGGAAAGCGGCGGAGACGAAGATGGCCCCGCGGTCGATGACGATCGTCTCGGGCACCACCACCGGCCGCGCCGCCGCCGACTCCAGCCGTGCGTCGAGGGCGAGCAGCCGGTCGTAGGGGACGGCGGCGTGGGCCAGGCGCAGATGGCCGGGCCAGCCGGGCCGCGCGGGATGGGGCACGGCCATCTCCGCCAGCAGCAGCGCCGCGTCCGCGGCCTTGGTGCCCTCTTCGCGCAGCACGGCCGCGACCACCGAGCGGGTCGCCACATCGAGAGCGATCGTCAGCTCCGGGCGCACCGGCTTCCCGTCCTCGCCCACGGCCATCACGTCGAGGCGGGTGGTGTCGACCTGCACCAGCTCGCCCGGCCGCAGCGCCACCGTCGGCGTGTACGGCCGTACCGGCGTGGTGGTGGCGGTGCGGGCCGGCCGTCCGGGATGTTCCAGAGGGTCGGCGAGCACGCGCACCAGCCGGTTGAACGTCGACGGCGCAGGCACCGCGACCGTGCCCGGCCCGTGGGTGTCGGCCAGGATCTGCCCGGCAAGCTCCCGCAGCCCCTTCAGCGTGCCCTTCGAGCGGCCGCGCTGGCGGCGCAGCGCCTCCAACACGGCGGCCACCACCCGCTCATCGGCCCGCCCCGTCGCACGCGACGGCTTGCGGCGGGGGACCAGGCCCATGAGGCCGCTTGCGTGGTAGCGGGCGCGCATGCGGCGCACGGTGGCCCGGCTGGCCTGCGGCCAGCCCAGCCGGGCGAGTTCGTCGGCCTTGGCCTGCTCCCGCTCGGCCATCGACCGCCGTGCCGGGTCGTATTCGGGCCGGGGCGTCCCGCCGTCGGCCGGGCCGCCGGGCAGCCCGGTCTCGACCTCGCGGATGTGCCGCTGCCAGGCCAGGGCCCGTTCGCGTTCCCGCTCGGGCACCGACTCCAGCAGCCCCCACGGCGGCACCGCGGCGGCGGGGGAGTCCACCACGGCGAAGGCGGGGTCGGCGAACAGGAAGGGGGCGAGCACGGAGGCGGTCTGCCCGCGGGTGTCGACGAGGCGTACCGACGCCCCGGCCACGGCGGCCACCTGCCAGGCGCGGCCCTCGAACATCACGTACGCCCCCAGCTTCACCTGCCGGTGGCGGGCTGCGGCCACCGGGCGGCCGCCGTGTGCGCTCACCACAGCTCGGCCTCCGCCAGCGGGTCGTACACCCCGAACCCGCCGGTATCCCGGGCGACGCGGTCGCCGGCACCGCCGCCGTCAGCGTCGTGCACCAAGTGCATCATCGTGGCGCCGGCGATCCCTTCCATGGCCGCGACGTCTGCACTGCGCCCTGCCTCACCGGAGCCGCCGGCTGTCTCGCTGTCCGGCTGTGTGCCCGTGCCGCGGAGCGCAAGGACGCCGCCGGTGCGGCGCCGGACCAGCTCGTCGAACGGGCGCAGGGTGTGCTCGCCGTCGGCCCACCCGATCGCGTGGAGCAGGCCGTCTGGCAGCCGGACGAAGACCTGCCGCGGGTCGTGGGGATGGTGGTGGACCTCCCACCGCCGGCCGCGGCCGCGGTGTTCGTCCAGACACGCATCGTCGTAGCGGCGCCCGCCCAGCCGGATCCCGGAATCGGTGAGGGCGCACCGGGCTGCCGGCAGCAGCTCGCCGTAGTGCTGCCCGGCCAGCGGCAGCGGCACCACCCCGGCCACGCCCAGCAACACCTCCCACATCTCCTGGGGGGCGAGCCCCGCCCGGGGCAGCAGCGGATGACGCAGCTGCTCCTGGGGCCGCTGGTGCCACCTGACGGTGATCCATTCGTCCAGCAGGTCCTGCAGCTGCGGCATGCTCCAGTACGCCCCGGCGGCCTCTCCCGCTGCGCATGCTTCTTCCGCCGCGGTGGCGTGCCGCGCGAACAGGCCTGCGAAGACCTCCAGCGTGTACGCGGCGCCGCGGCGGGCGCCCGCCGCCCGGGACGGGGCCGGCTCCAGGCTGATGCCCAGGCCCTCGCACACGGCCAGGACAGCGGGGGTGACGGCGGCTGTGGACGGGGCGACGACGAGCGTCTCGGGCACGGCCGCCGGACGCGCCGCGGTGGCCTCGATCCGTGCGGGCAGGGACACCAGCCGCCGGGCAGGCCCGCCCGCGTGGGCCTGCTCCAGCAGGGCCGGCCAGCCCGGGCGCTGCGGCCTGGGCACGGCCATCTCGGCCAGCAGCACCGACAATTGCACTGGCCCGTCCTGGGGCGGGTGCAGCACGGCGGCCAGCACGCAGCCGCTCGCCGCGTCCAGTGCCGCCGTCACCGCCACCGGCACCCCACCCCCGTCCTCGCCCACCGCCTCAAGGCCCAGGCGGGCGGTGGCGATGTGGACCCGTTCGGCGGGCCGCAGCGCAGGCGGCGGGCCGCCCGGGCGGGCCGGGCCGGTGGCGGTGCGCGCCGCACTGCCCGGCGGCTCGGCCGGATCCGCCAGGACCTTCACCAGCCGGTACAGCGACGAGCGGGCGGGCAGCTTCACCCGGGCCGGCCCGTAGGTGTCCGCCACGATCTGCTCGGCCAACTCGATGACCTGCAAGGTGGTGGTCTTCGACCGGCCGCGGCGCCGGCGCAGGGCCTCCAGCACGGCGGCCACCACCCGCTCGTCGGTACGCCCGGTCGCCGATCCGGTGCGCAGGTGGCGCTTGTCGACCAGCCCCCACAGCCCCTGCCGCTGGTAGACCAGCCGCATCCGCTGCACCGTGGTCCGGCTGGCCCGGGTCCAGCCCAGCGCGGCCAGTTCACGCGCCTTGGCCTCTTCCCGCTCGGCGAGGGTGAAGCGCTGCGGGTCGTATTCGGGCCGCGGTATCCCGCCGTCTGCCGGGCCGCCGGGCAGCCCGGTCTCGACCTCGCGGATGTGCCGCAGCCAGGCCAGGGCCCGCTCCTGCGCGGCCAGCGGCACCGTCTCCCACAGCGCCGGGGCCGGCGGCTCCGCGGCCGCGGGAGCGGTCACCGAGAAGCCGGGCGCGGACACCAGATGGGCGGCCAGCACACACCCGGTGGCCCCGTCCTCGGCAACCAGGTGCACCCGCCCGCCGGCCAGGCCGGTCACCTGCCAGGCGCGGCCCTCGAACGTGACCTGAGCGCCCACCTCAACACACCGCCCGCCAGGGGCGGTCACCACGCGCTTGCTCAACTCTCCTGCTGCTCCCGCCGCTTTCCGCCGCCTGCGGCCGGGCCGGGCGTCACGAGGGTGTGCTCGCCCAGCGGCCGCGTCAGGTCGCAGGCCAGCCGACCGCTCCACAGCGCGTGGTAGAGCACCGGCAGCGCGGTGAGTACCTCGCCCGCCGCCGCGGCCCCGGCCATCAGCGGCCGCGGCGCGGCGAACGCCTCGAGCACCGCCTGCTCAAGGCCGCCCGCGTCACGGTGGCGGGGGTGCCGGTAGCCGGCCAGCCACCGCACGTTCGCCGCCACCACTGTCTCGGGCGGCACCAGGCGCCGGTAGGTGAACCCCACCGCCGCACAGGCCGCTTCCAGCACCGCGCCGGCGCGCTCGGCCCGGCCGGCGGCGGGAGCCGTCGCGGCGGGGCAGTCGGCGAGCAGCGCGCCCCCGTCGGCGTAGCGGGCGAACAGCTGCGGCACCCACGTCAGCACCCGCCCACTGTCAGGATCGCGCCAGATCAGCCGCACCGGCCGCGCTGAGAGGCCCACCACGTGCGGATCGCGGTCCAGGACCATCAGCTGCATGCACATCGCCTGCGAACCGTGCATCACATGCCGCCCGGTCGTGGCCGACCACCACCAGCCCGGCCCCCACCGCCGCCCCGGCACCACCGGGAACCCGGCCACCGGCGCCAGCCGCTCGAACCTGACCGCGACGGCGGCCTCCACCCAGCGGCGCTGCACGAGCGTGCCGTCCACCCCGGTGAACTCCGCCTCCACCGTGCCCGGTTCCGGTACCCGGTAGACGCTGCCGGCGACGGCGGGTAAGCCGGCCGGCGCGCCGTCCTGGCTGCTGTCGATGATCACGTACTCCAGACAACGTCATACCGGTCGCGCCGCGCAGGCGAACCGGGCGGTAACCAGGACACGTTCTTCTCGGCTCCAGGCCCCTCGCCATGAGCATGCGCGCCCACGGTGTCACCTGGTGCCGCCCGTGTCAGTGCGGGTCTCTGCACCTTCCCGCCCGCCCCGCGAGCACTATGCGCGCCACGCGGGGCGGGGCGGCGTAGGCGGTAGCTGCTGCGAGGACGGCGGTGGGTGTGGTGATCAGTGCAGCGATGACGGCTGAGTCCATGCCGCCGCATCATGCCTGACCTGATAGTTGGCCGAGTTGAAGGCGGAATCGGGGCGCGCTCAGCCCGGTTGCGCGTCGGCCGGGGCCGCCGCGCCGCGCCGCCATCAGCCCGGCGGCGGAGGTGCTCTGGGATGTCCGACCGGTGAGGGATGTCAGTGGCGTGCGACATCATCGGCAGATGGCCACGCAAGCAGCTCCACCGACCTATCTGGATCGCCTCCGGACGGACCTGGACCTGATCGAAGCGGACTTCGTGCAGATCCTCGCGGACTCACAGATCCGAAACACCGACCCCAACCGGGGACGCGACTACGTGATGCACCTTGGCGCTCCGAAGTGGGGATGGGTGCCCAGCAGCCCCGGACTCGAGGCGCGACGAATGCAACTGCTGGGGCGCGTGCGGGACTGGGAGCCGCTGTTCCGCCTGCTTTTCCCGCATCCGACTCCCGAGGTCACCAAGCGTCTTGAGGAGAACCTTGACCTACTGCGGCGCTGGCTTGAGCGCCCGCGTGACAGAACGGTGCCGGCCACCATCGACAAGGCCACCGACCATGTGCGCGACGCAGTGACCACACTCCGGAAACTGGGTGAGCTGCTGCCCTCTGACCCCTGGGCGGTGCGCTTGGTGGTCGACACGAACGTGCTGTTGGACGACCCCGACGTGGCGATCTACACGCCGCTGCTGGGGAAGCGGTACATGGTTCACCTGATGCCCGCTGTCCTGCGGGAACTGGACGACCACAAGCGCGCCGGACGCAACCCCGAAATCCGAGAGGCGGCGAAGAAGGCCGACCGCCGCCTGAAGGGACTGCGGACCAACGGCGACGTGCGGCGCGGCGTCCGAGTCGCCGGCGATGTGCACGCCGTCTTCGAGCACATCGAACCCAAGGGCGACGGGCTGCCGAACTGGCTGGAGCTAGACGTGTCCGATGACCGCCTGGTGGCCTCCACGTTGCTGTTGCAGTCCCGGCATCCCGGGTCTTCCGTCTACGTGGCCAGCGACGACATCAACCTGCAGACGAAGCTCGCCGCAGTCGGACTGCCGTTCATCGAGGCACCATGAACGGACGCTCCGCGCTACATACGCTCAGGACATGACGATGACGCCGCAAGAGCTCGAAGATCAGGAACAGACCCTGGAGCTGATCAACAGCGAACTCGCGGCGCGTTTGGCGCGGCAGTCGGAGTCGGGCGCGAAGGTAGACACGAAGGCGATCTTCCTGGTGGGGTTCGCCGCCACAGCCGCTCAGTTCCTGGCCTCCCGGAGCTTCGAGCCGTTCACCGGCGCTGCGGCCTTCATGGCCTACGCGGTCGCGTGGGCCGGGGCGGGCCGGTTCGGCGGTTCCCCCGTTGCCGCGCTGCGCTTCGTCGTCTGACGTCTCGTTCGGCAGATGGAAAGTTCCGATCGACCGGTACCTGACCGCTCTGCCCTCCATCCTGGACATATGACGTCCAGCGGCCCCGCCCCGGCATACGCGCAGCCGTCGATCACGACGGTGACGCGGCATGACATTTTCAGCTATCTGCGCGGGATATCGAGCCCTTGGTGGGGGAAACTGGACGAGGTCACGTTCCTGGAGGACCTCTACGACCTGGACCGACCTGCATCCGAGAACGGTCGGCTCCCGACTGTCCGCGCTGACATCCAGCAGCACCGGATTAACAACTACGACCTGGACGACGACTGGATCTTCGAGGACTCTCGGTTGGAGCTCTCCGACGGGCCGGACGAGGTGCTGCTTGCCTTCCTGGCACGAACGGTCCATCCCGAGGTTGCGGCCGGCGTCGAGGAGGCGATGAAGCAGGTTGAGGAGCTGAACCGGCTGCTGGCACCGGACGGGTGGGGCCTGCGTTCCTACGAGTTCCTCTCCGGCCGCCCGATCTACACGCCGGTCCGGCTTCCGCCCACGGGCCCGTTGGTCCCGCTGCCGCTGAACGACGACGACACGGGCAAGCTCGACCTGGTCCTCGGGCAGACCTACAGCCTTCTGGACTGCGCCGGCGAGGAGACCGCATGCGACCTGCTGCGTACAGCTGTCCTGACCCTGCGCCCCGACGGCGGAATCTTCCACCCCACGCCTGGTGATGCTTGGACGGCGGACACCTATGAGGCGGTCCTGACCGTGGAGCGCGAGCTCCTGCCCACCTGCGCCCCGGAGACGAAGGAGGCGATCTGGCGGACACTGGAGACCCTGCTCAGCCAGCTCGGACGCACCGACGTCCAGGACCTCGTGGTCGAAGGCGACACCCGGCCGCTGCCCCACATTCCGCCGGACTGGCGGGCCCAAGCCACCGCACCCGCCACCCCCATCGTTCGCGGTCTCCGCCTCCCCTTCACCACCACCGAGTTCGACGTCACCCGCGGGGACTTCGCCGACCTGGAGATCCGTGCCTCGCATGACAGCAGCGGGTTCCACTACCTCTACGACACCCGCGCACGCCGGATGATCACCGACTTCGTCCTCGACGACCGGCCCCAGGTGGCCACACTGTGCAGCGTCACCATCATCAAGAAGGGCAACACCTTCACGCCGAGGATCAAGCTGTGGAAGAAGGACAAGAAGAAGGCCGGGGAGGTCCCCGCCACGCAGACGGTGCCCGACACCGTGGCCACCCGGGCCGTCAAGGCGCTCGTCGACACCGGGGACGTCCACGAGAACTTCTGGAAGGTCATCAACTTCCTCCAGGGCTGCGCCGGGCTGAGCACGCCCGGCGGCTCCCTCCAGCTCGTGGCCGGAGACGAGGCCCAGCTGACCCAGCTGCTGACCGGCCAGGACCGGATGATGGTTCTCGGTGCGGTCAGGACCGCGATAGGCGGCGGGCTCACCGAGGCGGACATCCGGTTGATCAGCAACCGCAGAGAGCAACTCCAGAGGTTCAAGCGGCTGCTGAACGATCCGGACTACTTCCAGCAGGAGGAGAGCCTTGCGACGACGCGCGGGGCGGAGGCGGTCTGGCAGGCCTTCTTCGAGGCGAACCAGTGGATCTTCGGCTACGGGCTCAACCTCATCGCCTGTGAATCCATCGACGACGGCAAACTGGAACGCATCACCACCGGTGCCGATATCTTCGGCGGAGCCGGGAAACGCATCGACGCCATCATGCGTTCCAAGGGCCTGATCAGCAGCATGCTCTTCTGCGAAATCAAGACCCACGACACTGAGCTGCTCGCCAAGACCCCGTACCGCGCGGGCGTCTACCAGGCATCGAAAGAACTGGGCGGCGGCGTGGCGCAGGTGCAGAAGACCGTGAGCAAGGCCCAGCAGCTCATCTCCCGCGAGTTCCTCACCCATATCTACGACGACGACGGCACCCCGACCGGCGTCGAACTGTCCACCACCCGGCCCCGGCAGGTCGTGGTGATCGGGAGCCTGCGCGAGTTCACCCACAACGGCCGTGTGAACCCCGAGAAGATCAACTCCTTCGAGCTGTACCGGACATCGATCCAGGACGTCGAGATCATCACGTTCGATGAGCTTTACCAGCGGGCGTGCTTCATCGTCGAAGATCGCTAAGGCTCCCATCCACCTGTCTGGTTGGCCTGTGGGTGCGTTCAGTACGTACGGCGGCCCGCGTGTGGTGACCGTCGTACGGGGTGAGCCGCTGGTGGCCCCGGCTGGGACCGGGACCACCAGGTCTGCGGATGTGAAATCAGCGGGTGCGCCGGGTCAGCGCTGCTGGATCCACCAGATGATCCACGCGGTTCCGCTCGCGCCCACGGCGCCGGCGGAGCCGCGGACGATGCCGTGGCCCGCCGTATGGGCGAGGGCGCGCAGGCGACGGCGGAGGTCGCCGTCCAGCAGCCGCCGCAGCCGGGTCCGGATCTCGGACCGGATGTGGCGCAGCTTGCCGTTGCCCTGGTGATGCCGGGTCGACGCCGGCTGGTCAGTGCCCTTAGGCTCGTTGGACATGCTGATGGTGCCTCCTTGGGGAGTGACTGTCGGTTTCTTCACTGGGCGGCTCCCTGCTGGAACAGGGGGCCGCCGCCCGTTTGCGGGGCGGCGGCCTGCGCCGCGCCCGACCCGTGTGCGCGGGGCCGGGAGTCGTAGGACCGGGGCTGTAGCGCCCCGGTGGTGTTCATCGCGGAATCGCGGCCCCCGAGAGTGCGGGGATACGGGAGCCGATCCGCAGCGCGGTGCGGGCGATGCCCTCGGGAGTCCAGGCGGCCACTGCCGCCTCGCGCTCCGTCTTGTTGACGTTCAGGTCGAACGGCGCGGCGAGGGCCCAGCGGACGTGCGTGCTCTGCCCGAGGACGGAGAAACCGTCCAACTGCTGCTCGGAGAGGAACTCGTACAGCAGGCGCTTCTTCTTCAGCTCCTCGATGCCACGCCCGACCGTCGACGGGGAGATCCCGTACCAGAGTGCGTACTCCCTGGCCTTGTACAGGGCGAAGGACGGGCTGCGCTGGCTCATGAGGATGAGCAGCATCGCCTTCGCCGGCATCGACAGCTTCCGGTAGTAGTGCTGCTCCCAGTACGCGAACGGCACCTTGAAGTAGGTGCTCTTGCGGGAACCCTCCTTGTCGCCCGACGGCAGCGTGTACGGGTCGCCGGAGCCGTCCTCGAGCAACTTGGTGATCTTCGTCATCCGGCCGTACGGCTCGGTGCTGATCAGCTTCAGTTCCTTGAGCTTGTGCAGGTGCCGGGAGACCGCGGCGCTCGCTGTGCCGTTGGTGGCGAAGGAGATCCCCGCGGCGCGGCCCCAGGTCTCGGACCGGTGAGCGACGCCCCAGTCGGCGCGCGCGGTGACACAGTGGATCAGGAGGAACAGGTCCAGCCGCTCGTTGCTGCGCAGCATCTTGGAGAACGGGCCGGGCCGCGTGACCAGGCGGAGGCCGGGATCGGCATCCTGGACGAAGGCACGCCGGATGAGGACGGCACGGCCGGTGCGCTTGGACTGCTCCAGCAGCATCCGTATCGTGTCGTCCTGGCTCACGGCCATGTCCCGCTTGAGCACGGTCAGTTCGGTGTTCACGGAGTCCATGTTCACCGATCGGCCGCACGAAGCGGGTGCCGAATTCCGGTGCGGGCCGCTTGGCCGCTTCCCGTTCAGACCGGGCTATCGGAAAACATGGGATAACTGATGACCCCAGTAGGAAACCATTGGCGGCCACAGCCGCAGGCAGTCACGTAATCGACACCTGGAACCTTTAACGCTTCAGACGGTGATCTTTGATGTTCTGGAACCCTACTCTTGGATAGTTCACGCCGTGACTCCGTACCTGGTAGAACACGGCGGCGAATCCGGTTCGAGCCGGTCGCTGGTGGCGTCTCTTCCCGTGGCTGCCAGCGGCCTACGCGGTCCGTACGACTGCGCCCTGTCTTGCTGGCCGTAGAGGCGCTCTCCGCCCGCCAGAGCGGCCTCCAGCGGACCGCGCGTCTTCTTGCGCCCTACTCTCCCCGTTGCCCTGCCAGGGCTCGTAGGGGCGTTCCTGCTCCTGGAGGGCCTCGTAGTCGCCGCGGTCCACCAGCGAGGCGTACGTGAGGACGAGTGAGTCCGGGACACCAGCGAGGATGACCGCGAGTTCGGGGTTGTCCACCGGCGTCATCGGGGCCTGCCTCACACCTTTTGGGATCCACCGCCGCCCGCCCCGCGCGACAACGCGAGGACAGGACTCACGATGGGGGCGTCAGCCGTCATCCTGGCCCGCGGCAAGAACCTGTGCCAGCTCGTCGGCGGGCAGGCGGGACCACTGGGCGACCTCCTCCAGTGCCACCCCGGCGGCGACGGCTGCGGCGGCGGTGTGCAGGAGGGCCTGGTCGATCAGGCCGGCGCTGTGGCTGAGGTGCTCCAGCAGCGTGCGGGCCACCTCGGCGGTGGTGCCGTTCTGCGTGCCGTGCAGCTGTGCCAGCTGCTCCCGGGCGTCGTCGAGTAACTGGGTGATATGGAGGCGGTGTTCGGCACGGACGGTGGCACGCCATCGGGTACCCGAGCCGCCCGAGTGTCTCTCCGCCACCAAGACGCGTAGCTGACCGGCCATCGTTGCGGGCTGCTGTTCACGCTTGAGCTGCCACGGATCGTCCCGCCACCCCGGCGGCCCGCCGCCGCGGCGTCCGCGCACGATCGCGCCCGTGAAGTCGCTCAGCGGGCTGCCGTAGTCGGCCGCGACCAATGAACCCAGCCATGGGCGGCCCACCCGCTCGCCCAGCCGGTGACAGAACGGGTCGTCATCCTCCAGCGCACGCGGCCGCATCCCGCCGCTTGCGCGCCAGGCCAGTTCAGCCATCGCCGGCTCCAGCAGCGCCCCCGCCACGGCCACCACCTCGGGGAGGATGGCCGCGTCCCGGCCCACGATCCGCCACCATTCCAGCTCTGTCCCCGCGCTGCTGCCCGCCAGCTGGTGCAGACGGCGCGGCCAGGTCTCCTCGTGCTCCCAGTACAGGGCCTCCTCCCACCAGCGGGCCACCACTGCATGCGCCACTGTGAACGCCTGTTCCGGTTCTACTCCGGCCCGCATCGCACGCCGCGCCACGCCCGGCCACCGCCGCTGCGCGGCCATCACCTCGGGAACACTGTGCAAGGTCAGGTGTTCCAGCGGCTGGTCGGCGTCCGCGTCCAGCAGCCAGCGTCCGTGCTTGAGGCAGACCCGCCGCCAGCGTGGTACGTACTGCACCGCACGTACCGCCTGCCCGGTGCGCCGCGCGGTGCACAGCTGGCAGCCGAACGCGGCCGGCCCCACCACCGTGCCCGCGGCCCGCCACCGCGCCTGCGCCACGGCGGCCTCTTTGCCGGTGCTGATCTTGGGGTCGTCCACGGTGAAGGCCGGCAAGGCGCGCGCCAGCACGTGAGGCTCCACCCTGCACAACTCGGCGAGCACACGCCGCCCGGCATCGTTGAGCACGACCTCCGCATCGGCCCGCACGCCGCCGCCGTCGTACCGCGCGGCGAAGTTTCGGCATGTCCACAGCCGCAGCACATTCCCGGCCGCCAGACCGTAGCGGGTCGCGACCCGGCTGATCAGCGACGTGGTCAGCTCCCCGGCCAACGGCACGGTCCGCAACACCCCTGCTGCCACAGCTCTCCCCGACGCCGTTTCCTGTTGCTGCTCGGTGCCCTCTGCGCACCGCGTCTCACGGTCAAAAGCCCGTTCCCGCCTGGCCCTGGGACCCCATCATGGTGCGGCACCGCTTGTGCAGCCAGGGCAGGTACCCGCACCATGAACACTGCGGCCGCACGGCGTGACCGCCTCATCCTCACCAGCAGCGCAACTGTTGCCCACCGCCCCGACGCGCCCCTGCACGTTGCCCTCCAGCACGGGCCGGACTGCGGTCCCCGGCCGGGGAGTAGTCCGCAGCGGTGTGAGGAGCGCCCGCCCGTGTCCGCCCCGCGCCCAACTCGGCCTTGCGTTACGCATTCTCGCCCCACCGGTCACGTCACTCCCTTCCACCTCGCCGCGTTACGTGTCGGCGTCGGAGTTGTGTGGCGGATGGCGTTACGGGTCGAGTAGGGTGGGGCTTGCTGCTGGCGGCTGCCCGAGTCAACTCGGCTGCGCTGTAGGTGTGTTGTGTCTGTGGCTGCGTCCTGGCCGTCTCGACCGAGCCCCGCCGCCCGCTGCTGGTGGTTCGTGAAGGCGGGGGCATGGTCGTGTTCAGCGTCCGGTGGCGTGCCGGTGCCCTGGGGCCGTGCTTCCCAATCCGTCCCGCTTCGCGTGTCTGGAGATCCTGATGCCTGCCCACTCCGCTGTCCCCGATCCTTCCGCTGCTGGGCCCGCAGCGGAGGAGGCAGGTGGTGCTCCCGCGCGTGCCTGTGCTGCCGAGCCGGCCGCCGCTGCGCCGACGTCGGTCGAGGCGCCGGAGGTGTTGGGGGTGACCGAGGCGCGGAACCGGCTGTACGAGCTGGTAGACGCGGCGCGGGACGAGGGCCGGGTAACGGTGATCGTGAAACGTGACGGGAAATCGCACCGTGCCTACCGCGCCGCACTGATCCCGGTGGGTCGGCTGGACGACTCCGCGCGGATGCGGCTTGCGGGATGGCCGTCGTGGGCGCGCACAGCGGCGCGGCCGAAGCTCGGTGACCGCGTGATGGACGCGGCTCGCCGTCCGGGCGTGCCGCAGGTTCTGCTGGACCGTACGACGCCTCTTGCGGTCCTGGTGGACGCCGCTCTGGTCCCGCCCGGCGACGCACCGGTTGCCGTCCCCATCAGCGGCGCGCCCGCACCGGCCGCAGCGTGGGTGGACACAGCACATCTCCCGTCTGTCGTGTCCACAGCGCCCCAGGCCCCCGAAGCCCCTGGAAAGGGCCTGCCCGCCGCCGGGCGGGGGGCCGATGCAGACGTTGGCGCCCCGGTCCCGACCCCCGCCGCTGACACAGCCTCCGCCGCCCCGGCCGCCGTACCGGCTGCTGATGGCGACTCCGGTATCCCGGTGGCCGTCCCCCGTGACGTGCCCCCCACAGGCGCCGAGGCAGTTCCCGGTGCTCCGGCGGCCGCGTCCGGTCACGCTGCTGCTCACGACGGTGCCGGTGACCGCACGGCTGCTGCCGACGGTCGGGACATGGTCCGTACGGCGGGTGGGGACGGTCCGGTGCCGTTGGCGGGTCCGGCCGAGGCCCCCGCATCCGTCCCGGCTGCTGGTGGGCTGCACCGGTTGCACGGCCTCGGTGATGTCGCCGGGCAGGCGCTGAGCAAGGCGGTCGCGCCGTCGGTGGTGCCGCGGTTCGGGTTCGGTCTGCACGCCCTGGATGCTGTGCTGGGGAGTCTTCCGGTGGGGGTGTTGACGGTGGTGGCGGCCGAGCCGCACGCGGGCGGCTCGCTGTTGGCCGTGCACGCCGCCCGGCACACCGCGCTCGCCCGCCGGCTGCCTGTGTTGTACGCGGCGTCGGGGCTGTCGCGGACGGATGTGGCGATGCGGGTGATCGCGGCCGAGGCGGGGCTTGATTACCGGCGGCTGCGTACCGGCGCCCTCACCGAGGACGAGCAGCGGGCCGCGGCCGCCGTCCAGGCCCGCCTCGCCGGCGCCGCCCTGCACGTCGACGACGGCACCGGCCTGACAGCGGAGGCGATCGCGGAGACCGCCCCCTACGTCGAGGGCCTGGCCCTGGTCGTCGTCGACCGGTTCCAGCACGCGGCCGACCGGTTCATCCCGCTGTCCGGTCCCGCGCTTCCGGAGGCGGCCCGGCTGCTCGCGCATGTGGCCCGTACCCGGAACGTGCCGGTGGTGGCCGTGCTCGACACCGCCGACCCCGAGGTCCTGGCCGCGCTGGACGCCGCCCACGTGACCCTGACCCTGACCCGTACCGGCAACGACGCCCAAGTAGCCGTGGCCGAACGCGACTTCGGCGAGCTGACGAGGGTGCCGCTGCGTGCCGATCTCGCGTGCGCCCGCTTCACCGACGCGCCCGAGCCGGGGTACCGGTTCGACGCCGAACACGCCTTCCGCGGTGCGGAGGGCGAGAAGGTCACCGCCGACCTCGCCGACGCGGTCCGCCCCTACATGGAAGATGGCACGCTCGGGCAGCTCCCGGACGACCTTCGGGTTGTGCTGCTCGCCATGGTCCGTGTCCTCGACGGCGAGGATGCGTCCGCCTCGAACCTGTCCTACTTCCAGAGGGCGGTGCGCGGCGCCGCCGCTCACCGGCCGCGTCTGCCTGACACCGGCCCCGGACGGCGGCTTCAGCAGGCTCTTGAGGCCTTCTGTGCGCACGCCGCTGCCCACGGCCACGGTTCCGCCGTACCGGCCCCCGTCCAGGGAGCGGTTTCGGCTGTCCAGGGGGCGGTTTCGGCGGGGGCGGTGAAGCCGTCCGCGGCCGCGGGCCCTGGCACGCCGTCCGGCGCCACTGCCGGCCCGGCCGTGACGACGTCGCCGTCCGCCGGGGGCGCCCTGGCGTCCCCGGCCGCCGCCCTGCAGCCCGCTTCCGCACCGGCCGTCGGGCCGGCCGAGGCGGCGGCTGCGGGGGAGGGGTTCGCGGCCGCGGAGGCCGAACTCCTTGACGCCGCGCTGCCGTTCACCTCCGGTGCCCGCCACGGCCTGTCCGCCCGCCTGACCGGCGCGCTCGCCGCGCTGCGCGAGGCCTCCACCGTGTCCGGCCGCGCGGACGAACTGCCCGGGCTGCGCCAGGCCCTGGCCGATCTCGCCGCCCGCCGGCCGCCGGTGCCGGCCACACCGGAGGGCGGGCGCCTGGGCGCCGCGCTGGCCGCGTTCACCGCCGCCCACCGCGACACCCCCACCGGCGTCGCCGCCCCGGGCGCGTCACCGGTGCCGGCGATGCCGGCCGGCCCGCAGCCGGTCCCCGCCGCCGGCACGCCTGAGGCGGGTCCGGTCCCCGCCCAGGTGCCGGACCTGGACGCGGCGGAGGCCGAACTCCTCGCCGCCGCCGCGCCGTTCCTCACCGGCAACGAGCACCGCTCGCCCTTGTCGGTCCACGCCCAGCACGTCCTGACCGCCCTGCGCGATGCGCTCGCTCCCGGCCACGAGCACCTCCTCCCGGTGCTGTCGGCCGCCCGGGCCCGTGCCGCCGAGCTCGGCGCCCGCCGGCTGCGCCTGCCCCCAACGGACGACGCCGCCCGGCTGCGCACCGCCCTGACCGCCTACCACGCGGCCGCGACCGCCGCAGGGATCACCCCGTCCGCCCTCCCCGCCCCCGCGCCCCTGAACACCCCGGCCACGGCGTCCCTGACGGTCACCGAGCCCGCCCCCGCCACTGAGCCCGGTACCGCTGTCCCGGAGTCCGGCGAGGCACCGGCGTCCGGTACGGCCGTTCCGGCCCGGCACGTGGTGGAGGGAGTGGTCATGGATGCGCCCTCGGCCTCGTTCAGCGACGACACGCCTCCGCCCGAGGGCACCCCGGGCACCGGGACCGGCAGCGGGCGCCGGAACTACTCCTTCTTCCTCGGCAAGATCCGCGACGCGGTCGAGCAGGCCCTGGACGAGACGGACGGCGACATCGAGGCCGCCGTCAAGGCGCTGCAGAAGAAAGCCGTGCCGGACTCAATGGCCCTTTTCAAACTCACACGGGTCGGGGGAAATTACGTTCACACCGTTTACCCGCCCGCTCTGGATTTCCTCTCCAAGCCCGGACAGGGCGAGGCTGACGGAGTGTGGGAAGGGCGCCAGAAATGGCGCAACGCCCCCCTCTACGAGGCCATCAAGCGGGGGGAGCGCCATCCGCTGGACGTGGTCGGCCTGGACATCAACGCGGCCTATCTCTCCGCGTTCAAGACGCACCTGCCGATCGGGGCGCTCAAGCACGACCCGACCGGAGGCTTCGACCGCAAGCGCGCCGGGATCCACCGGGTTGCCCAGTTCAACTGGGATCACACCGACCTGCCCAGCCCGCTCGGCAACCGGATCGAGCCCGGCCCCTACCTCCTGGACGAGGCCACCGTCCGCCTCCTGATCCGCTGCCACGAACTCGGCCTGAGCGAGCCGCCGCAGATCCTGGAATCGTGGACCTCCGGCGCCTCCGAAGCACTCCTGGAGAAATTCCGCCGGGTCCTCCAGGAAGCCCGCCAGACAGCGATCGACACCGGGGACCCGGTCACCGGGGAATACGTCAAGGCCATGTACTCCCGGTTCACCTCCACGATCGGCGAATCAGGAAAGAACCGAGAACTCCGCCGACCCGAGTGGGTCCACACCATCCGCTCCCAGGCGTTCGCAAGCCTCTGGCTGAAGGCGTGGAAAGCACACCAGGCAGGCCTTATCCTGGTCCAGGTATCCGGCGTCGATGAACTCCACGTCGCCGGAGGCGACTGGAAAACCGTGTGGGAAGAGGGCCGCAAGCCCACCCAGATGAAAGTGAAGCGCCTCTACACCCTCGGGGGAAAATAACCGATGCCGTACGACGACAGCGGCTGGCGCAATTTCGGCACCTACGGCGCCAACCGGTCGGCCGAGAACGTCCGCGGCGGCAAAGCCCTCGGCCGCGCCCTGGAAGACGCCCTGTCCCGCCAGATCCTCGAAGGCGGCATCAAGTCCCCCGTCACCACCCCCCGCGGCCTCAAGGCGCGCCTGAACTACCTCAACAGCGACGCCGGCATCCAGGCCATGCGCGAGGCCGGGATCACCGTCAAGTCCCGCGCCCTGAAGAACTGGTTCGCCGGCACCCAGAAGCCCAACCCGGCCAACCTCGAACTCGTCGACACCGCGTACTGGGACCTGCGCACCCGGCGTATCCGCGACAACCCCGGCGCCTTCAAGCAGCACCTCAACAACCAGGGCAACGGCACCGCGGTCGAGATCCACCCCATCAACCAGGACCTCGTCGACGAACACGCCCGCCGCCCCAACCTCATGGGCGACCAGGCCATCCGCACCCTGCCCGCGGTCCGCTACGTCTGGAACGACGCGGTCGACGCCATGGAAGCCGGCGACGAAGGCAAACTCGAGGAAATCTGGGACGACATCATCACCGACCTGGACTCCGACTGGGGCGCCTACACCTACGTCTCCTACGTCGGCCTCGGCGCCTGAGGAGGGGGGACCCGGTCCGCTGTCCGCCGTCGGACGAGGGCCTCGCCCGAGCCTGAACCCGTCGTACGGCGGGGCGGACGGCGGCTGAGCGGCACAGGACTCCGCATGGCCAACGACGGCGCCGCCCGCACGTCACGGGCCCCGGGCCGGTTCCTGGCGGCGGCCTGCGCCGAGTCCCGGTACGCGGCCGTCGGGGAGGCGGTGCGGCTTCCGCAGACGCGGGCGCGCGCCGAGCTCGTCCCGGCCGGCTCGATCACCGGACGCGCCGCTGTCCCCCCGGCGTCGGGGACGCGCTGCTGCTGGTCGCCGTCCCGGTCGTCCGGCTCCGCGCCGCGCCGTGCGGCGGGCAGTTCTGTCGGCACGCCGCGAGGGCCGGGCCCGGGCGACGAACACCTCCACCTCTGTGTCCTGGGGGAGTTGAGGACGGCGCCGGACAGCTGCTCACGCTCGCACGACGCCGTTGCCCCGCCGTACGCGAGCGGGTCTGCCTGCGAGGCCCGCAGGGGTTCCGCCGTCCTGCGCGAGCCGACGGCGACGGAGCAGCGCCGTTACGGCTGGGCGTGCCGGTTGGCTTCGCCGGCTTCGTCGCCGTCGGTCAGGCGGCGCGGGCGGCGGGTGTGGCTGGGGGCGGTTGCGGGACGAGGGCCGGCGGGAGCGCCGGGGGTGTGCCGGGCCGCTGGCTGTGTGCGGCCTGGTAGAGCTGGGTGCCGCCGTCGGCGGTGTGCACGACGAGGTCGGTGCCGTGGTCGTCGGCGGGGCGGGAGACGGCGGCGGTGTCGGGCCGGGCGAGGTCGACACCGTGGGTGATGAGGCTGGTGGCGGTGATCCAGTCGGGTGGGGTGGTGCCGTTGCGGTGCGCCTCGCGGCTCGCCGACCGGAACATGAGGGCGAGGGCGGTGACGGCCGGCTGGATGCCCGCGGCGAGCCGGTCGTAGTCGTAGTGACGGGACTGTGCGGCGAGGGCGTCGACGGCCGGTTTGATGCCGGCGGCGAGCCGGTCGGCGTCGTAGTAGCGGGACTGGTAGGCGGCGAGGGCTTCGAGGACGGGGCGGAGGGCTGCGGCGAGCCGGTCGAAGTCGATGTCGAGGAGGGCGCCGGTGTCGGTCCCGCCGCGGGCGAGGGGGAGCGGGTGGCTGCGGACAATGCGCTGGGTGACCTGCCTGCGCCGGCCGCGCGGGGGCGCGGGGCGGGTGCCGCGCTGGGCGATGACGTGGTGGTAGGCGTCGAGGTAGGGGCGCTGTGCGGGCGGGTGGATGCCGCAGGCGGTCAGGAACGTGATCAGCTGCTCGCGGCTGGCGGGCAGGCCCTTGCGGTTGACGATCCGCCACGCGGTGGTGCGCGGCAACGGGAGGCGGGGGGCGCCGGCCCGTTCGTAGGTCTGGGCCAGCAGGAGGCCGAGGTCGCGCTCGTCGTGGACGAGGGCGGGGGAGGGCGCCTTCAGTTCGCGCAGCCGGTCGCGCTGGGCGGTACGGCCGCGGGCGCGCAGGCGGCGGGCCTTGTCCTGGTCGGCCGGGCCGGCGCCGCAGGCGCGCAGATAGGCGTCGAGGACGGACGGGGTGGGCGGGGCGGTGCCGGACTCGGCACGCTGGACGGCGCCGCGGGAGATGTGGGCGGCCTCGGCCAGGGCGCGCTGGGTCAGCCGGGCGGCGCCGCGCAGGGCTGTGAGGTGCCCGGCGAGGTGCGCGAAGGGGTGCCGGCCGGCGTCGTCGGCGGGGGAACGGGTCATGGCCGGCGCCTACCTGCCCGCGCCGGAGCGTACGGCGGCCTCGGCGAGGACGCTGATCAGGCGGCGTCCGCCGCCGGCGGCGGTGAGGGTGGCCGCGCCGATCGCCCCGCAGCCGCCCAGGAGGGCGAAGACGGTCTGCAGCTCGGTGCCGGCGAGGAACAGGCCGGTGCCGAGCCCGAGGACGGCGATCAGCAGGATCAGCGCGTGCGTGGGCCCGAAGCGCCCGGTGGTGCCGTCCGGCTCGCCGCCGCCCGCCGGCGGCGTCGGCGCGGCGGCGGGTGCGCAGGTACAGGCCGGGCCGGGGCTGGCCGGGCGGGGGAGCGGGGGAAGGCTCATGGTGTGCAGGACTCATTCCTGACGGGGGCCGCCCGGCGGCATGCCGGGGCCCGGTGCTGTGGTCGCAAGGGTGCGCGGTCCAGGGGCAGTTGGCCCTGCCGCTGATCGGGCTGCGCGGCGTACAGCCTTCCACGCCCCGGTACCCCGCCGCCCCGTCCCAGCGCCCCTTTTGGTCGCTATGCGGCTTGCGGGCCCCGTCGGTGTTCCCCGTCCCGGCGAGGAATCCGGCGCCCGGCCGGCCCGCCAAAACCAGGGAGACGACGACGGGTTGCGTGCCCGAGACCCTCCTGGCGGCCCACCGTTTGTTCGGGCCGACTTGCGGCCTGGGCCGTATCAGAAAGACGGTGGTTAACAGCACGACACCGACGGCGAGTTCGCCGGTGTCCTCCTGACGGCTCCTGGTCGCAAGCCCGAACCCGTCCTGGAAGGCGAGCGCGTTGGCCCGCGCCCGCCGCCGCGTCAAGGCCGGCACCGCCCTCGGTGCCGGCCTTGACGCGCATCCGGAGGGAAGACGGCCGCCCGCCGGCTGACGCAGACTGCTGCTGTCCCGGGGCGTCGTATTCCAGACGTGCTTGCCCCTGGCGAGCGTCGGGTTCACGATGTGGGGCATCCGCTGACCGGCTCACCGAGCCGGCGGCGCTCCTGAGCTGTACGGGTCGCGATTCCGCCGCATCAGGACACCCCGCAGGCCGTGTTGGCGCAGGTCCTGCCGGGCACCAGCGCGTGAGCGGCCGTCGGCGCCGACACGGCCGTCCGTCCGTCACCGGCGTGCTCCGCCGGCTGCCCCGCGCCTCGTTCCCGGTACGGGACCTGGGCGCACGGGAGTTCAGCCGCTGGCCTTCTCCCTTCCCGCTCGCCCACCGGCCGGTCCGGCAGTCAACGTCCGCCGGACTGGACGGTGTTGGGTGAGGATGTGGGGTATGGGACGAGCTTCTCGACGACGTGCGGAACGCCGCGCCGCACCGGCGGCGGCGCCGGAACCCGGATCCGGCCCGGGAGCGGTGGTGCTGGGGCGGTATCTCCTGCGTCCGGCCACCCCGGACGATGATCCCGGTGTGGTGCGCGCGCTGCTGGAGCCGGTGGACTTCATGGACGCGGCGATGGCTGAGGGGATCGTTGAGCGGATGCGCACCGGCTGGCGTCTGCCGGCCGGGTTCGGCACGGCGACCCTGCTGCTCGCCCAGGAACACCCAGGCGGTGAGGTCGTCGGCCTCGCCCATGCGGTCCCGCCGGTCCAGTGGCTGGCGGAGGCGGGGCTGGATCTGCAGTGGTGCATGCGGCTGTCGCGGTCGCTCGTCGAGCTGGAGGCGGTGTCGGTGGCCGACAACGCCCGCGGCCAGGGGCTCGGGCACCGGCTCGTCGGCCACCTGGTCGACTCCTACACCCGCCAGGGCTACGAGGCGATGCTCGGCGGCATCCACACGCACAAGCCCCACCTGGCGCCGTACTACGAGGCCGACGGATTCCACGTCCTGGCGCCCGGCGCCCCGTTCGACCTGCGGCTGCCCATCGGCCGGCTCCGGTACCCGGCGGATGCGTCGATGCGGCACCTGGTGCGCCCGCTCACCGGCCGGGTGTCGTACGGACACGGTGTCCTGGAGGGTCTGCTCGCCGACCGGTGACCTCGGTGCCGACGGCCGAGCGCCGCGCGCGGGCCGCCACCGACACCGCCCGCGCCCTGCTGGATGCCGGCGACGCGGCCGGCGCCCTCGCCCAGCTACGCCGGATCGAGCTCGCCGCACCCGGCGAGGCCCGCCGTCCCTCGGTCCGCGCGCTGACCGCCGAGGTCGCCGCGGCCCGGCCCGGCCTCGCGGGCCTGGACGCCTACGCCCGCCGCACCCAAGGCGAACACACCGGCTGGCTAACCCCGGCCGCGCCAAGATCCCGGACACCGCGGACGGTCGCCGGCTGTGCGCCGCGCTCCGCTCGGCCCGGGACCAGCACGCGCCGCCGTAACGGCGGCACCATACGGCCGTCAGTCGCCGGACCCGCTCGCCGTCCGGGTGTACGCGGCGAGTTCGGCGCGAAGGCTGCCCCGCCCTGCGCCGGCCGCGTCCCGCGCCTGCTGCAGCTCCTGGAGCTCGTCGTCGGTGAGGTCGTCGACCCAGGCTTCCGTCCGCCGGTGCTCGGCCTCTTCCTCGTCGCGCAACTGCTTCTCGTACCAGTCGAGTTCGTCCTCGTCCCGGATCCAGTGGCGCACGGCCGCGTCCCGCTCGCGCCGTGCCTCGGCCTCTTCGGCGATCTCGCACGGGTACCCCGCCCGCGATGGGGTCGGGGGGCCGGTCAGGATCCGTGCGCGGGCGGCGAGCAGCGCGCGGGCGGTCTCCTCGCCGGCGCCGCACGCCGCGGCGAAGCCGGCCAGCAACTCCTCGCCGGGCAGCCGTCGGCCCGTGAGGGCGTTGTGCAGGGCGCTGCGCGAGATACGGCCCGCGGCCGCGGGCGAGTCGGCCAGCCGGCGCAGGCTCGGCCCGCCGGCCGCCGCCCGGATCTTCTCCATGGCGGTGGCCAGTCCGGCCCGGGTGGTGATCTGGCGTCCGGGCACGTACGCGGTCGGCCTCCTGACGGGCACCGGGTGTACGGCGGCCGCGGCCGCCGTACACACCCGCGCGCCCTCCTCCTCGTCGGCCTCCGTGCCGCGGGCGAACGCGCGGACGGTGTACAGGGTGGGAAGCCGCCCGTCCAGGGCCCGGCGCACGGTGCACGCCGAGACCGGCATCTCCCGGGCACCGGCCCGCCGCGCCAGGGCCTCGAAGGTGCGCCGCCCCTTCGCCGCGCGCAACCAGCCACGCAGCCGCGCCAGTTCCACCGGCTCGGCCGCCGGGCGGCTCACCCGCGGCCGCCGCCGCTGGTGGCGAGCTCGGCGACGACGGCCAGGAGCCGGCCCGCGCGGCGCCCGGCGAGCAGCACCATCACGGCGCCCGCGAGCAGGGTCAGCACCATCGGGATCGGGCGCTGAAGGACGGCGAGCAGCGTCACCGCGGCGACCACGGCGATGACGACGGCCGCCTCGCCCGCACCGAGCTTGCCCAAGGCGGCCTCGGCCCGGGCCGCCGACCGGGCGCCGCCATGCTCGACAACGGGCCCGGCGGCGGGCGGGGGAGCGGACATGAGGGGGTGCCTCCAGACGGTTCGGCGGGACGTCCGCGGCCCGGGGTGCGCCCGGTCGCGGTGAGCCGATGGTGGCAGCGCCCGCCCCGTCTCCGCGACTCGCGCACCGCCTGCCCCGCACCCGACGTTCTCCTCGCCTCCCGCGGCAATGCCCAGGCCAGCGCCCACAACCGAGCAGTCCCCGTCCACGCCCCGCCAGGGCCCACCGCGCCCAACGCCCACCCCTGCGGCACGGCCCGGCCTGCGTACGGGCCGTCAGCCGGCCTGCCCGGCCGCGCCGTCGAGACCGCGCGGGGCTCGGTCTCGACGGCGGCGTACGCGGGGCGGGAGCGTCCGGGGCGCCCGTCCCGTCCGAGGGACCGGATACCCTAACCAGGCGATCTGATCTCGACCGGCCGAGCCTGGGCCGGCACACACCCCGCACACCAAGCCGGCACCCGCGAAGGCACAGGCCACCCCAACCCCCACAACGAGCCGCACCCCCGGAAGGTCACGCCCGTCCTGCACCCCGCCGGCGACCGGAGGGCGCCCGGCCGTCACCCGCTGGGCTGCGCCGCCGCGCCCACCGGGCCCGTAACGCCCCCGTGCGCGCCGGCCATCTGGGCGATCACGTACCAGAGGCGGTCGGCGCTCCCGGGTGGCCAGGGCATGCGCAACTTCCCCGTGGCGGGGTCGAGTTCGCCGCACCACTGTGCGTACCGGGAGGCGACGTCGTCCGGCCACAGGATCCCGTGCCCGCCGGGTACGGCGTCCGGCCGGACGCCCCCGCAGCCGCCCGCTACGGCCAGGGCGCGGTCGAGGCCTGCGGGATGCCCCAGCACCTCCAGCCGCGCCGTGACGTCCCCGAGCGGCCCCCACACCACCCGCCGGCGCACCGCCAGCACCCGCGCGATCCGCCCCGACCCCTCCGCCGCCGAAACCGCGCCCGCCGGTGCCCCGCTCGTGCGCGGCCCGGCGAGGCGCACCAGGACGTCCTCCAGGACGCGGCCCGTCTCGTCCGCGACCTGGACCCGCCCGGCCAGCGGCGGCCGCGCCCGCCCCGAACCCGAACAACGGCGCCGCGGTCACCTCCACCCACACCACCGCCAGCGGCCGCGACACCAACCCCCCAGCCCACAACCCCAGTTCAGCCCTGCGCACCCGCAACGCCTCCTGCGTGCCGGCCAGCTGCGCCAGATGCCGGCACGCCGCACACACCCGCCGCCCCTCGTGCTCCAGCAGCGGCAGCTGACCGCCACCCCCGCACCCCTCACACACCCGCCCCACCGCCCGCCGCTGCGCCGCGGCGGCCAGCTGGCGGCCGGTGGCCGCATGGGCACGGACTCGGCGACGGCGTACAGGTCGAACGTCTGCAGCTTGCCCCGCCAGTTGTAGTCGTGGACACGCGGGCGCGGACGGGCCCGCCGGGACGCCGGGGCGGGTCGGCGTCGCCCAGCCGGGCCCGGGTGACCAGCCCGGCCGGCACGTCGCCCCAGCGCTCGTACCGCACCGGCCGGACCTCGGCCGCCACACCGTTCCCGTCCGCAGCGCCACCACCGCCCGCCGCCCGCTCCTCGCCCGCCCCGCGCGTACCGTCGACTACGGCAACTACTGAATTTGTGGCGCTCAATTCCCCAATTCCTTCCCGTGCCCTATTCTGTTACGGGTCGCCTTTCTCTCCCCGCAACTCCGTTACGCGTTACGTGTCCTTTCCCGAACCCGTAACAACCCGCTAATCGGGATTCCCTCTGGATGACGCACTGTCAATTCCAGCGGAATAAGTTTCTGACGCCACGTAACCCGTAATGGAATGCGTATCAATTCTAGAGAGGTCTAGTCCACTCAGAACCAAGCATGGACGCTTGATCTGATGAACCGTCAGACAGCAGCGATGCGGCACCGGTTGCCAACCTCCCCTTGCTGCTGCCATACTGTAACCACAACGAGCCGGGGCCGGGAAGCCCGGCGGGCGCCCCGGCCCAGCTGGACCAGAGACGCAAACCCCCTCAAACAGGAGGCATCAAGCCTCTGAACAGGGAAAACAGAAGATCGAGCCGCCACCAAAATCGGGAGCCACGCCCCACAGGCCAGGATCCCACCCCGAGGCCGGCACCCGGGACCACGAGAAGCGGACAACAGAGAGTAACGTTCAACTCTCAACGTCTTCAAGAGGGTTGCGGAGCAACCCAACATCTTCCGTCGCGAAGTGACGGCGCGTCATGTCTCCGGAGGAGACCGCGCGC
>NZ_WJBG01000176.1 GCF_009709555.1 Streptomyces blattellae | reverse complement strand
GCCTAATGGGAGCTGCCGGGTCGGAGAGACTCGGTGCCGTAGCCGCCAGCAGGTGAGCACTTATGTCGCCGGAACCACTGTGAGTTCTGTGGTCAGACCGTGCCCCTGCTGGTTGGCCGGAAGGCCATGACCGCTGATGGGGTGGCGTGCCCGCCGAGCTGAGCGTGAGCACTGGATCCATTAGGCCGCGTGCCGTGTCTTCCGCGGGCTGCATGACCGGGAAGTACCTGACCTGGAGGATGAGTTGCTGCTGATCGGCGACGACTGGGCCGAGGACCACCACGATGTCGAAGTCCAGGACACCACCGGCCGCCGCCTCGCGACCGCAAGGTTGCCCGAGGGCGCGGACGGTATCACCAAGCTCCACGAGCTTGTGGCGAAGCATGCGGGTGAGGACCTCGTCCCCTGCGACGTGATCGTCGGGATCGAGACGGACCGCGGCACCTGGGTGCAGGCCCTGCTTGCGGCCGGCTACCGGGTCTACGCGATCAACCCTCGGCAGGTCGCCCGGTTCAAGGAGCGGTACAGCACCTCCGGCGCCAAGAGCGACAGAGGCGACGCCCACGCGCTGGCCGACATGGTCCGCATCGACCGCGACCAGCTGCGGCCCATCGCCGGCGACAGCGACCAGGCCCAGGCCGTCAAGGTCGTCGCCCGCGCCCACCAGACCCTGATCTGGGAACGCACCCGCACCTTCCAACGACTGCGCAACACGCTGCGCGAGTACTTCCCCGCAGCCCTGAACGCCTACGCGAGCCTGGAGCTGACCAGCACCGACGCGCTGGAACTGCTCATCAAGGCGCCCACCCCCCAGGCGGCGGCCAGGCTCACCCGCATCCAGATCACCGCCATCTTGGCCCGCGCCCGACGCCACAACCGGGACCAGAAGGCCGGGGCCATCCAGGCCGCCTTGCGCGAGAAGCACCTGGAACTGCCCGAGCCGGTGGCCGCCGCCTACGGGGCCACCACGACCGCCCATGCTCGTCTCCTGATCGCCCTCAACGAACAGATAGCCGCGATGGAAGAGCAGGTGAAGGCGCATTTTCTCGCGCACCCGGACGCTGAGATCTACCTCTCCATGCCCGGCATCGGAGAGATCACCGGCGCCCGGGTGCTCGCCGAGTTCGGGGACGATCCCACCCGTTACAGCTCCGCCAAGGCCCGCAAGAACTACGCCGGAACCAGCCCCGTTACCCGGGCCTCCGGCAAGAGCCACACCGTCCAGGCCCGCTACGTGCGCAACAACCGGCTCGCCGACGCGCTTCAGCGCCAGGCGTTCTCCGCCCTGCGGGCCTCACCCGGCGCCCGCCGGTACTACGACAAGCAGCGAGCCCGCGAGGCCGGCTACAACTCTGCCCTCCGCCAGGTCGGCAACAGGCTCGTCGGCATCCTCCACGGATGCCTCAAGACCCGCACCCTCTACGACGAAGCAACCGCCTGGTCGCACCACGCACAACCCCATACCGCTTGACACCAAACGACATGGGGTGTCTGAGCAGCCGCCACACCCCCTGCACGGTGTAACCGATGTGGAACAACCGGCCGATCAGCAGCTTCACCCGCTTCAGGGTCCAGCCCTGGTGTTCGTCGTCAAAGCCGTGCGCCAGCGGTCCCCGCTTCAACTCCATCTCCAGCCGCTGCCACTGCTGGGACGTCAGCTTCTCCACCGACATCGGCCCGGCCGAGGCCAGCGCCGCCGCACCCCCACGCCGCCAGGCCGCCCGCCACCGACGCACCGACCGGTCCGTCACCCGCAGCTCGGCCGCGATCTGCGCCGTGCCCGCACCGGACTCGAACCGCTTGACCGCCTCCAGCCGTAACGCCTCACGTCTGTCCTGCTCGGCAGGCGTCAGCCCGCCCCCTTGCGCGTACCGCATGAGACCGTCGTACCGCAGGGATCACACCCCGTCACCACCCCGGACATCGCGCATTCAACCTGAGTACCCCTATCAACCCACTGGCTCTCTGTGCAATCGGGGCCCCCGGCGCCCACAGAAACACCACAACTCGGCGGGGATTCTGTTACCTGGCGGTTGAGCAGGCGGAACGGCTGGCGATCACACGGCAGGGCTGGGCTTGAGCGCCTCGATGAAGGCGGCGAAGGCCTCAGTCGGGAAGAGCAGGGTGCCGCAGGAAGGGTCCTTGGAGTCTCGTATCGCAACTCGGGTGACGTCGTTTGCTATTTCCACGCAGGAGTCGCCGTCACCGGGGCCGGAGTAGGACGACTTCCGCCAGTTGCCGAGGGTCTCCATGGAACGTCTCACAGCTCTTTCGTCAGCCTGTGGATGAAGTCACGCGACCGCGCTGGGTCGAGCGACACGGCCTCTACCTTACGGAAGAGCGTTCGAAACGCTTCCAACTGCGCCTCGAAGTCGACCAGGGCCGCACCATGGGGTGCGTCGCGCACCACGGTATCCAGCTTGGGCACGGCGCCTCCCGCGTACGTCATCGCGTTCGCCGCA
>NZ_WJBG01000175.1 GCF_009709555.1 Streptomyces blattellae | reverse complement strand
ATCCCCTGCATCGAACGCAACGGCATGGCCGCGGTCAAGGCCGTCACCGCCGCCCGGATGGCCATGCGCGGCGACGGCTCCCACAAGGTGTCCCTCGACAAGGTCATCAAGACGATGAAGGACACGGGCGCCGACATGAGCGTGAAGTACAAGGAGACGGCTCGGGGTGGGCTGGCGGTGAACATCATCGAGTGCTGAGGGGATGGGCCCTGACCAGCGCATTCGCATCTTTCAGCGCTGTCGGGGCCTTCCCTGCTTACGCGGGGGAAAGTCCCTGGAGACTCCCTGGGACGGACGTGAAAGTCCCTGAAAAGTCCCTGGGATGTCCCCGTGGAAGGGGCTCTTGACCTGCAGGTTCGCGGCACGCAATCAACGCCGGATGCACCGCTCACCCACCGGCTGATGTATCAAATCGATCCCCCACTCTCACCTGAGGGGTACTATTCGATACATGGATGCTGCGGAAAACCCGCGCTTGGAGCAGCGGCTGGCCGGTCTCTCTCCCACATTCACGACGGCGCAGGCGCGTCAGGCCCTGCTCTCCCCTCGCGATCTGGCGCACTTGGTCACGGAGGGGGAGATAGACGAACTGTCCCGTGGGGTGTACCGGCGGGCAGACGCCCCGGAGACAGCGCACGCGGATCTGCTGGCCGTGTGCACACGGGCCCCTCGCGCCGTCGTGTGCGGTGAATCCGCCCTGGCCCTGCATGAGCTGATCGACGACATCCCCGCAGCAGTACACATCGCTGTGCCGCGCGGTACACGTCGCCCGACGATTTCCTACCCGCCGACCGTGGTGGCGCAGTACACCGCGAAGACCTTCGACCTCGGTCTCGAACGGTTCGAAGCAGCCCCGGGAGAAACCATCCCCATGTACAACGCAGCCCGCAGCGTCGTCGACGCGATGCGCCACCGCAGTCGCCTCGGCGAGACCCTCGCCCTGTCCGCGCTCGGCCGCTACCTGCGCCGGAGCGGACGCGGCGGGGTCGGCGAACTCCAGTACATCGCACGCGAGTTGGACGCTCTCTCCGTCGTCCGCCCTGCAGTAGAGGCGGTGCTCGCCTGATGGCCAACCCCGCCCGCGACACCACCGCAGGCCGCGTCTACAACGACCTGCGCAACCTGGCCCGCCGCAACAGCCGGTCCACGGACGAAGTCATGGTCGAGTACGTCCTCGAACGGTTCCTCTACCGCCTGGCCTCATCGCCCCTGGGCCGGGAGCACTTCGTCCTCAAGGGTGGCCTGCTGCTCGCCCAGTTCGGCGCACGTCGAATGACCCGCGACATCGACATCCTCGGCCGCTCGTTCCCAGGCCGCACGGAAAACCGAGATCATCCACAGAATCGCGGCCATGGCCGCCACCCCGAGAGCGACGACGGAGTCGTATTCGATCCCGCGGCACTATCCGCGAGGAGGACGAGTACCACGGTCTGCGTCTGTCCATGACCGCCTCCGTCGCCCGGGCCCGGCTCAGGCTCCAACTGGACGTCAGCTTCGGCGACCCCGTCACGCCCGGCCCCCGGCTCATCGACTACCCGCAGCAGCTCACGGAGGAAAGCTTCCGGATTCGACTTCGGTGACCGCCGCCAGGTTGACCTGTGCCACCCCGTGATGCCCTGTCCAAGGCGTCTGTCCACCGGCCGCCCACCGGCGGGGTAGCCGGAACCGGAACCGCGATCCGTGAACGCGTGGGCCGCGCCGACACGCTCGCAGCGCCGGGCCTGCTGGACTACGAGATCACCTCAGCCGCCTTCGGGCTGGCCCGAGGCCGGCTAGGCAGCAAGCCGAAGATCACGGAAAAGGAGGCCGTGAAGGCGATCACCGACTACCAGGCCCTCGCTCTCGACCTGTACCCCACGCTGGTCCTGTGGCAGCGCGTACGCGAGCTGTCGAACAACCTCTCCGTCTACGACGCGCATTACGTAGCCCTCGCCGAGAGCCTCGGTGTCCCGCTGATCACCAGCGACGCCAGGATCGAGCGCAGCGGGGCAGCACGCTGCACCATCGAGACCATCGAGACCTTCGAGGCAGCCAGCAGCTGACGCCGGCGGCACCAACGCGCAGGGTTACACAACCCGTGCACGGTCCGCTGGGCCCATGGCTGTCGGCGCGCTGGGGCTGACCTCGGCGTCCGCAGCGGCCCGATCAGATTCGGCGTTCCCTTCGCCTTGAGCCGGAGCGGACCGGATCCGTCCGGGGGGTCAGGCCGGTGGGTAGCCGCGGGCGAGCAGGGCTTTACGGAACGCGGGGAGCTTCTCACCGGGGACAGCCAGCCGCCGCTCACCGAGGTGGGCGCAGAGGGCGCGCAGGCAGCGGTCACCCGCAAGGAAAGCAGCCAGGGCATCGTCGGCGCACTCGATGAGGTGGACCGGACCGGTCTCGCGGGCCTTGCCGAGGCGGCGTTGGGTGTCGTCCAGCAGGGTGGCGGCGGTGCGCGGCAGCGGCTGCGCGGACGCCTGGGCAAGGTGACAGCGGAACCCCTTCAGGGCGCGCTTGGTGTCCGGGGCGCTCAGGAGGGAGCCGGCGCTCAGGGGCCAGGCCACACCCGGTCAGAGGTCTTGTCGGCGAAGGCGTCGGCCGGCACGCACACCGCGAGGAGGTAACGCACGGATCAGCACGTGGCTACACGCCTTCGAGGAAGGGGTGCGGGCGCTGTCGAGCCGGGCCCGGATCAGCGTGACGCAGCGCGGCGGCTCACATAGAGCGCGAGGGCGCCCAGCACGAGCAGGCCGCGGTACTGGGAGGAGGGGTTCTCGCCGCCCAGCGCGCGGCCGCGGCGCACCTGGCTGACCTGGACGGAAATCTGACGGTTCGACATGTCGTCGGCGAGGGCGCGCAGTTGCTCCCCGACAGTGGTGTAGGCCAGCAGGCCCTCCAGGGATCGGCGGGCCATCTGCTGCGGGGAGAGCGTCTCCCTGATGAGGTTCAGGATGATGCCGTAGACCTCCTTCTCGAACACGTCGCGGATCACCAGCTCGGGGGCGATGCGGCGGACCGAGCCCTCCAGGTTGGCGAAGGACTTGCCCAGGAGCGAGATGGCCGGGCTGGAGGCGATGCCGCGACGGGACGCCTTCTCCAGGCACGAGGTCAGCGTGACGCCGAAGTTGAGGTCGGCCAGTGAGGCGGAGGCGACCTTCGGGACCAGCGCGGCCATGTCCGCCGAGAAGCCGGGGATGTCGGACCAGGGAGTGGTGCGGCCCATCTCGGTCCAGGCCTTCGCCAGGCCGTGCCCGTCGTTCTGCCCCACGGCCGCCAGCGCGAGCAGCAGGCGCATGCTGGTCCGCTGGTCGATCCGTCCGACCATGCCCCAGTCGATCAGAGTGGCCGGCCCTCCCGGGGCCACGAAGACGTTGCCGGGGTGCGGATCGGCATGGTAGAAGCGGTCGATGAAGTAGCCGCGGTACATGAAGGCCAACAGCTCCCGGCCGATGGCCATGCGTTCCCGGTCTCCCAGGGTGGCGGGGTCGATCCGTCCCACCGAGGTCCCGGGTGCCATCGACTGCACCAGCACGCCCGGGGTGGCCGCGACGACCTCCGGAACGGCCAGATAGCGGAACTTGCGCGCCGAGGCGCGGGCCCGGTCCATGTTGGCGGCTTCCTTGGTGAAGTCCAGCTCCGGTTCCATCGCGTCGAAGAGGTTCCCGAGCATGGATTCCAGGTCGACGACCGAGCTGAACCGCGGTGCCCCGCGGGCGACTGTGCGGGCCGCCCGGCGCAGCAGCGTCATGTCGGCGAGGACCGTCTCGCGGATGCCGGGGCGCTGCAGCTTGATCACTCCGGGGCGCCCTCCACTCAGCGTGACCCGGTGCACCTGGGCGAGCGAGGCCGCGCCGAGCGGACGGAGCGTGTCGATGTCGTCGAACAACCGCTTCCAGTTGGGCCCGAGGTTCTCCTCCAGCACCGGCTCGAACTCGGAGAAGGGCTGTACGTCCACCTCGTCGTGCATGTTCTCGAACTCGGCGATCATCGTCGGTGACACCATGTCGGGCCGGGTGGAGAGGATCTGGCCGATCTTCACGTAGAAGGGCCCGAGGCTCTCCAGTGCCTTCCGTACGGCCTTGGCACGCCGCTGCTCGCGCTCTACATCGCTGTGGGCTTCGGAACGGTGGGCGCGGGACCAACCCGCTTCCTCGGCGATCAGCTGCCCCAGCACCTTGGCCACGATCCGCATCCGGTTGCCAACCATACGGGCCACCGCGGGCCCCCTTCCTCGTCGGCGACGAGCATGTCGGTGGAAGTCTGCTGACGGTCCGCGCGCCCGGTGTCGGTCCGGGTGCGCGGTGGTACCAGGCCGGTACGGGAAGGTACCGGCCTGGCACACTCGGGCCCTGTCGTGGGGTCCGTCCTCCGCGCAGGGGGCGTCAGCTGCCCTTCGACCCCGGCACGACCTGGGAGAGGACTCCCTGCGCGGCTCCCGCGGCTCCCAGCAGCGGCTGCACGCCCTTCAACGCGCTGACCAGTGTGTTCACCAATTCGGTGAGCTGCTGGAGCTGCTGGGGAAGCGCGGCCAGGCCCTCCGTCACACCGGTGGCCGCCTGAGCCGGTGCGGTCAACCCTGCGGAACTCAGGGGGTTGGCCACACCGCCGACGGCGCTCAAGGGGTTCGCACCCCCCAGCGCCGCCAGCGGGTTGGCCGCGGCTCCGGCTCCGGCTCCGGCCGCGGGGTTGATCGCGGAGAGCAGGGCCAGCTGTGCCAACGGGCTGGAGTTCTTGTTCTTGTCCTTGTCCTTCTTCTTGCCGCTTCCGCCCATGCCCTGCAACGCCGCCATCGCCGCTACGCTCTGCAGCGCCTGCGGAGGCAGGGCGGCCAGGGCGTGGACCGGGAGGCCCAGGAGGCCGTCGTTGTCGTCATCGTCGTCGTCGCGGTCGAGGAGTTCGTCCCACGCCGTCTTGTAGTCATCGGCCATGTTGCCGATGAAGTCCTTGATCGTGTCTGCGGTTCCCATGAGTGATGGTCCTTCCTGGTTGAGGGTTCGGCGGCCCCGGGGAATCGGAGCCGCGCGACAAGGTGGGCTCACACGCCGTGGACGGCAACGACGTCGCCGGCGGAGTCGGCCCTGCGCAGCTCGGATCGGCCGCCACAGGGAGTGAGAGTGGTGCCGATCCGCTTGAGGTACCTGACGAATCCGAGGGTCATCTCGATGTCCTGCACGCGGGCGACGACAAGCGCCGTCATTTCCGCGTCACTCCGCGGCTGTCTTCGCGGTGAGCAGTCCGTGCGTCATACGGAGTGACTTGGCCCCTCGCAGCTCCTCCTCGGTGATGGAGACGCCGTACCGCTGCTCAAGGGCGAGCTGCATCTCCAGCGCCAGCAGGGAGTCGACGCCCAGTTCCTTGACGTACTCGGCGTCGTCGGTCACCTCGGCCACGTCGAGATCGAGGACCTCGGCGATGAGCGCACGCAGTTGCTCCATGTCGACGGCGGTGGCGTTGACCGCGGTGTCATTGGTCATCTGTCTCTCCTTGTCATGATGGTTCTCGGTGTTGTCCTCGGGCAGCGGGCAGACCCTCGGCGCCCCCTTCACACCGCCCGTTCCGGGCTCACCAGAGCCAGCGCGCAGGAGCCGTCACGGCATGCTGCGGCCACCAGGTGCGGGGCGCCGGGGCGGGCCAGGCCACGGGCGACGTGCAGCATCGGCAGCAGCGCCCCGGCGCCCGGCGGAGCCACGTCGACCTCGGCACCGAGCAAGCGGATCTGCTCGGCGACGGCGGTGCCCACCGGGGAGTCGTCGGCGATGAGGCGGGTGGGCAGGGCCGCGTCGCGATCGGGGAGCAGGCGGGCGAACGCATCGCCGACGGCCTGCTTGGCGGTGTGCGATGCCACGGGGGCGGTCGGGGATGCGTGGGGGAGGAAGAAGGTGACCACGCGACAGGTTCCGTGGCCGGTCCTGCCGCGGGCAGCGGCCGCGGCCCGGGGTTCGAGGACGAGTACGGCGGCGCCCGCCTCCGAGATGTCGTGGCCCGCCTGGTGCGGCGGCAGGGCCTCCTCCACGGCTCCGGCCAGGAACATGGTGGACCGTCCGGCGTGCACGGCCCGGGTTCCGGCGAGCAGCGCCTCCAGACCCGCCGTCTGCGGTGTGGTGAGGGTGAGGTTCCAGCCCTTGAGACCGTGCTCCATGGCGACCCGGCTGGGGACGGTGTTCACGGCGAAGAACGGTGCGATCGCCGGGCTGAGCTTCCCGGCCCCGGAGGTGGTCATCGTCTCGTCCATGGCGTCGAGCAGGGCGGTGACCGCGTTGTTCGTGCCGACCGCCATCCCCCGCCCGGTCTCCGGCACCCGGGAGAGCGGGTCGTCCGCTTCCGCGAGCGCCCGACGAGTCGCGGCCAGCAGGTAACGGCACGACGCCGGCAGGTACTTGTAGCCGCGCCCGCCCAGTTCGGCCGCGAGGTCGAACCAGGTGTCGCCGGTGACGGGCGGGCGGCCCGCGTCAAGGGCGAGCCGGGCGGGATCCCGGCCCCACGGGGAGGTGGTGCCGATCCCGGTCACGACGAGTTCCGCTGCGCTCATGGCGTGGCCTCTTCCAGGACCAGGGAGACGTTGTTGCCACCGAACGCGAAGGCGTTGACCAGTGCGTGGCGACCCGTGAGCCGCAAAGGTGTGTGCTGCGGCAGGCTGAGCCGACAGTCGGGATCCTGGCCGTCGCCGAGCGCCACGTTGGGCGGAACGGTCCCCCGGTCCAGGACGAGCGCGGCCGTGAGGGCCCCCAACGCCCCGGCCGCACCGGCGGTGTGGCCGAGCAGCGCCTTGAGGCTGAAGACGGGCAGCCGGGCGACGCGCTCGCCGAAGACGGCGCCGAGAACCCTGCTCTCCACCACGTCGTTCAGCCGGGTCCCGGTGCCGTGCGGTACGACGCAGCCGACCGACTCCGCCGACGTGCCGGCGTCGGCCAGCGCCTCGGCCATCGCCCGCTGGATCTCCTCGCCCCCCGGTTCGGGCGCGGTCAGGTGGTGGGCGTCACAACTCCAGCCGGCGCCCGCCAGCTTGGCGTAGTGGCGCCGGACACCTCGGCGGCGGGCGTGGCGGGCCGACTCCAGCACCAGGACCGCGGCGCCCTCACCGAAGACGGTCCCCTGACGGTCCCGGTGGAAGGGACGGCAGGCATGCGGGTCGACTGCGCCCATGCGGTCAAAGCACCCCAGGGTCACCCTGGCGTACGCCTCCGCGCCGCCGGCCACCACCACCTCGGCTTCCCCGGCCCGGATCATGTCCAGCGCCATGCCGAGGCCGTAGCCACTGGCCGCACAGGCATTGGCCGCGCTGGCCGCGCCGCCGGTCGCGCCCAGCGCGGTGGCCACCGCGGAGGCGACCGTGTAGCTCGGGGCATAGGGCAGAGCGGGATCCAGAGGACGACGGGTCCGCTCGGTGTTCCCGCCGCCGGTGCCGACGACCACGGTGCTGCGGGCGGTCTCCTCGGAGGTGAGCCCGGCATCGGCGACAGCCTCGCGGGCCGCTGTCAGAGCGAGGCGGGAGGCCCGGCCGTAGACGTGCGCATCCGGGTCCGCGTCCGTGTCCGGGTCCGTTTCCGTGTCCCGGTCCGGATCGAAGCCGGGCGGCGGGCCGGTCCCGGCGAGGTGGAAGAGCGGCACCCGGACCCGGGCACCCGGGTCGCCGACGCGCTGCGGGCGACTGTCCGGTGCGGCGCACAAGGCCCGCCACATCGCCTCCACGCCCACGCCGAGGCAGGAGACGGCTCCGGCTCCGGTGATCAGTACCTCTGTCATCGTGCTCCTCTGCCTCCCACGGCGTTTCCGCCCGTGACATCCGATGTCGATGCTTTCCGAGCCGGGGTGGTCCCGGTCGGTGACCCGGTGGCGATGGACGCCACGGCCGCTCACGCGGTGGTGAGCAGGACCGCGGCGGCCGCGTCGTCCGTCGCACCGCCCCCCGCCGCGGCCAGTGCGGTGGGCGCGGCATTGTGACGGCGCCCCGGATCGGCGAGCCAGGCCGTGGCCGCGGCACACTGCAGCACCCCGAGCGCGCCTGAGGCGGATGGCAGCGTCCGGCCGAGATCGCAGACGTCGCCGAACTCGCCCAGGCCGGCCGGGGCCCTTTCGGCCCGGGTCTCACCCTGCGGGGGCAGCCAGAGGCCGACCCGGGCACCGCCGTCCGTCGCCACGCCGACCGCGGTCGTCAGGTCCCGCCGCCTGGTGTACCGGGCGACCGTCGCACGTGCCCCGCGTCCGCGGGCGCGGACGGAGGCGGACGACTCCAGTACGACAGCGCCCGAGCCGTCCAGCAGCCGGACCGGGGCGTCACCCCCGGCCAGCCGTTCGACCACGGCGTTGGCGGGTTCCACACCGATGACCAGCACCCGTGTCACCCGGCCCGTCTCCACGGCGAGTGCGGCCCAGCCGACGGCGTCGAGCCCCGACGTGGCACCGTTGCACAGGGTGAAGTTGGCGCCGCGCAGCCCGAACCGGATGGCCACGCTGGAGGCGATGACGTTGCTGGACGCGTTGGGCAGGTCCAACGCGGAGACGCCCGCGGTGCCATCGCGGGAGAGGCTTTCGACTACTCGGCACACCGTGTCCAGATTGCCGAGGTTGGAGCTGACCACTGTGCCGACCGTGTCCCCCGGCACGCACAGCCCTTCGTCGTCCAGGAGCCCGGCGTCGGTCAGCGCCAAGGCCGCGGCGGCGAGTGCGAGCAGGGTTGCGCGGTCCTTCTTCCGTGCGCCTCTGCCGCTCGGCAGCCGCTCCGGGCCGACGCGTCCGACGGCTTCGAGGGGTTCGGGCGCCAGCAGGTCCGCCGCGTCCTTGGCACCGGGGAGTACGACACCGGTCCCGGTCACCATCGCGGTCGCCGTCCCGGGCGGCGTCCCGGGCGGCGTCCCGGGCGGCGTCCCGGGCGGCGTCCCAGTCCACTTCTCAGACGCCATCTCAGGCCGCCTTCCCGACGATCGCGGCTGCGTTGAGGCCACCGAAGCCGAATGCGTTGACCTGGGCCGTCGTCAACTCCGGTGCTACGAGGGGCCCTTCTGTGGTGAACCGCAGAACCGACGCCGGGCCGATGGGATCGCGCAGACCGACGGTGGGCGGCACCCGGCCGGTCCGCAGGCTCTCCACCGCGATCACGGTGCCGAGCAGCCCCGAGCAGCCGGAGGTGTGCCCGGTCATCGCCTCGACCGCGGTCACCAGCGGGCCCCCGTCATCGCCGCACGGTGCGAACACGCGGGCCAGCGCCTCCGCTTCGGCAGCGTCGTTGACGAGAGTTCCCGTGCCTTGGGCGCACACCAGGTTGACGTCGTCCGGTCCGATCCCGGCCCGCTCGTGCGCCTGCCGGAGCGTGGTCACGATCCCCTCCACATCCGGTGCGGTGACGTGCCGGGCATCGCAGTGCAGGCCGACGGAGCGGAGCACGGCGTGCCCCGGCCCGTTGCGGCGCAGCACGAGCGCGGCGGCGCCGTCGCCCAGCAGCTGACCCTGACGGTCCCGGTCGAAGGGGCGCACGGCTCGCGGTGTCGCGGTCTGCACCCGGTCCAGCAGCCCGTACATGCTCGCCGTGATCGTGTCGGCGGCGGCCACCACCACCGTGTCGGCCCGATCGGCGGTGAGCAGGTCGGCTGCGAGCGCCAGCGTGTACAGCGACGCGGAGCAGGCCCCGGCGAAGGTGTGGGTGTCGCAGGCGCCGAACCGCTCCCGCAGCGCCCGACCGAAGTGCAGGTCCACCAGGTCGAACGAGGCTCGGCCGAGCCAGGCCAGCTCCACCGAACGCAGTTCCCGCAGGCCCGTTCCGACCAGGACCGGCACGTCGGACAGGTCCTCGGTCAGACCGGCGTCCCGCGCCGCTTCGGCCACCGCCCGGCAGAGCCACTCGGTGGCCAGCAGCGGGGTGTCGGGCCCGGGGCGGTCGCCGATCTCGAAGGCGTGCCGGGTCCGCAGCCGCGTGGTGTCGAAGGCCCGCAGCTCGCCCAGGCCGGTCCGGGCGGCGCACAGCGCCTCGAAGACTTCCCCGGTGTCCGCGCCGACGCTGGTCACCAGGCCCGTGCCGGCGATCGCCCAGGCCGTCCCAGGGCCGTCGGACGACGGCGCCGGTGATGTCGGCACCGGTGATGCCGCATCCGGTGATGCCGGCTCGGTTGATGTCGGCTTCGCGTATGCGGATGTCATCCGTTCCGCCCCGTTGCCGTCGCCTCGGTGGACAGAGCCCCGGCCACCTGGTCGGCGAGCCCGCGGATCGTCGGGACGTCGTCGAACGACGGGTTCACCGCCGAGCCCAGTTCGGTGCCGAGCCGGGCGACGACGTCGATGAGGATCAACGAGTCGACACCGAGGTCGAAGAGGTTCTCGTCCACGCCGGGCAGCCCGCCGTCGCCCTGTTCGAGGATGTCGGCGACCTGGAGGCGCAGGAACTCCTGGAGCAGCGCGCTGCGTTCGGGGCCTGCGACTGCCTCGATCCGCCGGCGCAGCCTGCCGGAGTCCGATTCCGGGTCCCACGGAGCTGTGGCACTCCGGCGGGCGACCGGCTCGACCCAGTGCCGACGGCGTTCGAACGGGTAGGTGGGCAGTCCCACCCGGCGCCGCCTGCCCGGCGCGTACCAGGCGGACCAGTCGACCTGGGCGCCGCAGGTCCACGCCTCCGCCAGGGCGTGCAGCAGGATCTCGGTGACGCACGACCCGGCGCGGCCGAGGACGTCCAGGTCGATCGCCACCAGCCCCGCGTCCTTCAGCAGGGCGGCGGTCGTCTGGCGGTCGATCCCGGCCGCAGCGGACCGGGACCAGGTCCGCGGGTCGGCGGCCTGTTGTGAGGGCAACCAGTCCCGGCCGGATCCCACGCTGAGCGGGAGCGCCGGTTCGGGCAGGCGGCGGGAGGCGAGTTCGCCGCCTGTGACGAGCGTGAGCGCGGCACGCAGGTCTAGGACTCCGGCCAGGCATCCCGCGACGGCCTGCCCCGGCCCCGAGCCCACCAGGGCGCTCGGCCGCACGTTCCACTCGCCGCACACCCTGGCCAGCGCGTACTGGGTGGTGAAGGCCGCGATGTGCGCGCCCTCCCCGCCCGTCAGCAGCGCCTCGGGATCGAGGGCACGCCCGGTGTCCAGGGCCGTGGCGCACGAGGCCACCGCGTCGCGGAACACGGAGAGTTCTCGGTAGAGGTCCAGCGCGCCGGGTACCGGCTCGCCCTCGCCGCCGGGAAAGACGAAGGCGAACTGTGCGGTGCCCTCTTCGCCCGGCCCGGTCCGCACCCGGCCGGGGTCGAGGACCGCCAGGGAGAGCGCGGCGTCCCTGAGGTCCGTGCAGACCACCGCCCGCCGGTGCACATGGTGGCCGCGGCCCACGGCCAGCGTGTGGGCGACCGCGGCAAGGTCCGGCCCGGAGTGGTGCCTGAGGTGGCGGGCGAGTTCGCCGGTCACGCGGGAGAGCGCCTCGGGGGTACGGGCCGAGAGCACCAGCAGTTCGGCTGCGCGGGCCGGCGCGGCCGGGGGTGCCGGGGGCGGCTCCTCCAGAACGGCGTGGGCGTTGGTACCACCGACGCCGAACGAACTCACTCCGGCCCGCCGGGGCCCGGGACCGGCCGGCCACGTCGCGGTCCCGGTGCCGACGGTGAACGGCCCGGCTGCGAAGTCGATGTCCGGGTTCGGCGCCCGGAAGTGGAGGCTCGGCACGAGCATGCGGTGGCGCAGCATCAGGGCCGTCTTGATCAGCCCCGCCATGCCGGCGGCCGTGTCGAGGTGACCGATGTTGGTCTTGACCGAGCCGAGCACGGTACGCGGGCCGCCTTTCCCCGCCCGGCCGCCGCCGAATGCCTCGGTGAGCGCGGCGACTTCGATGGGGTCGCCCAGCGGGGTGCCGGTGCCGTGCGCCTCGACGTACGAGATCGTCTCCGGCGGACAACCCGCGACGCGCTGCGCCTCCCTGATCACCGCCGCCTGGCGCTCGACGCTCGGGGCGGTGTAACCCGGTTTGGTGGAGCCGTCGTTGTTGATTGCCGTGCCCTTGATCACGGCGTGGATCGTGTCGCCCTCGGCCACCGCGTCGCCCAGCCGCTTCAGGACGACCGCACCGACCCCGCTGCCGATCACCGTGCCCTGGGCGTCGGCGTCGAAGGCACGGCAGTGGCCGTCCGGGGAGAAGATCATCCCCTCCTGGTGGTGGTACCCCTCATACTGCGGAACCCGCAGGTGAACGGCGCCCGCGAGGGCGAGCCCGCATTCCCCGGCCAGCAGGCTGAGACAGGCCAGGTGCACCGCGACCAGCGACGTGGAGCACGCGGTGTTGACACTGAGACTCGGGCCGCGCAGATCGAGTTTGTACGAGACGCGGGTGGCCAGGAAGTCCTTGTCGTTGGCGAGCATGAGCCGGTAGCGGGTGACCGAGGACCCGTCGTGGTACGAGTCGGCGAGGTTGTCCAGCAGATAGGTGTTCATACCCGCCCCGGCGAAGACCCCGATCTCGCCGGGGTACGTGGCCGGGGCGTAGCCGGCGTCCTCCAGGGCGGCCAGCGAGCACTCCAGGAAGTGGCGGTGTTGCGGGTCCAGGATCTCGGCCTCGTCCGCCGGGATCCGGAAGTGCTCGGCGTCGAACAGCTCGATGTCCGGCAGGATCTGCCCCGCCTTGACGTAACCGGGACGGGACAGTTCCTCGTCGGTGAGACCGGCGGCCAGCAGTTCCTTGTCGGAGAAGAACGTCGTGCTCTCCCGCCCCTCCCGCAGGTTCCTCCAGAAGGCGTCCACCGAGCCGGCGCCAGGGAACCGGCAGGCCATCCCGACGATCGCCACGTCGCAGTCATTGATGTCGTCGGACTCTTGCGTCATCTCTCCCCCAACGGCCCTAGAGCGTGATGTCCAACTCGGCGGCGACGTCCCGCATGCCGAGGAATTCGTGTGCCACGAACCGAGCGGCCTCCTCGGGCGCCTCCAACTCCCGCATGATCCCGATCAGTTCACGCTCGTGCTCGACGGAGTCCCCCCGGCTCTGCGCGATCTCCATCACGACGCGCTTCATCCGGTCCTCGATCCCCGGGAGATCGGCACCGGGCGGGAAGGCGATGCTGAACGTGGAGCGGTCGTAGTTCTCGTCACGATGCACCGCGCGCCGCTGACTGGCCGCGTTGAGCTTGTAGAACATGCAGTCCCAGTTCTTGAACGCGTAGTAGTTGAGCAGGGGGAAGAGGGTGCAGTGCGTCTCCATCGGCGAGGAGGCGTAGAGCCCCTTGGCCTTCAGCTCCGCGACGATGCGGTCCGGGTCGTAGGCGTAGCGCATCGCGATGAACGGGAAGACGATCTTCGGGATGTCGGCCTCGTCGGCGAACAGCAGTTGCTCGATCTCGCCTCGGAAGAAGTCGTCCGTCAGCCGCACCCCGAAGGTCCGGTAGAAGCCCCGGATCACCTCACGCGCGTCGGACTCCATGGTGAGGATCTGCTGCGGATCGGCGCACAGGGCGATGTACGGGATCTTGTGCCGGAATGCGTAGAGGATCGCGCGGATGACGAAGAAGGACCGGCACGAGACGCACGGCAGCTTCTCGTCGAGATACCGGCCGGGTTTCACGGCCGGCCGGTTGAAGACCTCCCGCATCATCTTCTTGATGCTGTCGTCATCCGAGTCCAGGACGAAGGTCGCCGGGATCCGCTCCCGGGCGAGCCGGATGTTGTCGGCGGCGTGCGCGCTCTCGAAGGGCACGTCGAAGGTGTAGGAGAGCACGCGCTTGCCGTACTCGTTGACGAACTTGTCCAGCATGTAGGTGCTGTCCTTGCCGCCGCTGTACATGAACAGGCAGTCGTACTCCCCGTGCGGGTTGGGACCGCTGCGGGTGAACTCCTCGAACACCCTCTTGGTGTAGGCGAAGTTCTCCACCAGGTCGCCGGCGATGTCCAGCTTGCACAGGCTGCACACCCCGTCGTCGTCCAGCGTGACGCCGGGATGGCCGTCCTTCAGGGCACAGATGGTGCACATGCTCATGGGGGTCCTCCTCATATGGTCCGGGTCCGGCCTGCGCGCGGGCGTGGGGCTCTTCGGTGATCCGGGCGAGCCGCCGGTGGGTGGCCCCGGGCGTCGTCCGCCGGGTCGGCCGGGTTCCGTCGTCCGGCCCGCCCGGTGGCCTCAGAGCCTGTGTACAAACCCGCGTCCGGGCCCGAGGCGCCTGGCGTCTCCGCCTCCGGCGTTGTCGTCAGTCGCGATGGCTCCGCCATCACTCCCCCCTCCGCCTTGGATTCGAAGGCACCAGACGCCTCGGCCTGATCCGGACGGGGGTTTGTGCACAGGCTCTCAGCCGACAGCCGGGCGATGCCCTGGCCGTCCTCGGCGGTGCCTGCGCAGCTCGCCCAGCGCGGCTCGCCCCGGCCGCCCCCGTGCTGCCTCGACCGGTCCCGGAAGGCCGTCCGTACCCTCCAGGTGCCGGGCCAGCGACCGGACGGTCGGGTACCGGAACATCTCCACCCGGGTCGGCGGCCGCGGGCAGATGTCCTTCAGGTCCTTCAGGCGGGCCATGACACGCATCAGCAGCAGCGAATCGCCGCCGACCTCGAAGAAGTTGTCGTCCATGCCGACCCGGTCCAACCGCAGCACCTCCCGCCAGATCCCGGCGACGGCAGACTGGGCGCGGTCGCCGACGTCCCCGTCCGGCCCGTCGGATCCGGCCGAGTTGCAGGGCCTGGGGAGTGCCTTGCGGTCGGTCTTGCCGTTGGCGGTGAGCGGCAGCCGGTCGAGTTCGACGAAAGCGGCGGGGATCATGTAGCCGGGCAGCAGGGCGGCCAGATGCGCCCGCAACAGGCCCGCCGCGACACCGGGTTCGCGCGGTACGACGTAGCCCACGAGCCGCCGGTCCCCCGGTGTGTCCTCTCGGACCACGACCGCGGCCTCGGCCACCGCCGGGTGGCCGCGAAGCGCGGCCTCGATCTCACCGGGCTCGATCCGGTAACCGTGCAGTTTGACCTGGTCGTCGACGCGGCCGAGGCATTCCAGCCGCCCGTCGAGGAGTTGACGTACGAGATCGCCCGTGCGGTACAGCACCCCACCGTCCGGGCCGAGGGTGTCGGGTACGAAGCGCTCGGCGGTGAGTTCCGGCCGGTTCAGGTATCCCGAGGCGACTGAGGCGCCACCGATGTGCAGTTCCCCCGGCAGGCCGGGTGGCAGTGGCCGGCGCCACCGGTCGAGCACGTGAAACCGGGTGTTGGCGATCGGTCGGCCGATGGTGATCGAGCGGGCGGAGGTCACCTCGACCGTCGAGGACCAGATCGTGGTCTCCGTGGGGCCGTACATGTTCCACAGCCGCGTGCCCCGGGCCAGAAGCGCCTCGGCGAGATCGGCCGGCAGTGGCTCGCCGCCGCACAGCATCCGCAGCCCCGCGCCGCCGGGGCGGCCGCTCCACCCCGCGTCGAGAAGCATCCGCCAGGTGGCCGGGGTGGCCTGCATGACGGTGGGCCGCCTCGCCTCCAGCAACTCGCGCAGGAGAAAGCCGTCCGCCGCGGTCTCGGCCGATGCCAGTTCGACGCACCCCCCGGTGGCCAACGGCACGTACAGCTCCAGGCCCGCGATGTCGAAGCAGACCGTCGTGACCGCGAGCAGCCGGTCCCGTTCGGTGAAACCGGGCTCGCGCGCCATCGCGCACACGAAGTTCGTCAGCGCCCGGTGACTCACCCGCACGCCCTTGGGATGTCCCGTGGAGCCGGAGGTGTAGATGACGTAGGCATCCGTGGCGGGGTCGACATCGGCCCCGGACTCCGCGGTGCCCGCGAGCACTTCGGGCCACGCCCGGTCGAGGACGAGGACGTCGGCGCCACCGGAGGGCAGCTCGCCGGCGATCTCCGACTCGGTGACCAGCAGGCCCAGTGCGGTGTCGCCGATGATGTACGCGATGCGGTCGAGCGGGTAGACGGGGTCCAACGGCACATACGCGGCACCGGACTTCATCACGGCCAGCAGGGCCACCACGAGGTCGGTGGAACGCTTCAGGTACACCCCGACCATCCGGCCGGGCCCGATGCCCCGCGCGCGCAGATGACCGGCGAGCAGCGACGACCGGCGGTCGAGCTCGCCGAAGTCCAAGGCTGCGCCCTGCGAGATCACCGCCTGGGCGTCGGGGCGCATCCCGGCCTGCCGGGCGATCAACTGGTGGACACAGCAGTGCGACGGGAAGTCGGCTGCCGTGTCGTTGGCCTCTTCCACCACCCGCCACGCCTGCTGCCCGCCCAGCTCGATCGCGGCCACCTCGCGATCGCCCGCCGCCGCGGCGGCCCGCAGGAAAGCGGCCGCGTACGCCGCGGTCGGTCCTGCCGTGCCCCGGCTGAACGCGCCCTCGGCGACCACCCACTGGCACGGCCCGTCGCGGAGCGGGATGCGGATCAGCAGTGCCGTGCCTTCGGGCGGCGCGGCGGGGCCTGTGGTGTCCCGGACGAACTCGACGGCGATGGGCAGTCCCGGCTGCGCGGGCCGGCGGTCCCGCAGCCGCGGGTACCGGATCCACAGGTCGTGCGGGTACGGACCGCGCCGGGTCGCCTCGGCCAGCCGCCGACCCACCTCCGCACCGAGGTCGGCCATGGTGCGCCCGTCCGGGCCCGGGAGGCGCAGCGGAGCGTACGCGCTGTACAGCGCGTCGACCGTGGGATGCCCGGTCTTCCCGTCCGGGAGACGCACATGCACATCGGTCCCGGTCTCCACCCCGATGCGGGTGAGGAAGGCCAGGAAGGCGGTGAGCAGCCACTGTTCACGGACGAGCCCGGCGGCCACCGCCGCGCGCTCCACCTGGTCGGGGAGGGCGATCCGGTACGCGGTGCGCGGGACGTCCGGGCGGGCCGGCGGTGTGTCGCGGTACGGCAGGTCGGCGGGTACGAGATCGGTGAGGCGCCGTAACCAGAACGGTTCGGCCCGCAGCCGAACCGTCTCGGCTTCGGTCGCCGCGTCGAGAAGCGCCGGATCGACCGCGGGCAGTCGACACCCCGGCAGACAGCCGAGGTCGGCCAGGTCCGACGCGGTGAGCGGTTCGCCCCGGGAAGTGGTGAGCCCGGTCAGCCGCACGTCGTGATCGGCAGTCGTCACCACGACGCCGTCGGCGCCCGCCTCCACCACGGTCCCGGAGGGCCGCCCCGAGCCCGTCGGCAGCACCGCGAGGCCGCCCACCACTACCGGTCCCGCGGGGAAGGCGGCCTTGGCGGTGCCGAAGGCGTTGGGGTGCGGCCCGAACTCGGTGGCGCGCACGGCGGCGTCGAGTTCGCGTGCGTTCCGCTCCCAGGAAAGGAACCCGCCGCCCACCGGCCGATCGAAGCGGCCGTGGTAGGCGAATCGGGAGAGGTCCTGGGGCCGCCGCTCGGCCCGTCCCTCGGCCAGGGCGTCGATCAGCTCGCCGAAGGACTCGACACCCGCTTCGAGGCACGTGACGTTGAGCGTGTGGCTGGTGTCCTCCTCGCTCACCGGGACCGGCCGCTGCAGGAGGATGTCGCCGGTGTCGGCCCGTGCGGTCATGACGTGCCAGGTGACGCCGTGCGAGGTCGCCCGTTCGCGGATCGCCCACGTGGTCGCGTGGAGTCCGGCGTGCCGGGGAAGCGGGCCGTCATGGAAGTTGATCGCCAACTCCCTTGGCAAGCTGAGCACTTGTTCCGGGAGCATGCGCAGATTGGCGATGCTGAAGAGGTAGTCGAACGGCCCCGCGGCAGCCACACGCGAGGCCAGATCCGGGCCGAAGCCGGCCGCGGGCAGGCCACCGCGCTCGGCCCACTCCCGGACCTTGTCGTCGGAGGAGACGACGCCGAGCACCCGGTGGCCGCGCTCCCTCAACAGCTCGGCGCACGCGGCGACCATCGAGTTCTCGCCGATCAGAAAACAACTGAACGTACGACGCGGCACGTCTCGCACCTTTCCTGCGGAGGCATACCGCCCGACGTGTTCCATCTACACCCCCAGTGGGTTTCTTGGCCGAATTCCATCGAAAAATGGTGGCGAATTTCGTCAATCGAGTTCCGCGACCACGGAAGCAAGCGAATTTCCGAGGAGATATCGACCTGGACGCGTTCAGAACCGTCTCCTTCAGGGGCGTCAAGCACTCCCTGCGACGGCAACCATGGACAGTGGCCCGAAATCGGGCAATTAGCCACCGATCGCAGGCACTTCGTCACCCATGGTCTCCAGTCGTGCGCAGATAGTCAACAAGCTCAGGTAAATCATTTAATGCGAATTAAATTTCGGAAGATGCCCTGCTCCGACGAATCGTTATTTCCGATACCGCGGTTTACGCCCTGAGCGCGTTGGGCAGCAAGCCTCTCGTGGATTGCGGCATCACACCATCGCGATGAGCGTCGGAATTCCGGTCGGAATCCCTTTTTCCCGTTCACGCCGTCATTCACTGACGCCGAGTACTCCCCCACGCACACACCACCGCACACACCACGGCGAAGAGGTCGGTATCCATGAGGGACTTGACCGAGGGCCGCGGCACGGTTCCCGCAACTGCCGCCCAGCTCCAGATCTACAACCACTTCCAACTCCACCCCGAGGACGCGGCGTTCAACCTGGCTGCCTCATTCCAGTTACACGGCGTCACCGACGTCGCGCGCATGCGCACCGCCCTGGGGCGCCTCGTGCTCGGCGTCCGGGCTTTCAACACCTCGTTCGAGCGCCGCGACGGCATCGTTCACGCGGTTCGGCACCGCCCGGCCCTCTCGCCGGAGGACGTGGTGCCCGTCACCCGCCTCGCGGGGCCAGGACGGGAGGAGGTGCCGCGCAGGCTGGCCGAGTCCGCCGACCGAATCATCCCGCCGGACTCTCCCGTCCAGTACAGCGACCACATCTACGTGGCCGAGGACGGTGTCTTCGTCAACCTCCTCGTCAGCCACCTGGTGTGCGACGCCTACACCTTCTATCAGTGCGTCCCGGAGCTGGAACGGCTGTACCTCTCACCCGACGCCGAGTTGTCGCCCTCCACTGCCGACGATCCCGGATCCCTGGTCACCGGAACCGTCCCAGCCACCCCGGCGGCCAAGGAGTTCTTCCGCCGACGGCTCGGCCGGCTGGCGACCTTCGCCGATGACCGGCTCCTCGGCAGCCGTACCCCGGGCGGCGCGCTCCCCGGCCGTCAGCGCAGCCTGTTGCTCGACGCCGGGCTGAGCGCACGGCTGCGCGCCCGCGCCGAAGCCCTGGACTGCAGCCCGTTCGCCCTCTTTCTCAGCGCCTTCTTGGTCACCCACTCCCGGATCACAGGACGCCGCCAGATCGTCACCGGGGTGCCCCTGGCCAACCGGCGCGGCATCCGGCAGCGCAGCGCCTGGGGCTACTTCGTCAACACCCTGCCGCTCTCCGTGGACCTCGACGCGTACCGGACGTTCGGCGAACTCTGCCGCGATGTGCGGGAGACCACCCATGAAATGCTGCGCCACCAGAGCTTCGAAGTGGCCGCGCACGCCCAGGAGGTGTGCCCGCGGGCGGCCGCCAAGCGGGCGTTCGCCTTCGACAGCGCCTTCACCTTCTACAGGCAGCCGCTCCGCATCAGCCTGCCCGGTTGCGCCACCGAGTACCTGCCGCTGCCCCGCCGGCTCGCCAAGTACCCGTTCTCGATGAACATCGAGGACTGCGGGGACCGCTTCACCGTCAACGTCGAGTGCTCCGAGGAGCAGTGGGGCACCGACCCGCTCGGCGTCATGCGCCAAGTCCTCGGCCAGGTCGCCGACACCGGGGCGGACCTGCCGCTGCGTACGGTGTCCGCCCTGGGCAGCACGGCCGAGGCGGACCTGCTGGGCCGTATCAACCCCGGAAGCGGCCCCTCTGCCGACCGGACCGTGTACCCCACCCCGGCCTCGCTCGCCTCCTGGTTCGACGACACCGCCCGCCGCCGACCGGATCGCGTCGCGGTGCGGGACGGGCCACTGAACGTCACCTACCAGGAGCTCCGGGAGCGGGCCGACCGTATCGCCCGGGCCTTGGTGAGCGAAGTGCCCGGGGAACACGTGGGCGTGGCCATGGCACGCGGAGCCGACCTGATCGCCGTCATCCTCGGGGTGCTCAAGGCCGGCAAGGCCTACGTCCCGCTGGATCCCGCCGCGCCCGCCCACCGCATCAGCCGCATCCTGGAGAGCTTTCCCGACGGCCTCACCGTGGTGGCGGACGAGCGGCGCCGGCCGGACTCGGGCACCCGGCACCTCGACGCTCAAACGCTGCTGGCATCGGACTTTCCGGCGCCCACGCCGGAACCGGCGCCGTCCCCGGACAGCTGTGCCTACGTCATCTTCACCTCGGGCTCCACGGGGCGCCCCAAGGGGGTACAGGTCACCCATCACAACGTCATGCGACTGTTCCTCGCCGCCGAGGAGCTCTTCGACTTCGGACCCGAGGACGTCTGGAGCCTCTTCCACTCGTGCGCCTTCGACTTCTCGGTGTGGGAGATCTTCGGCGCGCTGCTCCACGGCGGTCGCCTCTCGATCGTGCCCGCCGCGACGGCCCGCTCCCCTGAGCAGTTCCGCGACTTCCTCGCCGAGCACCGGGTGACCGTGCTCAACCAGACCCCCTCCGCGTTCGGGCAGTTGCTCAAAGTCCTGCGCCCCGGCGACCGTCAGTCGCTCGCCGTCCGCTACGTGGTCTTCGGTGGAGAAGCCCTGCGCTACGCGTCGCTACGCCCTTGGTACGACGCCATGGGTGACCGTGCGCAGCTGGTCAACATGTACGGGATCACCGAGACCACGGTGCATGTGACCCACCACGCCATCTCACCCGGCGAAGCGCTCACCGAGCGTGCCTCCCTCATCGGCCGGCCGCTGGGCGACCTGACCGTCTCCATCGTCGATCCCGACGGCCATCAGTGCCCGCCCGGGGTACCCGGCGAGATCGTCGTCGCCGGAGCGGGGGTGACCGCCGGATACCTGGGCCTCCCCCACCTCACCGCGGAACGCTTCGTAGACCACCGCGGGCGGGCCGCCTATCGCAGCGGCGATCTGGGCCTCGCCCGGCCGGACGGCTCCCTGGTGCACCTGGGCCGCATCGACCACCAGGTACAACTGAGCGGCTTCAGGATCGAACTGGGCGACGTCGAGACGGCGTTGCTCTCCGTGGACGGCGTGCGTGAGTGCGCCGTACGCATGGATGAGCGCGATCCCGCCCACCGTGCGCTCGTCGGCTTCTTCTCCGGTCACGACGCTCCATGCCCCCGCGAGGTGCGCAGGCAGCTGTGTGGCCGGCTGCCCGGATATATGGTGCCCGCCCGCCTGGTGCCGGTGGACGCCTTGCCGCTGAACGTCAACGGCAAGGTGGACGTCGACGCACTGCCCTGGCCCGGGACGTGCACCGAGGCGGAGTCCCGGCCCGACGGTGCGGCCCCGGACCGGGGGGCCGACGGTGCGCTGTCCGCCGAGGCGCTCGTGCTGGCCGTCTGGCAGAAGGTCCTGCCCGGCACCGAGATCGACCTGGACGACAACTTCTTCGACATCGGAGGCTCCTCGATGCACGTGGCAGACATGCATCAGCGGCTGCGGGAGCAACTGCCCGGCCTGCGCATCGAAATGATCGACCTCTTCACCTACACCACGGTGCGGCGGCTGGCCGCGCACATCGACAACGGACAGGTGATCCATGCCTGAGCAAGCTCCGGCCACCGGACTCACCGCGTCGGTCGCGGTCATCGGGGTGGCAGGACGGTTCCCCGGCGCCGACGGCATCCCGGAGTTCTGGCGGAACCTGACGGAAGGCCGGGACGCGGTACGCGAGTTCGCCTCGGAGGAAATGATGGCCGCGGGGGTGACCCCGCGCCAACTCGCGGACCCCGCCCGGGTCAAAGCCGGTGCCGTCCTCGACGGCGCAGACCTCTTCGACGCCGACTTCTTCCGGACCACCGCCCGGGACGCGGCGCTCATGGACCCGCAGCACCGGCTCTTCCTCACCTGCGCCTGGGAGGCGATGGAGGACGCGGGGCTCGCCGCCGACGGCGCCGAGCGCACCGGGGTCTTCGCGAGCTGCAGTATCAGCACGTACCTGCTCGCCCAAGTGCTGCGTTCGTCCGTGCGCGCCGACGAGACGCTGACCTACCCGATCCTGATGGGCAACGACAAGGACTTCCTGGCCACCCGGGTCTCGTACAAGCTCGGCCTCACCGGTCCGAGCATGAACGTGCAGACCGCCTGTTCCAGCTCGCTGACCGCGGTCCACCTGGCCTGCGCGTCGCTGGAGCGGGGCGAGTGCGACACGGCCCTGGTCGGCGGGGCCAGCATCACCGTGCCGCAGACTGCGGGTTACCCCTACCAGGAGGGCGGCATCCTCTCCCGCGACGGGCACTGCCGCGTCTTCGACTCCCGGTCCGACGGGACGGTCAAGGGGAACGGCTGCGGTGTCGTCGTCCTCAAACCGCTCGACCGGGCTCGCACCGACGGCGACCGGGTGTATGCCGTGATCAGGGGAACCGCGGTCAACAACGACGGATCGGCGAAGATCGGCTATGCCGCCCCGGGCCCGGCCGGCCAGGAATCGGTGGTCCGGGCCGCCCTGGAGGCCTCCGGGGTACGCGCCGACCACATCGGATACGTCGAGACCCACGGCACCGGCACCGCGCTCGGTGACCCGCTGGAGCTCAACGCCCTCGCCGCCGCCCACCGGTCCGCCGGAGGCCCGGAACCCGGCTGTGCCATCGGCAGCGTCAAGGCCGTCGTCGGGCATCTGGACGCGGCGGCCGGAGTCACCGGGCTGATCAAGGCGGCGCTGGTGCTGCACCACCGGACCGTGCCGCCGCAGGCCAACTTCACCGAGCCCAACCCCCGGCTCCGACTGGACTCTCTGCCGTACTCCGTGCCCACCGCCGTGCGATCCGGTATCCCGGTGCGCGCGGCGGCAGTCAGCTCCTTCGGCCTCGGCGGCACCAACGTCCACTGCGTCCTGACGGCCGCGCCCCCGCCCGAGGCCGCCCCGGACCCGGTGCCGGGGCAGCGGTATCCGGTGGTCCTCTCCGCCAGGGACGACGAGGCCCTGGCCACCACCGTTCTGCGGCTGCACGAGCACCTGTCCGCGGCGGACGGGACGTGCGTACGGGACCTCGCCTACACCCTGGCCATGGGCCGCACCGCGATGGCCCGACGGTACGCCTTCTCCGCCGCCGATCAGCACGAGGTCCTCACCGCACTGCGCGCCTACCCCGACTCCCCTGCTCCCGCAGCATCCGACGGGGGCGGCCCGGCGGACGCGTTCGTACGGGGCTGGCTGGCAGGACGAACACCGCCGTGGACCTTCGGCACGGCACGCAAGGTGCCCCTGCCGCCGTACCCGCTCCGGCCCGTGCGGCACTGGGTCGAGGCCGACCTGGAGACGGCTGCGGGGAGCGCCCGGACGGCTCCGGAAGTCTCCCCGGCCGACAGCGACACCGTGCTGGAGCAGGTCGTCTCGGTGCTGGAGAAGCACCTCGGCGTGACCGGGGTGCTTCCCGAGGACGACTACTTCGACCTCGGCGGGGATTCCATGCTCGCCGTGGAGATCGCCACCTCACTGCGCGGTCTGACCGGGGTCTCCCTGGATCTCGACGCGTTCGGCCAGTGCCGGACCCCCCGCCGCATGGCCGCGCACATCTGCGACGCACTCGACGAGGGACCGCAAGGCGAACCGGCCACGAGAGGAACGATCGTGGTGCGGCCCGGTCACGGCCGACCGCTGTTCCTCGTGCACCCCGCGGGCGGCACCAACCTCGGGTACTTCCGGCTGGTCGCGGCCTCCCGCGGACACGATCCGGTCTCCGCGGTGACGTTCCCCACCGACCCGGCGGCCCAGCCGGGCACCCTGCGCGAACTCGCCGCGCTCTACGTCGAGCAGATCCGAGCAGAGCAGCCGCACGGACCGTACCGCCTCGCCGGCTACTCCTTCGGCGGCAATGTCGTCTTCGAGATGGCGCTGCAGCTCCGGCGCGCGGGAGAGCGGGTCGCCCCGCCGATCCTGATCGACAGCTATCCGCCGGAGTGCTATGTGGGCGGCCACATCGGCGAGGAGGACTTCGACCGGGCACTGCCGCTGCTCCTGCGGGCAGCCGCCGTCACGGTCGACGGCGAGCAGGCCGGTCTCTTGCGCCGCAACGGCTTCGACGCGATCTGGCGGCACAACCACGAGCTGCTCAAGGGCTATTACCCCGACCGGCGCCTCGAAGGCGACATCATCCTGCTGAGGGCCGAGGAGGACGAGGACTCGCTCCAGCTGGACGAGGCCCTGGGCATCCGCCGGCTCGACAAGACCCTGTGGCGGACGCACGTGGGCGGCGGGCTGCGGATTCGCGCCGTCCCCGGCAGCCACTTCACCATGTTCCAGGAGGGCGACCGGATCCGGGCGCTCGCCGCCGCGTTCGACGAGGTGCTGTCCGGTCCCGGTGACCCGAACGGCCAAACCCTGAACCGCAGTTGACGCAGGTCCGCCGACGATTACCCCCATGGTGACAAGCGATGACAGGAGCACCTCCATGACGCAGACCACGGGCCACGAGGCCCCGCTCGACGGCGTTGCCCACACCGCGCTGTGGACCGCTGACATGCGGGCACGCGAATCCGCCAGGCCCGACCCCCTTTGTGTCGACCCCTGGGCCGCGCGGTTCGTCGAGGCCGGCGGCCCGCCACCCGAGTTCCCCGCGAACGAGCTGATGCGCCGGGTGCTCCCCGACTGGCTGGCGGTCCGCACCAGGTTCTTCGACGACCACCTGCTGGCCGCCGCACGCTCCGGCTGTCGCCAGGTCGTCATCCTGGCCGCCGGTCTCGACACCCGGTCGCTACGGCTGGACTGGCCCGAAGGGACCCGTGTCTACGAGGTCGACCTGCCCGCCCTGCACGCGTTCAAGGAACGCGCGCTCAAGGAAGCCCCGGAGACTGCCGGGGCCCTGCGGAACGCGTCGAACCGAATCCCCGTACCGGCCGACCTGAGCGGCTCCTGGGAGACCGCGCTGACCGACGCGGGCCTGGACCCCGGACAGCCCACGGCGTGGCTCTGCGAGGGCGCGATGTTCTACTTCTCGGAGGCGCAGACCGAGCACATCGTCGCCACGCTCACCCGGCTCTCGGCACCGGGCAGCACGCTCGGTGTCGACTGCCTCAACGCCGAGCGCGGAGAGTCCGCGTTCATGCACAACTGGCTCGGCGCCCTCGCCGCCAACGGCACGCCCTGGCTCTGGCAGATCGCCGACCCCGAGCGCTGGTGGGCCGAACGCGGCTGGGACGCCCTGCCCGTCGACCTGTTCAGCCTGCCGTACCTCGTCCAACGCTTCGCTGCCTACCCGCAGTTGAGCGACAGTTCGGAGAGCGAAGCCATGCTCCTGATCACCGGCGAGCGGTCCGTCGGCGGGAGGACTGCCACGCGCTCCACATGATGGGTCATCCCTCAGCGGAGCCCCATGCCCCCTGGAGGCTCTCGCTGAACGGGCCGGGACGGCGGACCTTTCACTGCGCCGCCGTCCCACCCCGTTCAGCGAACCTGCGACCCGTGGCCGGCGGCGAGTTCGCCGCTGAGTGTCTCGTGGATCCGGGCACTGGGTTCGTTGAGGCCGGTGATCTCGACGGTTTTGCCGCGCTGGGCGTATTTGGTCTCGATGGCGTCCAGGGCGGCGACGGAGGAGGCGTCCCAGATGTGAGCGGCGGACAGGTCGATGACGACCTTGTCGGGGTCGGTGGCGTAGTCGAACTGGCCGACGAGGTCATTGGAGGAGGCGAAGAACAGCTCACCCGTCACCCGGTAGACGACTGTGGTGCCGTCGGGGTCGGTGACGGCCGTGACCTCGGCGAGGTGGGCGACGCGCTTCGCGAAGATGACCATCGCGGTGATCGAGCCGACGACGACGCCGATGGCGAGGTTGTGGGTGGCGACCACGCATACGACGGTGACCACCATGACGAGGATCTCCCCGGCCGGCATCCTCTTCAGCGTCTTCGGCGCGATGGAGTGCCAGTCGAAGGTGGCGACCGACACCATGACCATCACCGCGACCAGCGCCGCCATCGGGATGTCGGAGACGACCGGCCCGAAGACGACGCACAGCACCATCAGGAACGCGCCGGCCAGGAACGTCGACAGCCGGGTACGGGCACCGGACACCCGCACGTTGATCATCGTCTGGCCGATCATCGCGCAGCCACCCATGCCGCCGAAGAAGCCGGTGACGATGTTGGCGACGCCCTGGCCGAGGGACTCGCGGGTCTTGGAGGAGTGGGTGTCGGTGATGTCGTCGACCAGCTTGGCCGTCATCAGCGACTCCATCAGGCCGACGAGCGCCATGGCGAGCGCGTACGGCGCGACGGTCGTCAGCGTGTCCACGGTGAACGGCACGTCCGGCAGCCCCGGGACCGGCAGCGACGACGGCAGGTCACCCTTGTCACCCACGGTCGGCACCGCGATCCCGGCCGCGACCGTGGTAACGGTGAGGATGGCGATGGACACGAGCGGCGCCGGGACCACTGTCGTGATCTTCGGGAAGAACACCATCAGCGCCAGCCCTGCCGCGATCAGCGGATAGACCAGCCAGGGCACGTCCGTCATCTCCGGCACCTGCGCCATGAAGATGAGGATGGCCAGGGAGTTGACGAAGCCGACCATCACGCTCCGCGGCACGAACCGCATCAGCTTCGCCACCCCGAGCGCGCCGAGGATGATCTGGAACAGGCCGGCCAGGATCACGGCCGCGACCAGATAGCCGAAGCCGTGCTCGCGGTTGAGCGGAGCGATGACCAGGGCGACGGCACCCGTGGCCGCGGAGATCATCGCCGGCCGGCCGCCGACGATCGCGATGGTCACGGCCATGGTGAACGAGGCGAACAGGCCGACCGCCGGATCGACCCCGGCGATGATCGAGAACGAGATCGCCTCCGGGATCAGCGCCAGGGCAACCACGAGACCGGCCAGCAACTCGGTGCGCAGCACCTTCGGGTCGGACAGCCACGTGGGGCGCCGGGAGCCACGCAGCCAGGAGGCCGGGGACAGAGCTGAGGAGGACAAGAGAGGAACCTGTCGTGCTCGGGCACACCCGGTATCACGGCGGGCGCGCAAAGGAGGCGGGGGACCAGGGAGGGCCCGGGGGTGGCGGACCTCGTGGTCAGCGGGCAGCAACAAAGCCACCGGCGAGGGCACCGCGCGCTGCCTGGGGGCGAAGGGTCACGGCGGGCAGGCAGCGGCGCCGGGGAGCACGGACATGCGCACGCTCTCTCTCCTGCTTGTGGGGCATCGGTCTTCGCCGGGGGCTTCATCGGCCCCGGCACGGCTGATGGTCACGGGACGGCATCCCGCACCATGGGAACGGACACGGCAAGCTGCCGCCCCGACGCCAGAACTCTACCCTAACGTTAGGGTAGAGATCAGCGCAGGCCGCCCCCGGCCACCGCCAGGAGACGAGAAAGGCACCCCGCGTGAGCAGTGAGCACATGCAGATCGGTGAGGTCGCCGCACGGACCGAGCTGTCGCTGCGCACCATCCGGCACTACGAGGAGACTGGTCTCGTCATCCCCTCCGCCCGCTCCCAGGGCGGCTTCCGTCTCTACACGGATGCCGATGTCGCCCGCCTGATGGTCATCCGCCGCCTGAAGCCGCTCGGCTTCACCCTCGACGAGATGCGCGCCCTGCTCGACGCCACCGACAGCCTCGACTCCGCCGAGGAACTGCCGCCCGAGAAGCGCGAGGAACTGTTGGAGCTGATCCGCGGCTTCGAACAGGCCGCCCAGCAGCGGGTCGAGGATCTGCGCACCCAGCTGGCCCGGGCGGAGGAGTTCGCGGGGACGCTGCGTGAGCGCCTGGGGCGGAACCAGATCGCCAGCGCATAAGGAGAGCAGGCGGAGGTGTCGGCGGTCGCAGTCCAAGCCGCCGTGATCATGGACCGTCAGCGGCTGCAGTCCGAGGCCGACCAGGCCAAGGAACTGGCCGAGGGCAACCGCATCCGCACCGCGCTCCTGGCCGCCGTGAGCCATGACCTGCGCACCCCGCTCCGGGCATCAAGGCGGCGGTGACGTCCCTGCGTTCGGACGACGTCGAGTGGTCCGAGGAGGACCACTCGGAGCCGCTGGACTCAATCGCCGGACGTCTGCCCCCGGCGCGGCACTTGGGGCGACTTCGCAGCCTCGGCCTCCGCCTTGGCGTCGCTCACCGCGGCGGCGGCTTGCTTCTCGGCCTCGTCGGCTGCCGCTGCCGCGTCGAGCGAAACCGTCCAGCCTGCATCGAGCTCCGGAGTCCGGCCTTCGTCCGACGCGTCGGCGGTGGCCGCTTCCTCAGGTTGCACGGTTTGGGGAGCACCCGCCGCCGACTGGTCACCGAACGCACGGGTGACGGTCCGAACCGCCTCGGTCAGCTCCCCCGGGATCACCCAGAACGTGTTGTTGTCGCTGCCCGCCAAGTGCGGGAGCGTCTCCAGGTATTTGTAGGCCAGGACCTTCGGGTCGGCATTGTTGCGATGGACGGCCTGGAAGACGAGCTCCACCGCCTTTGCCTCACCGTCCGCCCGCAAGATCATGGCCTGCTGCGTGCCCTGCGCCTCCAGGATGTCCTTCTGCCTCGTGCCTTCCGCTGTAAGGATCTTGGCTTGCCGCTCCCCTTCTGCGTGCAGGATGGCCGCGCGCTTGTCACGCTCGGCCCGCATCTGCTTCTCCATCGCTTCCTTG
>NZ_WJBG01000174.1 GCF_009709555.1 Streptomyces blattellae | reverse complement strand
TCAATTGGCAGAGCAGCCGGCTGTTAACCGGCAGGTTACTGGTTCGAGTCCAGTCGGGGGAGCACGCTGATCGAGGACCCCGTTGGGGTCCTTTTTCATGTCCGGCGGAACCGCGCAGGCCAGGCCGAAGTCCTCATGGGCGTGCGAAGTCGACCATCCGAGGCAGGAGATCGTATGAGCGGCTATGCTGCGGCAGACGGCGCGCACAAATGTGCGCGACACGCCGCTATGGGGCGGTAGCTCAGCCGGTTAGAGCAGCGGACTCATAATCCGTCGGCCGTGGGTTCGAGTCCCACCCGCCCCACTCGCGCACTTCGGCGCAGGAACGTTTTCACCTGCATCGACTGTGCGCCCCTCGATTGGCCGCAGCGAGGAACGACACGCCAGAGATCATTAGCTCAGCCGACGCTCAACCGAAGTGCAGACGATCAAGACATGGAGCGGCCCCGGTCGGGACGATGGGACCGACCGGGGCCGCTGTGCGCCCGCCCCAGGCTCGACCTGTCCAGGGTGGGGACCTGGGGCGGGAGTCTTACGGACCCCTCCCTCCACCCGGGGTGAGGAACTCACAAGCCCTGGGCAGGCCACAGGTGGAGAGAGAGGCAGTCCCCTTGCCCGGACTCGAACCGGGGTCCCTCCCGGGCGCTACGCCGAAAGATTCGCGCGCCCTCATGGCGACACATGGTCGCCCCGCCAGAGGAGACTCTTCCTGACTGAGCTACAAGGGGTCTGGCCCCCTCCCGCCGGAGTCTTGAGGAGTCCCGGCGGGAGGGGAGTTGGGGATGCGACCCTGACCCTGCGGTCGCCGTGGGGTCCCCGTCAACACCGGGGACGGAGTGTGTGGTTCAGCCGTCCGTCAGGGCGCGCGCGATCAGGACGCGCGCCAGGATCGTCATCGCCACCGGGTCCGGGCCGACGAGGTCGGCGTGCGCGCGGTGCGCCCAGATGTCCCAGCCGGGCCCGGAGTTGGCGGGCTCGTGGCCGACGTACACGGCGTCATCCGGGTCTGTGATCGGTTCGTCGCAGTGGCGGCAGATGTGCAGCGCGGTCACGACGCGCGCCTGTTCCATCGGTGGCAAGTGCAGCCGCAGCGGCGTTGGAGGAGGAGGCCGCCTCCGTGGGGGAGCGGGATGTCCTTGGTCTGGCGGCAGTTGCTGTGTAGGCACTGATAGTCGGGGCGTTGTGCCAGCCCGCACTCGGCGGACAGGTCCCCGGTAGTCCCAGCGGGGTGGGAAGTCGTCTTCGTGCTCATTCTGCGGGGTCCCCTCGTCGAAGGGCGTGCGCCAGTCGCATGGCCACGTCGGCGCGGATCCGCCCCAGCTCGATCAGTTTCAGATCCGGCGAGGCCGAGTCGACCCAGAGGGACGGGAAGACGATCCCGACCTCGTCCAGCGCTGCCCTCAGGGTTTCCATCGCGGCGAAGGGATCGACGTCTTTTGCCTCGCGTGCTTTGACCATGACCAGGACCGTAGGGAGGTGGCATCGGCAGATGCCATGCGATGTTCTCGAATGTTCTCAGCCTCTGACTGAATGTTCTCTTGTGGTCTCACAAAGGTGGTGGTGCGCTGTAGTACGGGCCGCGGAGCGTGGCGATGCTGAAGGGGACACGGCCCGGCAACGAGGGAGATGACCATGGCGCGGCGGATCCGTTTCAACGGCACCGACAGCAAGAACGGTGCGTGCCCGGCAGTCCACGAGGATCTCGACAGCGGTGAGATCATCGTCCAGGGGCGGCCGATCACCGACCCCGAGGACATCGCCCAGCTCCAGCACCTTGGCCCAGACGACGCGGCTGTGGCGGTGCCGCGCGAGCTGCTCGTCAACCACGGCCCCAAGGAAATGGACCGCGTGCCCAAACTGATCGACGTCAACGAGTTCGGGCGGCTCTTCGAGACGTTCGAGCACTCGGCGTGGCATCTTGAGACTCGCCGCGGCTACGCATCCGATCGCGAGGATGCAGGGTACGCAGAGTTCCTCGCCACCGGCACCGCGCCGTGTGACCTCGACAGCGACTGGTGCGCGAACATCCGCCGGCAGACGGAGGCCGGGAAGTACGTCGGTCGGGTACGAGTCGTCGACGACCCGCCGACCGAGGGCCAGCGGTTCCTCCTTAGCTACGCGCGCTGCAATGCGGCCACGGGCGAGGACGTGCGTAACGTGTGGCGCGAGGACGCCGTGCGGGCGCATCTGCCCGCCGAGGACTTCTGGCTCTTCGACTCCCGCCTCGTCGTCGTCCTCCGCTTCGACGACCAGGACGCGTTCCACGACGTGGAGGTCATCACGGAACCTGCCGAGGTGTTGCGGTACTGCCAGGTCCGCGATGCCGCGGTGCACGCGTCCGTGCCGTACGACGAGTTCGCGGCGCAGCTCGGCGCGAAGGAGTAGAGCCCCACCGGTGAGCACGGACTACCAGCAGGCACGCGAGGCCCTCGGTCGACGCTTGAGGGAGCTACGCCTGTCGGCCGCCGGAGGCCGTCTCACCGGAACGCAGCTCGCACAGCGGCTCGGCTGGCCGCACTCCAAGATCTACAAGTTGGAGGGCGGCCGGCAGACCGCGATCCCGGAGGACCTTCAGGCATGGGCCGACGCCGTCGGCCACTCGGACACCGTCGAGGAACTGATAGCCCGCCTACGCGGATTCGAGTCCCACATCCGGTCATGGCGCCGCCAGCTCGGCGCCGGCCACCGGCCAGTCCAGGACACCTGGAACGTTGCCGTCGACCAGGCCCGCGTCATCCACGCATGGGAAGAGGCCGTCATCCCGGGCATGCTCCAGACCGCCGACTACGCGAGGCACATCTTCATCCGGTACGCCGACCTCCAAGGCACGGTGCGCGACACCGAGGCGGCTGTCCGCTCCAGGATGGAACGCCAGTCCTGGCTGTATCAGGGCGGCCGACGGTTCCACGCGATGGTGTGGGAGGCCGCCCTTCACGCCCTCGTATGCCCGCCGTCCGTACTCGCCGCGCAGCTGGACCGTCTGGCGGGGCACGTCGGAATGGACACGATGGAACTCGGGATCATCCCCCTCAGCGCCTCTTTGAAGATCCCCACCGCGAACGGGTTCTGGATCCTCGACAACAGCCTCGTCATCGCCGAGGACTGGCACGCCGAACTCTGGCTCGATGACGACGAAACGGTGGCCTCCTACCGGCGCGCATGGGACACGCTTGCCGAGTCGGCGGTGTACGGGGCGGACGCACAGAACGTGATCAACCGCGCGCGTCGGGCGCTGAACCCCCGCTGATCCCGGGCATGACGAAACGCCCCCTGCACGGCCGTCATGACCGTGCAGGGGGCGTTCGTGGTTCAGCGAGCGAACAGAGCGATGGCGCCCGTAGCCGCCCCAGCCACACCGGCCAGAACACCGATCGTGGGCATGGGCCAGCGCGCCCGCTCCAAAGTGCGGATCCTGAGGTCGTGGTCTTGGAGATCGCCGCGGATGTCCTTCGCCTCGTCGAGGAAGTTGTCCACCTTCGACTCGATGCGGCCGACCGTCTGAGCCAGGTCCCTCACCTCCTGATACATCTGAGCGTTGCTGATGAACACGCCCGGGTCCGGCGTCGTCACCGGCCGGCCTCACGCGGGGAGTGTCTGGCCGCCCAGCCGGACACGAAGGTGATCGCCGTGGGCACGAGGGCGAGGACGAACGGGGCCAGCCCGGGCGGCATCCAGCCGACCAGCTCGGCGTTGTCGCGCACGGCCTCCAGTGCGCCGAGCAGCGCGGTGCTGCCGACGAACGTGGCGGCGGTCGCCGCGGTGACCTTCTTCTCTACTGGTGCAGCCATGGGGAAGTTACTCCTTCACGTCGAAGCCGTGCTTCGCCCCGAGTCGGGCGAGGCTGGTTTTGCCGGGGACGCCGTCGGCGTCCTTGCCGCGGTAGCCGAGGCGGCGCTGCCAGGCCGCGTATGCGGCGATGGTGGTGGTGCCGTAGTGGCCGTCGCTGTAGGTCTTGCTGAGCAGGCCCTCGTCGACGAGGGCGGCCTCGACGGTGCGCACGCCCGCGTAGGTGACTGGCTGGCCCGAGGCTTTCGGGTTGGAGCGGGCGGCGGCGATCAGCTGCGAGAGGTCGACACCCTGGCCGCCTACGTCAAGGCGCTCGGTGGCAAGCTGAAGATCGTCGCTGACTTCGGTGATGAGACCTACGTCCTTGGCTGAGGCCCTTCGTCTGGATTGGGTTGGCCCTGCGTGTCGGGGCTGCTACGCCCACCTGAGCGGGAGCGGGAGCGGGGGAGGATGGCCCTGCGTGCACTGGGTGCGGTGTACACGCCGGACGGGATCGCCGTGTTGAAGCGGTGCACGGACCGCCCGGCCGTCGGCCGCGTCATCGGCCGGGCCGGCACGGTACTCAACCGCGCCTGGCGCGTACCAGGTCCCGGCTGCGACCACCGTGCGGTGTGGGTGGGGGGCACTGGCCACCTGCCCGTGAGTCCCGGCTGCTCCTCCTTCTCCTTCGTCGTCGCCGCATGATCAGTCTCCGCCGTCCCCGACGCCGCGTAAGCCCGGCTTTCTCCCTCTTCTGGGCCGCGCGCACCATTTCCCTCACCGGTGACGGGCTGGTCAATGTGGCCCTCGTCTTCGCGGTCGTCTCGCTCGGCGGGTCAGCGGCGGACATCGGGACCGTGCTGGGCGTGTCCATGGTCGTCCGGGTCGCTCTCACACTGGTCGGCGGAGTCCTGGCGGACCGGCTGCCGCGCCGCCGGATGCTGTTGGTGAGCGATCTGGCTCAGGCATCAGTGCAGTTCACGATGGCTTTCCTGCTCCTCGGCGGTGCCGCGCGGATGTGGATGCTGCTGACCGCGGCTGTCGCGTACGGAGCCGTGTCGGCGGTGTACCGACCCGCACTCACCGGAATCGTGCCGGAGATCGTCGGCAAAGGCCGTACGGACGAGCTCCGGCGTGCCAACGCGATGCTGGGCATGTCACAGAGCGCGTCCCGCGTGGCCGGGCCGCTGCTCGCCGGGGTGCTGGTCGCCGTGGCCGGGCCGGGCTGGGTGTATGCGATCGATGGAGCCACCTTCCTGGTGAGCGCCGTATGCCTGGCACGGCTTCGGCTGCCGCGCACCCGGACCACAGACGTCCGCCGCGCCATGTGGACCGAGCTCGCCGCCGGTTGGCGGGAGGTCATATCGAGACGTTGGTACGTGACGGGGTTGCTGGTGCAGTCCGCCTACAACCTGGCCTCGGCGCCGTTGTACGTGCTGGGGCCCCTCCTTGTGGGAGGGGCGTCCGCGTGGGGTGCGGTGTCGGCGGCCGGAGCTGTCGGGGCGGTGGCCGGGGCTGTCCTCGCGGCCCGCTGGGTGCCGAACAGGCCGCTGTCGGCCGGCCACCTGCTGCTGGTCTTCGGTTCCGCACCGCTGCTGGCCCTCGCGGCAGGCGCGGCGGCCCCGGTCGTAGGGCTCGCCGCGGGACTCGGGATGGTGGGCACGGCGTACGTCAACACGGTGTGGGCCACCACCGTCCAGAGCCTGATACCGCATGACCTGATGTCCCGGGTCAGTTCGTACGGCGGGCTGGTCACCCTGCTGAGCCTGCCTGCCGGTTACGCGCTGGCCGGGCAACTGGCACAGACGGCAGGCTCCACGGCCGTACTGGTCGGGGCGGCTGCCCTGCTTGTCCTGGTGGCCGTGCCGACGGCGTTCCTGCGCTCCATACGTGCCGTGGGACAGCCGACTCCGGTTCAGGAGCGTCTGTCCCAGAGCGGGTAGAGGCGTCACCTCAAGCGGTGGACCTGGACGGCGCGGCTGACGCGCTGGAAATACTCCCGGAAGTAGCCGATTTTGGCTTCCCGGTCCGCTGCCCAGGTCAACAGTCCCAGAATGTCGGGACCAAGCCCGAAGTCGATTTCCAGTTCGGCATAGGTCTCATGCGCACGAGTTCGGTACTGCTTTTCCAGGGTCTCGGACACTTCCGAATATGCCGGTGATTTTCCGGAGTTCTCGTAGAACTGAGACACCAGATGCAGGGAAAGTTCTTCGATCGCATCCTCGCGACTCATGGTTCTGAGCGGCGGTCGCAGCGGGGTGAAGCAGTGATCTCCGAGGATCCCGATTCCTCCAAGCATGCTGTCCGCCGTGTGACGTGCCAGCAGCGGTGCGCAGTGGAAACCGTCCCGATGGGTTCCCGACAACACCCACACATTGTCCTGCCAGACTCGTCCGACAAGCGGGAACCCGTCAAGAGTCAACGGCCTGTTCCCTATGTGCCATTGTATTACCCTGCTCCGGAAAAGGCGCTTGTCGAATTGATCCATCGCGTTGATCAGAAAGCGCACGCTACCGATGGTCTGGAATTCGTCGGGTTGCATCATCAGATCTCCGGTGGCGCCCAGGTACACCGTGCCGTCACTCCCCGGGACCATATGGAGGCCGCACCCGCCCGCGCGGTTTGGCGTGCGCACCACGTGCTCCGCTCCGGAGCCTGTCCCCGAGGACGTTACCGCTACCCCCTTGCTGGCGAGTACGGGTTGGAGGGGCATCGCATCGCAGTCCTCCAGTTCTTCCAGCAGCGAGCGACTCACCGCGCCGGCCGCTATCAGGAAGCGGTCCGCCTGAATCTCTTCACCGGAGGCCGTGATGGCGCAGCTCACCAGGCTGTTTTCCCGCTTCCAGCCGACGACGGAGTCGTCCAGGAAGGCCACTCCCTTTCGCTTCGCCACAGATACGACCGCGTCGAGAACCTGGCGTGCGTCTATAGCTCCTTCATCGGGAAGATAGATGGCGCCCAGCGGTCGGGCGTCCACCCCGGGCTTCAGATGCGGTACGTCCCCGGAAGGCACGTGCTCCAATTTTTGATGATATTGGGCGGCAGCGTCGACAATGGCATGGTAGTTGAGACTGTCCAGTCTCCCTGCCCGGTTGTTCAAAATGACATACGTGCCGTTTCGGATGGCGAGTCGACATGTCGGCGACAGCTCGCAGTCAAGGCTTTCCAGCCATTCCGGCCACTCTCCCATGGCGCGGATCGAAATTTCGAGCTTCGCTTTTCCGGCCGCCGTTGACAATGTTCGGTGGTTGACTTCTGCAATGCAGTTGAGCATTGCTCCCGCCGCTACGGTGGCACCGCCCGTACGCCGTTCCGGGCCGATGACTGCGACCCTGAGGCTGTTGTCTCTGCGTATCAGCTCCAAGGCGGTTGCGCATCCGAGAATTCCATTTCCCGCGATGACGATGTCGTAGCTGGTCACACTTCTCCCTCAAGAGTCATCGGGAGCCTGACGCGACCCGGCACGGCAGGCGGGCTCCGCGAACGTACCGGCCCCGTCGGCATGGTGGCCATGCCGACGGGGTTCATACGTTCCCCAGTACTACAGGGCGGCAGACGGGGGCCGTTACCCCATCACTGCGTGTAGATGTACAGGGACGCGCTCTCGGCCGTGGCCTCTTCCAGGGCGGCGGCGAACTCGCTGGTCTCGGAGAGGACGTCGCTCGTGATCTCCGACTCCTCGACGTCAGGGCGAATCAGTGTAGCGTTCATGATTGTTCCCTCTCTTTTTCGTAGGTGCTTTCCTTGTCCGGAGGTTGCGCCCTCCGGAATCCGTGGTGGGCTTTACCCATAGCCGTACTGTCGCCGTACGTGTCCGTAGCGCCGCTCGAACAGCGTGTGGTGTTCCGGTGTGAAGTGCTCGCGCCAGGCGCCCGTCCGGCCGCTGCGGAACGTGTAGGAGTCCCGGTTGAATATCCGGTGGGCGAGCGCTTCCCGGCCGGTGGAGTCCATGTCGTCGGAGAGGCCCAGGAAGTCGGTGATCTTTTTTATCTCCCCCGTCCGGGCGGTCGCCGAGCCACCGCCTTCCGGGCCGACGAGCGCCTCGAACGACACCTTGCAGACCCTTGGGTGGCGCAGCAGCCACAGTGCCCGCTCGAACGAGTCACCACCGGGGAAGCCGGGGTCCGTGAGCGCGATACCGATGCGGTCGCGCGGGTCCTGGACCGATTTGAGGATGTCGCCGTAGACGACGTGGGCCGGGAATTTGCCGAGCCTTCCGGCGTCCTTCTCGACGAGGAAGTTCACCATGGACAGAAGAACGTCCCGGGGGTCCCGGTAGTTGAGAATGATCTTCGGGCTGTCGTTGCCGGTCCACTCCAGCAGGAAGTTCTCGTCCACCCGAGCCAGATCGAGGTCGTGGGTGACCCAGCAAACACCGCCCGGGGTGTCACTGAACCGGTAACCCGACTGCCGGGAAAGCTCTCTGGCTGTGAGCCGATCCGTCTCCGGATCGCTGTCGACCGCCGCGGTACGGGGCATACCGAGTCGCACCGACCAGGCGCGGTTGAGTACCGTGACGGCCCGGCTGATGGCGCGGTCGACGGCCGGGCGGTCCGTGGACCGCTTCAGCGCGGCGATCTCGTCCGGCGTGTACACCGCGCCGAGCACGCGCAGGGCCGTCCGCCTGCCGAGCGGACGCGGCTCGGCACCGGCCGACGACACCGCGCCGTTCAGGGCGTACCCGAGCCCTGCCAGCACCTCCTTGAGGAGGTGTGTCCCCGACTTGCGTAACGAGACCACCAGTACGTGTTCAGCCCTCACGCCCGTGCCAACGTGCAACACCAGCACGTCCGTTCCGTGATGATGGTCACTCAAGGCCGATGTGCGGGCCGGAGTCCCCGCAAGTGGAGTGAGGCGTGCCGGCCGCGGAGGTTCCGGGTGTGCACGGGGCGATCGCTCCGGCGCCGTTCACGGCCCGGTGGTGCACCGGGCCGGGCAGCCGGCTCGGCTTGAGCTGACCTCGCCGGTGCCGCCGCCCCGCGCCAGGCCCGGATCTGACACATGCGGGGCAGGACGCGCCCTATTCTCCTGCTGGTTCGGTCCGATTCAACGGGCAGGAATGGGGGCGTCGTGTCGTATGTGATCGAGGTTCCGGTCGACGGCGGTGAGTCCGTCCGGGTCGAGGTGTCGGAGGAGACCGACGGCATCGTCCGGGTCGCCCGGCCCGGGCAGGTAGCGGCCGTCGCCCAGGAGAGCCTCCAGCAGTCCCTCGACAGGATCCGTCCGGTCGCCGCCGCGGTGTGGGAGAAGCTGCGGCACCTTCCGCAGACACCGGACCGGGTGTGCGTCGAGTTCGGTATCAAGCTGTCGGCGGAGGCGGGGGTGATCGTCGCCCGCGGGGCCACGGAGGCCAACTTCGTGGTGACGCTGGAGTGGAGCCGTGCCCCCGGGACGAGTGACTCCGGCCTTCAGGAGAGGGTCCCCTTCCCTCGTTGTCCGTACACGGGCATCATGGGAGGTGCGGCCCGTCAAGGGCCCTACCACACAGCGGGTTTGGTCGGATGGAACGCGCGGAGCACGACATCACGACGGAACTGGTGAACGTGGCCGATCTGTCCCTGGACGAACTGATGCTGTGTCCTTCGGGAGACCTTGATCGGTCGGTGCGGCGCATTCTCCTTCAGGTCGATCTGCCGGTGCCGTTGACGGCCGCGGCGCCGACTGGCAGTAGCAACTGCTGAACGGCTCTGTCGGCTCCTCGGCGAGATCAGCTTCGCTGCCCCGACTGGAGGCCACGAGTTGAGGAAGAAGCATCAACCACGGTTACCTTCCGCTTCCTCTTTCACTGAAATCCAGGAAGGTCCCGGCGATATACATCGGCTGCCGGTGGAGTCCTTCGTCCAGTTGTCCGCGGGCGGAGGCGACAGTGAAACCCTCGGACTGCTGCGTAAGGGGCAGAAGAGCAAGCGCCTCGTCCTGATCCGAATGGTGCTCGAAGCCGTTGCGGCCGATCCCGCCTCGATGGGGCCGCTGCCTTCGGCGCACTCCGCCTGGAAGCTGCTCAGCCGGGTGCAGTACGAGAACCCGGGGGCCTTCGACACCACACTGATGCATCCTTCCACCGGGGTCTGGGCCGCTCACGTACTACGGCGCCTGCGGGGCGTCAGATCCAGCGCCATCCCCTTGTGGACGGAGGTCGGGTACTTCCACACCCTGGCAGCCGCCGCCGCTGTCCGAGCCGGTGTGGAGTTCCACGCCCAGGTGCCCGTGCAGGACGGCGGCATGCTGCACCTGCCGTCGCTGGGGACGGTCCGGCTGCCACGCGCCGACGCCGGCGGCACGCGACCCTACGTCGCGACCGTGCGAGGGGCGGGCCGAGGAGCCGGCAGCGTTGCCGTCGTCTCGCCCCGAGGGACGTGTGTGCTGCTGCCGGAGTCCCTGGAGTCGCCGTTGGCCGACTGGCGCCCGCTCCCGCAGGTGCGGGCCACGCGGGGCGGGCAGAGCCCAGGAAGTCCGGGCGGGCCGGGGAGGAGACGCTCTCCTTCGTCCACGAGGACACCAGGTATCCGTCGTATCCGTCGCCGTCGTCCACGTCGCCCCGTTCGATCTGGATCGCGAGGTAGGCGATGCCCTCGGTGTGCTCGGGCCGTACGGGCACGAGGTCGGCCCGTAACGCGTCCAGTGCGTCGCGCAGGCCCAGGCTGTCGGCGACCGTAGCGTTCCACCGGCGCAGCCGCCTGGCCAGGTGATCCGGGGCGAGCGCGGCGACGCACTCGACGTACACCATGAACGGGAACAGGCCGTCCGCCCGCGCGTTCGCCTCCGTCAGATGGTCGAAGGCCAGGACGATGTCCTCGTGCCCAGGGGGAAGCCGTTCGTAACTGCCCCGTGCCGCCCGGTGGATCCGGCCGACCGGCACCTTGGGAGCCTGCCGCAACAGGCCCCGGATCTCCCGTAGTTCGGCCTCCGCCAGCGTGGGCTGCACGAAGGTCGAGCAGACCAGGTGATGGAACGCCTCCGTGGAGCGGGCGCCGGGCGCGAAGAAGCGGATGGTCTCGGCCAGCACCGTGAGGCCGCCGGGGATGTCACCCAGGAGCCGTACGGCGTCGTAGAGCTGGCTTCGCGTGTTGACGCCCTGCAGTACGAGCCCTGCCAGCTCGATGTTCAGCCGGCTCCCCGCCACCTCCAGACACTGGCGTCGTAGATCCGGATCCCCCATGGGTCTGGTGCGTTCCAGAACCTCCACGAGTCTGCTGGTACGCACCCAGTCCGATGGGTCGTCGGTTGTGTCCGCCATCCCGTTTTCCCGTAAGGCATCCAGGCGTGGACAGGTTCGGCCATGCAGAGTGTCGAATCTCCTGTCACCCGCGCCCCTCCTCCGCAAAGCGCCGCAGCTCGGCGGCGATCGACCGGACGGCACGCGAGTCGCCCACCAAGGTCCTTACAGCGCCGATGAGTTCGTCCAGTCCTCCCTTGTAGTCCGAGCTCGTACGCACCACGTGGTACAAGTGCGCGTGCGATTCCGGGCGTTCGGCCACCGCCGAGCCGATCTCCGGGCGCAGCAGCGAGACCAGGTCCTGTCGGCCGCCGAGCGTCCCGAACCTCGGTATGGCGGCGATCAGCCGTGCCAGCTCGGCACATTGACGCGCCGTCAGTTCCGGCGCCTCCGGTTCCCCCGGGGTGAGCAGGGCGGCGAGCGGTGTCCACTCGCGCGCCATGGCGGCCAGCGGGAACATCCAGGCGACCCGCTCGACGGACGAGCCGTAGGCGGCGACGACGAGGCCGATGACACCGCCGAGGCCGCGGTCCCACACCCCGGCCCCGCTGAACCCCCGCTGGATCGCCACGCCGTGCACCCGGCCGTCCAGTTGCCGCCACGCCGGGTTCGGCCCGCCGCGCCCGGTCGCGGTCACCTCGACCCACACCCCGTCACCGAGCCCGGGGCGCGGATGGCCGTAGACGCTCACCTCGGCCGGGTGCGCGCCGTCGCCCGCGAACAGGGCCGCCGGACGTGCCTCGGCGGGCGGGCCGTCCGGTCCGAGTTCCAGGACCGCGATGTCGCCGGACGTGGCCCGGGCCGGGAACCAGCCGCCGTCGACCGTCCGCGCCGGCCGCGGTCGGGCGTCGCCGGACGGTGCGAAGTCCACCAGTACCGTGCCGCCGGCAGGAACCGCTGCTCCGCGGGGCGCCCCAGGGCCTCGGTCACGACATGGGCGCACGTCAGGATCCGGCCGCAGCCGATGAGTACCCCGGCACCGCACAGGCCTTCCCCGCCGGGACCTCGTACCCGAACGCGCCAGTCGCCCACCATCCAGCACCCCCCTCCAGCCTCGCGGGCGTACTCTCCCCCGGTGGAGGCCGGATCAGCCGCGCTGAGCCTTAGGAAAACCCTACGCATCCGGCGGGCTCCCGGCGAGAGCGCAGTGTCGGCTGATTGTGACCGTCCGCCACCGGAGACGTCCGACGCGAGCGCCCTGGCCGGGGCGAGCGCCCTGGCCGACGCGACCGCCCTGGCCGGGCCGAGCGACCGTGGCGAGAGCGCGCCGCGCGACCTGCTCTCCGCCCTCGCCTGCCCGGGCTCCGGCGGCATCTTGGTCAACGGTGACCAGGTCTCACGGACCTCGCCTGCCCGGTGCTCCGGCCGCATCTTGGTCAATGGCGACCAGGTCTCACGGACCTCGCCCGCCCGGCGCTCCGGCCGCATCTTGGTCAACGGTGACCAGGACCCCACGGACTTCGCCCGGGCGCCTCGTGCTCATGCGTCGAACACGGGAAACGCGACAGGCTCACCAGTCGGATGAGCCAACCGTAGTAATCCTGTGGCAGAGTGCGACGCGCACGCCCTGCGCCCAGGCGACGTCGGGCACCCTCCCCGGTCAGGACCTGTATGCCTGACCGGTCAGCGTCCGGAGGGACGTGCCACGCGGGCCGATGGACTCGTCCATCGGTACCAGGGCGCGAAGACGATTGGCCTAATCTCTGAGCAACACTTGGGATCACCAAGCCAATCAGAGACGCTGGAGCAGCGGACGTGTGCGGGTCGGCGCGGCTCACCCACCCCGGGAGCCGCATGTCCTGGTCGTAGCTGTCGCCGGGCCGTCGGCCCGGCTCTCCCGGGCGATGTACGACTCGCAGCTGCCTCCACAAGGAACGCGCCCATTCTCCGGCCGGGGGCGGGCGGGGCGCGGCCGGCAGGGCAGGAGGGGGCCTCCGGGGACCTGGAATACTTGCAGACCGGACCCGGACCCGGCGGCGGAGCGGAGAAGTGATGGTCGAGCGACCTGGTCAAGCGCGCACGCAGGAGACGGGCCCCCGCCGCAGACGGCCTCGCGCCGGGAGCGGAGAGTCGCTGAGCGACCTTGTCTATGAACATATGCGCGCTGCCATCCTGCAGGGGGTGTACCGGCCCAACCAGCGGCTTCCCGAGGACGAGGTCGCGGCGGAGCTCAATGCCAGCCGTACGCCCGTGCGTGCCGCTCTGATGCGGCTGGTGGATCAGGGGCTGGTGGTGCGCGAGCGCCAGGGCTGGGTCGTCCGTGAGCACACACCGGACGAGATCCGCGAGATCTACGAGGTCCGGTGCGCCCTTGAGTCCATGGCCACCGGGCTGGCCGCGGTGCGGGGATCGGAAGAGCAGCTCGCCGCGATCTCCGCCATGTACGCGGGCCCGACCGCGGACTACGTACGTCAGCCCCGGGCCGAACTGGGCCGGATGAACCGGGAGTTCCACCAGGCGATCGTGCGAGCCTCCGCCAACCGGCGGCTGTACGACGAGTGGCTGCGCAATCGGGACTTCGGCATCACCTACAACATGGCCTCCGTGTTCACCAGCGAAGAGGCCGTCATCTGCATCGAGGGCCACAAGAAGATCATCGCGGCCCTGCTGGACCGTGACCGCGAGCGGGCGGAGCGGCAGGCCAGGATCCATGTCGAGGACGTGCAGGCCGCGGCCTCCCGCCGTCTCGACGCCGTGCTGCCGTCCGCGGATCTTTACCTGGCCTGAGGGTTCGGCCGGGCCGCTGGTCTCCGGCCTCCGGCCCTCTTCCACCATCTCCGCAACTCCCCATCTCCCAGGAGAAAGATGCTTGTCTGCTTGGATACAAATTTGTATCCTACGGCGTATGCAAGATGCCCCCGATACGGAAACAGTCACGGCGATGGAGCGGAACGACGCCGGGCGCGGTGCCGTCCTGTTGCCCACCCTGCCCGCCAAACCGGAGCTGACGCCGGAGGCGGCCGGAGTGCTGGAGGAGGTGCCCGGATACCTCGGCGTACCGTTCGTCAGCCCGGTCTTCCTGGCCCTGGCCAACTGGCCCGACTACCTCGTACCGGCCTGGAACGCCTTCAAGCCGGTGATCGGTTCACCGGAGTTCGCCGAGGCCGTCGCGCGTCTGCGGGTGCCGGCCGGGCTGTTGCCCGCGCCGGATCCGTCGCTGCTCACCGATGACACCGACACCGATCTGATCCGGCGCTACACCACGACGTTCCATCAACTGCTGCCCGAACTCCTGCTGCTGACGTCCTGCTGGTACCGGGGCCTCACGGCGGACGGGTCCGCGTCCGCGGCACGCCCGGGGGCGCCCGGCCCCGGGCCCCGCGGCATCCGGCCGGACGCGGTCAACGTCACCCCGGACGGCACCACGCCCACCCCCGAACTGGCGCGGGTGTACGAGGAGATCCGGGCCACCCACGATCACCCCCGCGTGCTCAGCTTCTACCGCGCACTCGGAAACTGGCCCGGCTTCATGACCGGCGCGTGGGAGAGGCTGGGACCGATCGCGTGCGGTGCCCGGTACGCCGCCGCACGCGAGGAGGTCCTCGCCACGGCAGCCGCTGCGGCCGCCGTTCTCCCCGTACCGGTGATCGACACCGCTGCGGCCGAGGAAGCTCGCTCCATCCTGGCGCTCTTCCGCGGCCGGCTCATCCCCGCGTTGCTCCTGGACACGGCCGCCGTGCTCGCACTTCTCGGTGAGACGGACGCGATCGTCTCCGCCTGAACCACCGCCCTCACGCTCCGATCCCGGGAGAACCATGCCCAACATCACCGTCGAGATCCTGGCGGGCCGGACACGCGCCCAGCGAGCCGAGTTCGCCCGGGTGGTGACCGATGCCGTGGTCGACGTGCTCGGTGCGCCGCGGCATCTCGTACGTATCCAGTTCACGGAACTGGCGCACGACCAGCTCGCCCTGGGCGGCGAACTCACCGAACCACCCGCGTAAGCGGACTCCGGCGGAGCACTCCATCGCCTGACACCTGCACCCGCCGCCATCTCACTCGCTCCGGCTCTCCGGCTCTCCGGCTCTCCGGCTCTCAGGTCTCGCGATCTCGCGACTCTTCCAAGGGGTGTCACTGTCGATGTCCTGGTTTCCGTCCCTGTCCTCGTCCCTGTCCTCGTCCCCGTCCATGCCTCCGTCCCTGCCCTCGTCCACCTCCCTGTCCGCGTCCGCGTACCAGCAGGACTTCGATCCGGTACTCGGGAACCTCGGCTTCTCCGCCGTCGTCGCGGCTCTGCCGCTGCTCGTTCTGTTCGTCCTGCTCGGTGTGCTCAGGTGGAAGGCGCACTGGGCCGGACTGGCCGCGCTCGGTACCGCGGTCGTCATCGCCGTCGCGGTCTACGGCATGCCGGTCGGCCAGACCTTCGGCGCCGCGGGCTACGGGGCGGCGGCGAGCTTCCTCTCGGTCATCTGGATCCTGATGAACGCGCTGTGGATCTTCAGGTTGACCGAGCACACCGGGCACTTCGCGGTGCTGCGCAGATCCTTCGCCGGCGTCAGCGACGACCAGCGCATCCAGGTGATCATCATCGCGTTCGCCTTCGGTGCGCTGCTGGAGGCCCTGGCCGGCGCGGGAACCCCCGTCGCGATCAGCGCCGTCATGCTCGTCGGCCTCGGGCTGCCGCCCATGCGTGCCGCCGTGGCCGCCCTGGTGGCCAACACGGCACCGGTGGCCTTCGGCGCCCTGTCCGCGCCGGTCACCACACTCGCCGCGGTGACCGGGCGGGACTTCGAGACGCTGGGTTCGATCATCGGACGGCAGACCTCGCTGGTGGCCACGGTCGTCCCGCTGGTGCTGGTCTTCCTCGTGGACGGCCGCCGGGGTCTACGGGAGGCCTGGCCGGCCGCGCTGGTGGCGGGACTGGGCTTCGGAGCCGGGCAGTTCGTCTTCGCCAACTTCATCTCGGTCGAACTCGCCGACATCGGGGCGGCCCTGTGCTGCGCGGCCGTCCTCGTCGGGTTCCTGCGCGTCTGGCATCCGCGCCACGCGCTGACCGCCGACTCGATGCCCGCCGACCCGGTGCCCGCCACCTCGTCCGTGCACACGGCTTCGCCCTCGCCCGTCCCGGTCACCACGAGCGGCTCGGCGCCGGCCGGCTCCGCAGACTCGGGCGGCGGTTCGGGCAGGCCCAAGAACGCCGGGGACGCCGGGGACGCGGGGGACGCGGGGAACGCCGAGGGAGGGGCACCGGAACTCGGGGACGGCCGCAGGAACGTGATCCTCTCCTACCTTCCCTACGTCATAGTGATCGCGGTCTTCGTCATCGCGCAGTCCGACACCGTCAAGGAGCAACTCAGCTCGGCCGCCGTCCAGTTCGACTGGCCGGGGCTGAACATCACGGGTGCGGAGAACGCCCCGGTCGCCACCGCCTTCACCTTCGACTACCTGCCCGCGGCCGGCACGCTGCTGTTCCTCTCGGGCCTGATCACCACGGTGCTGCTCCGGATCGCCCCCGGCGAGTCGGCCCGCATCTACGGCGCCACCGTCAAACAGCTCACGTGGACGATCGTCTGCGTGCTCTCCGTCCTCGGCCTGGCCTATGTGATGAACCTGTCGGGACAGACCGGCTCGCTGGGCCGCGGCCTGGCCGCCATGGGCGCGGCGTTCGCCTTCTTCTCGCCCGTCATAGGCTGGCTCGGTGTCGCGATCACCGGCTCGGACAACTCCTCCAACGCCCTGTTCGGAGCGGTCCAGATCACGGCCGCGCAGCAGACGGGCCTCTCTCCCGACCTCATGGCGGCCGCCAACTCCTCCGGCGGGGTGGTCGGCAAGATGATCTCTCCGCAGAGCCTGGCGATCGCCGCCGCGGTGGTGGGCCTCCAGGGCAAGGAGGGCGACATCTTCCGCAAGGTCATCGGCTACAGCCTCGCCCTGCTGGCGCTGATCGCGCTGATCGTCGTCCTGCAGTCCACCCCGGTCCTGGGCTGGATGCTCCCGTGACCCCTCGCACGAACCGCCACTGACCCCCGTACGAATCCACAACCCCGGAGACAGCACGATGACGAATCGGTACCGCGCCCTGTTCGACCTCACCGGAAAGTCGGCCCTGGTCATGGGGGCCGCGTCCGGCATCGGCGAAGCGACGGCCCGGACGCTCGCCGGCCTGGGCGCCCGGGTGGTCTGTGCCGACCTCGACGGTGCGGGCGCCAAGGCGACGGCCGAGAGCATCGTCGCCGAGGGCGGCACGGCACAGGGGCTCGCCGCGGACCTGGGCAACCACGAACAGGTCACCGAGGCCGTACGGACCACGGTGGGCGCGTACGGCAGGCTCGACATCGGGGTCACCACCCCGGGCATCAACATCCGCAAGAGGCTGTCCGCCTATACGGAGGACGAGTTCGACCGGATCGTCAACCTGAACCTGAAGGGCACGTTCTTCTTCCTTCAGGAGGCCAGTGCCGTCATGGCGGAGCAGGGCGGCGGCAGCCTCATCGCGTGCTCGTCGATGCGGGGCCTGATGGTCGAGCCCGGGCTGGGGGTGTACGCGTCCACCAAGGCGGCGATCCTGCAGATGGTGCGCGGGCTCGCCACCGAGGTGGGGCCGCGCGGCGTACGGGTCAACACCATCGCGCCGGGCGTCATCGACACCCCGCTGACCCGCCCGTTGTGGGACGACGTCACGACCAGGGAGGCCTACAGCGCCCACACGGCATTCGGCCGGTGGGGAAGCGCCGACGAGGTCGCCTCGACGGTGGCGTTCCTGGCCGGCGACGCCGCGTCCTACGTCACCGGGGAGAACCTGGTCGTCGACGCGGGCTGGACCATCATGGACGGCCGCTTCGACCCCGGCCGCTGACGGAGGGGCCCCGCTCGGGTGAACGCTCACGGGCGTTCACCCGTACTCCCTGTCGTACGCCTGCCGCTGGTGCGGCAGGGACAGCCCGGATACGGACCGGATACGGAGAGGCCGTGTGCCACACCTTCCCGAGCAGTCACAGCAGCCCGTGCGAGGACGCGGTGGGCGCCGCCTGCCCGCCGACCGATGGGTGCGCGGCGCCGCGCTGGCCGTGAGCCTGGCCGTTCTTCCCCTGGTCACGGCGTGCGGCGGCGGTGAGAGTGACGCGGCGGCGGTGGTGGATCCGTCGGAGATGTCCGCCGCTCCGGCAGCCGGTGTCGAGGCGCCGGCGAGGGTCGAGGTGATCGCCTCGCTGACCGGGTGCAAGCCCAAGATCCGCATCGAGGCGGAGGAACTGCGCCAGGGCGTGTGCCACACGAAGGAGGTCGACTACCTCATCACCACCTTCCCCGAGGAGAGGTTCACCGAGGTGTGGCTCGACTCCGCCGCGGTCTACGGCGGCAAGTACCTGGTCGGCGAGCGCTGGATCGTCAGTGCGAGGCCGGAGATGCTGGAGGGGTTCCGGGACAAGATCGGCGGGACCGTTCGGGAACTGCGGGGTACGGGGCCGACTGCCGGTTCCTAGGCAGCTTCGTGGGCTCTGTAGGCCCCGTGGGGTGTGGCTTTGACGCCGGTCGGCCCGGCAGTGCTCGGGCCGACCGGCTTGGCGTGCGAGGTCAGCTCTCAGCCGACGTGCCGCGCCGCTTCACCAGCCACCACGCGCCGCCGCCCAGGACGAGCAGCGCCACGACCACCCCGCCGATGACGAGGCCCGCCGAACTGTCCCCGTCGTCCCCGGCCGCCTCGGTGTCGGTTTCGGAGGCCGCGGCGTCGGCGTCCGAGTCCGTGGCCGACGAGGTCGGGGTGGGGGTGGGGGTGGGTGTCGTGGTCTCGCTCGGTTCGGCGGAGGGGCTGGGGGCGATCGGCTCGGCGCCCGGGGCCGCCGCCTTCAACTCCAGTAGCGGCGCGGGCTGTTCCAGCTCCCCGCCGTCCGTGGGCAGTTCGATCCAGCGCGAGACCTCGCCGTCGCTGTAGGTCTCGACCGTCTTGAAGGCGATCTGCTTCGCGTCGGGCAACTGCCGGACCTTGATCTTGTGTTCGGCGTCGACACCGGTCTTCAGGGCGGGACCGGAGACGGTGTATCCGTCGCTGGTGGCCTTCAGCTTCCAGTCCTCGGGCGCCTCGGCGAGCGTCACGTCGCCGGGCGCGATGCCCGCGGGCAGTACGACGCGCAGTTCGGTGAAGCCCGCCGAGTCGGACTCGGCTTCGGACACGAAGGTGAGCGTGACGTTCTCGGCCAGGGCCTGGGCCTTGTCGGCCTCGACCTCCGCGTGTGCGGCGGCCGGTGCGGCCAGGGCGATCGTCGCCGTCAGCGCGGCGGCACCGGCGAGTGCGATCCGGCGGCCGGCCCGGGCCAGCGGGTATGGGGACATGGACACAATGGACACAGGTGAGCTCCTTGCTGTTACGGGAAGAACAGGCCCCCGCAAGCTCAGGGGCCGGTGACGTAGCCGAGGTGCTCCCGTCGCGGCGGTCCCCTGCGCACCACCGCGTGCTCCAGTACGTCCTCCCACGCCTGTGCCGCCATGTCGTAGGAGATGCCGGGCCGCCGGCCGGGCAGCTCGAACACGCGTCGGCCACCGGCGCCGAACGGCCGGGGCAGCACCTGCACCAGGGCGGCACCGGCCGCTCGGGCCAGCGTGGCGAGCGCGTCGAGCGCGGCCGTCACCCGTGCGTCCGCCCGGTGCAGCAGCCAGGCCACCACGAGTGCGCCGGCCGCGTGCGCGATCGTCATCGCCGCCCCGGCGTCATGCCAGGCGTGACCGTCGCCGCCCGTGGCGTGTTCGGCGTGCATCGCGTGTCCCGGTGGCGCCGCCGACGTGTCGCCGTCCGCGGCGGACAGTGCGAGATGCAGCAGGCCCTGCACGGCCAGTGTGCATACGACGGTCGCGGCCGGGGCGTAGCGGCGGCGGGCCAGCGGCCAGACCGCCACGAACTGGGCCACGATCAGCGCGCCCACCAGCCGCCAGGGCACCGTGCCTTCGGCGACCGCGTGGTGGCCGAAGGCCGCGAGCACCGTGCCGAGCACGGCGAACAGGCCGGCCCGGGCGCACGTCCCCGTGCGGCTGGCCCGGCCCGTCCCCGCACGCCCGGTCACGTGGTCACACGGCACGGTCGCTCATCATTCCCCACCGGTCGGCATCCTCGTCCTATACGTCGGACGCGCTGGGGCTGTTCACTCGCCCCTCATGCCCCGGTCAGGCCCCCGGTGCAGGCGGCGCCCGGCTCGGGGGTCTGCGAACCCTGGACGTACTTGGTGAAGAACTGCTCCACCCTCGGGTCGGACGCCTTGTCCACGCTCAGCTGGACGCCCCAGGCCGACAGCATGATGGGCCCGGCCTGGTCGTCGTTCGGGCTCATCAGGGAGTAGGGGGTCCGCGAGACCTTGTCGCTGAGCGTCTTGATGTCGGCGTCGGTGGTGTCTTCGGTGTACGTCACCCAGACCGCGCCGTGCTCCAGGGAGTGCACGGCGTTCTCGTTCGGGACGGGCTCGGTGTAGACGGTGCCGTCGCAGGTCATCCAGGCCTGGTTGTGGTCGCCGCCGACGGGCGGGTTCATCGGGTAGTCGACGGTGCCCTCGACGTGGTTCTGCGTGAGTTCCTCCTTCTCCCAGGTCTGCTCGCCGCGCACGGGCTTGCTCGCCGCGGCGGCCTGCTGCTCTTCCTGCTCGTTGGCTTCGTACAGGGCGTATCCGCCCCAGCCGATCAGCCCGGCGACGATGACCGTGCTGACCGTGACGGTGATGATCCGGTTGCGGCGCTCGCGGGCGATCTCGGCGCGGCGCATCTCCTCTATTCGGGCCCGCCGTGCCTCGGCGGCGGCCTTCTTGCTGGTCTTGCTCATGGCTGTGTGTTCCTCGTCCCCGCCGAACGGCGGTGGGTGCAGGGGTGGACGGACGTACACCGCTGGGCCGTACACGCGCGTGCGTGCCGGGCCCAGGGGTGTGCGGCTACGTCCGCTGCACCTGGAGGACGTGGAGGTCGGGAGCGCGACAGGTGGGCGTGGGCTCGGCGGTGCGCCCGGCGATGTCCGGCTGCCGCAGCATGTCCGGCGAGCGGGGCAGGACCGCCGGGAGGGGGTGGGCGGGAGCGGCGAGCACGGCTCGTACGGCGTCGACGGCCCGGTGGCAGCACATGCCGTCGTAGGGGCAGCCGGCCGGGTGCGCGGCGGGCGTCGCGTGGTGTTCGACCGAGGTGTCGGCCGCCGTGCCGACCGCCGTGCCGACCGCCGTGCCGACCGGCGTGCCGTCCGCCGTGCCGTCCGCCGTGCCGTCCGCCGTGCCGTCCGGCGTACCGGCCGGGGTGCCGGTCGGGACCGCGGCGGTGGACATGGCCGTCATTGCCGCGTCGGCCGACTCGCCCTGACCGTGCGTCACGAGCCCCAGGCACAGCACCAGCGCGGAGATCAGCACGGCGAGGGCATGACAGACCCCCGCGCCCCACGCGGCCCACCGCGCGCCGCGTGCCGCCTCCTGCGCCCGGCTCCTCATCGCGGTTGATACTAGGCGGTGCCTGTGGGCGAGGAGGGGCCGGTGCCCAAGGTGACGCATTCGACCCTGCGGGTTTCGTCCCTGCGGCTTTCGTCCCTGAGCAGTGGGCCGCCCCGCCCGGTCCCGGCGGACTCATCGGACGCGACGGCACGCACGCCACCCCGACCGTCGGCCACGGCCTCCTGCCCCAGGGCGGGATGGTCCTCGGACTCGACGACGGGCACCCTCACGCCTCGCCTGCCGGAGCCGACGGCTGGTGCTCACCCCGAGCCGGCGGGTGCCAGTCGAAGTGTGCCGTCGTGTCGCACGGTGATGGGGAGGCCGCCGCTGATTCGGCCCAGCGTCTCGGCGAGCCATGCGCGGTCGCCGGGCGGTGCGGGCTCCAGCCGCATCCGCCGTGCCCGCAACGGCGCCAGGCGCAGCCCGGTCAGTCGCCCCGTGCCCGCGTCCAGGGAGACGAGGTGGGCGAGGCGCAGGTCGTCGCGGTACTGCTCGTGGCCGGAGACGCCCTCGTAGTCGTCGATGAAGTCGCCGCAGCCGTGCAGGATGAGGCGGTCGCGGTACACCTCCAGTGGGCGGGGATGGTGCGAGGAGTGGCCGTGGACGACATCGGCGCCGCCGTCGACCAGGGCGTGCGCGAAGGCGGTCTGGTCTTGGGGGACGCGGTAGCCCCAGTTGGAACCCCAGTGCACGGAGACGACGACGAGGTCGCCCGCGCGTCTGGTCTGTCGTATGCGTACGACCGCTGCGGCGGCCTCGGCGGCGGAGAGTTCGGGCACGTAGGCGACACCGGACCGGTCCGAGGTCGCGGCCCAGGCGGGCGGGACGCCGCTGGACCACGCCCCGAGGGCGAACACCAGGACCCGGTGGCCCTGTCCGAGCGGGACGATCGCCGGCGCGTACGCCTCCGCGGCGTCCCGTCCCGCTCCCGCCGTCCGCAGGCCCGCGCCCGCGAGTGCGCCGAGGGTCTCGTCGAGGCCCCGGCGGCCGAAGTCGAGGACGTGGTTGTTGGCGAGGACGCACACGTCGGGGCGGGCCACGGTCAGGGCGGGCAGGTTGGCCGGGTGCATCCGGTAGTGGACCTCCTTGTCGGGCGCGAACGCGTCGCTGCGGGTGACGGACGTCTCCAGGTTCAGGATCCGCGCGTCCGGCGCGGCCTCGTCCAGCACGCGCAGCGCCTCGCCCCACGGCCAGGACGGCGGGACGGGGGCGGGGACGGGACCGTTCGCCGCCTCGGCGAGATCGACGTAGGAGCGGGCGTCCGCGACCCATGGCTCCCGCAGGGCCGGATCGCCGGGGTGCGGGAGGATCTGGTCGACGCCCCGTCCGAGCATCACGTCGCCGCACAGGAACAGCGTCACCGCGCCGCCACCCATACAGCCACCCATACAGCCACCCTAAGCAACATCGGAGAGCCCGCTCCATGGCTGGGCGGATGGTCCATGGTCATCTGGAGCGGCCCTGCCGTTGCCCGGCTCGAACTAGTTACCATGCGCACGGGTTGCCTGGCGCTGAGGGTGGTGGCCGACGGCCGAGCATTACCGTTCGTTGCCCGTCGCCGCAGCGAACGCAACCTCGCGCTCTCCTTGAACCAGCCGACTGGAACTCAAAAAAATGTTTGCATACGAACAATAAGCATTGTGCATCGCGCTGACCGGTTGTACGTTTCAGGTCGAGAAGTGGAACGTAGCGAGAGGCGCAATGATGACCGCATCGCCCACAGCCACACCGACCGTCGACCTCGATCCCATGGTGTTGTTCGCCGACCCCTACCCGCTCTACGCCCAGCTCCGCCGGGACACGCCCGTGGCGTACGTGCCCGCGATGGGCCGGCTCCTGGTGACCCGGTACGAGGACGTGGTGACGGTCAGCCGGGACTGGGAGACGTTCTCCGCACGGGAGGACACGCCAGGCCCCGAGCACAAGATCATCGGCGAGACCCTGATGTCCTTCGACGGCGAGGAGGATCACCTTCGTCTGCGTCGGATGATGGATGCCCCCCTCAAACCCCGGGCGCTCCGCGAGCACTGGGAGCCGGTCTTCCGGGCCAATGCCGCCGCACTGCTCGACGACCTCGCCGGCCGGGGTGAGGCGGACCTGTTCGCCGACTTCGCCACCCCCCTGGCCGCCATGAACCTCGCGTCATTCCTCGGGTTCGAGGGGGTGTCCGCACAGCAGCTCATCGACTGGTGCAAGGGGATCATCGACGCGGGCGGCGGCTACATGCTGGACGACGCCGGCATCTGGGAGCGCGGATTCGCCGCCCGGGACGGGGTGATCGCGGCCACCGACGCCGCGGCCGACCGGGTACGCGGCAATCCCGATCCCTCGATGATCTCGTCCATCATCAACTCCCCGGAGCCGATGACACCGCAGCAGTTGTACAGCAACATCATGATCACCATCGGGGGCGGGCTGAACGAACCGCGCGACGTCCTGCTGACGGCCGCGTACGGCTTGCTGACCAACCCGGATCAGCTGGCGGCGGTACGAGCCGAGCCGTCCCTGTGGAAGAAGACCTTCGAGGAAGCCTGCCGCTGGGTGTCCCCGATCGGCATGTTCATCCGCCAGGTGGCCCGTCCGGTGGAACTGGGCGGAGTCCGGCTGCAGCCCGGTGACAAGATCACAGGGGTCGTCGCCTCGGCCAACCGGGACGAGCGCGTCTATGCCGACCCGGACGTCTTCGACATCCACCGCAAGGGTCCCAGCCATGTGGCGTTCGGGGGCGGTGGACCGCACTTCTGCATCGGCGCCTGGGCGGCACGTGCCTCCATCGGCACGATCGCCCTGCCCGCGCTGTTCGACCGGCTGCCGAATCTCCGGCTGGACCCGGAGCGGGAAGTGCCCTGGGGCGGCTTCGTTTTCCGCGGGCCGCTCGCCATGCCGGTGCGCTGGGACGCGTGACCCCAGCCGATCACGACCACGAGGTTCGCATTGCCCAGGATCGTCTATGTGCTGCCCGACGGCACTCGGCGTGAGGTCGACGCCGCCGCCGGCACCAGCGTCATGAAGAACGCCGTCCTCAACGACGTACCCGGCATCACCGCGGAATGCGGAGGATCGCTGATGTGCGCGACCTGCCACGTCTACGTCGATCCGGCCGACGCCGGCCGCTTCCCGCCCCGCGCTGACGACGAAGAGGAGATGCTGGAGGTCACCGAGGCCGAGGTCCGGGAGACCAGCCGACTGTCCTGCCAGCTCACCGTGGACGACACACTCGACGGGATCACCGTGCACGTCCCGGAAGAGGACGCGTGACACGGGTCGTCGTGGTGGGCGCCGGGCACGGCGGCGTCGCCACCGCACAAGCACTGCGCGCGGCCGGGAGCACGGCGCACGTCACCCTCGTCAGCGCAGAGGACGAACCGCCTTACGAGCGGCCACCGCTGTCCAAGGACGTACTCCTGGGCAAGGCCTCCATGGACTCCGTGCGCCTGCGCGCGGCCGGCTGGTACGACGACAACGGCGTCGACCTGCTGCTGGGGACGCGGGTGGCGGCAATCGATCGCGAGGCGCGAGCGGTCCACCTCGACGGCGGAGCGCCCCTGCCCTACGACGCCCTCGTCCTCGCCACCGGCGGACGGCCCCGCCCGCTGCCCTGCCCGGGGTCCGGCCTGGCCGGTGTGTGCTCACTGCTGACCAGCGAGCACTGCCGGGACCTGCGGTCCCGGCTCGCCGGGGCACGTGACGTGGTGATCGTCGGGGCGGGGTTCATCGGCTTGGAGGTGGCGTCCGCGGCGGTCGCCCTCGGATTGCGGCCGGTCGTGCTCGAACTGGTGGACCGCGTGCTCGCACGCGGCGCCGCCGCGGAAGTCAGCCGGGCGGTCGCCTCGTACCACCTCTCCCGCGGTGTCGACCTGCGTCTCGGTACGGGTGTTCGGCAGCTGCTCGGTACGGAGGAGCGGGTGACGGGCGTGGTCACCAGCACGGGCGAGGTCCTGCCCGCCGATCTCGTCCTGGTCGGCGTCGGATCATCGCCGAACGACGGGCTGGCCGCCGAGGCCGGCCTGCACTGCCAGGACGGTGTCGTGGTCGACGCCGGCCTGCGCACCACGGACCCGCGGATCTCGGCGATCGGGGACTGCGCCCGGTTTCCGCTGGGCCACGGTCTGGTCCGCCTGGAGTCGGTGCAGAACGCCGTCGACCAGGGCAAGCACGTCGCGGCCCGGCTCGCCGGGACGGTCCGGGCGGATGCCCCCTACCTCGCGGTGCCGTGGTTCTGGAGCAACCAGGGCGGGCTGCGGTTCCAGGCCGTGGGCGTGGCCGAGGGCAGTGATCACGAAGTCGTTCGCGGTGATCCGGAAGCCGGGCGGTTCTCCGTGTTCCGGTTCCGACGCGACCGACTCGTCTGTGTCGACTCGGTCAACGACGCGGCCGGCCACCGCACGGGACGACGGCTGCTCGCCAACCGCGCGCATCCCACCCTGGACCAGGTCGCCGATCCGAGCGTGGATCTGAGAACGGTGGGTCGCGCGCCGGGGTGATCGCGCGCCACGCCGGGCCCGCGGTCAGCCGGCCGTCGGCTTCCTGGACGAGCAACGGAGGGGGTGCCTTTCCGGTCACCGTCGTACCTGGACCGGAGGGACGCCCTGCCCGGTCACCGTCGTACCTGGACCGGGCACGGTCGTCAGGGCGTGCTCGTGGTCGTGCTCGTGTCGAGCGTGATCGGCTCGACCTCGCCCTCCAGCATGCAGCCGAGACCCTGTACGGCACACACGTCGGGCCGTTCCGCGATGTGCACCGGCATACCGGTCGCCTGCCGCACCATCTGGTCGAGCCCGGGAATCAGGGCGCTCCCGCCGACCATCACGACCCCCCGGTCGGACAGGTCGGCCACCAGGTCGGGCGGGCAGTCCCGGAGCACCTTGCCGATGCCGTCGAGGACGGCCGTCAGCGGAGTCTGGATCACGTCGCGTACGGCGGCGGTGTCGACCTGCACGGAACGCGCGAGACCGGTGGCGACGTCCCGGCCGTGGATCTCGGTGGAGGTGGGCCCGTGGGGCGTGAGCCCGTTGCCGGAGAGGGCGAGCTGCAGGGGCCGTACGGACTGGCTCGGCAGCATCAGTTCGTGCTGGTGCCGCAGGTGCTGCACGATCGCGCGGTCGACGGCCTCACCGCCCACGGAGATGCGCTCGGCGGTCACGATCGCGCCCAGCGACAGCACGGCGATCTGCGTGGCGGCGGCCCCGCACACCAGCACCATCGTGGCCTCCGGCTGCTCGACGGGCAGCCCGCAGCCGACGGCGGCGGCGATCAGCGTGTCGACGAGCTCGACCCGGCGCGCACCCAGCCCGACGAGCGTCTCGATCGTCGCCCGCTGGGCCAGCGGGTCCGCGTCGTGCGGTGTGCAGGCGGCGGCCCGCAGGAACGGCTTGCGGCGCAGCGAGCGGCGGACCTTGTCGCCGAGCAGATGCCGCAGCATGCGCTGCGCCATCTCGATGTCGACGACGCTGCCACCCGATACGGGCCTGACGACCCGGATGTACGGCGGCGTACGGCCCGTCATCCGCTCCGCGGACTCCCCGACCGCGATCAGCGCACCGGTCCTGGTGTTCACGGCCGCCGCCGACGGTTGGTCGACGACGAGCCCGGCCCCCTTCAGATAGACCCGGGTCCGCGCGGCCCCCAGGTCGACGGCGAAATGGCAACGGCGCAACTGGTTCAGACTGTCGGTCACGGCAGATCCTCCCGAGTGTGCAGAGCGTGGCGGCCGCCGGATGCACGGGCCGGCCTCGTTTCGCGGGCCGCCGGGCGGCGGGCCTCTCCCTGGCATCGTGCGGGGGCCGGGACGGGGGGTGCCTGTTGTGGGGGGCCGGGTGGGGTGCGACTGGACGGGTGATCTTCGGATTTCCACGGCGCGGCGGCTGGCGTTCGGGAGCTGACGGCTCATCGCTTTCGGGCGGCGGTGAGCAGCGGACTCAGACTCGTGACGAGCTGTACGCCGTCGTACGCGGCCCGCAGCCGTCGCCGTGTCGTCTCGTCCGGGCCGAGACCGATGAAGGGCAGTCCGATGGCACGGGCGGCGGACAGTTCCGCGGCGGTGGACCCGACCAGCTCGCCGTCCGGCACCCGTGACCTCAGACCGCGCCGCGTGCAGGGCCTTCACCGTGCGAGACATCCACCGCTCGGACCACGCCCAGCGCCGCCAAGTCCTGCGGGCGGATGCGGAGTTGGTCCGCGGTCGCCTCCGCGTCCTGCGGCGGGCGCTTCAGGATCGCCGTTGCCAGCTCCGGGCGCGCGAGGCGTCGTACCCCTGCCAGGCGAGCGGGCCGTCCGGTGCGGAGTGCCCCGGCGGGGGCGGGAGTTCGGAGAAGTCGTCGGCGACGAGGGCGATCGTCTCGCGGGCGGTCAGGCGGTCAGCCACGGGTCAGCGCCCGCTTCAGGATCTTCCCCATGTCGTTGCGGGGGAGGGCGTCGAGGTGGTGGACGACGCGGGGCCGCTTGTGCGGGGCGAGACGGCGGGCCACGTGATCGGCCAACTCGTCGGCCGTGGGCGGGGATTGGGGATCCGCGGGGACGATCCAGGCGACGATCCGCTCGCCGAGGTCGGCGTCGGGCTCCCCGGTCACGGCGGCCTCCCGGACCCCCGGGTGTTCGAGGAGCGCGTTCTCGATCTCACCCGCCCCGATCTTGTAACCCCCGCTCTTGATCAGGTCGGTGGCCCTGCGGCCGACGATCCGGACATAGCCGTCGGGATCACGCACCGCCATGTCACCGGTGCGGAACCAGCCGTCGGCGGTGAACGCGGCGGCCGTCGCGTCCGGCCGGCCCAGGTATTCGGTGAACAGGTTCGGCCCGCGCACCTGGATCTCCCCCACGGTCTCGCCGTCGTACGACGTGATGGGCGCCCCGTCCTCCTCGACGAGCCGCAGGCCGACGCCGGGCAACGGTACGCCCACCGTTCCCGCCCGCGGCTCCCCGTCGGCCCGCACGCTGGTGTTCATCAGCGTCTCCGTCATGCCGTACCGCTCGATCACCCGGCGCCCGGTCGCCGCCGTGATCCGCTCGTGGTCGTGCACGGGCAGTGCGGCCGACCCGGAGACCAGCAGCCGGGCACGGGTGAGCGCCTTCGCCAACTCCGGGTCCTCGGGGAGCGTCTGGGCGATGCGGTGGTACATAGTCGGAACGCCGAACAGCATGGTCGCGCCGTCGGTCAGCGCACCCGCCACGCCCTCCGTGCTGAACCGGCCCAGGTGACGCACGGAGCCACCACGCCGCAGCGGGCCGAGGACGCCCAGCACGAGACCGTGCACATGGAACAGGGGCAGCCCGTGGACGAGGATGTCGTCACCGGTCCACTGCCAGGCGTCGGCGAGCGCGTCGAGGGTGGCGGCGACGGCGCGGCGCGGGAGGACGGCGCCCTTGGGCGGGCCGGTGGTGCCGGAGGTGTAGACGACGAGGGCGGGATCTTCGGGGGATACGGCGGCTTCCGGAGCGTCCGGGGCGCCCGGAGCTTCCTGGGTGGAGGCGACGGTCGCTTGCGGGTCGACGTCGATACGCGGCAAGTCGCCGACGGGGGAGGGGAGTTCGGTGCCGGGTGCGGTCAGTACGGCCGACGGGGCGCTGTCGGCCACGATGTGCCCCAGCTCCTTCCCGCCCGACTTCGGGTTCAGCGGCACGACGGCCACCCCGGCCTCCAGCGCCGCCACCACGGCGACGGCCGTCTCCAGCGTCGGCGTCGCCCACACGGCCACCCGGCCGGCACCCCGGAGTCGTCCGGCCGTCGCGCCCGCCGCGGCGGCGAGCTGCCCGTAGGTCAGGCAACGGTCGCCGAACCGCAGCGCGGGCCGGTCGGCCGGGCCCTCGGTCAGGGCGGGAAAGAGAGAGGACACGCGTCGTACTCCTTGACTCGAAGACTCGAACCTGTCGTCACCCTGCCATGGTCACCCCGCGGCGGTCCGGACGACATCAGCCACCACACAGCTGACATTGTCGGGGCCGCCCGCGTCGTTCGCGGCGTCGATCAGGGCCCGTACCGCGGTGTCCGGGTCCGGCACGGAGACGAGGAACTGCCGGACACGGTCCTCGGGGACGACCCCGTACAGGCCGTCCGAGCACAGGAGGTACCGGTCACCGGGGCGGCTCTCGTGCAGGCGCAGGTCCGGGACGGGCGCCGGGGTGCCGCTCCCGCTCCCCAGGGCCTTCAGCAGCAGCGCCCGCTGTGGATGGGACCCGGCCTCCTCCGGCGTCAGACGCCCCTCGTCGATCATCGACTGGACCACGGTGTGGTCGTGGGTGATCCGGAACAGGCCGCCGTCCCGCAGCAGATACGCGCGGCTGTCGCCGATGTGGACGAGGGCCAGCTGGGAGCCCGTCCACAGCACGGCGGTCAGTGTGGTCCCGGCCTCCGCCCCGTCGGTTGCGACGTCCAGGACCGCCTCGGTCGCGCCCCGCACGGCGTCCTCCAGCACATTGAGGACGTTGCCCGCCGGCACCTCCTCCGTGTCCAGGAACCTCAGCGCCCGCACGGCGGCGCTGCTCGCGGGTGCCCCCGCCGGTCCGTATCCGTCGGCGACGGCGAGCAGCCGCGCCCCCGCGTACGCGGTGTCCTGGTTGGCGGGGCGTACACGGCCGGGGTCCGAGTGGGCGGAGTAACGCAGTTCCAGCATGGTGGTGTCCTCTCCTGATGTGCCCGATACGGCGGACAGCTGATCGACGAGGAACGCGGCGAGGTCACGCCGGGCCGACGTCTCGGCCTCGACGCCGGCCCAGTAGGCACGGATCTCCCGGGCGGCGGCAGCGGGCGCAAGGCCGCACACCGCACGGATCCGGGCCAGCGGCATCCCCAGCCGCCGCAGCCACGCCACCAGCCGCGCCTGCTCCAGCTGACCGGGCGCGTAGTACCGGTAGCCGGTGTCGGGGTCGACGCGGGCGGGCCGCAGCAGATCCAGTTCGTCGTACAGCCGCAGTGCCTTGGGTGTCAGCCGGGACGCCTTCGCGAAGGCGCCGATCGTCAGCAGGTCCATCCGTGACTCCTCCGGTTCCGCCACCGATGCTGGGGCTTCACCGAAGGTGAAGGTCAAATGGGTTGTCGCGGTTGCGGGACCGCCGGTTACCCTGCGGGCAGCCGTACGAGAACGGAGTCCTGCCGTGCCCCGAGTCGCCCTCGTCACCTACGACCCCGGACCGGAGCCCGGCAAGGACAGCGACCTTCCCGGGCTGGTGCGGGCACTGCGGGAGGCCGGCGCCGGGGCGGACGCCGTGCACTGGGACCATCCGGACGCCGACTGGGCGGCGTACGACCTGGTCGTCATCCGGTCGACCTGGGACTACAGCCGGCGGGTGGACGAATTCCTGGCGTGGACGCGGAAGTGCGCGGCGCTCACCCGGCTGGCGAATCCGGCCGAGGTCGTGCGGTGGAACGCCGACAAACGCTACCTCGGGGATCTCGCGGCGGCCGGGGTGCCGGTCGTCTCCACCCGCTACATAGCCCCCGGGGAGCCGGCCGGCCTTCCCGACGACCACGAGTTCGTCGTCAAGCCCGCCACCGGCGCCGGCTCCCGGTACGCCGCCCGCTACACGCCCGACGACCACGACATCGCCGTACGGCATCTTGCGCGGATGCACGGGGAAGGGCTGACCGCGATGGTGCAGCCGTACCTGCGCGGTATCGACGTCAGCGGTGAGCGGGCGTTGCAGTTCTTCGGCGGACGGCTGCTGCACGCCAGTCGCAAGCGGGCGGTTCTGACCCCCGGCACGGCGTACGACGCAGCCAAGGTGGCCCATCCCGGCCTTGAGCCCTGGACCCCGACCCCGGCCGAACTCTCCGTCGCTGAGCGGGCGTTGGCCGCCGTGCCCGACGGGGCCGGACTGCTGTACGCGCGCGTGGACCTGGTGGACGGTCCCGATGGCGAACCGCGCGTGATGGAAGCCGAGTTGGTCGAGCCGAATCTGTTCCTGTTCCTGCATCCCACGTCGCTGCCCCGCGTGGTCGAGGCGATCATGGCCGCGGCCCGCGAGTGAGCCCTCGCGCGTGGCGTCCAGAGAGGGGCGGGCGTCCAAAGAGGACGGGCGTCCAAAGAGGACGGGCGTCCAAAGAGGACGGGCGTCCAAAGAGGGGCGGGTGGATGCCGTGGCATCCACCCGCCGGTGGTCGTTGCATGCTTCGGACAGTGCTAGGGGGTGTTGTAGACGCTGATCTCGGTCATGGTCGGGGTGTACGTCTCCGTCGCGATCTTCTGGGTGAGTGACACCCGGAGCCGGGAGGTGGTGACGTCGCCGAAGCCGGTCACGGTGAGGTCGTGCCCGATGCCCGTGTCGCGGCTGGCGAAGGTCACCCAGCGGCTGGTCGCGGCGTCCCACCGCTGAAGCTGGAAGGACTGCACCCGCGGGTTGGTGCCCGAGTCGGTGTACTCGTCCAGGTAGACCTCGTCGAAGGTGGTGTCCGTGCCGAAGTCGATGTCGAGGGTGACCGGGTAGGTCGCGTTGTCGGCGGCGGCCCAGCGGGTGGTGAGGTTGCCGTCGGTGAGTTTGTCGGCGGTGAGGGTGCCGTTCGCTCCGGAGTGGGTGGAGCTCGCGGTGACGGGTCTGCCGAGGGCGAGGTTGACGCGGTTGTCGACCTCTTCCTCGATGGGATCGTCGTCGACGGGGTTGGGGACCTGGGGGCCGATACGGCTCTCGGCCATGCCGATGTCGGGTGCGTCCCCGTAGTAGATGTGGGTGCCGAGGAAGTCCTCGGTGCCGAGGTGCGGGTTGTAGCGGCCGGCGTCGATCAGGGGTGAGTCGTCGCGGAGGGCGAAGTGGGCCGCGGCGGTGCGGATCTGGTCCACACCCACGCCCGTGACGTAGTCGGCCGGGTCACCGACGAAGCGGGGGTCGGTCCGCAGGCCGTTCGGGTCGCCCGGCTCCTGGGTGGAATGGGTGCCGCTCGCCTCGTAGTAGTCGTTGTTGGAGAACACCGCCTGCCGTAGTGCGCCGGTCCGGCGGTACCACGGCGTCGTAGCCGTCTGAGAGGTGTTGTAGAAGATGTTGTTCAGGAAGTAGACGCGGCTGAGGAATGTCTCGTCGTGGACGTAGTCGAGATCCGCGCCGTCGTAGACGAAGGTGTTGTTCGTGAAGTACGACGGCGAGTAGTTCGTCGACAGCATGTTCTTCACGAGTACGCCGTTGTCGTTGACGCTCAGGTTGTAGCGGGCCACCGAATTGGAGCTGTTGCCCATGTAGGCCATCCAGCCGGCCGCGTTGTCGTGCGAGTAGTTGAACTGGTACGTGACGTTGAAGTTGGTGTATTCCAGGTCCCACGGGGTGCCGTCGAACTCGTTGTTCGGCCCGCCGTAGACCTCGTTGAACTGCATGACGGAGTCGGCCCCGGCCCAGAGATAGAGCGCGCAGGACACCGCGTCGTAGCGCTCCAGATAGCCGTTGACCTCGTTGTACTCGACCGTCATGTTCTTGGTGTCGGCGAGCTGGATGGCGCCCTGTCCGACGCTCTCGGCGTAGTTGTGGCCGATGTAGACGTCACGGCTGTAGAGGTCGCGGGTGCGCACCCACAGCTGTTCCCAGCCCTCGTGCCATTTTCCGTTCTCGTCGTACTGGCCGGCGTCCGTGCCGTCGGCCGCGAACCAGTTGAACGCGAACTGGACGGCGTGCAGTTCGACGTTCTCGAAGGTGTTGTTCTCGATCCGGACGTCCTTGAAGTAGTACCCGCCGGTGCCGTAGTCCTTGTAGCTCCGGCTGCCGAATACCTGGAAGTTGACGCCGCCGTAGTGGATCCGCTGCCAGCTGCTCGGGCCGTCGAGGTTGTGGACGAACACGTTCGTGACGCGGAAGTAGTCCATGACGCTGTCCGCGCCGCTCCCGAGGAGGTCGGCGTTGATCGACACGCTGATTCCGTCACGGACGTACGAACCCGAGGTGATGTTGGTCGCGAAGTTGTCGTCGTTGGACAGCTCGACGTTGTTGATGTCCCAGTACTGCTGGTTGCGCAGGACGATCGCGCCGGTCAGGCCGACCGTGTCCGGGTTCTTGGTGCCGTCGGCCCGGAACGGGCTCGGCACATTGCCGTTCGTCGCGATGTACGGGCGGCCGGCGTTCGGGTCGCCGTACGCCGAGATGGTGATCGGCCGGCCCGCGCTGCCCGAGCCCTTGGGCCACAGCTGCTGGTTCTGCCACTGCTCACCGGCCTTGAGCAGGATGCGGTCACCGGCCCGGAACGTCGTCGCGTTCGCCTTGGCCAGAGTGCGCCAGGCGGTCGCCGGTGACGTACCGTTCGCCGTGTCGGAGCCGAGCGTGGCGTCGATGAAGTAGTCCGTGCCGCCGGTGGTGTTCGGGGAGTCACCCGGCCAGGCCTGGGCGGCTGCTGCCGGAGCGGGCGTGGACGGGCGGTCCGGGGCTGCGGCGGCGGACGCGGCGGGCACGAGCGAGCCGACGAGCAGCGCGGTGAGCAGGGCGATGAAGCCCGCGTACAGCGTTCGTCCGGGGGGTGGTGAGCCGGGGTCGAAAGGTCTCATTTCTGTACATCCTCTGCGGTGATGGCGTCCAGCGCCGAGGTGTCGATGTCGAGGTCGCTCTCGTCGATACGGCGCTGGAGGTACTGGTCGAACTTCTCGTCGACGAGCGACTGCCGGATCCGCTCGGCGTAGTCGGTGAACGCCTTGTCCTCGTCGACGTCCTTGCTGTCGAGTTCGTAGTAGGTGATCTGGCCGGTGCCCTCGACGGGGGCGGAGATCCGGCCCGGCCGGAGGTCGCCGAGGATCGAGACGAGTTCCTGGTCGTGGGCGTTCAGCGAGGTGGCGCCACCGCCTTCGTACGTGCCGGTCGTGAGCTGGGCGCCCGGCTCCCCGTCGGCGACGTCCGCGAGGCGCCCGGCGGACGACACCCGCTGCTGGAGGCGCTCGGGGTACTCCGCGGCGGCGCCTTCCGGCACCGGCACCACCAGCCGCGTGTACCTGTACGTCGTCGCGTTGGCGCTCCAGGAGTCCCGGTCGGAGTCGAACTCCCCCCGCACTTCGGCGTCGGTGACGTGGAGCGGGTCGCCGGCGTCCGCGCCGAGCCGCTTCTTGAGGGTGGTGGTGAGATCCGTGAGCCGGTGTGTGTAGTACTCGCCGGCGGAGAAGTTCGTGACGCCGTACACCGTCCTGCCGGCCGCGATGTCCCGCGCCCGGGACTCGTTCTCCTGCTCCAGCTCGGCCAGGAAGGCCGCGTGGTCCACGGAGTCCACCAGCCCTTGCTCCTGCGCCAGGATGAGCGTGGTCTTGTCCCGCTCGATCTCGTCGAGCGCCCGGTCCTCCAGGCGCTGCAGCGCGGTCTTCCCGCCCGCGTTCGCGTTCCAGTCGATCGTGCCGCTCAGGCCGTAGTCGTTGCGCAGCTCGTTCTGCACGGTCGGGGCCAGCCGCTGCATGTGGAAGAGCAGTTCGTCGCGGGTCACGGGGTGTCCGTCGACGGAGGCGATCTCGTCCTCGGCGCGCTGGCCGCCCAGCAGCGTCACCCCGGTGACCACCAGGGCGGCGAGGGCGAGGCACACGCCGACGAGGAGGAGGACGGTCCGGCGCGACGGCCTGCGGGAGGCGCTGGTGCCGGGCGTGGGGGAGGTGCTCGGTCGCCGCGCGGCGCGAGGCTTGCGTGAGGCCCCGGGATTACGGGAGTTGCTCGGCTTGCGCGAGGAGCTGGGATGACGTGATGTGACCGGCTTGCGTGATGTGCCCTGTCTGGGCAGGGTGCCCTTCATGAGGCGGCTCCGATCGCTGCCACGCGTGCCACGACGGGTGTGTCCCGCGTCTGGACCACCTCGGCCAGTACGGCGTCGACCTCGGCCGGCGCGAACGTCAGGATGCGCTGGTGGCCCACCGCGTGCGCGTCGGCGAGCGTCGTCCAGCGGCCGTCCCGGCGGCCCCGGACGACGATCTGCTCGATGCGCTGACCCTGGGTGATGTCCTCGCCCACGACGACCGCCTCGACCCGGCTCAGCCGCCCGAACGCGAGGGTCACGCCGGGCCGCGGGTCCGTGCCGTCCGGCCGCCACGGCGTACGCCCCGCACCGGGCCACGCCGTCGCGATGTCGCCCGGGGTGCCGGAGGAGACCGTCGCCGTCGCCTCGATCCGCCGCGCCCGGAAGTCCTCGATGCGCCGCCCGAGTTGATCGAGGACCGCGACGTCGGTGTCCCGTATCCGGCCGTCCCGGGCCGGCGGGACGTTGAGCAGAAAGCAGGAGTTGCCGCCGACGGCGCGCAGATGGATGGTGAACAGCTCGTCCACCGAGCGGACTTGGGCGTCCTCGGCTGGATGGTGGAACCAGCCGGGACGGATCGAGGTGTTGACCTCGGCCGGGTACCAGACCAGGTCGTCCTCGTGCCCGGCCAGCGCGGTGCGGCTGCCGAGGTCGCGGTCGTCGCTGCGGACCAGCCGGGCAAACGTGCCGTCGTCCGCCTGCTGCGAGCGGTCGGCGGTGCGCTCGGCGTCCTGCAGGGCGCGCGGGACGACGCTCCACTCGTCGGGGCGGGTCTGTCCGGCCTCGTTGCCGCACCAGCGGACGTCCGGTCCGCACACGCTGATGACCGCGTCCGGCTGCAACTCGCGGACCACCGCGTAGTACCGCTCCCAGTCGTACACCTGGACCTTGCCGTTGGGGCCCTCGCCGTTCGCGCCGTCCAGCCACACCGAGAACACCGGCCCGTACCGGGTGAGCAGTTCGGTGAGCTGGGCGACGTAGAAGTCGTCGTACGCGGTCCCGGAGCCGTAGGACGCGTCGTGGCGGTCCCACGGGGACAGGTAGATCCCGAACCGCAGGCCGTGCCGCCGGGCCGCGTCGGCGACCTCCGCGACCACGTCGCCCCGGCCGCCCCGCCACGGCGACGAGGCGACCGAGTAGGAGGTGACGTCGCTCGGCCACAGACAGAACCCGTCGTGGTGCTTGCAGGTGAGGATCACACCGGTCATCCCGGCGCTCTTGAGGGCCGTGACCCACTGGTCGGCGTCGAGTCCGGCCGGGTCGAAGGCGGCCGGGTCGTCGTGTCCCTCGCCCCACTCGCGGTCCGTCATGGTGTTCATGCCGAAGTGGATGAATCCGTAGAACTCCATGGCCTGCCAGGCGAGTTGGCGCTCGCTCGGCCGGACCGCGGCCAGTTCCCGCCCGGCCGCCGCCGCGGCGGTGCCCCCGGTCACCTGAACCGCCGGTTATACGAGGCGAGCAGGGCCAGCAGCCCGGCCAGCGCGCCCAGCATGATCCCGAGGTCCCGCCACCCGACCGTCGTGCGCGCCACGACGACGATGGTGAGGCAGGCCGCCGCGGCGAGCGTACGGGCGGTGACGAGCAGCGCGGTGCGCGTCGAGTCCTTGATGGGGTTCACGGGATTCGTGGGGTTCACGGGATTCGTGGGGTTCATGGACTTTGTGGAGTTCGCGGGATTCTTGGGGTTCATGGGATTCCTTCCGTCAGCCCTTCACTCCGCCCGATGCCATGCCCTCGATGAGCCGGCGCTGGATGACCGCGTAGAGGAGGAGGACGGGAACGATGACGATGACCATGCCGGCGTACAGGCGCCCGTAGTCCGCCGCCGCCTTCTGCGCGGTGAACAGGTTGAGCAGGCCGACCTGCAGCGTCTTGTTGTCGCCGGGGAGCAGGGTGAGCGAGATGATGAAGTCGTTCCAGTAGGCCAGGAAGTCGAACAGGATGACGGTGGTGACCGCGGGGCGGGCCATCGGGAGCATGACCTGGGTCATGATCCGGAACCGGGAGGCCCCGTCCAGGGCGGCGGCCTCCTCGTACTCGACCGGGATGGTCCGGAAGTACGCGGTGAGCAGGTAGATGGTGAACGGGATCGACGTGGCCGCGTAGACCAGGGACAGGACCGCGGGGTTGTCGATGAAGAAGCCGCCGGGGAAGACGTCGATGAGCGCGCGGTCCCAGTCGACGAGCATGAGGAAGATCGGTACGACGATGTAGTTGACGTTGACGAAGAGGCCGGCCATGAGCGCGACCTCCACGACGCGCCGGCCGCGGAACTCGTACCGGGCGATGACATAGGCGGCCGGCACGGAGACCGCCAGGACGAGCACCAGTCCGAGCAGCGTGACGAGCACCGAGGTCAGGAAGTACTGGCCCATGTGGGCGTCGGTGAACGCGTCGACGTAGTTCTGGAAGTGCAGGCTCTCCGGCAGTGTCCAGGGGCTGCCGAAGAACTCGCTGCGCTGTTTGAGCGAGGCGATCAGTACCCAGGCGACCGGCACGGCGATGGCGAGCGCGAGAGCGATGACGAGGGCGTAGGTGAGCGTCCGGCCGGTGCGGAGGCTGGTGCGGGGGCCCGTGCGGGGGCGGAGGCGGGGGCGCGACGACGAGTTGATCGTGGTCATGGTGTCTGTCCTCGAAGAGCTCTCAGAACTGCAGGGGTTCGCGCTTGGTCGCCCGGTTCACCAGGAGCGACACGAGGAACGAGAACGCGAAGATGACGACACCGATGGCCATGCCGTAGCCGTACGACGAATTCGTGTACGCCTGCCTGTACATGTAGTTCAGCAGGACATCGGAGGAGCCGTCCGGCCCGCCGCCGGTCATCGCGCGGACGAGGACGAAGCTCAGGTTCACGGCGCTCATGACGAAGAACGTCAGCGTGGTGCGCAGGCTCTGCCAGATGAGGGGCAGCGTGATGGAGAAGAACTGCCGGGTGGCGGACGCCCCGTCGAGTGCGCTCGCCTCGTAGAGCTCCTCCGGGATGCTCGCCATGCCCGCCATGTAGAGGACCATGTAGTAGCCCAGCGACTGCCAGACCATCGCGATGGCGACGGAGTAGAGCACGATGTCCTGGTTGCCGAGCCAGACCTGTTGCAGGCCGTCGAGGGACAGCAGCCGGAGCGTGCCGTTGAGCAGACCGTTGTCCTGGTCGTACACGGCGGAGAAGATCGCCGCGATGACGACCACCGAGAGCACGTTGGGGATGTAGAGGACGAACCGGTACAGGTTGCGTCCGCGCAGCCGTTGCCGGGTCATGATCGCGGCGAGGAACAGGCCCATGCCCATCGTCACGACGGTCACCACCACCATGAGGGCGACCGTGTTCTGGAAGGCGCGTACGAACTGGTCGTCGTCGAGGAGCTGGCGGAAGTTGTCGAGCCCCACGAAGTCCTTGTCGGGGGAGAAACCGCCCCAGGTGTAGAGGGACGTCCGGAACACGTTCATGGTCGGGTAGACCATGAACACCGCGAAGAGCACCAGCGCGGGCAGCAGGCACGCGAGCACAAAGCCGGTGTTGCCGCGCCGGCGGCCGAGGCGGGCCGAGGCCGACCGGGCGCCGCGCCGGGAACGCCGGGTGGACGGCTCCTTGGCGGCCGTGTCGGAGGTGCGGTTCGTCGAGCCTGGGGGTGGGGTGGAGAGGGTCGTCACCGTGCCGGTCCTTGGGTCGATCGGCGGAATCGAGTCGGTCGTGGGGGGCAGCCGTAAGGGACAGCCGTAAGGGGGACAGCCGTAGAGGACAGCCGTAGGGGACAGCCGCAGGGGACAGCCGCAGGGGAAGCGCCGGCGGCGGCCCGGGCCGATCCGGGCCGCCGCCGGGCGGTCTAGTCGCCCGCCTGGCGCAGCTTCTCGCTGGCCTCGTTCAGCGACTTCTGCCACTCGTCCTCGGTGGTGTCGCCGCTGATGATGCTGTTGGCGGTGTCGAAGAGCGTGGCCTTGATGTCGACGCCCGCGACGGGCGCGGTGCTCGCGAATCCGCCGACGAGCGCGGAGACCGACGGGTCCTCGTACACCTGGTAGAACTCGGCGTTCTCCCCGGTCAGGCTGTCCGCGATGCCCTCGATCGGCTGGATCGCGTTGGACTTGGCGAAGATGTCCGCCGCCTTGTCGGAGTAGAGGTAGGCGATGAAGTCCTTGGCCGGGTCCTTGTGTTCGGCGGCCTTGGGGATCCACACCGACTCGACCGAGGTCGTGATGTAGCGGCTGCCGCCCGTCTCGACCGCCGGCAGCGGCGTCAGGCCCCACTGGAAGCCGTCCGCGCGGGGAGCGTCCGCCATCTCGCCGACGATCCAGGTGCCGTTCGGCATGAACAGCGCCTCGTTGTCGAGGATCAGCTGCTGGTTCTTGGTGAAGTCCTGCTCGTTCGCGTATCCGACGGTCTCCGGTGCGGCGTAGCTGAGCAGCCGGGTGGTGAGGTCGAGAGCCCGCCGGGCGTTCGGCGTCTCCCACACGTCCTGCTGGTACGTCATGACGTCGGTGTAGAACTGCTCTCCGCCGATGTCCGCGAGGAGCGCGTAGAAGTACGAGTCGAGGTAGCCGGCGGTCGGGTAGGTGAACAGCGGAATGCCCTGCTTCTCGGCCTCGTCACCGAGCGCGAACATCTCGTCCCAGGTGGTCGGGACCTCCCAGCCGTTCTCCTCGAACAGGCCCTGGTTGTAGAAGAGGCCGGTCGGGGCGTAGTACATCGGCATCAGGTACGTCTGGTCATTGCCGTACGGATTGGTGTTGAGGTTGCCGACGATGCCCTTGGTGAGCTTCTCTCCCACGGTCGTGTCCTCGCCGGGGACCTTCTCGTCCAGCACCGGGGTGAGGTCCTCCAGGGCCTCGTCCTTGATGAGGGTCTCGGTGAGACCGGCCTTGCGGCCCTGGCCGAGCACCACGACGTCCGGGTAGTTCCCCGCCTGCATGCTCGGGGTGATCTCGTCCTCGATGCTCTTCGAGATCTGCAGCTGCACGTCGATGTCGGGGTGCGAGGCCTCGTAGTCCTTGATGACCTCCGTGTACATGGCGCGGCCGTAGCCGCCTTCAAGGGCGGCGACCTTGAGGGTCGTCTTGCCGGAGTCCGAGCTGCTGTCGCCGGACGAACAGCCGGCGAGCAGTCCGAGCACCGTGACCGCGGCGCCCGTGAGGACGAGCGATCTCCTCATCTGGGGTCCTTCCCGTGGACAGTTGCCCACCTGACTGAGAGCGGTAGAGCAGGTCAGGGGCCGGCCCCCGTCGGGGGCCACACCGCCGTGACACCGCGCCACCGCGCCCGAGATCCGGCGCGCATGGCGATCCGGTGTTGTTACGGTGGCACCGATAACATGTGGCCCATACGGTGGCACCGAACCGCATGAAGGCGCAAGGGGTCCACAGGGGGCATTTCTTGGGGGGTGGGGAGCGGCCGGGTTCTGGGGATGTTGGCACCAGTGATATGTCACATGTCACATGTCACATGTCACATGTCACATGTGACATCGAACCGCCACCACAGAACAGGTGGGGCTCCGCCACAGAACCTGCGACCCCGCCCCCCTCCACCCAACCTCAGCGCGAGCGCGGCGGCGCCGTGGAGGCGCGCACGGACAGCGACGCGGCCGCGAGGTCGACGCCCGCGTCGTCGCCCCGCAGCAGCAGGTCGACGGCCGCCGCGCCGTACCGGTAGAAGTCCTGCCGTACGGTCGTCAGCGGCGGAGAGCAGTAGGCCGCAAGGGCGATGTCGTCGACGCTGACGATGGACACGTCCTCGGGCACCGACCGGCCGCGCTCGCGCAGCGCGCGGATCACCCCGAAGGCCATCTCGTCGCTGGCCACGAAGGCCGCGGTCACCTCCGGGATCATCGCGATGATCTGCCCCTGCTGGTATCCCGAGTCGGGCGACCAGTCCCCTTCGAGGACCGGCGGCGCCTCGATCCCGGCCGCGGCCAGGCACTCCTGCCAGCCCTGCCGCCGCTGCCGCGCCTCGATCCACTCGTCCGGCCCCGAGATGTGCCAGACCTGGCGATGCCCCAGGTCGAGCAGGTGCTGGGTGGCGACGCGGCCCGCCTCCTGCTGGTCGATCCCGAGCACCCGGGCGTCCGCCGTCCGCGAGCCGTCGAGGGTGACGGTCGGGATGTCGTGGGTGATCTCCTCCATCTTCCGCGTCACGGAGATGAGCGGCACGGCGATGACGAACCCGTCGACGCCCTGGTCGGCGAGTTTGGACAGGGCCCGCTCCATCAGGCCGGTGTCGAGCGCGGAGATGGTCGCGATGTTCACCGCGTACCCGGCCTCGCCGGCCGCCGCCTCGACGCCGGCGGTCACCGCCGAGCGCGAGTAGTACCCGCCGGACGCCAGCAGCACGAGCCCGATGGTGTGGCTGCGGCCGGAGGACAGCGCCCGGGCGGCGCTGTTGAACCGGTAGCCGAGCTGCTCCACGGCGGCGAGCACGCGCCGCCTGGTCTCGGAGTTGACGTTCGGCGAGCCGCGGAGCGCACGTGAGACGGTCTGCGCCGACACCCCGGCGGTCCGGGCCACGTCGGCCATGCTCGGCTGCCTCGGCCTCGCGGTGCTCTGGGTCATGGCGCTCCTCTCCGCGGCAGCCCGCGACGTCGTCCTTCAGATCCTACCCAACTTGTTACGCATGGCATCGGTAACATATGCTCGCACGGTGACTGAGCCGTCCACGACACACCTCGCCCCGGCCCACACCACGACCGACACGGCCGCCGGCGCCGCCACCAGTGCGCTCACCTGGCACGGGGGCCGCCTGTACCGGCACGGCGTCCCGCACCGCATCCTGTCGGGGTCGCTGCACTACTTCCGCGTCCACCCCGACCTCTGGCGGGACCGGATCCGCCGGCTCGCCGACCTCGGACTCAACACCGTCGACACCTACGTGGCCTGGAACTTCCACCAGCCCAGGGAGCACGAGGCGCCCTCCTTCGACGGCTGGCGCGACATCGAGCGGTTCATCCGCACGGTGGGCGAGGAGGGCCTCGACGTCGTCGTCCGGCCCGGCCCGTACATCTGCGCGGAGTGGTCCAACGGCGGTCTGCCGAGCTGGCTCACCGGCCGGGACCTCGCGGTCCGCAGCTCGGACCCGGCGTTCACCTCCGCCGTCGGCCACTGGTTCGACGAACTCGTCCCGCGCGTCGCCGCGCTCCAGGCCGCCGAGGGCGGGCCGGTCGTGGCGGTGCAGGTGGAGAACGAGTTCGGCAGCTTCGGTGACGACCACGCCTATCTGCGCTGGAACCGCCAGGCCCTGACCCATCGGGGCATCCGCGAGCTGCTGTTCACCGCCGACGGGCCCACCGAGCTGATGCTGGACGGCGGCACCCTGCCCGGGACCCTGACAGCCGTCACTCTCGGCTCCAAGCCCGAGGCCGCCCGGCGACTGCTCGCCGCCCGGCGCCCCGACGAACCGTTCCTGGTCGCCGAGTTCTGGAACGGCTGGTTCGACCACTGGGGCAAGCGGCACCACGTCCGCGGGGTGGACAGCGCGGTCCGCACCCTGCGCGGCATCGTCGCCGACGGCGGCAGCGTCAGTATCTACATGGCACACGGCGGCACCAACTTCGGCCTCTGGGCCGGTGCCAACGACCACGAGGGCCGGTTCGAGCCCATCGTGACGAGCTACGACTCCGACGCGCCGATCGCCGAGGACGGCACGCTCACCCCCAAGTTCTTCGCCATGCGCGAGGCGCTCGGCGTCGCCCGCGGCCCCCTCCGCTCACCCGAGCGGACCCCGAAGCTGCCACCGGCCCACGTCCCGCTGGTCCACCACGCCGACCTGATGGCCGGCCTCCGTGCCGTGCCGGCCCCGACCTCGACCGCACCGCGCCCCGCCACCTTCGAACAACTCGGCCTGGACGCGGGCATGGTCCTGCACACCGCCCACCCGCGCATTCCGGCGGGCGAGCACCGGCTGACCCTCGCCGACGTACGCGACCGGGCCCTGGTCCTCGCCGACGGCAGCCTGCTCGGCGTCGCCGCCCCCGACACCCCGGAACTGCCCGTCCACGGCGCCGGTGACCTCGTACGACTGGAGGTCCTGGTCGAGAATCTCGGCCGGGTGAACTACGGGCCGGGCATCGGCCGCCACAAGGGCCTCCTGGGCCCCGTCCTCGTCGACCGGCGCAGCGTGCAGGGCTGGGACAGCACACCGGTCGCGCTGCAGGAGTGGTCCGCCACGGAGCTGTCCGCCGCGGTCGCCTCCGGCCCGGCGACCACGCGGGCCGGGTTCGCCGTCGCGCGGTTCCACGCCGACACGCCCGCGGACACCTTCCTCGCACTGCCGGGATCCAGCCGCGGCTTCGTCTGGGTCAACGGCTTCCTGCTGGGCCGCTACTGGGAGATCGGCCCCCAGACCACGCTGTACTGCCCGGCACCGCTGCTGCACGCGGGCGAGAACACCGTGACGGTACTGGAGCTGGAACGCCTCGGCGGGGTCCTGGAGTTGCGGGACCGGCCTGAGCTGGGGCCGCCGGAGGAATATGTCGAGGAGTTCGGCTGACGGAGCCGAGGAGTTCGGCTGACGGAGCCGAGGAGTTCGGCTGACGGAGCCGAGGAGTTCGGCTGACGGAGCCGAGGAGTTCGGCGCCGGCCAAGCAGGTCGGTTGGAGTCGGCCGCGGTTCGGCAGCGCCCTGGGGGAGCTGGCGCTTGCCGGGACCGACCTGCGCTTGTTCAAGGTCCCTCGCCGACGGCAACCCGCTGCAACAACCCCCAAGTGAACTCGGCGACCACCTCCCGCCGCCTGCCCTCCGTGTCCGGGGCCGTGAACGACAGGCCCCAGCGGGTCGGGGCCGAGCCCTCCAGGGGGCGGGCCGGGGTGAAGGCTCGGGCGGCCTCGTCGACCGTGCAGGACCAGGGGGTGAGATCGGCCAGGGTGCGCAGGGCGGGGCCCTTGGCGCCAGGGGCGCGGACCAGCCACTCGTTCCACACCGAGCCGTTCGGGGCGACGAGCACCTCGAAGCGCAGGTCGGGCCAGAGGGGGAGGGGCCACTGCCGGGCCTCGCAGGTCAGGTCGCCGATCGTGCGCGGGGCCGTCGACTCCGGGGCGCCGAGGATCGAGCGGTAACGGGACGCCGCCGCGCGGGCCCGCGGGGAACGGACCATCGCCTGCCAGCGCTTGTTGGCCTCGCGCATCTCCGCGATGGAGACGCCCAGTTCAGCGCGTGCGACCGCCACCAGGTCCGGATTGTGGTCGGCCATACGGCGCAGCAGGACCAGCTGGAAGTCGAGGGGGGTGAAGGGGCCCTGGGGGCGCGTTGCGGACGGCATGGGGACCATCGTCGCCCATCACCCGGCCTCCTGGTCGGCGGCCGTCCGGGAGGAAGAGGACGGAGTTGACGTAGCGGGGACGGTGGCGGAAGGGAAGGATCCGGGGCAGCAGGCCCTGGGAGACCACGTGGGAGGCCTCCGCCTGGTGGGCCTCCAGGGGGAAGGACGAGAGCGGGACCCAGGTGTCGCAGGGCAGGACCCAGCCGTCGTAACCGAGGAGGGAGAGGTAGGTGACCACGCGGCCTGTCGGCTGGATGCGGGACTCCAACTCGATGAACAGAGCCGGGCGGTCGCGGGCCAGGACGCCCGTCGCCCCGCGCAGCACCGCCAGTTCACCGCCGTCCACGTCGATCTTGACGAAGCCGACGTTCCGCAGCCGGAGGTCGTCGAGCGCGACGCACCTGACGTCCAGCGCACGGGCATGGATGTCGCGGCGGACCAGGGAGGACACGCCCCGGTCGCCGGGGTCGTCCGCCGGAAGCCACAGCCGCGCCACCCCGGGGCTGTCGGAGGCGGCGGCGCCGATCACGCGGACGTTGGGTGGGGACGTGCCGGCCAGGAGGCGTGCCAGGTGGGGGACCGGTTCCACGGTCACCACCTCGCGGGCCCGCCGCGCCAGGCGGCACGTCCAGGGGCCGTACCACGCGCCGATGTCCACCGCCGTGCCGCAGTCCGGCGGGCACAGTTCGCCGAGCCGGGCCAGCTCCGGTTCGAAGCGGGGGTAGACGGCGCGGGCGGCTGCCGCGACCAGACGGGTCGGGAGCAGGGGCGCCACCCGGGCGGCCAGGGTTCTGGGGGCCGTGGTCGTCATGGGGCCCTCCGTTTGAGGAGTTCGAGGAGTTCCTCGTGTTCGTCGTCGGCTACCTGCTCCCCGGACGAGGGCAGCAGCTGCGGGATGCCGTCGACGATCGGGTAACGGCGGCGCAGGCGCGGGTTGTAGAGCGCCTCCTCCTTGCCGGACTCGTCCGTGACGAGGTGCAGCGGGCCCTTGTCGAGCGGGCACGCCAGGATCTGCAGCAGGGGGTCGTCGGGTTTCACGGTGGCGTCAACTCCTTGGCGGCTGAGGGGGTTTGGTCGGAGGCGGCTGCGGCTGCGGCTGCCTGCCCGTCGTGCCTGGGCATCGCCAGCAGTACGGCGATCGCCAGCGCCGTGCCCGCGAGCCGCAGCGCCAGCCGCAACGGCTCCTGCGGCAGCGCCTCGCCGAACGACAGCGTGCCGAGCACCGCCGTATACAGGCACGTCACCGTCGTACACACCGGCACGATCAGCGAGGCCCGGCAGCGTTGCAGCGCCGCCTGCGACATGACCAGCCCGAACACGCCGGTGAACAGCAGGAGATACGGATACGGCGAGCGCAGGAGATCGACGAGCGCCCCGCCGATCCCGCTCGCCGTCAGGTAGTTGGAGACACCCTTGATGGCGAGCGAGCTGACGCCGTACAGCAGGCCCACCGCCACGCCGTATTCGACGCCGGTCGTCGGCATCCGGTGCCGGTGGCGGGCGCGGCGCTCGGCGGATCCGTACAGCCAGACACCGGCGGCGAGCGAGGGCACGCAGACCAGCAGGATCAGCGGGTACGGTGCCGCTCCGCCCACGGTGTCCGTGTCCTCGCCGTCCCCCCGCAGCGACAGCACGACCATGAGCAGCGCGGCGAGGATCGCGCCGAGCGCGTACCGCTCGCGGCCGGTGGTCTCCTCGCCGAGCAGCCGGGCCGACAGCAGGACCAGCAGTACCAGGCCGGAGACGAAGATGCCCTGCGCGGCGGCGATCGGCAGGGTGCGGTAGACGACGAGCTGTGCGGCGAAACCGGCGGCCAGCGACAGCGATCCGCCGATCCACAGCGGGCTGCCCAGGACGAGCCGCAGCAGCTTCGCGGGCTGGCGCACGGTCACCTGGGGCAGGGCCGCGAGCGCCCGTTTCTCCAGGACGAAACCGGTGCTGTACAGGACGTTCGCCAACAGGGCCGCGGCCACCCCCCACCACATCGGCTACGTCCTTCGCGCGTGCAGCAGCAGGATCGAGGCGAGCGGTGCTCTGGAGCAGGCGAGCCGGTCGAGCGGGCGCAGGGGACGCGGTACGCCGTGGAAGGGGGCCCCTTTGAGCCGTACGACGTCGAAGCCTGCCGCGCTGACGTACTCGCGCAGGGCGCGGGCCGTGTAGAGCCGCAGATGTCCTACGACCTCCCGTCCCGGCCGGCCGTGGATCGCGCGCAGGCTGACCTCCGAGAAGACCGGCTGGACGCCCGCGAGCAGCAGGCCGCGGTTGTACCAGGCGGCCAGGTTCGGGGTGGACAGCATCAGATGGCCGCCCGGCCGGAGCACCCGGCGTATCTCGTCCAGGGCGGTGTCCGGGTCGACGAGGTGCTCGATCACCTCGCTGAACAGCACGGCGTCCGCGGAACCGGCTGTGAAGGGGAGCGAGTCGAGTTCGGCGCGGAGGGTGTACGGGATTCTGGTGCGGGCGCGGTTCAGGGCGTCCTGGGACCAGTCGACGCCGATGACGCGGTGGCCGGGGAGGAGAGGTGCGGCGGTGGCTGCCGCCGTGCCGTCGCCGCAGCCGATGTCGAGGATCGTGCGGGTACGTCCGGCCGGGCCGGTCGACGGGCCGAGAGCGGCGGCCAGGAGGCGGGCCTGACGGAGCGTGCGGGGGCTGCCGGAGGCGACGGGGACCGCCGGGTTCTCGTAGAAGTCGCGGAGTTCCGTGCGGAGTTCCGTGCGGGGTGGGGTGGTGGTCGTGGACGTCATGGGGCCACCTCCGTGGTGTGCAGATAGTGCTCGAAGAGGTCACGCAGGTGCGCGCCGTCGCCGTGGCTGAGCAGGGCGCGGGACCAGCGCAGGGCCAGGTGCAGACGACCGGCGGTGGAGGCGGTGGTGACGGTGAGGCCGCGGGGCATTCTCGCGGGCGCCGAGAACCAGACCGCGTGCGTGCGGCCCGCCTCCTCGCCGAAGTCCAGGGGGTACGGGATGCGGCCGATGTTGCTCAGCAGTGTGGTCGAGGTCCAGGGGGAGGCTGCCCGGCGGAGGGTTCTGGTGAGCGCGGCTCGCCAGGGCACGGGGGTGACGGGTGCGGTGAGGAGGGTGGCTCCGTGGCCGAGCTGGGGGCGGGGGAGGGACCTGAGGGCGCGGGTTCTCGCCGCCGTGCGGCGGAGCAGTGCGGGCATGTCCGGCGGATTCAACTCGTCCGGGGTGAAGGGGACTTCGACCAGGCGGGTGCCGTTGCCTATCGGCATCGTCGTGTCTCTGGGGCGGTCGTCCACGGGCATCGTGATGCGGAGGGGGCGGGGGCGTTCACCGTGTTCCCTGTTCCAGTGGGTGATCATCAGCGCCGTGGTGACCATGAGCTGGTCGTTCACGGTGTAGGGGGAGCCTTTGAGGCGGTGGGGGAGGGGGAGTTCGGTGACGAGCATGCCGTTGCCGGGGGAGGGTTCGGGGGCGCCGGGGGCCACTCGGGCGGGGGGTGACCAGTTGGAGGGGGAGGGGGAGGGGGTCTGGTCGGGCTGGGGCGGGGTTTCCGTCACGCGGGTGGGCGGGGCTGTGGGGGAGTTGTCCTGGCCGCCGTACAGTTCCGCGGCGGTGGCGAGGACGCGGAGGCAGGCGGGGCCGTCCAGGGCGGTGTGGTTGATGGTGAGGAAGAGGACGGTGCCTTTGCTGTGACTGGCGTTGCTGCCGGGGGGTCGGTCCGCTTCCCGGCGCTGGCCGGGTGCCTCCCCCGCTCTCGGCTTCGCTTGAGCGGGGGGACCCCCATCGCCCACCCGTGCCGCCCCAGCGGCACGACTGCCCGCAGCGGCGGCGGGTTCGCCCACCACATCGCTCGCCTCGCTCCCCTCCGCCGGTCCCGCCCCCTCCACCACCTCCAGCCGTATCGGCGGTGAAGCCGTCAGGGGCGGGGCCTCCACCAGCGCGCGGGTCCGCGCGTCCCGGAGTGCGTCGCGGCTGGGCGGAAGGAAGGTCACGACCTCCACATCCGGATCCGCCGTCAGCTCCCACTCGTACCGCCGCCGGTACCACCGTCCCGCCGCCTCCCGCATGAGGATGCGAGGGTGGCGGTGCAGGGCCTCGTGGAAGGCCGAGCGGAGGCGGTCCGGGTCGATGCGGCCCGGGAGGTGGACCTCGATGTGGACCGTCTCCGGTTCCTCCTCCTGGAGGCAGTGGCGGGCTATCTCGTCCACCACCGGGAACGGGACCCGCTGGGGAGGCCGTACGGGGCCTTCGGCGCGGTGCTCCAGCGTAGTCATGCGCGCTCCCCCCTCAGGTCGTCCTGGCTCAGGTCGTCCCGCGGTGTCGCCCTGAGCCTGAGCTTCGGCTTGCGGAACGAGAAGCCGCCGGGGCCCCGCGCCGAGACGGTCGGGCCGGAGTCCGGACGGGCATCCGGGCGGGCAGGCGGCGAGGGATCGGCGCCGAGCGGGCTCGCTCCCCGCTGCCGTCGCGGCAACCGCCGCGTCGGTGCCTCCGCGGCGGGTGGCCCCGGGATCGACGGCGCCGCCGCCGGGTCCCGTTCCCGTACGCTCACCAACGCGGCGAACAGCCCGATCAGCGCGAGGAGTTGAGCAACCGGACCGAAGGCTCCCTCCTCCGCGCCCACCGGCTCCCCGCCCCCCGTGGCCGCCGCGATCCCAGCCCCCGCGAGCGCGACGAACGCGACCGGTACCAGCAGCGCGTGCCGCCGGTGAGCCAGCAGCGCCAGCGCGGGCACCAGCAGGGCGAACCACCCGGCGATCACCGCGCCCACCAGCGTCAGCGCCACCGTGCCGAGCCACAGCCCGGGCGGCGGGGGCACCGGCTGCGGGTCGTCGGGGTTCGGGTCGCGCCGGCGCCACCACACCAGGCCCACCAGGGCCGCCACCGCGACCCCGCTCCCGATCAGCGCGGCGTCGTACGTCGTCGCGGGTTCGTACGACAGCTCGACCGTGCCGCCCGCCCCGGCCGGGATCCGCCAGCCCTGCTGCCAGCCGTCGAGGCGGACCGGAGAGAGTTCCTCACCGTTGAGGGTGGCTTTCCAGCCGTCGTTGTAGTTCTCGTACGTCGTCAGGTACGTGGCCGCGCCCGACCCGACCGTCACCTGGCGCTGGTCGCCCAGCCAGTCACGTATCCGGAGGTCGCGGTCCGCGGACGCGGGCTCCGCGAGCGTGCCGCGCGTCAGCGTCACCTCGGTGAGCGCCAGCGGCCCGGCGTCCCCGCCCTCGACCCGGTGCGGACCGGACGGCAGTCGCAACTCCGCGTTGGCACGGCCTTCCTGACAGAGCGTCACCTCCACCGGCCGCCGCTCCGTCAGGTCCCGCACCGTCCCCCGCACACTCGTCTCGTACAGCTCCCCGTCGACCGCCGTCACCGGCCCCTGCCCGCACGGCAGCGAGAAGGACCGGGTGGCCGCCGGCTGCCGGGTGCGGTAGCTGTCGAGGGCCGGGACGTACGCCTCCGTCAGGCCCACCGGCAGGTGCAGGTCCTCGTCGACGACCGGGTTGTAGAGGGTCAGCGGGGCCGTCTTCGTGACCGTGATGTCGAGGCGGTCCGTGGTCATCGGCGGGAAGCGGACCCAGCCGTTCTCGTCGACTCCGGCGAGGGTCGCGCCGTCCGGGGAGCTGATCTGCACCTCGGTGGGGCGGGTGGACAGGCCGCCCGCGGGGGCCAGGACCAGTTCGCCGACGGGCTGTTCGCCGTCCCAGCGGAGGTGGATGGTGGGGCGGTCGCCCGCGATCCAGGCCGTGGTCAGGTCGCCGTCGGTGAGGTTGCGCGCCGCCAGGCCCGCGCCGAGCCGTGCCGTGGAGTCGGCGGTGGCGACGATGCGGTTCTGCTGGTCGGGGGCGACCTCGTACAGCAGCCGGTCGAGTTCCGTGCCCGGCACCGGCACCGCGCTCGCCGTCACCTCGTACGTCCCTGCCGTGCCCGTGGAGAAGCGCCGGTGCAGGCCCGCCTCCGTGCCGGTCGCGGAGAGGCCGGTGGGGTCGGCCGTGCGCCGCAGCGAGACGATCTCCGTGGCGGCATCGGCATCCGGCGCGTCCGTCGGCAGCCGCAGCATGCGCGTGACCTGCACGTCCGGCAGGGAGATCTCGGAGAAGCCCGCGCCCGTCAGACCCGTGTGCCGCGCCACCGAGTCGACGATCGTCAGCCGCATCCAACTCGTCTCACCCGCGGGCGCCTTGATGCGCTGCGCCGTGCCGTCCGGGCGCAGGAAGCTGGTCCGCGCCCCCTGCTCCGTCTCCACCCGCACCCGCGTCGCCGCCGACCGCACGCTCTCCTGCGGCAACGGCGAAACCCGGAACGACGACGGCATGTCGTACGCCTCACGGAACCCGATCCGCAGCCACTGCCCGTCCGCCGAGCCCTCCGAGCCCTCCGCCCAGGCGGTGTCCGGGTTGCCGTCGAAGGCGTTCACCGGGTCGTACTGCGGCAGGTGAAACAGCCAGTTGCCGTAACTGGAGGCGGTGACCGAGCGGGCGCCCCGCAGTTCGGCGACCGTCTGGTGGTCGACGCCCTCGGTCGGCAGGATCTGGTGGGGTTTCTCGCCCGCGTCCTGGGCGGCGTCCGGCGCGTTGCGTTCGTCGCGGGTGTACGTGTAGGAGGTGTTGGCGTTGACCAGCCCGAACCGTGTGTCCGCGCGGCGCAGTCCGTCGCCGGTCACCTGCACGGGCGGGGTGCCGAGGCCGGGGTGGTTGTCTCCCGTCAGCACCGTCGCCCGGCCCCGGAGGTCGGTCGCCAGCGGCAGCAGCGCCTCCGGCCCGCCGGAGACCACGGCCGTGTCGGCCACCGGCAGCAGAGAGGCCTGCCCGGGACGCGGCACGCCCGCGTTCCCCGGCGGCTGGTAGATCTCCACCGCCCGCTCCCTCGGATAGATGCCCTCGATCTCCAGCGGGGTGCCCTCGGCGATCCGGCCGCCCGTCATGACCGGACCGAGGCCCTGCACCCGCTCGTACCCGGACTGTTCCAGGGAGCGCTTGACCGTCGTGGTCGGTACGTAGCCGATCTGGTCGGGGTCGAGGTCGTTGCGGACGACGACGTAATGGATTCCGGACCGGCTCAAGTAGTCCGCGAGGCCCGGCACTTCACCACCCGACATCAGCGCCTGCTCCACGGCGTCCATCGCGCGCCGGTTGCCGGGGGCGCCCATGGGCACGTAGTCCCGTTGTGCCCAGGGCGACTCGGCCACCACGTCCAGCGGCTGGTCGATCGTCGAGCCCCACGTGTAGATGCCGTGCGCGGTCGCCGGGACCACCAGGGCCCGGGAGTCCGGCGAATACTCCTCCAGCCAGTCCGCCGTCGCCGTCCAGTACCTGGGGATCTCCCGGAAGGAACCCGGGTTCAGGATCGACCCGTTCAGATACGGCCACATCAGCCCCGGCAGTACCAGCACCGCCGCGATCAGCGGCGCGAGGCGACGGCCCCGGACGGGGCGGGCGCCGCGCGGCTCGGCGGCCACGCCCACCAGATGGGCCAGGCCCAGGACGAGCGCGAGGGCGAGGCCCGGCAGGAACTTGTAGATGTTGCGGAAGGGAGCCAGAGGGCCGTCCAGCCAGTCCTGCACCACCCCGTGGAAGGGCGCCCCGAACGCCCCGCCGTACCCGGCGAGCACGATCAGCGCCACCGTCAGCACGGTCAGCACCAGCCAGCGCCGTTCCGGCAGGTCACGCCGGGCCAGCCCCGCGAGGCCAAGGCCGGCGGCCAGCGTCGAGCAGAGGATCACGACGACCGAGGCCGCGACGGTCCAGCCGGCCGGCAGCCAGGCCTCACCGAAGTGCAGGTAGGCGACCCAGTTCCCGGCGCCGCGCAGGGCCTCCGTCGCCGCCATGGTGTCCGTGGTGGTCTGCGAAGTCTCCACGTACGGAAGGAAGTTCTCGCCGTAGATACCGAGCAGCAGCAGCGGGATCCACCACCAGGCGGTCGCCAGGAGCACCCCGGGCACCCACCAGGAGATGAGCTTGCGCTGCCGTGGCCCGGGCGGCCGGGACAGCAGGTACAGCCCGACCGGCAGCAGCGATGCCAGCGTCGCCGCCGCGTTGACCCCGCCCATGAACGGCACGACCAGCGCGGAGCGGAGGGCGGCGACCCGGGCGGTGTGCCGCTCGTCCGTCAGCGGCAACAGCACCCAGGGCAGGAAGGCGCCGGGCAGCGCCGCCGCCGAGGTCGACCCGACGACGATCGTGAAGGTCGGCCACAGCGCATACGCCACCGCCGCGAGCAGCCGTGACCCCCGGCTGCCGAACCCCAGCCGCTCGGCCAGCCGCAGCGCGCCCCAGAAGGCGACGGACACGATCAGCGACAGCCACAGCCGTTCCGCCAGCCAGACCGGCAACCGCACCAGATCGCACAGCCAGTAGTACGGCAGCATCGGCCACAGGTAGCCGGCGTACTGGTCCGAGAGCCCGCCGAAGGAGCCCCGGTCGTGCCACAACTGGCCCAGATCGGAGAGGAACTGACCGGGATCGACGGTCACGCCCAGCTTCGTGTCGAAGGTCTGCCGCCCCGGCTGCACCGCGAGCAGCAGCATGAAGACCACAGCCCAGAACCCCAGCAGCCAGCGCCGTGACCGCGGGCCGTGCGGCGGGCCCGACGCGGTCGTGGTGGTGGGGACGGCTGCCGGAGGGGGAGCCTGGACCGTGGTCGTCATGGAGGACACCGCCGGAGGATGAGGAGGAGATTCCAGGTGGCCACCTCACGGATGCCCGGCGCCTTGACGACGGTCTCCGCGAGGAACGGCCAGTAGCGGGAACGCGCCGAGACGACCGTGACGTCGTCCCGGGCACGCACCTGCCGCAGGGTCGGGCCAATGTGCACGGCGAACAGGTTCTCGCCGAGCGTGTGCTTGGCGGGCTTCCCCGTACGGCGCCGATAGCGGGCCCGCGCCCGCTCCGCGCCGAAGTAGTGCCAGGGCGCCCACTCATGACCGCCCCACGGGGACAGCCAGTTGGTGAACGACACATAGATCAGCCCACCGGGCCGGGTCACCCGCACCAGCTCACTCAGGAACGTCTGCGGATCGGCCACGTGCTCCAGCACATTGGAGGAGAAGGCGACGTCGGCGACCGAGTCGTACAACGGCAGCAGATAGCCGTCCGCGACCACGGCGGAGTCGGCAGGCTTCTCGCCCAGCTCCCGCACGTCGGGCTCGAAGAGGAACGCGTGCGCACCACGCCGCCGGAACTCCTCGGTGAAGTACCCGCTGCCCCCGCCGACGTCCACGACGGTACGCCCGACCACGGGACCGTCGTAGGCCTCGACCTGGTCGACGGCATCCCGCGCGAGCAGCGAGTAACAGCCTTCGGGATCATCCTGCTCACGCAGAAACGCCCGGAACAGGGTGAGGGACCGCCGAAGAGAGGGATCTTTCCAGTGCCGGGTGACCGCGGCGCCCCGAAAGGGGCGCGGGGCTGTGACATGTGCGGCTCCGCCGCGTGGGCGCGACCAGCCACGACGAACCGGCAGCCGCGTCACCGCGTCCAACTCCGCACCGCATCAGAGGCCACCGCCCGGAACTGCCGAACCGTCCGCCCCCAGCGATAGCGCGCCGCCCGGTCCCGCGCCGCCTTGCCCATCAGCTCCCGGCGATGCTCCGAGAGGGCAAGCGTGCACCACGCCGCGGCGAACGAGGACTCCCCGTGCGCGAGAACCCCCGTCTCCCCGTCCTCGACGGAGTCACGGAGCCCCGGCACATCGAAGGCGATCGCCGGCGTCTGCCGGGCAGCGGCCTCCGTGACGACCAGACCCCACCCCTCCACCGCGGAGGGGTGCACCAGCAGCCACGCCGCGCACAGCAGCCGGTGTTTCTCGGCCTCGCTGACATGTCCGGTGAACTCCACGCCCGCTCCGGCGAGTTGCTCCAGCCGTCCGCGTTCGGGACCGTCGCCGACGATCACCAGCCGGCCGCCCGTCACCGGGCGCACCCGCTCCCACAGCCGCAGCAGCAGATCGATCCGCTTGTACTCGACGAGCCGCCCGACCGCCACGAACAGCGGTTCGGGCGAGCGGTCGGCGCGGGGGCCGGGTTCCTCGACCCCGTTGTGCACGACGCGGATCCGGTCCCGTTCGACGCCGATCGCGCGCAGGGCGTGGGCCGTCGACGGGGAGACGGCGACCATCAGGCTCCGGTGCTGCGCACCGGTCAGCGCCCAGTGTTCGAGTCTTCGCCCGATCCGGGCGGCCGGCGCCAGTGGCCCGCCGCCGAACCGCATCTTCCAGAGATCGGTGTGCACGTGGTTGACCAGGCACAGCGTGGGCCCGCGGTGCCACATGGGCGCGAAGTAGGGCATGCCGTTGCACACCTCGACCAGCAGATCGCAGTCGCCGACCTGCCGGGCGAAGGCCGAACGGGCGCGCAGGAAATGGCCGTACTCACCGCCCGCCGACACGACCCGGTAGTCACGGAAGGAAGCCGGGCCGCCGCACAGCAGGGTCACCTGGTGGCCCAGCCGGGTCAGTCCGTCGGCGAGCCGGTCGACGAGCAGTTCGGAACCGCCGGCGGCAGGGTTGCCCAGGTCCCGATGGGCGAGAAAGACGATGCGGCGCGGAGGTGGGGGGAGCGCCGGGGGGTGCTGCGGCGCCCGGGGAGGTGCGGCGCGCAGCCGGGAAGGCACGTGCTGGGGCATCGGTGCTCCAACTCGTCTCAGGGTGCGGAACTCACTGTGGGGGAGTGGCACATGGGGCGGAAGTGGGGCGTGCGGGGGTGTGGGCGTGGGGCCTGTGGACCTGTTGGGGTGTGGGCCTGTTGGGGTGTGGGCGTGAGGCCTGTGGGCCTGTTGGGGTGTGGGCGTGGGGCGTGTGGGGATGGGGCGGATTCGGCCTGTGAACGCTTGGACTTCTTCTGTGAACGGGGTGTGGGCGCACTGTGTTCAGTTGTGGGGATGGACAGTTTTCGCCCAGCGGTTCGAAGCTGCTACTCACCGGCGTGACAACTTCCGGGCTTTGTGCAACTGACGGCACATCACAACGTGAGGGTCGGTGTGGATTGTTCGGATCCCTGGGAAGGTTCCGGATGTTTCCGCCCACGTACCACCAGAACGCCGCCCACCGCCGCGAGCGCGAATCCGGCCACGCCCGTCCCGGCCGGCAGGGTCCGCCCCACCAGGCGCAGCAGCCCGCTCTCCTCCTTGGCCCGCTCGACCGCGAACTCCTGTGTCTCGTCGGTGAACGCGATCTTCCGGCTGTCCAGGAGCACGGCCGCGTCCTCGTCGCCGCCGGGGGCGCGGAGCGTGCTGCGCGGGCCGGTCTGGGCGTAGATCACCCGGCCGGTGGCCTGGTCGACGACCAGCTCGATGCCGTGGTTGGAGTACCACTCCTCGGCGAACACCTGGGAGCGCTCGGGCTGGTCGACGAGGGCGCCGGGCACCTGTCGCGTTCCGGTCCGCGTGGCCGGCACGGTTCCGGTGAACCGGTATCCCTCGTACCCCTTGATCTTCTTCTCGCCCCGGTACTGCAGCGTGACCGTCCGCCCCGCGGTGTTGTCCCACCACTGGTAGTCGCGTTTCTGTACGTCGAAGGGGAACTTCAGATACGCCTCGCCCTCGATGTACGGCGTCTCGCCGCAGCAGTGCACCGGCCGGTTGGTCCGCCGGTCGCTGACCCAGCGGTGCGGTGTGAAGTCCAGCGCGTCATGCGGATCGGCCGCCGGCAGTGACTTGTCCGTGTCGACGCTGGTCGTCACGTCCCAGACCGCGGCGTTCCCGCTGCGTTCGCTCTCGGCGACGTCGCCGCGCACCCGCTGGGTGATGGTGATGGTCTGGTCCGGCACGGTCTCGACCCGCTCCTGGTCGAAGACGGAACCCGTGCCCTTGTAGACGGCCGTGGTGTCGATGTCGATCGGATTCACCGCGGCACGCGGCTCCACGTACCAGGCCAGCATGGGCGCCAGCACCAGCAGGAAGGTTCCGAGACCGAGCAGGATCAGCGAGAGAGGTGAGGCGGTACGGCGCATCCGGGCACTCCAAAGGCTTGGGGCGTGCTGGGGATCAGTGCGCGTGCCAACCCGTCTGCGTCGGGAACCGTAGGCGCACCCTTGACGGAGTGTCAATGGAAAGTAAAGACTGAACCGTCGCCGGACGGGACCGGCGCAGGGGTGCGGGCGACCTTTCGAGTAGGTCTAGCAGGTCTAGTAGATCTAGATGTGTCTAGACATGACCGGAAAGGCTGACCCGAGATGTCCAGACTGCTCGCCGCAGCGCTCACCGTGGCGGCGGCTGCCGCAGTGGCCGTCGGAGCCGCGTTCGGCATCGTCGCGCTCCTGGAGGCGACCCCCGACCAACCGAACTCCCCACTGATCACGTACGAGCAAGCCGGCCAGGGGAGTTGAGCCGTGCCCGCTCGCTCAACGGCCCTCTCCACCCGCTCGGCCTGGCTCGACGTCCCGCGCCTGAAGGTCCGCCGCTTCGCCGCGATCGCCATGTCCGAGGCACCCGACCTGGCCGAGGAGATCCTCCGTGAGATCCGCCGGGAGTATCCCCATCTGCCCGTCGTCCTCGACGAGTCCGGCGAGCCGATGGCCATGGTCGGCATCCGCCGTGCCATCGAGGTCTTCGTCCAGTACCTGGAGACCGCGGAGGGCCGCCCGACCGTACCGCCGGGCGTCTTCCAGGACTTCGGGCGTGGCGAGGGTCTCAACGGCCGCAGCCTGGACTCGCTGCAGGCGATCTACCGGATGGGCGTACGGCTGGCCTGGCGCCGTTTCGCCGAGATCGGCCAGCGCGTGGAGATCCCGCCCCCGGCGATGTACGAGCTGGTCGACGCGGGCTACGAGTACCTCGACGGCCTGGTCGACCAGTCGGTGCGGGGCTATGCGGAGGCGGCGGCGCGGCAGGCGGGAGAGCGGCTGAGGCTGCAACGCCGCCTGATGGAGCTCCTGCTCGCCGAGCACCACCGCGGTGACCCGGCCGACGCGTTCGCCGAACGGGCCGCCCGGATCGGCTGGCCGCTGCCGGAGAAGGTCGCGGTGGGCGTGCTGCTGCGCCCCGCGCGGGAGGCCATGGCCCCCGCGGTGGGACAAGGCGTCCTCCTCGACATGGAGTTCGAGCAGCCCCGCATGGTCGTCCCCGAACCGGCCGCCGCCGGCCGCCCCGAACTGCTCGGCCGTGCCCTGACCGGCTGGTCCGGCGCGATCGGCCCTCCGGTACCGCTGGTGGACGCCGCGAAGTCACTGCGCTGGGCGGAGGCGGCCGTACGCCTGATGGAACGCCGCCTGCTGCCCTGCGGGGACGTCCTGTACTGCACCGAACACACCGAGGCCCTGGTCCTCCTCCAGCCCGAGGAACTCCTCGACGACCTCGCCCTGCGCTGCCTCGCGCCCCTCGCCCACCGCGGCCCGACCCACGCCCGCCGGCTCGCCCAGACCCTGCTGGCCTGGCTGGAGACCCGGGGCGGGGCCCCCGAGGTGGCGGCCCGCCTCGGCGTCCACCCCCAGACCGTCCGCTATCGCCTGCGCCAGATCCGCGAACTCTGGGGCGACGAGATCGACGACCCGGACCGCCGCTTCGAACTGGAGCTGGTGCTGCGGGCGCAGCGGTTACGGGGGAGGCTCGGGGAGGTACGGGGGTGATCGGCGCGGGCCCATTGCCCAGGCAAACACACCTTGAGTAACCTGTGTTCGTTATTCCGATCGACTGTTGAAATCTCGAACACATCAAGGGAGGGGGCCGGACGTGGGACGTCTCGTACCTGCCGTGACCCGGGCTCTCGACATTCTTGAGCTCTTCCTCGACGGGGACGGCACGCTCTCCGCCCCCGACATCGTGCGCAAGCTGCAGCTGCCGCGCACCACCGTGCACGAGCTGGTCACCACGCTCGCCGCGCGGTCGTACATCGTCCCGGTACCGGGCCAGCCGGGACGGTACCGGCTCGGCGTACGGCCGTACCAGCTCGGCAGCCGGTACGCCGAGCAGCTGGACCTCGCGGCCGAGGGGCAGCAGGTCGCCCGGTCGGTCGCCGAGACCTGTGACGAGACCGTGCATGTGGCGATCCTCGAAGGCACCGACGTCATATACATCGCCAAGGTCGACTCGACGCACGCCGTGCGGATGGTCTCCGCCGCCGGACGCCGGCTGCCCGCGCACTGCACCTCCGTCGGCAAGATGCTGCTCGCCTCCCTTCCCGAGCATGAACTCACCGCGCGCATCCCGGACGGCGCCGGGCTGGTCGCGATGACCCCGAACAGCATCACCGACCCGGCCGTCCTGCGCGAGACCCTCGCCGAGATCCGGGAGCGCGGGATCGCCGTCGAGCGCCGGGAGTCCAACCCCGACGTCTCCTGCGTCGCCGCGCCCGTCCGGGACCGTACCGGGCGGGTCGTCGCCGCGCTGTCCATCTCCGTGCCGATGATCCGCTGGAGCGACGAGCGGCGCGGCGAGCTGGAGCAGCTCGCCGCCAAGGGCGCGGTCGAACTGTCCGAGCGACTCGGTCACCGGAGTGTGGGATGACGAACCGGTACGAGGTGGCGGTGCGGGCCGAGGCGACCCTCGGCGAGGGGCCGACCTGGGACGCGGCGGCCGGGCGGCTGATCTGGATCGACATCCTCGGGGCGCGGGTGCACACCTACGACCCCGCGACGGGCCGGCGTTCGATCCGTGTCCTGGACCAGCACGTGGGTGCCGCCAAGCCGCGCGCCGGCGGAGGACTCGTCCTCAATCTCGTGGACGGCGTGGGCCTCCTGGACGGCGACGGAGCCTTCCGCTGGCTGCACCGCGAACGCGTCCCCGGCCGCCGCGCCAACGACGCCGCCGTCGCGCCCGACGGCTCCCTCTGGGCCGGCACCATGCGCTACGACGAGGCGCCGGGCGGCGGCACCCTGTCCCGCGTCACCGGTGACGGCTCGGCCGAGGTCGTCCTCGACGACGTGACCGTCAGCAACGGCACGGGCTGGAGCCCCGACGGACGGCTCATGTACTACGTCGACACGCCGACCCGGCGTATCGACGTCTTCGACTTCGAGAACGGGCGGGCCCGCAACCGGCGCCCCTTCGCCGAGATCGAGGACGGCGCCGGCTTTCCCGACGGCCTCACGGTGGACGCCGACGGCTGCGTGTGGGTGGCCCTGTGGGACGGCGCGGCAGTGCGCCGTTACACGCCGGACGGCGGCCTGGACCGCGTGCTCGACCTGCCGACGCCACGCATCACGGCCTGCGCGTTCGGCGGCACCAACCTCACCGACCTGTACATCACGACGGCACGCGTGGGACTGGCCTCCCCGCACCCGGTGGCGGGTTCGCTGCTGGTGGTTCCGGGGGTGGGCAAGGGGCTGGAGCAGCCGCCGTTCGCCGGCTGACCGGGGGGTGGCACACAGCCATACCGGCCCCGGGGGCCAGGCGCCCCATTGCGGGGCCACGGAAAAGGCAACGGGCAGGCCGCCCCATCACGTCCCCGGCGTGCGGCAGAAGTCATGGGACTGCCGATGTCCGACTCCCCTCGCTCCGGGAGGGGAGTCGGGACGGCGGCGCTGGCGTCCCGCTCGTGGCCCGAGCAGACGATCAGGCGTCTACCACGCATCACCCGGGCCGGGCCATGGCTTTGGCCGCTGCCACCTCAATCCGAGAACGGCGTGAGCGGGTTGTGAAGCTCTACGGGTTCTCCCATGCCGCCGGTTCGGCCGCCAGCTCCTTCACCGCCACCGGCAGGGCGTCCGCCGCGATGTCCGCGATGGTGACGCCCTCCAGGATCCGGCGGACGTTGGCGCGCAGGGCGATCCACAGCGGGAGCAGCGGCTCGGCGGACCCGGCGTAGGACAGGCCGGTGGGACGGACCCCGCGCACGGACACGATGGGTCCGTCGACGGCCCGGATCACGTCGGCGACGGTGATCTCCGCCGCGTCCCGGGCCAGCCGGTAACCGCCGCTGCCGCCGCGCCGGCTGTCGACCAGTCCGGCGCGGCGGAGGTCGCCGAGGATGCCCTCCAGGAACTTGTGCGGGATGTCCTGGACGGTGGCGATGGCCTCCGCCTTCACCGGGCCGTCCTCATGATGCACGGCCAGCTCAAGTGCCGCCCGTACCGCGTAGTCCGCCCGTGCCGAGATCCTCATACCCCCATTGTCACCGCTCCCGCCGGACAGGCCCTAACGCAGCCGGATCACGTTCCAGGACAGTGGTTCCAGTGCGGCGGTGAGGGTGTCGTCCGTGAGGGCTGTGCCCTCGACCGGGTGCGGGGTGACGCGGTCGGGGTCGGCGAGGGTGTTGCGGGCGTCCGGGTCGGCGTCCGCGAGCGCGGTGTGCTCGACGACGGACGTCAAGTCCAGGCCGTTCAGCGCGACTTCGAGCGGGAGGGCGTCGGTGCGGCTGCGGTTCACCGCGAACACGGTGAGCGAACCGTCCTCGGCGCGTACGGCGGTGGCGTGCAGCAGATCGGCCTCGCCGTACTTGTCCGTCTCGTACGTCGGTGAGTCCACCCGTACGTCCAGGACCTTTCCGCGTCCGTACTTCGACGCCTGCGCGAACGGGAAGAACGTCGTCTGCCGCCATGCCGGGCCGCCCGGCTCCGTCATGATCGGCGCGATGACGTTGACGAGTTGGGCGAGGCAGGCGACGGTGACGCGGTCCGCGTGGCGGAGCAGGGCGATGAGGAGCGAGCCGAAGACCACGGCGTCGGTGACGCTGTAGTTGTCCTCCAGGAGACGGGGGGCCTCGGGCCAGTCGTCCCGCTCGATCGTCTTGGCGTGCTCCGCCCAGCGCGAGAGGTACCAGACGTTCCACTCGTCGAAGGAGAGGTTGATCTTCTTCTTGGACTTCAGGCGGGCGCCGACGTGGTCGCAGGTCGCGACGACGTTCTCGATGAAGGACTCCATGTCCACGGCCGAGGCGAGGAAGGAGTCGATGTCGCCGTCGTGGGGCTCGTAGTAGGCGTGCAGGGAGACGTAGTCGACCAGGTCGTACGTCTCCTTGAGCACTGTCGCCTCCCACTCGGCGAAGGTGGGCATGGACTGGCCGGAGCTGCCGCAGGCGACGAGTTCGACGGCCGGGTCGATCTGGCGCATCGCGCGGGCCGTTTCGGCCGCGATGCGGCCGTATTCCTCGGCGGTCTTGTGGCCGGTCTGCCAGGGGCCGTCCATCTCGTTGCCGAGGCACCAGAGTCTGATGCCGAAGGGGTCCTTGTCGCCGTGGGCGATGCGCTGTTCGGAGAGGGCGGTTCCGGAGGGGTGGTTGGCGTACTCCTGGAGTTCCAGCGCCTCCGCGACGCCTCGGGTGCCGAGGTTGACGGCCATCATGGGTTCGGCCTGAGGGCCGATCTTGCGGAGGAAGTCGATGTACTCGGACAGGCCGAAGCGGTTCGGCTCCGTGGAGTGCCAGGCCAGGTCCAGGCGCCGGGGGCGGTCCTCCGCGGGGCCCACCGAGTCCTCCCACTTGTAGCCCGAGACGAAGTTGCCGCCGGGGTAGCGGATGGCTGTGACGCCGAGTTCGCGGACGAGGTCGAGGACGTCCGTGCGGAGGCCTTCGGCGTCGGCGGTGGGGTGGTCCGGTTCGTGGATGCCGGTGTAGACGCAGCGGCCGAGGTGTTCCACGAACGAGCCGAAGACACGGGGGTTGACCTCGCCGATGGTGAAGGCGGGGTCGAGGGTGAAGCGGGCGGTGCGCATGGGGTCCTTTCGTGCGGACGTGGGTGCGGCTGTGACTGTTCGATATTTTGAATTGTGCTCGTAACTTCGAACGGGACGGTAAAAACCGAAGTGCTTCCGCGTCAATGGTCTGGGCACCACTCGGTCCAGCACTTTTGAGTCATGGCGGTCGTTGCCCGTGGGACAACGGCCGGCCGATCGCATGACGTGGACAGTTCCGGGCGCGTAACCTCGGACAAGCTGTCGAACGGCCGGGCGTGCCACGACGAGACAACTCCGGGGAAGAATGGTGCGTACGAAGAAGGAGATGCGTCGGCTCGCCGACGCCCTCATCGCCCCGATCCGGGTTCCCGTCCCGGCCGACCCCGAGGCCCTGCTGGCCGCGCTCGTCGCCTCCGTCAGCGAGTGGCGGGGCCGCGAGGTCGTCCTGCACCGGGAGGTCTTCCCGCCCCACACCGCCAGCGGGCTGTGGCTGAACCGCGAGACGCAGGACGACATCGTCGTCGACAAGCGGGCCGCCGTATGGCACCAGATCGTGATCTTCTGTCACGAGGTGTGGCACATGAGCCAGGAGCCGTCGGAGTCGTCGGAGCAGCCGGAGCCGTCACATGCCGCCGCCGGCGGGCCCGCCGCGCTGCGGACCGACTTCTGCCTCGCCGACGAGCAGGAGGCCGACCGGTTCGGCATGCTGATGGGCCGTCGGCTGCGCGCTCTGATGGCGGCACCGCCGGACCCCGCGCCACCCGCCGGCGGCGGCGACGGCCCGCAGGGGCTGGCCGGCCGGATAGGGGCCGCACTCAACTACCGCGGGACCCGCGGATGAGCGGTCTGGTCAACTACATCAGCTGCGGTGTGCTGTGGCTCGGTCTGGCGGTGAAGGCGCCCGACCTGATCCGCCACCGGCGGGACCCCTACCTGCGCGCGATCTGCGCGGTACTGGGCCTGGCCGGCCTGTGCTTCTTCCTCGGGGCCCCGCCCACCGTAGGCACGGTCAACCGCGTCAGCGGCATCCCCAACCTCGCCGCGCCGATGACGTACGCGGCCATCACCGCGTACAGCGCCGCCTCCCAGGTGCTGGTCGTGTGCTGGCGGGGCGGGCCGCGCGTGGCGGTGACCGCACGCCGCTGGATCCTCGCCTACGCGCTCGTGGTCATCGGCATCGCGGTGTCGTTCGCCCTGGGCGACGCCCCCGTGGAGCGCCGCACCGACCTGGACACCTACTACGCGACGACGCCGTTCATCGCCGAGATGATCGTGCTGTACCTGGTCGGGCACCTCACCGCCGTCAGCGTGACCACGGTCTCCTCGCTGCGCTGGGCCCGCCAGGTGCACGGCTGGCTGCGGGCCGGGCTGGTCACCCTGGGCCTGGGCACGCTGTGCGCCTCGGGCTACAGCCTGTCCAAGCTGGCCGCCGTGACCGGCCGCTGGTTCGGGCAGGACTGGACCACGCTCGACACGAACGTCTCACGCGCGGCGGCGGGCCTGGGGGCGTTCGTCGTCTCCGCCGGCGTCCTGATCCCGCTGGCCGGGCCCCGGCTGACGCGGTGGCTGCTGTCCTGGCGGACGTACGCGCGCCTCGCCCCGCTGGAGCGCGAACTGGACGACGTCCTCACCCGTCGCTCGCTCCGGCTGGCCCGGCCGCGCTGGGCCTCCCCCACCACCCGGCTGATGTGGCGCCAGACCAGCATCCACAACGCGCTGAGCTACCTGGACGTCTTCTACGACCGGGTCCTGTACGACCGTACGCTCGACGCCGAACTGCGGGCGACGGGTGACCCGGAGCGGGCCGAGGCGACCGCGTGGGCCGCGGTCATCGCCGCGGCGAGCCGAGAAGAACGGGAGAGCGTCGCCCTAGCGACGGCCCAGACAGACCAGGCGGACCGGCTGCCGGTCGAGGTGTCCGGTCCGGCCGCCCTGAGCAGGTCGGGCGGGGTCGAC
>NZ_WJBG01000173.1 GCF_009709555.1 Streptomyces blattellae | reverse complement strand
TCAGACACCCCATGTCGTTTGGTGTCAAGCGGTATGGGGTTGTGCGTGGTGCGACCAGGCGGTTGCTTCGTCGTAGAGGGTGCGGGTCTTGAGGCATCCGTGGAGGATGCCGACGAGCCTGTTGCCGACCTGGCGGAGGGCAGAGTTGTAGCCGGCCTCGCGGGCTCGCTGCTTGTCGTAGTACCGGCGGGCGCCGGGTGAGGCCCGCAGGGCGGAGAACGCCTGGCGCTGAAGCGCGTCGGCGAGCCGGTTGTTGCGCACGTAGCGGGCCTGGACGGTGTGGCTCTTGCCGGAGGCCCGGGTAACGGGGCTGGTTCCGGCGTAGTTCTTGCGGGCCTTGGCGGAGCTGTAACGGGTGGGATCGTCCCCGAACTCGGCGAGCACCCGGGCGCCGGTGATCTCTCCGATGCCGGGCATGGAGAGGTAGATCTCAGCGTCCGGGTGCGCGAGAAAATGCGCCTTCACCTGCTCTTCCATCGCGGCTATCTGTTCGTTGAGGGCGATCAGGAGACGAGCATGGGCGGTCGTGGTGGCCCCGTAGGCGGCGGCCACCGGCTCGGGCAGTTCCAGGTGCTTCTCGCGCAAGGCGGCCTGGATGGCCCCGGCCTTCTGGTCCCGGTTGTGGCGTCGGGCGCGGGCCAAGATGGCGGTGATCTGGATGCGGGTGAGCCTGGCCGCCGCCTGGGGGGTGGGCGCCTTGATGAGCAGTTCCAGCGCGTCGGTGCTGGTCAGCTCCAGGCTCGCGTAGGCGTTCAGGGCTGCGGGGAAGTACTCGCGCAGCGTGTTGCGCAGTCGTTGGAAGGTGCGGGTGCGTTCCCAGATCAGGGTCTGGTGGGCGCGGGCGACGACCTTGACGGCCTGGGCCTGGTCGCTGTCGCCGGCGATGGGCCGCAGCTGGTCGCGGTCGATGCGGACCATGTCGGCCAGCGCGTGGGCGTCGCCTCTGTCGCTCTTGGCGCCGGAGGTGCTGTACCGCTCCTTGAACCGGGCGACCTGCCGAGGGTTGATCGCGTAGACCCGGTAGCCGGCCGCAAGCAGGGCCTGCACCCAGGTGCCGCGGTCCGTCTCGATCCCGACGATCACGTCGCAGGGGACGAGGTCCTCACCCGCATGCTTCGCCACAAGCTCGTGGAGCTTGGTGATACCGTCCGCGCCCTCGGGCAACCTTGCGGTCGCGAGGCGGCGGCCGGTGGTGTCCTGGACTTCGACATCGTGGTGGTCCTCGGCCCAGTCGTCGCCGATCAGCAGCAACTCATCCTCCAGGTCAGGTACTTCCCGGTCATGCAGCCCGCGGAAGACACGGCACGCGGCCTAATGGATCCAGTGCTCACGCTCAGCTCGGCGGGCACGCCACCCCATCAGCGGTCATGGCCTTCCGGCCAACCAGCAGGGGCACGGTCTGACCACAGAACTCACAGTGGTTCCGGCGACATAAGTGCTCACCTGCTGGCGGCTACGGCACCGAGTCTCTCCGACCCGGCAGCTCCCATTAGGCGGCACGGCTGGAGCTGCCAGGTACCGCTGCGGCGGTCGCTGGAGCGCAGCGAGGAGGTGATCGAGGTGTGGAAGGCCGAGGTGTGGCCGCGGGTAAAACCACCGCCGCACACCTGGATGCCTACATCTGTTTCGCGGACGAGGCCGGGCAGTCGTTGATCCCGCCGAAGGGGCGGACCTGGGCGCCTCGCGGGGCACGGCCCATCGTGCGGGTGGCCGGACGGCGCGGAGGCAGGGTGAACATCGCCGGCGCGGTGTGCTTCAAGGCCGGCCGACGGGCGCGGATGTTCTTCAAGCTGCACGTCTACCACGGCCGCAAGGGCGAACCGAAGTCGGTCGCCTGGAACGACTACCGGGACTTCATCCAGATGGTGCACCTGCAGCTGGGCACCCCCGTGGTGTGGGTGTGGGACAACCTCAATGTGCACCTTCAGCAGGAGCTGTTCGACTTCGCCGAGGAGCACAAGGACTGGCTGGTGATCTTCCACCTGCCGCCGTACGCGCCCGAACTCAACCCGCAGGAAGGGATCTGGAGCCTGCTGAAACGGGCCCTGGCCGACTTCGCCGCCGCTGACCTCGCACATCTGACCCAGGTGATCAAGCGGAAGCTGAAGAAGATCCAGTACCGCCCGCACCTGATCGAGGGCTGCCTGCCGACCACCGGCCTGGACCTCACCGGCCTGATCAACCAGCCGGACATCGCGGATTCAACCTGAGTACCGGCACCACGGTCGACGGGGTGCACGGTGGTCCGCACCGGGTGGGTCCGTACGCGACCCGTTTCAACGATGCCGAGGACATGGTCAGGGCCGACCAGTACTTCCGTCAGGAGATCGCGCGTACGGGGGAGCCGCCGGACGCCGAGTTGCCGATCGCGGATCTCCTCGGGCCAGAGGGGCATACGCGTTTCACTGGTTTCTATCGCAACCCGGCGGATCTGAACGAATTCCTTCCCGTCAACTTCGAGGGTGGCACCATCCGTCCCGTCTATCGTATGGAGGACGGCGACTGGAAGCTCATTACCATGTACGCCAACCCTGCACCGGGCCGTCACCCATGATCGAGGTTGATTTATGAACAGAGAACTTGAAAAGTTCGTCAAGGTGTACCTGAGTTTGGAGCAGGCCTACGACACAACAGGTTACCTGCGTCCGACCTTGCACGCCTTTAAGGAAGAATATGTCAGTGCTGTCCGAGATGGGCTAGAGGCTGTATTGCGCACACGCGAGCTTTCCGTTGGGGAGTACGAGCATCTCACGGACATCGAGTTCGATGACGAGGATTCCTTGTACGGATATCTGCAGAGCATGTACCAGTATCTCTTCGAGGGGCAGGAAAAGCAGCCGGTCCCGCCAAACTAATCAAAGATGAGAGGTGCCTTGCGGGTCGTCGTGTGCGTCTGGTGACGTACACAGGCGAATTTCGCGACGGTTCGTTCCGTGACTGGTGCAAGAACGGGGCTCTTCACGAAGAAAGAGCGCTGCGGCAGGAGACCGGGCCTGGCCAGACTCCAAGGATCTTCAATGGTGGCTTCTGACGAACGTTCCTCCCCGTGCTGCAGAAAAGGCTTCCCATGAAGATCGCTGATCACTTTTGGCGGCGACTCCATCTACTCGGACGGAGAATGGGTGTGGCGGGGGGATCTCTGGTTTTATGTGAGAACCCATCATGTCGCCTTGTCGAAAGAATTTTCGGAGCGGATCGGGGGTTTCGACTACGTCATGTCGGCTGAGGACCTGTCGAGCCTCATGGAAATCGCCAAGGAAATCCGTGCGCGGCTGTGAAGATCCCGTGGTAGTGAAAATGCGACGAATCGACATTGACGACGACGAGGTCGGCATCGGCTTCGATCATCGGTTGCTCTATGCCGAGGAGCCTTATACAGGGGGCGCAGAGGACTACCTGGCGGGACATCTGGTGAGCCGCGTGACCTGCACGCGCAACGGAGTTCGTGTCCGGAGAGTTCAAGCGCTGGCATCCGAACGGTGTCCTTGCTAAATGCATGATCAACAGCGAGGATGGCAAGGTCCCCCTCGCCGAATACGAGTGGGCCGAGGAAAGCCGCCCGACTCGGGGTTTCACGGTCAGGACGACACTTTCGGGCTGCTCGCTGACGCCGTGGGGGACAGCGGCGACATGGTCGAAGAGCGCAGCACCGGCGGCGAACGTCTGCATACGGTGCGGGCGTTGCTGGCCATCTCGGACCG
>NZ_WJBG01000172.1 GCF_009709555.1 Streptomyces blattellae | reverse complement strand
GCACCGGTGAATCCCTCCAGATCGAAAGGGATGACGCGGACGGTGATGTGATCCACTTCGGAGAGTTCGAGTAGACGGACAAGCTGCGTCCGTGAAGCGGCTCGATCGCCGACCATGATGCGCAGCGCGGCTTCGTGGATGACCGCCTCGTACTGGATGACATCGGGGCCTTCGATGATCACCTTGCGCTGCATCCGGTGTCGGACGCGCAATTCAAGCTCGTCATGGGGAAGTTCTGGGACGCGGTCGGCAAAGACGGCGCGAGCGTAGTCCTCTGTCTGGAGCGGACCTGGGATGAAGAGAAACTGGGCTTCCCTCAGGAACGTGGCATGACATTCCAATTCGGCGAGATCAAGGAATGACGTGGGCAGCAGTCCCCTGAACTCCTCCCACCAGCCGCGCGTCCGATCGGTGGCCATGTCAACCAGGGCATCGATGAACGCCTCGTCCGTGCAGGCGTAGTAGGCCGCGAGGCGGCGCAGTCGCTCCTCACTCACCCCCGAGAGACCGGATTCGATGTGACTGATCTGGACGGGGCTCACTCCGAGCAGCGCCGCCGCTTCCCGGCCACTGAGGCCGGCCGCATCGCGGAGCCTGCGCAGTTCGACCGCCAGGCGCATCTGACGTGCCGTTGGTTCGCGCCTCGTAGTCATCGACTGCCTCTCGATCCAACGCGCCTGTAGGCGCGACCCGTTCGGAGGGCAGATTACGTGATCGGCTTGCCGAACCGAAACATTAGCCCCTACCTTCAGTGATGCGACGCACACACTGCGGAACGCCGGGATGCCGGAAGCGCACCGCCCCGTCCTGCCATGACGGCCGCGGCACAGCCACCGCCCGCCGACCGCAAACTCCCACCACCCGAACGGAGTTCACCCGTGCCCGAAAACGAAGCCGACCCATGGGAGTACAGCCTCTACATCCCCAACGACCTACGCGCAGTCACCGTCAGCCGCCGCACCCTCCGCCTCATCCTCACCATGCACGGCCTGATCGGCCTGGTCGATGTCGCCGAACTGCTCGCCGCGGAGTTGGTCTCCAACGCCGTACGGCATACGAAGGGGCCGGCCGCCCTCCGGGTGCGCTGGTCGGCGGGGGTACTGCGGATCGGGGCGTGGGACGCGGATCCCCAACCACCGGAACCTCCACAGCCGTTGGACCTTGCCCCCGACCGCGAGGACGGACGTGGGCTCGCGCTCGTCCGGGCCTGCGCCGACACATGGGGCTGGCAGCCGCTGAGCAGACACGGCAATCGGGGCAAGTACGTATGGTGCCAGCTGAGCCCGGCTCGCACCGGCTCAGGCGGTGAGTAGAGCAACGATCACGCGTATGAAGATCGTTGCGGCAGTCGCCGGTCGTCGACTGCGCTGTCCACGGGGGACGTGTGGCAGACGAGGTGCTGTGACTGCTTCACACGCCCTTCCGCCAGGTCCGAGTCGGCTGGCCGTGCTCGTCCCAGGTGTAGTCCTCCAGGAGAGCCATCCCGTTCTCGGGGAACACTTGCTTCGCCACGAGCACATCCATGGGATGCTCTCCAGAGCTGCGCCTCCTGCAACTCCGGAAGCACCTCGCGCGTTGGGCGGCGTCCAGGGCCCACGTCGAGTCCGCACCTCGGTGGGCCGCGGCGATCACCAGTGCCAGTTGCAGGCCGAGATCGTACGAGACCTGCTCCCCTGCCAGCTTGCGACACCCACGCTCCACCGCCGCACGGATGTCCGCAAGGTTGTCGGCCACGAGGTCACGACGCAGCAGAGCGCCGATGTGCCGGCCGAACTGGACACGGTCCGAGATGGCCAGCAACGCCCGCACCGTATGCAGACGTTCGCCGCCGGTGCTGCGCTCTTCGACCATGTCGCCGCTGTCCCCCACGGCGTCAGCGAGCAGCCCGAAAGTGTCGTCCTGACCGTGAAACCCCGAGTCGGGCGGCTTTCCTCGGCCCACTCGTATTCGGCGAGGGGGACCTTGCCATCCTCGCTGTTGATCATGCATTTAGCAAGGACACCGTTCGGATGCCAGCGCTTGAACTCTCCGGACACGAACTCCGTTGCGCGTGCAGGTCACGCGGCTCACCAGATGTCCCGCCAGGTAGTCCTCTGCGCCCCCTGTATAAGGCTCCTCGGCATAGAGCAACCGATGATCGAAGCCGATGCCGACCTCGTCGTCGTCAATGTCGATTCGTCGCATTT
>NZ_WJBG01000171.1 GCF_009709555.1 Streptomyces blattellae | reverse complement strand
CTGGCGTGGGACCAGTGGGGCCACAACCCCGCCCGCGCCGCCGGAGCGGTCACCTTCAACGTGGTGACCACCGTGTTCACCGGCGGTGCCGGTGGCGCGGCCTCGGGTGCCGGCAAGGCGGGCGCGGCAGCCAGGGTCCTCTCGGCAGCGGGGAGGGCGGGCCGGGTCCTCGACCCGATGACCTACATCGCCAGGGGCGCGGGCGCCGGCCTGTCGAAGATCGGGGACATCAGCGCGGCGCTGAGGGGCGCCGGCACCATCGACATCCCCGCCCTCCCCGAGAACGCGATCACCCTGCCGGAAGGCTCGACGGTACTGCCGGACGGCACGGTGCACCTGCCGGACGGAGCGGCCGTCCCGGCGGGCGTGACCCAGCTCCCGGGCGGCGGCTTCAAGGTGCCGGACGATGTACCGGTCGTGCACGAGAACTCCCTGCCACTGAAGGCCGACGACGGCGATCCGACGCTGTACGCGGCCCCGGACGGCAACCTGGTCGACGCACGCGGCAATGTCCTGCTCGACGTGCACAAGCAGGGTCCCCAGGACATCGCGAACCGCCCGGCCGGCCCGGACACCACCGGCCCGGCGGGCGCGGACGTACCGCGCACCGACTCCCCGGTCCGCGAACCGGCCCTGGCAGGCGCAGCCAACCACACCGCCGACAACGCCACCCAGCACATCAACCTCGGCAACAGCCTGGACAACACCCTCGGCGACATCAGCCGCGTCGGCGAGGACATCCCCCCAACGCCGACCGTCCACGCGGGTGGCGACATCCCCCAGGTCCGCGCAGCAGACGACCTCCCCGGCAGCACCGGCTTGGGCGACAACCTGCCCAGCGGCCGGGCCGACGCCACCATGCCGACGAACAGCGTCGACACACACGTCCCCGCGGACAATGCGGCTCCCGGCCCCGCAACGGGCGACCGCCTGCCAGGCGGCCACGCCGACCACGTCACCAACCCCGGCCCCGACCTACCAGGCAGCCGCGACACCACCCTGCCCGGCCACGGCGCCGAGCGGCCCGCCGGCACAGGCGGCCTGGACGACCTCGGCGATCCCGGCGACGAGGCCATCGGAGACACACGACGTGGCGATGGCACTGGTCAGGGCAATGGCTCGGGGCACCTGGACGAACCCGCGCACGCCGACGACAGCGGGTCGATTCCGGCAGAGGGCACCACGGACGACACAACCGACGGCCGCCCGGATTCGGGCGATACGAATAGCGGAGACGGCAACCCTTATGCCAGGCATGAACCCGATTTTTCCAGGCCTGCGTTGCTACCGGCCAACGGTCCCCTCACGCTGCGGGACGTCCGGTACACAGATGATGTCCGTACCCGTTGGGAGCTTGGTGAGGAGTTCCACCGCCAGATGATGGGGGGCGGGCCGGAGCGTCACTACCCGGTTCCCACAAACAGCGACCCGCAGTATCCGGTGACAGCCACTGGTGGGCGTAAAGTCGACGTACCCGTCGACATGCCTGACGGACGTACGGTCGCCGTCGAGGTGAAGACCTACGGGCCGTATCGCACCATCACACTGGACGATGGAGCTCGCCAGGCGATCAGGAACGAAGTACCGCTCAGCAAGCACATCAAGGAACAGATCCACAAGGACATCGCGTTGCGGCGCATGAACCCTGGATATGACCCCCGGTGGTCATTCACTCACGCCGGCCCTTCCACCGAACTACGCGCCTATCTCACGAAGGCGAGGATCATATTCGTCGAATATGGCCCTACCCCCAAGAAAGACCAGTGGGATGCACCCCGTAAGGCGAAGTAGACTCCAACCGAGTCGACTGGAAGGCTGTGCATGATGCAGGAGAAGACACCGGACGGATCGGCCGCGATCTTGGAGTGGACGGAGGGGGCACATCGCAATGCAGCCGGTCTTGCCTCCGTCCTCGGCGTAACCCAGGAGCGGTACGCCGAGGATCCGTTGACTCTCATGCCCGCCCTGCAGAGTTATGTGGACCGGATCCCGCTGGGTGAGTTCGAGCAGTCGGACTGGATCAGGCTTCACACGGACCTGACGTCGTATTTGGGCGACCTGCTGGTACGTCGACACGGGGCCACCTGGGCAAAGGTTGACGATGCGAGCTCACCAGCCGGCCACCGCTACCTCGTGGAAGCAATAGGACTGGATGGAATGACGCATCGGGTCGAGCCGTATGACGTGGTCATGGAGGAATTCCACAACCTTCCGATCGAGATCGGCCGAATGATCGCAAACGCGGAAGTCGTGCTGAATCTGACGCGACTCGTCGACGAGGAATCTCTCGACAGCATGCCGTTTGAGGAGCCGACGAGGGAAGACTGACGATTCCATAGGTTTAGCCCATGGAATCAGCTGGCCCTGCCGGACGCAGAGCCAGTTTCACGAGAGTCCCCGACCTGTTGATCAAGAGGTCGGGGACATCGTCTTCATAGAAGCGAACTTGCCCGATAACTCCCGCATTCTTCGCATGGACGGCCAATCTCCCGACCAGCGAATCCAATTCGGTCAGGAACTCGGCATGCACCTCTTGACGCGCAGTCAGGGACCAGCGGTCGGCGCTCTGAACCAGGTCGCCGACCAGGACTCCGCCGATACGTACTGCAGGGCCACGACCGGCCAACAGGGGAACCCCGTCGTACATGTCTCCGCCGGCGCGGCCGTCGTCATCCTCCGCCCCAAGATGCCAGCGCAGATCGTCGAGTACGGCGCTCGGTACGGTGGGCGAGAGATCCAGGGCGAAGTCCACAGCGACCAAATCACTCATACTGGAACCCTATTCAGCCTGCGGCCTCACTGACCAGCCCGGCATCCCCGGCAGGAGCATGCCGTGAGCTTCGTCACCGGCTTCGATCAAGCCCCGCCGAAGGCGGTGAAGCCGCACAAGGCGTACTGAGTCTTCAAAGTTGAGCGGGTGCGCCGATATCGAAGTCACCTCTCGGCGGGGAGGGTGCCTGGCGGAAAGTGTGACACTCCTGTGGCTCGCTGACCGACCCCCCGGCTCGGCGACGCACCACTCAACTTCGATGACCCACTATCGCTGCGTTCGGTATCAGGTACGGCCGGAGCTGATCGACGACGGACAGCGGCGCCGACGCCGGCTTCGTCACCACGCATGGGCGGGGCGGTGGACGCCAAGGCCAGCGCCCGGTTAATCAGGCTCCGTTCCCAGTTCGCACCAGACGAATTTGCCCGCCCTGTCACCCTGCCTGCCGCTGATCCGGAACCAGCCCCAGTCGTCTGCGTACGCGTGAACCAGGTGGAGGCCGCGACCCGTGTCATCCGAGACGACGGGGCGGTGCATGGGCGGTGTGGGTGGCGTGGGGTCCGTGTCCCAGGCGCCGAGGCGGACGGAGTAGCCCGACTGGCTGAGTTTCAGAGCGGCCGGGCCATCGGTGTGCTGGATCGCGTTACCGAGCAGCTCGGAGGCCAGCAGCTGAGCCGGGTCGACGAGGGCGGGGAGGTGGTGGCTGGTGAGGATGTCGCGGAGGGCACGGCGGCAGATCCCTACGGCTCTGGGGTCGTTGGGGATGTAGAGGGTGTACTGCCAGTTCTGCATGCGGTTGCTCCTGAGAGGAAGGGGTGGATGAGGCCGAGGCGGTGGCTCCGTCGCGGGCGCCCGGGCAGGGCGAGGCGATGCACTTCCGCTCCGGAGAGTGCTGTGGCGTCACTGACGGTAGAGGAACTACTTGTCCCGGGACAAGTAGTTCCCGCATTATCGTGTCCTCAACTCACAGAAGAGGACGGGCACATGGGTGCGAGGACGGTAATCACGGTGCGCCAGGAACGCCTCGGCAAGGAACTGCGCAAGCTCCGGGAGCGGGCAGGCCTCTCCCTTCGGGAGGCAGCTCGTGCCACGGGGATCAACGAGGGCAGACTTTCCAACACGGAGGTAGGGCGCTTCGGCGTGAGCGCGGAGCGTGTTCGGTTCCTGGCCGACTTCTACAAGGCTGGAGACGCTCCGCTCATTGATGCCCTGGCCGCCATGGCGATCGAGCGCGTGCGCGGCTGGTGGGAGGAGTACCGAGGACTGCTCCCACAAGGATTTCTAGACCTGGCTGAACTAGAGCACCACACACGGCATGTGAGGTCGTTCGAGATCGTGAACATCCCTGGGTTGCTGCAGTCCGAGGAACAGGTACGAGCGCTCTATGCGGACTCCTCCTTGGCGCTGAGCGAGGAGCAGAAGGAACTCCGCGTGGCGTTTCGGATGAGGCGCCAGCAAATCCTGGGCAGGGACAACTACCGCTACGAGGTTGTGATTCACGAGGCGGCGCTGAGGATCAGGAAGTCTGACCGCAAGGTCGCCCGTCGGCAGTTGCTGCACATCCTGCAGCAGTCCGAGTGTCCTCAAGTCACTGTGCGGGTCGTTCCGTTCGACAGGGATCGTTTCACCATCAGCAGTCCGATCCTGTTGCTGGACGGCCCCGTTCCGCAGCTGGATACCGTTCTACGAGACGCTCCCCACGGGGGTACTCTCCTGGATGCGGAAGCCCAGCTCGCTGCGTATCGGCGAAGGATCGTCGACACGCAGAAGGCTGCGCTCGGAGTCGTAGAGTCAAGGGACTTCATTCACGACCTGGCTCGACAGACCTGAAGGGCACGACATGAAAGATGTTCTCGTGTGGCAAAAATCCTCCTTCTCCGAGGGCGACGACGCGCCTAACTGCCTTGAGATCGCCGCCTCTCAGCGAACGCTCCTCCTCCGCGAAAGCGAAGACCCCGGCACGGTCATGCCCGCAACCGTCACCGGGCTCACCGCCCTCATACACCACCTGCGAACCCCGCAGCACCCCGCCTAAAACAGGCTCAGCAACGCCTCCGCCGGATCCGTCAGTCCCGTTTCGCCGTCCGGGAGGGGGAGTTCGAACCGGACCGTTTTGCCGCGGGGGGTGCGGCGGGAGCCCCAGGCGGCGGACAGGAGGCCGACGAGTTGGAGGCCGCGGCCGCCCTCGTCGGTGTCGCGGGCGCGGCGGCGGCGGGGCTGGACCAGGCCGGAGTCCCAGACCTCGCAGACGAGGGTGCGGTCCAGGAGGAGGCGCAGTCTGATCTCTCCCTCGCCGTAGCGCAGCGCGTTGGTGACCAGCTCGCTCACCAGCAGCTCCGCCGTGTCGACCAGCGGCTCCAGGTCCCAGCTCAGCAGCTGGCCGCGCGCGTACTCGCGGGCACGGCCGACGCTGCGGGGTTCGCGGGGGAGCGTCCAGTCGCCGACGGAGTCGGCCGGCAGGCCCTGGACCCTGGCCATCAGGAGGGCGATGTCGTCCTCGCC
>NZ_WJBG01000170.1 GCF_009709555.1 Streptomyces blattellae | reverse complement strand
CCGGCTCCAGCACGCCGACGCCCCCTCAATCCCCGCTGCCCCACATCTCGCCGACTCGATCATTTGTATCAATTGACGCGTTGTATCCGCCATACGGTTCTGGCCAAAGGTCGCTGGATGGGCCACCCTTGTGGTGGCGCGCAGGCGTGCGGGCGCGGAGTGGCAGGGCCGCTAACGCAGGGTTTCGCCCGAGCCGCAGCAGCCCGGGGCCGATCGGCCAAATGCGCGGTGCAGCCTGGCGTTGGAGAAATTGGGTCACCTCGAACCCGGCTCGCCCGCGCTACCAGCGGGTTGTGATCTGAGCTTGGCCCGGATCTTCCCATTGCTGCTGCCGTCGTACGAGCCGTCCGTCGCCTGGCTGTGCGGCGGCTCCGACATGCTGTCCGGGCCGCCCCGCAGCAGGATTCCGCCTACGGCGTCCCGCTTGATCGAGACGGGGTGCCCGAAGCGTGACTGTTTAAGAGTTTCAGCTGGTTACGGGCAGCATCCAGGGCCGCCCGGTGAAGAGCTCGCGTAGTGCGGTAAGGGTGTTGATGCCGTGTTTTCGCACGGTGGAGGTGTAGGAGCGGATCCGGGCGAAGCGCCTTGCGCCGGTCAGCGTCCGCCAGGATCCGGCCTCAATTCACCATTCCCGCTAGGTCTGGTGACGGAGCGTGAGATCAGAGCCGGAGGGTGCCTCTACCTGGCACTGGCGCCGCGGGACTTCCACCCGGTCCACGACGCGGCGGTACGCGGCGCATATGTATGGGAAGCCGCCGAGCTCGATCGGCGCAGTGGTGTCAGAGGTTCAGGCGGATCTGGGCCGTCCGGAGTTCCGGTCGCGGTTCCGGATAAGGGGGGTTCGTGTGCGCGACCTGCCCCGTTTTGGCAGTCCTTGTGCCGCACCCGTTGCTTCCCAGCTACAGAAACGCTGTTCTCCGGTCAGGAGGGCGTGGTTACAGTGCTTTGGTAGTCACGCTGTGAAGTCGAATCGGTGCGTCGGGGTACCGCCGGCGGGCCGACTTGGGGCGGGTGAACCGGGGAGCTGCATGTGCCAACTGCCATTGCCGTGACCAGTGCCGATCTGGCGCTGCCGCCGCACGACGAGCGCACCGTGCCCGCGGTCGTGCTCCAGGACCTGGACCGGCAGCCGCTGGAGCAGTCGTTGGGCGTCCTGCAGACGCTGATCGACCAGCACGGTCATGTCATCGTCGTGTGCTCACAGGCGGTACCGGCGGCCGTGGTGCAGCGGCTGCACACCGTACGGTCCCTGCTGGAGAGCGACCGGATCGCCCTGTTCCGCCCGGCGCTGCCCCCGCTCGGACTCGCCGTCCTGGCCCGCCAGTTGAGGCAGCTCGCCTCCTGCGACCTCAGCCCCGGCGTGCTCGCCTCCGCCGGTCGGCTGCTCACGCACTACATCCACGCCGGCGCGCTGCTCGGCTCGGTCGCCCGCCTCGACCGGGTTCCCGTCGGTCTGAAGTCGCACGCCAAGTCCTGGGTGCCGGGCAGTCACTTCGGGGTGGTCGCGCACCCCGAGCCGCAGCTGGTGAGGCTCCAGCCCGACGCCGCGCTGACCGGCCCGGAGTTCGCGACCTGGATGCTGTTCGCCAAGGGCCAGCTGCAGTCGGACTGGGTCACGGAGAGCCTGGCCAAGTCCTGGAGGGTGCAGGGGCTGCGGGAGGTCGCGCTGCCCGCCGAGTCCGCGCACTGGTGGGGGACCGGCAAGCTGGTCGAGTTCTGTTCCTACCTGCCCGACCTGTCGGTCCTCTACCAGCTCGTCACCTCGGTGCGGCAGAACGTCTGCCACTGGTGCGGCATCGACGTCATCGGCGACCGCTGTGTCTTCTGCACCGCAACCCCGCCCGTCCTCGACGGCCAGAACGGGAGCCCGCAGCAGATACAGCGGCAGATGCAGAGGCAGATTCAGTACCAGAACCGGAAACAGATAACAGCAGGATGAGCCCGCACCACCCGAGACCGCTCGATCCACACCCCCCGATGAGGTTCCACGGTTTATGAACTCCCGTCAGCGCCGCGGCGTGATACTCCTGCTCCTGTCGGTCCTGTGCGCCCTCGGCGCCTTCGCCGGCGTCCTCTCCGTCGTCAACGACGCGGAGTCCAAGGTCGGCCCCGAGGTCACCGCCTACCGGGTCAAGACGAACGTGCAGCCCTACGAGAGTCTGAGCGCGGGCCAGTTCGAGCGGATCGAGATGCCGGAACGCTGGCTGTCCGGCACCGCCGTCACCGATCTCAGGCAGATCCGGGGCAAGATCGCCGTGACGCCCCTGGAGAAAGGCTCCCTGCTGCAGAGCGACATGATCGTCGACAAGCCCGCCCTGCAGCCCGGGCAGCAGGAGGTGGCCATCATGATCGACGCGGCGACCGGAGTGGCCGGCAAGATCACGCCGAACTCCACCGTCAACGTGTACGCCACCTTCGAGGGCGAGCGTGAGGGCGACCCCGCCCAGTCCAGGATCATCGTCGCCAACGCCAGGGTCCTCGACGTCGGCGACCTCACCCCGCTCGAACCCGACGCGAACGACCGCACCCGGGAGGCCACCGAGGCCGTCCCGATCACCTTCGCACTGTCCACCATCGACGCCCAGCGCATCACGTACGCCGAGTCGTTCGCCCAGCGGGTCCGGCTCGCGCTGGTCGCGCCCGGCAGCGACGCCACGGTCCCCGAGTCGGACCGGACGTACGAACTCGCGCAGGACCAGTGAGAGGCCCGCATGCCCACGAGGATCCTCCCGGCGGTCGGCGACCCGGACGCGGTCCGGTCCCTCACCACCCTGCTCAGCCAGCTCCCGGACGCCGAACCGGTCGCCCCGGTGGCCGACTCCACCCAGCTCCTCGACACCCTCGCCCGGCTCGCCGCCGAGTCGGTCGACGAACTGCCCGAGGTCGTCGTCGTCCACGAACGCATCGGCCCGGTACCCGCCCTGGAGCTGATCCGCGACGTCGCCCTGCGCTTCCCTGCCGTCGGCGTCATCCTGGTCACCTCCGACGCCGGCCCCGGCCTCTTCCAGGCCGCCATGGACTACGGCGCCCGGGGCCTGGTGGCCCTGCCGCTGAGCTACGAGGAACTGGCCAGCCGCGTCCAGGCGGTCGCCCAGTGGTCCACCGGCGTACGGCGCCATCTGGGCGGCGCGGTCGACGTGTTCACCGGCGTGGGCGGCACGGTGATCACGGTGAGCGGCGCCAAGGGCGGAGTGGGGGCGACCCTGACGGCGATCCAACTCGCCCTCGCCACACAGGCGTCGGGCCGCACGGCAGCCTTGGTCGACATGGACCTCCAGGCCGGCGACATCGCCTCCTACCTGGACATCCAGTTCCGCCGCTCCGTCGTCGACCTCGCCACCATCACCGACATCTCCCCGCGCGTCCTCGCCGACGCCGTCTTCCGCCACGACACCGGCGTCGCGCTGCTGCTCGCCCCCGGCGAGGGCGAACGCGGCGAGGAGGTCACCGACCGCGCCGCCCGCCAGATCGTCGGCGCCCTGCGCTCCCGCTACGAGGTCGTCGTCATCGACTGCGGCGCCCAGATGAGCGGCGCGAGCGCGGCGGCGGTCGAGATGGCGGACACGGCTCTGCTGGTCACCACGCCGGACGTGGTCTCCGTCCGCGGCGCCAAGCGCACCGTCCGCATGTGGGACCGGCTCCAGATCCGCAAGGCCGAGGAGACCACGGTCGTCGTCAACCGCCACACCCGCGGTACGGAGATCCAGCCCCCGCTGATCCAGAAGATCACCGGCACGGCGGTGGCCGCCACGACTGTCCCCGCCAACTTCAAGGAACTCCACGCCGCCGTCGACGCCGGCCGCGTCCACGAACTCGACGGCAGGAGCACGGTCAAGCAGGCGCTGTGGGCGCTCGCGGGCGAACTCGGGCTGGCGAACGTCCCCGAAGGCGACCGGCGGGGTGGGCGGTTGAGGGGCGACCGGGGCGCGGTGAGCTTCCGGAGGCGGAGGGACGGAGGGGGATGACGGGATGAAGGACGGAGGGGGATGACGGGATGAGGGGCAGAGCGCGGGACGAGGGTCAGGTCACCATCGAGTTCCTCGGCATGACCCCGCTGATCATCCTCACGCTGGTGCTGATGTGGCAGTTCGTGCTGCTGGGGTACACGTACACGCTCGCGGGGAATGCTGCGGACGAGGCGGTGCGGGCGGGGACGGCGTCGGAGGGACAGGCGGCCTGCGAGGAGGCGGGGCGCCGGAACCTCCCGAGCGCGTGGCAGGGGGGTGCGACCGTGTCGTGCAGCGCGAGCGGCGGCTATGTCACGGCCGACGTGCACCTTGAGGTGCCCGTCCTCTTCCCGGGCTCGATCGGCTTCCCGTTCACGGTCGACGGGCATGCGGGGGCCGTGCAGGAGGAGAAGGAGGACTGAGATGTCGTACCGACTCTTCCACGGCCGAAACGACTGCGACCGTGACCACGATCGTATGCGTGACCGCGACCGCCAGCGTGTCGGTATGCGTGACCGTGACCGTGACCGCGACCCCGACCGCCACTGCGACCGTATGAGCGACCGCGGCTGGATCCGCGACCGCGGCTGGATCCGCGACCACGGCCGGGTCCGCGACCGTATCCGCATCCGCGACCGGGTTCGCATGCGCGGCCGGGTCCGCGACCGCGGCCAAGTCGCCATCGAATACCTCGGCTTCATCCCGATCCTGCTCCTCGTCGCGCTGGCGGGGGTGCAGGTCGGGTTGATCGCCTACGCCGCGCAGCAGGCGGGGACGGCGGCCCGGGCGGGGGCCCGGGCGGCTTCGCTCGACTCCGGCGCTGCCCAGAGCGGCTGCGCGAACGCGATCAGCGACTGGTTGTCCGTCTCGTGTTCCGAGGGGCGCGGCGGCGACGAGGTCACCGTGACCGCCACGGTCGAGATCCCGTCGCTCGTCCCCGGCTGGGACTTCGACCCGGCCACCAAGACCGCCACCATGCCGCTAGACCACTGATAGACCACTGAACGAGGTATCCCATGAGCCTGCGGTCCCGCATCAACACCCCGGAGGAGAACGGCAGCCGGGGCGAGGACGGGCACCTCGTCGCCTCGTACCGGTCCAAGCTGCTGGAGGAGATCGACCTCGCGGAGATGAGTTCGCTGGCGGCGGCCGAGCGCCGGGCCCGCCTGGAGCGCGTTCTCGGCCACATCATCAGCCGTGAGGGCCCGGTGCTGTCGACGGTCGAGCGCTCGCAGCTGATCCGCCGGGTGGTCGACGAGGCACTGGGGCTCGGCATCCTGGAGCCGCTGCTGGAGGACGCGTCGATCACCGAGATCATGGTGAACGGCCCGGACGCGATCTTCGTAGAACGCGGCGGCCGGGTCGAGCAGTTGCCGCTCCGCTTCCCCTCCCACGACCAGCTGATGCAGACGATCGAACGGATCGTGTCCACGGTCAACCGGCGCGTGGACGAGTCGAACCCGATGGTCGACGCGCGCCTGCCGTCCGGCGAGCGCGTGAACGTGATCATCCCGCCGCTGTCGCTGACCGGCGCCACGCTCACCATCCGCCGCTTCCCGCGCTCCTTCACGCTCCAGGAGCTGGTCGGCTTCGGCTCGCTGGACGAGCACATGGTGTACCTGCTGGCGGGGCTGGTGCAGGCACGCTGCAACATCATCGTGTCGGGGGCGACCGGCACCGGAAAGACAACGCTCCTCAACGCCCTGTCGGGCCTGATCCCCGCGAGCGAGCGCATCATCACCATCGAGGACTCGGCGGAGCTCCAGCTCCAGCAGTCCCATGTGATCCGCCTGGAGTCCCGTCCGCCGAACGTGGAGGGCCAGGGGCAGGTCAGCATCCGTGATCTGGTGCGCAACTCCCTCCGGATGCGCCCGGACCGCATCGTCGTCGGTGAGGTCCGCGGCGGCGAGTCCCTGGACATGCTCCAGGCGATGTCGACGGGCCACGACGGCTCGCTCGCGACGGTCCACGCCAACAGCGCGGAGGACGCGCTGATGCGCCTGCAGACCCTCGCCTCCATGTCGGACGTCGAAGTCCCCTTCGTGGCACTGCACGACCAGATCAACAGCGCGGTCGACGTCATCCTCCAGCTCACCCGCTTCCCGGACGGCGCCCGCCGCGTCACCGAGATCGCGGTGCTCGACAGCCACGGGGGCGAGCCGTACCGCATCGCGACCGTGGCGCGCTTCGAAGCGCAGCCGATGACCCACGACGGCCGGGTCCACGGCAGCTACGCCCACTTCCCGCTCCCGCGCCGCACCGCCGACCGCCTCTACATGGCGAGCCAGCCCATCCCCCAGGCCTACGGCGTCGCCCACACCCCAGCCCAGCTGTCCACCCGAGAAGCCAGGTAGGACGATCCCCATGGAAGCCAGGTAGGACGATCCCCATGGAAGCCAGGTAGGACCACCCTGATGGAAGCCAAGTAGGACACCCCGATGGAAGCCAGGTAGGACCACCCCGATGGAACTCGACACCCTAGTCACGCTCACCACCGGCATCACCCTGCTGACCTGCGTCCTCTTCGTGGTGGGCCTGCACTCCTACGCGGCGGGCAGGGCCCAGCGGGCCGCCCTGGTGGAGCGTTTGGCGTCGGCCGGCCAACTCCCCGCCGCCATGGGCCGCCGGCGCCGCTTCCGCAATCTGGACCGCCGGCTGCGCCGTACGAAGGTGGGCAAGGATCTGGAGCTCCGGCTGGCGGCGACGGGCCTGGACGTCACCCCGGGCGAGTTCTTCGCCTACATGCTCGGGACGGTCGCGGGCCTGTGGCTGATCGGCCAGGCGACCCTGGCGCCCTTCTTCGGTCCGCTCGCCGGTGCGCTGGGCATCTGGGTGGCGATCCAGTTCCTCAACTGGCAGCGGCAGAAGCGGATCGAGAAGTTCATCAACCAGCTGCCCGAACTGGCCCGCATCCTGGCGAACGCCACGCACGCGGGACTCGCGCTGCGTACGGCGATCGGGATGGCGGCGGAGGAGCTGGAGGCACCGGCGGGGGAGGAACTGGCCAAGGTGGCCAACCAGTTGGCGGTGGGCGCGTCGATGGACGACGCGCTGGGCGAGCTGGCGGAACGGTTGCCGTCGCGGGAGCTGGTGGTGCTGGTGACGACCCTCGTGCTGTCGAACCGGGCGGGCGGGCAGGTGGTGACCGCGCTGCGGAATCTGACGGAGACGCTGGAGGAGCGCAAGGAGACCCGCCGGGAGATCCGCACCCAGCTGTCCCAGGTCACCATGACGTCGTACGCCGTCCCCGTGCTGGGCGTGGGCTCGCTGCTCCTGATGGACGGGGTGAGGGAGGGCGCCTTGGAGCGCATGACGGGCTCGCCGGCGGGGCAAGGGGCGGTGATCGTCGCCTTCGCGCTGTACGCGATCGGCTTCGTCATGATCCGCCGTTTGTCGCGGATCGACGTCTGAGGCGGGGGAGGGGAACGAGGAACATGGCACTCCTGCTCGCACTGCTGATGGGCCTCAGCGTCTGGGGCATCTTCGCCGGCGTCCGCATGTACCGCGCGGACGCCAAACTCCCCGGCGACCTGGTGCTGGCCCTGGAGGTGGGCGCGACCCGGACGGGCGCGGTCGACTCCCTGATCGACCGCATGGGCATGCGGTACGCGCCCGCGGTCCTCCGGCTGATGGGCCCGAAGCAGGTCGCCAAGTACCGCCGCAGGATCGACCTGGCGGGAAACCCGGGCGGCCTGACCATCGACCGCTACGCCGCACGCCGCGCGGTGTACGGCGCGCTGGGCGGCGTGGGCTGCCTGGTGTTCGTGGCGCGGGGCCAGTACCCGGTGGCGCTGCTGCTGCTCGCCTTCGGGGCGTTCTGGACGGAGGTGGGCATCTGGTCGGCGATGCGCATCCGCAAGGACGTGATCGAGCGGACGCTGCCCGACTTCCTGGACGTACTGGCGGTGGTGGTCAGCGCGGGCCTGGGTTTCCGCCAGGCCCTGGACCGGGTCTCTACGAGGTACGAGGGCCCCTGGGCGGACGAACTCCGCATCACCCTCCGCCAGATGGACCTCGGCATGAGCCGTCGCCAGGCCTTCGGGGAACTACGCCGGCGCAACGACTCCGAACAGGTCGCGATGTTCGTGACGGCCTTGCAGCAGGGGGAGGAGCTGGGCGCCCCCATCGTCGACACGCTGGTCGCCCTGGCCAAGGACATGCGCCGCACCGACGCGCAGAACGCCCGCCGCAAGGCCGCGCGAGCGGTCCCGAGGGCCACCTTGGTGATCACCACCTTCATGGTGCCGGCCACGATGATCCTGCTCGTGGCGGGACTGTTGCTGGGGTCGGGGACGGACTTCGGGACCATTACGGGGGAGTAGGAGGTAAGGGCCGAGACTTCACACCCACACCCACGGCGGCAGCGCCCGTGATCGCTCAAGCAAACAGCGAACTTTCAAACCCTGCAAGGAATTTCCCCCAATGTCTTTCGCAGATGCAACTGATGTGGAACAGTTATGGTCGTGCCGGTCGCGGTTCCGGCCGAGAGCAGGAGGGAGGCAGAGATCGTGGACCTCGTCGCATCGGGCATGAATAACCACCACATCGCCTCCACCTGCTTCATCGGCGAGAAGATGGTCAAGAACTACATCAACCAGTTATTAGCCAAACTTCACAGCGCCAGCCGCCCGAAGGCCGCCGTGAAGTGGCCGGGTACGGCGCTGAGTTCCGCGACAGGACTGAGGTGACCTGTGGTGACGTCTGGGGGAAACGGTCAGGGGGACAGCCAGGGGAACAGCCGGGGAAACAACAAGGTCCGTACCGGGGCCCGGATTTGGCCTCCGGGACCCTCTGCAACACCGGGTGTTCCTGCGTACACTCCGAGTGCTGGAGGCGATGACACCGGAGGGGTGCGGCATGCGGATGCGCGACAACGACAAGGGGCAGACTGCGGTCGAGTACCTGGGGATCATCGCGGTGGTTGTGGCGATTGTGTTGGCGATCACTGGGACGGACATCGGCGAGACGATCTACGAGGCGATCGTGGACCAGATCGACGCGCTTATCAGTTGATCCAGGGCCGCAATGGCGGCGATGCAGGGCAGGCTTTCCCCATCTACATCACGGTGGTGGCGGGCCTGCTCTTTCTCGCGTTCGCATGGCTTGCGGTCGGCCAGGCCGCGGCGAATCGGAACGGTGCACAGACGGCCGCCGACGCGGCAGCGCTCGCGGCAGCGCTCGACACCCGTGACCAGCTCACGGACGAGTGGCTGGACAACGTACTCGACCCGACTCAGTGGCAGCGGATCTTCGACGGCGAGGACGTTCTCTTCGACGGGTGCGAGCGGGCTTACCAGTTGGCGGCGCAGAATGACGCAACGGTGACGAATTGTGGGGGAGTACCCGGGATTCCCCCGGGTTACGACGTCACTGTCGAGGCCGCAGAGCCCGTCGGTGACTCCATCGTCCCCGGCACCGAGGACATGTACTCGACATCGACCGCGACCGCAGTGATCGAGGCGCGGTGCGAGTTCGAGCCTTTGGGTGAGGATGCTGGGGACGACGTATTGCCGGAGCTCACCTGCGAGGACGGCGGTATCTGGGATCTGAACCCTGACGATCTCGACGATCTCCCGGGCCCCGAGGACCTCTTCGACGTCCATCTGGTCGACGGGCAAGCGAATGACGAATGACGAAGGAAGCAGAGCGATGAGCATTCGGATCACTGCGAAGGCCCGTAGGGGGATGGTCGCGTTGGCGCTTGCGGCCGGTCTGGCCGTCGGGGTGTCCGGCTGCGGCGGTGGTGGCGACGACGAGAAGCCGGAGGCGTCCGCATCGACTTCGGCCTCCGAGGACCGTGGGTCCAACCCGAGTGCTCAAGAGGGGACTACAGAGCCCCTGGCCGAACTCAAGGGCGAGAGCGGTCTGATCCTCACGATTGACACTGCGGCACGTGACGCAGGTGGATTCGTGACAATAAGCGGCGAGATCAAGAATGACGGCGCCGAGGCGACGCGCGTCCCGATCCAGGCGCGGGGTGATGAGACCGAGATCATCCGGCACGGTGAATCGCTGGGCGGGGCTACTCTCGTGGACTCCGTCACCAAGAAGCGGTACTACGTGCTGCGCGATACGGACGGTCGCCCTCTGACGACTACAGACATGCCGCGGATTGAGCCAGGCGAATCCGTTCCCGTCTTCATGCAGTTCCCGGCACCACCCGCGGACACGACCGAGGTGGCGTTCCAACTGCCGACGTTCGCCTCCGCCACCATCCAGATCTCCGGGTGAGGCAGACGATGACCGCCACGTCAACGTGGAGCGTGCGTCCCCGGGTTGCCCTGACCGTGACTGCCACCTCGGTCATGCTGGCCACCACCCTGCTCGCCCCCACCGACGCCCGCGCCGCCGACGGCCCCAGCGTCCCTCCGGGTACCGAACCCTCCGCTTCAGCCCCCGTGGAGGTCGACCCCAACGACCCCGACCTCAAACTCCCCGAGGGAGCGACGCTCGCCGAACCGAAGGTCCTGGACATCAAGCAGGTCGTAGAAGACCAGACAGGCGACGAACGCCGGGAAGACACCAACGCGGACGTGAAGTTCGCGCTCCAGGCGGAGGTCCTGTTCCCGAAGGACAGCTCACGACTGACGGGCGAAGCACGCTCCCGTATAGCGGCGATCGCGGACGAGATCAAGACCCAGGACGCGACACGGGTCCGCGTCTTCGGCTTCACCGACAACCTCGGCTCCTCTGCCCACGGCGACGTCCTCTCCAAAGAGCGCGCCAATGCCGTACAGGAAGTCCTGGACGAGGAGTTGAACGACCCCGACATCACCTTCGAGGTCCGCGGCTACGGCGAGCAGTACCCGATCGCCTCGAACGCCACGGAGGAGAGCCGCAGGAAGAACCGCAGGGTGGAGGTGACGTTCCCGCGAACCGGGAACTGACGGCGACGGGAAGTGTGCGTCCGAACTGCGCCGGAAGGCAGGGCTGACGCAGCGGGACATGGATTGGCGACGACGCCCGTAGTCGCCTTGGGCTGGGGGTTCTGATCTCGATCTGTACCGCGCTGATCGGTGTGACATGTCCCTGCCGCGGGCGCACCCACCTGTCAATTAGCATATCTAAACGCCCGGGGGGCACCGAAGACTCCCGGCAACACACGTTACGGGGGCGGCGATGGCAGGCACGACTCATGTCGACGACACGGAGCAGTTGCTGACGGCCAGCCGCGGCTGCTCTGAGCTGGCCTCGCTGGTTCGGGTCGCGGGTGACTTCCCGCGCAGCGACCTGGATGAGGCAGCCCGTAGCCTGTCCGGTGCCAACTGGGACGGCCAGCTCGGCGACGCTCTGAAGTACCTGGCGACCCGATGGATGGACCACCAGTGCGAAGCGCTGCACGCCACCTACCGCGGCCTCGGGGAGAAGACCTGGGACACGTGGTCCGCCTACACAGGTGTCGAGCGCACCAACACCGCGACGTTCAGCGACGCGCACGCTGACATCCGCGCCACTTTCGGCTGACGCACGCGAAGCCGACGTCGACCAGTCGCAACCAGCGGGGACACCACGATGACGATCACCTACTCCCAGCTCGACCACCTCAGCCTGGCCCGCCTCGACCACGCCGTCACCGCGTGGAAGGAAGTCGTGCGGAAGATGAGGGAGGTGGACGACTCCCACGGGCCCAAGGCGCAGAAGCCCTTCGAGGCCGCGGGATGGACCACCACTGGGGTGAGCACAGATACGGCCGAGATAGCCCACAAGCAGATCAAGGATGCCGGGCACGAGGCCGATGCCGCCTTGCAGCAGGCACGCGCGATCGAGAAGGTCCTCACGGAGACCCGTGACAACCTCAAGGCCCAGCAGAAGCGGCTCCACGACTACGTACAAGAGACGACCGCGGGTGGGAAGGTCCGGATCTCCGACCAGGGCAAGGCCACCTTCACCGACTCCGTGCTGGACGACCCCAAGCTCCAGGGGCAGCCCGGCTACGGCCAGGCCGTGGCTGCCGAGCAGCGCCGCATCGACGAGATCGAGGGCGAGATACGCAAGATCCTGAAGACAGTCACGGAGATCGACGACAGCGCCGCCGCTGCCCTGCGCTACAACGTCGGCAACGACAAGCGCAGCTTCAACGAGCACGCCACGGGCAACACGGAAAAGGCCGAGGACCGCTACGACTCCGCCCGCGCGGTTCAACTCGCCCAGAAGGGCGAGGACATGAGCAACAGCGAGCTCAAGGAGTTCAACGGCCTCCTCAAGGAGCACAAGAGGGACCCCGAGTTCGCGGAGCGGTTCGCCACCCGCATGGGCGCTCGCGGGACTCTGGAGTTCTGGGAGGCCATGAACCTCCACGGCGCCCCGGCCCCCGAGGGCGCCCGCAAGGAGCTCTTGGAACAGACCCGCAGCCAGCTCGGTGCGACCCTCGGCACCGCCACCCACTCCGACAGCAAGGCGATGCAGGAGTGGAAGAACGACGTGATCGCCGCCGGCCCCTACGCGCTCGATCACGATCTCAACAAGCCCAGGGGATTCCAGGTGATGTCGGACCTGATGAACTCGGGCCGTTACGACAACGCGTTCCTCAAGGACTACGGGAACGCCCTGATCGACTACGAGAAGGACGCCACCAAAAACGGTGACTCCCTGAGCGAGGAGTACCTCGGCAAGACCATCCCCGGCAGCGGCCTTGACGGCGGCGACATCGATCTCACCAACAACTGGGGCACCGACCCCATGACCGGCTACATGAACGCCCTCGGCCACAACCACCAGGCGTCCACCGAGTTCTTCTCCGACAAGGGCAACTTCGACTACGTGGTGGGCGGCGAAGGCGTCAAGGGTGCCCGCGACTGGCCCGAGGACGCCTACCCCCAGTACGAGAACGGCAACTCCCGTGGCTACAACGCCCTCGGCCACGCCCTGGAGTCCGCCACCACGGGGCGCGACTACGGCGCCGCCACACCCGAACTCCACCGGGGTGAGGACGAACGCGCCGTCATGCAGCGGGTCATGGAGCGCTACGGGAATCCCGAAATGGAGCTGATGGACAAGCAGACGGGCATCTCCGACAGCATGGGGCGCATCGGCGCCGCCTACATCGACGACCTCAACTACGGAATTTCGGGACTGGATGCCTCCGACCAACGTGATCGGGGTATGGAGGAGTTGTTCGGCGCCAAGCACGAGAACCGGATCGAGCCGGTGACGGCCCAGCAGTTCGTCCGTGAACTCGGCAACGACGAGACCTCGCACGGCATCATGTCCCAGGCCCAGCAGGCGTTCACCACCAGCCGTATCCAGGCCCACGAAGGCACCGCTGAAGCGTACCGGGCCGCCGAGTGGGGGATGACGATGCACGGTGCCCTCGATGAGGCGCGTGCCGAACAGATCGGCCGCGAATACCGCGAGGGTGACGAGGACTACAACCACGAACTCGCGAAGGCCGCAGCCTGGAAGCAAGCGGGAATCTCCGTCGCCGTGGGCGGTGCCACAACCGGGGTCGAAGCAGCTGCCACCATCCTGGCCCCACAAACTGCGCCCATCATCATTCCCCTCGCCGAGGCGGCCGGTACAGCTGTGGAAACCGGCCTGGGTAACGAGATTGCCGACTCCCTCAGGGAAGACGAGCGGGACAGCACAGGCAAGGCCATCAACAGCATCGATGAATTCGACTACGAATCCAAGAAAATGGCCAGGACGGGCATCGATAACTACATGGACAGCCAAGGTGTCACGGGTCCGTCGCGGGATGCCCGGAACACGGCACTCGAGGAGGCATACGCCCGGGGAAGCCGCGACACAGACACGGACAACTCCCGATGACCCCAAAGCCCCACCGTCAACAAGCCACGGTCGTGATGCTGCTGCTTGCAGTCCTCATCACCGCCTGCACTGCTTCACCGGATGAGCCTAAACCTGTCCCCATCAAGCCGGTCGCGGCGGACGACATCTGTGGCGGCATGTTCGGCAGCGGCACAGGGCGAGACCTTCAGCAGCTGCTCGTTGGCCGGAAGGAGTTCTATCCGCGTACGCGTTCTGAGGGGACACGAGTCGAGCGGGTCGCAGAACAGATGCGTAAGGAAGCCCCGGGCAGCAGCAAGCCGAACTACACGAGAGCCTCCTCTGTGTGTTCCTTCCTGCTGTGCAAGGAAGATGCGCGAACGCCCTGCGGAGGCCAAAGGGACATCGACTTCTACTTCGGCTGGACCCGGCACCCGTACTTCACCGAAGAGGAGAAGTCTGAAACCCTCAATTTCACCGTAGGCGATGCGGAGATGACGCGCGCTGTGGACGACCTCCGGCGTGCAACAGCACGCTTCGCGTGCAGGCTTCCGAGCGGCGACGAGGGTGCCGTACAAGGCTACTTTGAGGGGTATTGGGACAACCACCTCGACGACGTAAGCGAGCAGAGCAATGCTCGGCTCAGAGTGCTGCTCTCGGCCGCATCCAAGGTAAGCAAGTCCTTGGGCTGCACGAACAGTCCTCGCCTCTCGCCCGCTGACGTCGAGGAGTCTCACCAGGATGAGACCTCTTGACCATGGTTTCGTGAGAGCGGGACGGACGGGTTCGCCGCTCCTTGTGCGGCTCTCTACTACTGGTACGGATAGCGGTCGGGCGGCGGCTGTTGCTGGTGCGGAGCGGAACCGAGGTAGGAACTCGGCGGATAACTTCCGTATCCGGCCTGTTGATTGAACGAGTTCTGTTCTGCCACCCGACGGCGCTTCGCGCGCCGGACCAAAAGCAGGGGAACCCCGATCACGATGAGCCCGCCGAGGGCTGCCAGCGTGCTGAGCGCGATGACCGAGTTGGTGGTCAGGCCGCTGCCCGAGTCATTGGACGCGGAGGCCGGTGCCGTGCTGTCCGTGGAATCGGACTCGGGCATGGTGAGGGGGCCGTTCTTTGAGCCGGCCGGGATGTTCTCCTCAAGGGCGGCGAGGGGGCGGATGTAGCCGTAGCCGTACTTCTCGTCGGGGAGCTTCACGCCCTCGGCTGAGGCTGGGAGGCCGGCCGTCTTGGTGAGGCGGTTGACGATCTGGCCTGCGGTGAGGTCGGGGAACTTCTCGCGGAGTAGGGCGCAGGCGGCGGAGACGTAGGCGGTGGCGTCGGAGGTACCGCTGCCCCCGCCGTAGCCGTCGGAGTCCGTGCTTGCGGAGACGATGTTGTCGCCGGGGGCCGTCAGCAGGAGGTTCGCAGAGGAGTTGGACTTCTCCCAGATCTCGTTGGACTCCTTGATAGCGCCGACGCTCACCACGCCCAGGTAGCTGGCCGGGTAGCCGTTGGCCTCGGTGTTGCGTTCCCCGTCGTTGCCCGACGCCGCCACGACGACCACATTGTGTTCAATCGCGTACCCGATCGCCTGTTGCTCCTCGCCGCCGGAGGTTGGGGGGCTTCCACCCTGTGAGATATCGGTGGCAACTGACCGCGCTTGCGGGCGGGCGGAGCGGCAGGGCCACCACCTCAGGTTTCCGCCCCGGTCGCAGCAGCGCGGTGTCGAACGACCAAAATACGCGGTGCAGCCCCGGCAATTGGAGAATTTGGGCCACCCCTGACCCGACTCGCCCGCGCTGCCTGCGGGTTTGTGAGCTGCTCTTGGCCCAGATCTCCCAATTGCTGCTGCTTCTGCCGAACGGAACCGGGAAGTTGTGGCGCATCCGGGTGCTCGGCCCGCCGAAGCTCGCGGCCGATAGGGCCTCCGACGCGCTGTCCGTGCCGCTGCCCAGCAGGATTCCGCCCGCGGCGACCCTGCCGGTCTACAGGTCGGCTGCGAGGAGCCGGTAGCCGACGTCGAGGCTTTCGTGGTCGAGCAGGTCGGCATGGCGTTCGTGCCACATGCCGGAAGACAGGTCGTCGGAAAGCCGGGCAAGTCCCGGTCGGAGGAGCCTTTCGCCGGTCTGGGCGAGCATCGAAATGCCGGCCCGCACCTGCGGATCGAGGTATGCCTCGGGGCGGCGCCAGAAGGCGGCGCCGAAACCGTCGGTGCAGTCGTGCGGGATCGGGACCGTGTCGATGCGGGTGCCTCCCAACAGCGCAGCCAGCCGGTCGACTGCGACGGCCCGTGTGTCGTCGAACCTGGCCGCCTCGGGCAGGTACTCGTCCAGCAGCCAGAATCGCCGGAAGACGACCGGATCCCAGGTGAAGATCACGACGCGTCGGCGAGCGACCCGGAGCAGTTCTTCGATGCCGGTTTCCAGGTCGGTCCAGTGGTGCACGGTCAGGAGGGCCATCACCGCGTCGGCCGCATCGTCGGCCAGAGGGATCGCCTCTGCGGATGCCTGCACGGCCTGGGCGGATCCGGCCGCACGTTGGGCGATCATCACCGCGCTGGGTTCGACAGCCAGTGTCGTCTGCGGTGGTTCGTATGAGCCTGTGCCGGCTCCCACGTTGATCACCGTGGCAGCGTCACCGAGCGCCTCGTGGATCTTGACAGCGATCCGGGGGTCCGGTCGCCGGGTACCACCGTAAGTCGCGCCGATGCTGTCATAAATCGCCATGGCAGACAGTGTGGCGCGTTTCGAACGCCCTTCGTCCGCCCGGCACGTCAGTCGCACGCGTGTCGCACGTCAGTCTTCGTCCGACCTCGACAGTGCTTCGCTGATCATTCGCGTGGCGAAGTCGGGATCGTCGGTGATGCGGTTGATGTGCTCCGCGAGCAGGAAGGCGGTGACTTCCAGGGGGTTCATCTCCTCCTTGGTCCAGTCTCCGTACTGTTTGCGCCACAGGTTGGGGCTCAGGCCGGTGCCTGCGGCGATCACCAGGCCGGCCATGGTGGGGATGGCCTCGGGGCGGACACTCTTGGGCATCATGCGCATCGTGGCCACGAGGTTGGGCACCACGTACTCGATGGCGTCCTTGTCCTGGCTCTCGTGGGCCTTCCGCAGCCAGGTCATGAACATGAAGATGAGGGTGCATGCGCCGTCCAGCAGGTCATCGGCTCCCTCGGGGCCGAGTGACGCGGTCAACTGGTCGATCAGCGCCTGTTGTTCGGGGTCGATCTCGGTCTTGCCGCCGTGGATGCTCTTGAGGCGGGAGTCGATCATCATGAGCGCTGCACCCACATCACCGACGGGAGCGTGCTGGGGGTCGCAGGGCGATGGCACAGGTTCCTCCACGGGGGGCTGTGGTGGGCAGCTCGGCGTGTCCGTACGGGTACGGTAGACGGCCGGTGAGGCGGGGCTGGTGGTTTTCCGGTTTCGCTCCTACTTCGTACTGAAGTTCAGTACGGCGCCGTCCTTGTTGACCGCGGTGGCGTTGACGTCGGTCGTCTTGCCGCCGGCAGTGGAGAACCCGCCTCCACCGCCGGCGCCGAACGACATCATGCCCACGAATCCCGAGGCATTGGTGTTCGTGAGGGTGACCGTGGCGTCCTCCACGGTCACGTGCAGATTCCAGTCGCCGACGACGAAGTCCACCGGCTCGGTGACGAGGATTTCGCAGGTCCCGTCCTCACAGGCTGCGGTGTTCTTGCCGTCCTCGGCCTCAGGCAGCGGGCCGGTCGTGGCCGGGCTCGGGGACGGGCTTGAGGACGTGGACTCGGAGGCGCTGGGTGACGGCTCGGCGGGCGGGACGCAGCGGGGCGCGAGCCTGTGGGCTGTCTGGAGCCTCGACTCCCCGGCAACCACGGCCGACAGTCCGGGTTTCGGCATCTCCAGGGCCTCGACCAGCCCGGCCACGCGCTCGGCCCGGTCGACCTTCTCCTTCTCGGAGAGGTCGTAGAGGGTCATGAAGTCGGACAGTTCGGTGACCTCCGCGGCGGCCTTGCCGACGTCCTCGGCCAGGCGGTCGTGCAGCCGGTCCGCGGCGGCGATGCCCGTCTTCCGTACGCTGTCGAGCTCCTCCACGAGCGTGTCGAGGGACGACGAGGTGTCCGACAGATAGCTGTCCGCCGCCATGTCGACCGGCCAGATCGCGTCTTCGGGTGGATCCGTGACGTCCCCGATGCCCTCGGCGCTCTCCTTCTTCAACGCCTCGAAACCGTCGGTGGACTCACACATCCCGTCGGCCCAGACGACGAGCGCCCGGCTCGACACCGGGCTCGCCGACGGCTCGGCCCCCGAGGAGTCCGTGCCCTCCTCCGACGAACAACCGCCGACGGCCAGTACGGCCCCGACCACCACCACCGCGACGCGCTTCACCGGTGCGGCCATGTCCATCTCCCTGTCTCTCACCAATTCGCCTTCGTGCCCGGCGGCAGGCCGTGCCCCTTGGTCTTCGGGTCGCCGCGTTCGCACCGAAGCCCGAGGACCACGATGAGCCGGGCCAACGGGATCCAGGCCGAGAACCACGCCCAGCCGCTCCGGCCGCAGTCGTGCATCCTGCGGAGTCGGAACGGGATGCCCGGCCCTCCCAGGAGAAGGTCTGTCGTCGACTTCGACGAGCACGCTAAGCAGTCCCCCCTGGGACCCCTCCCGACATCGGGCGGTCAGGGAAGGGAACAGGCATACGGCGCCCACCCCTGCCACGTTCACGACGGCGGCCCCCGCGCTCGCGAGTGACCGGAACCCACAGGTGACCGGAGGAGCGTGTGACGGTATGCCGGTGTGAACCGCCCGGCACGCCGGCTGTCTTGCTGCTCACGACGCCCGTCGATGGCCGGTGCCCATCGCCCGCCGGATCGTGGCGATCATCGTCGCCGGAGAATGGAACACTTCCTCCGCGGTGAACCGCAGAGCGATCCGTACCTCGGCGCACTGCTGGAGTTCATTGAAGCGGGCGATGTCGCGGCGGTGGTCCTCGCGGCGGCCGTGGTATGCGAACCCTTCGATCTCCACGGCGACACCCTGCGCCCGAAACAGGAAGTCGGGGCGCAGGAGCCGTCCGGCGGGGGTGACCAGTTCGGCCTGCGTCTCGGGATGCAGGCCGGCGTCATACATCCGCAGCCGGGCGACCGTCTCCGCCGGCGACCCGGCGGCGGAATCGGCGAGCGCCAGCCAGTCGCGGGCCCGGACGGCACCGCGTGACCGGCCGGAGAGGGCTGAGGCGATCGCGTCGAGGCGGGTCAGTGGCCCCCTGCGGACGCGCCGGTCACCCACCGTCACCGTGCGGTACGAGAGCGCGGAGTCGACGGCCACCAGGGCCTCGTCCCGAGGCCCGGAGAGCAGCAGGTCGGCCAGAGTGCGGTCAACCCCGGTGACGCGCAGCCCGCCGTACGAGGCCATGCCGACGACGTCCTCGGCGCGCAGCGCTCCGCGGCGCACGCGCACCCCCTTGCGCTGCCGGAACCCGCCCAGATCGGTGAACTCGGCCTCGACCTCCAGGAGTTCTATCCGCCACAACCACGCCGCAGCCCGGTGACTGACCACGAGTTCCGGCGCGGCCAGCTGCACCGCCCGTAGCCGCATCGGGAAGTCCGGCCGGGTACCCGGCTCCGCCCACACGCCCCCGCCGAGGGGCACCCACCCCTTCTCTCTCAGACGCCGGAACACGGAGGCCCGTGCCCACCCCGCATCCACGGCCCCCGCCACCGACAGCAGCCCACCCACAGCCACATCCCGCAACTCGCGCATCCCCCCAAGCTCTCACCCCCACCGACGCGGCACCCCGCCCCTGCGTTCGGGGAGGCAAGTGTCGGACGAGTCTCAAGGGCGCGAGTGGCCAGGCTCTGTTGACCTGCGGATACGTGTGGTTGACGGTCGATTTCCTGAGACTGAGAACACAGATGACCTGAAACGCCTCCCAGTGGGAGGCGCTGACGTCGTATCGGCGGCGTGTCACTGCTCCCGACGCGCCCGCGCCCGCGCACTCGCCTCGTACCGGCCGTCCACCACCGCGTGAAACCGCCGTGCCCGTCGGGTCTCCGCGGCCTCGCGGCGGGCGTGCCGGGCGGCTGTCCAGAAGGCTCGGCCCGGCTCGGTGCCGAAGACGCTGTCGGCTCCCTGCCGTAGGTGCTCCTCGGACAGCGTGCCCAGCTCGAACATCATCTCCCAGTGGGACATCACCAGGTTGAGGTAGAGGTGCTGGCGGCGGGCCGTCACCGTCGCGTCGCCGTCGAGCCTGCCCCAGCAGGTCATGAGGTCGGGGTCGGCCATCGCCATCCGCATGAGTTCGGTGTGCGCGGTGCGCATGCCCTGTTCGCGGTTGGCCTTGCTCTCCCGGGCCTGGAGCACCAGCGAGGCGCCCACACCGGCCAGCGCGAGCCCTGCGATGAGGGCGGATACGGCGCCGTACGCCTGAGCGATGTTGCCGACGCGCTGCCAGTCCCGCTCCGAGCCGGGGTCGTCCGGTCCGAACGCGCGGAGGGCGAGGGGGGAGAGGAGGACGAGAGCGGTGGACAGGACCAGGGCGAGGACGGTGAGGGAGATCCGTACGGCGGTGGACGACCAGCGCAGCCGCCTCGCGGCAGGAGTCGTACGACGGTTTCCTCGGTTTTCTCCGGATTCGCCGCTGCTCATCGGGCCGCCCGTCCCTCGACTCGGCCGGCGAGCAGGGGCGCCGTCACGCGGTCGTGGAAGGCGAGCAGCTCCTCACCCTCGGCAAGGAGCTGCTCGATCTCCAGGCGGCAGGCTTCGATCAGGCCCTGATCGGTGTGGCGTACCGCGCCGTCGAGGTCTCCCTCAGGGGTGTAGAGCAGCTCGTACAGGGCGGTTGTGCCCAGGAGGACGAGTTCTGGCATATGCGCTGGGGGGGGGTGTTGCAGACCGGTCCGGGCTGAGCCGGTCCGGGCGCTGCCGCCACCGATCACCTTGATCTCCTCACCCAGCTCCGCCCGGAGCCGGAGGATGCTCATCTCCCACAACACGTAGTCGGAGGGCGGGAGTTCGACCAGACGCACGCGACGCAGGCGACGGCCACGAGCCCGTGCGTCCTCGTACTGGCGTGCCAGTACAGGCCGTTCCGCATCGGCGAGCCGGACCGCCGCACCCCAGTCACCCCGCCGGGCTGCCTCCCAAGGGGCGTATCCGGGCTCGCGGAACTCCTGGGCGGACTCCAGTTTGTCGACTTGGACGCAGTGCGGGTACTCGGCTCTGAAGCGGGCGAGATAGTCCGCGCGGGCAAGTCGGCTGCCCGAGGAGCGGAGCTCCCGAAGACCCGTGACAGCCGGGAACCTGCCGGCGGCGGCGTCAGACATCGGGGATGTCCCGCTTCGCCGAGCACAGCGTGGCGCGGGGGACGATCACCACTCGCTCGTCGTGTGCTACGGACACTCCTTGAGGCAGCCGGTCCGCGTAGGCTCCGGTCGCTTCGCGGCCTATCACCGCGAAGTCGCCGTTGCGGAGTTCCCATATGTCCGGGCAGCTCTCGGTCGCGCTGGTCAGACCGAGTTCCTGTGGCGTCCGTCCGAGCCGGCGCGAGAAGCCTGCGGCAAGGTCGGCTTCCCACGGGCGTCCGTCAGTCCCGTTCGCAGTTCCATTCGCAGTTCCATTCGTTCCGGTTGTTCCCGTCGTTCCATTCGTTCCGGTTGTTCCCGTCGTTCCCGTCGTTCCCGTCGTTCCCGTCGTTCCCATCGATGTCGTCTCCATCTCCCCTGAGGGGCATGAGAGTTGATCTTGCGGGGCCGTTGCGAGGCTAACGAGGGAACTCGGGTGCGGCAATGGGGCGCGGGGTGAGCCTGGTTCTACCCGCCGACCATCAAGTGGCCTGCACCACAACCGGATTGCCCCGCTCCCCTTCCAGGGAAGAGATGACGGTGCTGTCTCGCGAGACTCCCCGAAGGGAAACCGCACCGTGACCACAGCGTCTCCCCCCATGCCCAAGGCACCCGGCTCGCTCCCGTTGCTGGGCCACGCGATACCGCTCCTTCGTGACAACCTCGCCTTCATCGCCTCGCTCCGCGCCTACGGTCCGCTCGTCGAGATCCGCCTCCAGCCGCAGCAACCCACCATCGTCGTCAACGACCCTGACCTGATCCGCACGATGCTGATCGACGCCGCCCCCACCCTCGACAAGGGCCGCTTCTTCGAGAAGATGGGCCAGCTCCTCGGTGACAGCGTCGTCACCGCCGCGGGCACGGACCATGTCCGCAAACGCCGCCAACTCCAGCCCGCCTTCCGCCAGACCGAGATCACCCGCTACGTCGACCTGATGCGCGAGCAGGTCACCGCGGCCATGGCCGGCTGGCGTCCCGGGCAGACGCTGGACGTCCGTGAGGTGATGGTCAGACTCTCCCTCGACATGCTCGCCTCGACCGTCTTCTCCGGCAGCATCGACGAACAGGCCTTCCAGCAGCTGCGCCGCGACCTCAGCGTCGTCATGAACGGCGTGGGCACCCGCATCATGCTGCCCGACTGGGCGGAGAGACTCCCGCTGCCCGTCAACCGCCGCTTCACCGCCGCCCGGGACGCGGTTCGCGCCACGATCGACGCCGCGGTGGCCGAACTGCGCGACTCCGAGCGCGACACGGGAGACATGCTCTCCCTCCTGCTCCGGGCCACCGACGAGGACACCGGCCGGCCTCTGACGTCGTACCAGATCTGCTCGGAGATCCTCACCCTGGCGGTGGCCGGTACGGAGACCACGGCCTCCGTGCTCTCCTGGATCCTGTACGAACTCGCCCGCGCCCCGGAGATCGACGAACGCCTCCAGGCGGAACTCACCGACGTCCTCGGCGAACGCCCCGTCACCTTCGACGACTTGCCGCGCCTGCCCTACCTGAACCGCGTCATCCAGGAGGCCACCAGGCTGCACCACACCGGCTGGCTGGTCACCCGCCGCACCCTCGAACCGCTCCGCCTCGGCGACTGGGTCATCCCGGCCGGTACCGAACTGGCCTACTGCCAGCACGCCCTGCACCGCGACCCGGCCCTGTTCCCCGACCCGCTCACCTTCGACCCCGACCGCTGGCTGGACACCGCCCAGCCCCCGCCGACCGGTGCGTTCCTTCCCTTCGGCGCCGGCAAGCACAAATGCATCGGCGACCGCTTCGCCCTCACGGAACTGGGCACCGCGATCGCGACGATCACCCGCGAGGTCCGCCTCGAACTCGCCCCGGGCCGGACGGTGCAGCCGGTGGCCCGAGCGACGGTACGGCCTCGGACGCTGCTGATGACCGTGCGGCAGCGCGAGCGCACTCAGTCTGCACCGGGAGCCTAGGGAACGTGGTGGGGACTAGCCCACCCCCACGCCCTCCACCCTCACCCGAACCCCCACCCGCAACCCCCACCCCGTCATGACCCCCGCCCCCGCCTCCACCACATGCCGAGCACGGAGCCGGGGCATTCCGAGCCGTCCGGGCCTCATGGTCGTCACGGCGATGACCATGAGGTTGCGGTCGAGGTAGGCGACGTCGATGGGGATCCGCATCCGGAAGGTGTGCACGCTGTTGGCGGGGGACAGCAGAATCGCCCCGTCGACGGAGTCCCGCCCCAACAGCCCTTTCGTCCGGGCACGGTACGAGGTGGCGATCTCCAGAGGCACGGAGACGCCATCCCCGCGGCCGTCCCCACAGCCATCCCCGCGGCCGTCCCCGTACACGACCAACGTCCCCAGTCCGTCCCGCCAACGACGCCGCATTCCAGCAGGGTGACACACCGACACACCGCTGTGCGCGCGTGGAAAAGATGTTGTACGCCGCGTCGCGACCCGGGTAGGAAGGCCCGTATGACGACTGGACTCGGTGCCGTGTTCCGGCCACAACTGCCGCCCGAGCGACTGCGGGAACTCGCCTGGATCGCGGACGAGACGGGACTTGAAGAGCTCTGGCTGTGGGAGGACTGCTTCCGCGAGGGGGGACTGTCGACCGCGGCCGCTGCTCTCGCCTGGACCGAGCGGGTGCGCGTCGGTGTCGGGCTGCTGCCCGTGCCGCTGCGGAACGTGGCCATCACCGCGATGGAGGTCGCCTCCCTGCACCGGATGTTCCCCGGGCGTCCCGTCGTCGGCGTCGGGCACGGCGTGCAGGAGTGGATGGGGCAGGTGGGGGCCCGGGTCGAGTCACCCGTGACCCTGCTGCGCGAGCATCTTCACGCCCTGCGTGCCCTGTTGCGCGGCGAGCGGATCACGACCGAGGGGCGGTACGTCAAGCTCGACGACGTAGCGCTCGACTGGCCCCCTGCCGATCCCGCGCCGCCCGTCCTCGCCGGTGCCACCGGGCCCCGCTCGCTGCGGCTGGCCGGTGAGGCGGCCGACGGGACCATCCTCACCGCGGGTACGCCGCCCGACGGTGTCCGGCGTGCCCGGCAGCTCATCGACGAAGGGCGGGAGTCGGCCGGTCGTACCGAACCGCACAAGGTCGTCGTCTATCTCCTCGCCGCCACCGGTCCCGGCGCCGCCGCACGGCTGCGTGCCGAGCTCGTCGCCGAAGGCCTCGCATCAGTCCAGGACCTCGGTGTCGCCGGAGACGCCTCAGCCGTCGCCAAGGCCGTCCAGCGCCTGGCCGACGCCGGCGCCGACACGGTCGTACTGCAGCCGACCGGCGACGAACCCGACCCGGAGGGGTTCGTACGGTTCGCGGCCGAAGAAGTACGGCCCCTGGTTCCGTGAGCCGACGGGTGCCCGGTGCTTCCCGCACCTGCGAAACGTACGAAGCCCTCGTCGCAGAAGCCGTGTCCCACCCCACCGACGGCTGGGACTTCTCGTGGTTCGAGAGCAGGGCCACGGAGGCCCGGCCCTCATGGCGTTACGCGGAGTCCATGGCCGCCCGCCTCCGCGGCACGACCGCCGTGCTCGACATCCAGACCGGCGGCGGAGAGGTTCTCGACTTCGCCCTGGGGCGGATGGAGCGCGCCGAGTCGGCACAGCAGCCCACTTCACCCCTCCTCACCGTCGCCACCGAGGGCTGGCCCCCCAATCTCGCCAGGGCCACCGCCCTCCTCCGCCCCCGCGGGGTCGCCGTCGTCGCCTCGCCCGAGGACGCCGCGCTCCCCTTCGCGGACGGGACGTTCGACCTGGTCGTCAGCCGGCACCCCGTACGCCCCGACTGGCCGGAGATCGCCCGCGTCCTCCGCCCCGGTGGCACCTACTTCGCCCAACACGTCGGGCCCAGCAGCGTCTTCGAGCTGGTCGAGTACTTCCTCGGGCCGCAGCCGGAGGAGCAGCGCAGCGGCCGTCATCCCGACCGCGAGCGCGCGGACGCCCAGGCCGCAGGTCTCGAAGTCGTCGACGTACGTGCGGAACGGCTCCGTATGGAGTTCTACGACATCGGTGCGGTCGTCCATTTCCTGCGCAAGGTGATCTGGATGGTGCCCGACTTCACCGTCGAGGCGTACGAGTCCCGGCTCCGCGCCCTGCACGCCGAGATCGAGGCAGACGGCCCCTTCGTCGCCCACAGCGCCCGCCACCTCTTCGAGCTGCGCAGGCCGGGCTGAGGCACTACGCGTGCGGGCCCGCCCTCACCGCCCCTGGAGCGGTCCTCCCGGAGGGGCGGCCCGCACGTCCGTCCGGGGCGTGGAGGGGCCCACGGCGGCCATGTCTCCACCCGCCTTCGCAGGGTTGGCCAGGAATTGCCGTTCCAGTCGGCGTGCGCTCGCGTCGTCCCAGCTGATCCTCAGGGGCATGGGACGACGGCAGGGCTGTAGTAGGACGGAAGCTGTCCGCTATGCAGGAGAACCAGGGCGTCCAAGCAGGTGCAAATCGGTCTATTGGTGCCTTGCTGGAGATTCCTCCTTCACTTCCACGGATCGTGCACAGTTTCCACATTGTTATCGCAGGTGACTCGCGTTCGGTCGACACTTGACGTAAGTTCAGACCAAGGAAATTCGCGCAAGCAAAGCTGCGCGGGCGGTACCGCGCAGAGGAGGGGGCTGCGCGGTACCGCGCACGTCAAGCGGACGTTCGCTGACGGGGTCACCCACCCGGGGGAAGCGCGGTCACTCCCGGGGTTGCCCGCATCGCCGTGATTCGGCCATGAGCCCGCCCGGAACGAGGCCTTTTGCGGCCATCGTGCCGTCGTCGGCCGACTCCGGAGAGTAGTTGTGGCACGCCGATGCACCCAGCATCACTTACGAAGGGTTATGGTGGAAGCCCCCCCTCGGGCCGGTCCGTCTCCCCCCCACGGACCGGCCCGTTTTTTGTATGCCGGACCGGCGAACCGCCCCCGGACCGGCGAACCGCCCCCGGACCGGCGAACCGCCCCCGGACCGGCGAACCGCCCCCGGAATATGGCCCTCGACGCCCACGGCGGTACCCTCGCTCCGCGGGGACCGCATCCGCACGGAGGGGCTGACATTCACGTGAACCTGCGCGACAAGCTGCGCAGCCTGCTCGTCAGGCTGTACGCACGCCGGGTGGAAGGCCACCTGGACCACGCTCAGGTGCCCAAGCACATCGGCGTCATCATGGACGGCAACCGGCGCTGGGCGAAGGCGGCGGGCTCCACCACCGTGCACGGTCACCGGGCCGGCGCCGAGAAGATCGAGGAATTCCTCGGCTGGTGCTCCGAGACGGACGTCGAGGTCGTCACCCTCTGGCTGCTGTCGACGGACAACTTCGACCGCCCGCAGGACGAACTCGTCCCGCTCCTCGGCATCATCGAGGACGTCGTACGCACCCTCGCCGCCGACGGCCGCTGGCGTGTCCACCACGTCGGCACGCTCGACCTGCTGCCGCAGCAGATGCAGACCACCCTCAAGGAGGCCGAGGAGGCCACGGCGGGCATCGACGGCATAGTCGTCAACGTCGCCATCGGCTACGGCGGCCGCCAGGAGATCGCCGACGCCGTGCGCTCGATGCTGCTGGACGCCTCCGACAAGGGCACCTCGCTGGAGGAGCTGGCCGACACCGTCGATGTCGAGACCATCAGCCGGCATCTCTACACCGGCGCCCAGCCCGACCCGGACCTCGTCATCCGCACCAGCGGCGAGCAGCGGCTGTCCGGTTTCATGCTCTGGCAGACGGCCCACTCCGAGTACTACTTCTGTGAGGTCTTCTGGCCGGCCTTCCGTAAGGTCGACTTCCTGCGCGCCCTGCGCGACTACGCGGCGCGGCACCGCCGTTACGGAGGCTGAACCGCCGTTGCGGAGGCTGAACCGCCGTTGCGGAGGCTGAACCGCCGTTGCGGAGGCTGAACCGCCGTTACCGAGGCTGAACCGCCGTACCCCCGGACGAGGAAAGCCGCGGACGAGGGAAGCCACGCTCTCCGGGGCGGGAGTAACCGGACGTAACGATGAGTTCACCAGCGCGCCGTCATATGCCGTGGCATGGCATCGCGCGTTCGAGGGCATAAGCCAGACAGGTCGACACCCGAACCACGGGTGTCGGATCTCAGCGGACGGCACGGGGCCGTCCGCCCGGGAGGCCCTTTGCACCAGCCCGATCGTGCGTTCACCGCGCGGACGAAGCAGCGGAGGGCCGGTTCTCGGCCCGTGCATCGGCGCCGTCGACCGGTCCAGCTCCTCTCCGTCGCTCCCCGACCTCTTCCGAGGGGGTACGTCCTTCCGTGGTGACCAGCACAAAGCGCCACAAGCCCGACCGGCGCACCTATGTTCTCGACACCAGCGTCCTGCTGGCCGACCCGAACGCCCTGAACCGCTTCGACGAGCACGAAGTCGTGCTCCCGATCGTCGTGGTGACGGAGTTGGAGGCCAAACGGCACCATCCCGAACTCGGCTACTTCGCCCGGCAGGCGCTGCGCCTGCTGGACGACTTCCGGGTGCGGTACGGCCGTCTTGACGCCCCCATCCCGATCGGGGACCTCGGCGGCACCGTCCGTGTCGAGCTCAACCACTCGGACCCCAGCGTTCTGCCGACCGGCTACCGCTTGGGGGACAACGACTCCCGCATCCTCGCGGTCGCCCGCAACCTGCAGGCCGAGGGGTTCGACGTCACCGTCGTGTCGAAGGACCTGCCGCTCAGGATCAAGGCGTCCTCGGTCGGCCTCCTCGCCGAGGAGTACCGCGCCGAACTCGCCATCACGGACTCCTCCGGCTGGACCGGAATGTCCGAACTGACCCTTCCGGGCGAACAGGTGGACATCCTCTTCGAGGAGGGGACGGTCCACGTTCCCGAGGCGTCCGGCCTGCCCGTGCACACCGGGCTGACCATTCAGTCCGAGCGCGGGAAGGCCCTGGGGCGGATGTCGCCCGAAGGCAACGTCCGGCTGGTGCGCGGGGATCGTGAGGCGTTCGGCATCAAGGGCAGGAGTGCGGAGCAGCGGATCGCGCTGGATCTGCTCCTCGACCCGGACGTCGGGATCGTCTCGATGGGCGGCCGGGCCGGCACCGGCAAGTCGGCGCTGGCGCTGTGCGCGGGTCTGGAAGCGGTCCTGGAGCGCCGTCAGCACGAGAAGATCATGGTCTTCCGTCCGCTGTACGCGGTGGGCGGGCAGGAACTCGGCTATCTGCCCGGTTCCGAGGCCGAGAAGATGAGCCCCTGGGCCCAGGCGGTCTTCGACACGCTGTCCGCGGTCACCAGCCGCGAGGTCATCGAGGAGGTCAGCTCGCGCGGGATGCTGGAGGTCCTGCCGCTCACCCACATCCGCGGACGCTCGCTGCACGACGCGTTCGTGATCGTGGACGAGGCGCAGTCCCTGGAGCGGAACGTACTGCTGACCGTCCTGTCCCGAATCGGCGCCAATTCACGGGTGGTTCTCACCCATGACGTGGCCCAGCGGGACAATCTGCGCGTCGGCCGGTACGACGGTGTCGTCGCCGTCGTCGAGAAGCTGAAGGGGCACCCGCTCTTCGCGCATGTCACGCTCACGCGGTCCGAGAGGTCCCAGATCGCTGCACTTGTGACCGAAATGCTCGAAGACGGGGTGGTCTGAGGAATCTGTCGACCGATGCCCAATTAGGGCCGGTTACTCGGTGGTTGGCGCCGTCCAGCAAAGGTCTAGAGCCTAGTTGGGCGGCGCCGTCGTGTGTTGCGGTTTCTCAAAATCCACCGGGGCAAACGGGATGTGAGCTTTCACACGCAACTCGGAATTGCCACCCGGCGTCGGGTTGCGGCAGAGTCTCACTCCTGTCAGGCCCCGCATACGACACACCTGTACCCCTGGGGGTACCCCCACACTTTTGGTAGTGGGGGAGGTACGGCACCACAGCAGGATCAGAGCCAACTCCATAGTCGACGTCGTATGCCGCCCGAGCACCACGCGGCGCTCCCCTCGCGGGAGTTGCCCACCGGGCCCGTGCCTCCCGTGACCGCGCAGTGGGGAGGCCAGCGTTCAGGGGCACGATTGCGTCCGCCAGGGTCACCGAAGCGGGCGATGCTGGAAGGAAACCGTGTGAGCCGGATTTCGGTCCGGGGATTCGCAGTGGCCTCGGCCACCGCGGTCACCGCTGTCGGAAGTGTCGTCGGCGTTGCCTCGGGGAGCACCGCACAGGACAACGACGCCGAAGCGGCGGCAGCCGACCTGACGCTGCTCGCGGACATACCCGCGGGCCAGCAGGCCCAGGTCCAGACCGCGTCCCTCACTCAGCAGGCCGAGACCCAGGCCATCGCCGCGGACGCGACCGCCAAGAAGGACGCCGAGGAGGCCGCCCGCAAGGCTGCCGCCCAGTCCGCGGTCGAGAAGAAGGAAGCCGCCGAGAAGGCGGCGCAGGAGGCCAAGGAGCGCGAAGAGGCGGAGGCGGCGGCCAGCCGCAGCGCCACGCGCGATGCCTCCGACTTCGCCCCCCAGAGCTCATACACCATCGCGGAGATCCAGTCGATGGCGCAGTCGATGGTGGCGAGCGACCAGTACCAGTGCTTCAGCAACATCGTGGACCACGAGTCCAGCTGGAACTACCAGGCCGTCAACCCCTCCTCCGGCGCCTACGGCCTCTTCCAGGCCCTGCCCGGCTCCAAGATGTCGTCCGCCGGCTCCGACTGGCAGACCAACCCGGCCACACAGATCAAGTGGGGCCTCAGCTACATGAACGACCGCTACGGCAGCCCGTGCGACGCGTGGGCCTTCTGGCAGGCCAACAACTGGTACTGAGCAGCCGTTCGCTCAACCTTTCCGAGCCCCTCACCGTCCTACGGTGAGGGGCTTTCGGCACTCGACATGTACGGTCGGACATGACGGCTGTGGGGGAGTGGTGGGGACAGACGGGGGCAAGGGACGGATCATGTCGCGAGTGCCAGGGTGGCTCAGCCGGCTGGGCGCCGGACTGACCGAAATGGGAGAGCGGTTGGACAAGCGCCGCGCCGAGGTGGAGCGGGCCGATGTCGGGCCGGTGTCCGCCCCGGCCGCCGCTGAGAAGCGGGACAAGACCGCGGACAACACCGCGGACAACACCGCGGACAAGACCCCGGACAAGACCCCCGAGAAGGTTTCCGAGAAGGTCCCGCCGCCGCCCGACTACCCCCCGGAGACCGCGTCCCGCTCCGACCGCCCCGACCGCCCCGACCCCGCGCTCGCCGTGCCGTGGGGCATCCGGGTCGCCGCCGAGGCCGGCTGGCGGCTGCTGGTCCTCGCGGGCACGCTGTGGGTGCTGACGCAGGTCATCAGCGCGGTCCAACTGGTCGTGCTGTCCTTCGTCGCCGCGCTGCTGATCACCGCGCTGCTGGAGCCCGCGGTGACCCGGCTGCGGCGGTACGGAGTGCCGCGCGGCATCGCCACCGCGCTCACCGTGATCCTCGGCTTCGTCGTGATGGGGCTGATGGGCTGGTTCGTGACCTGGCAGGTCATGGAGAACATCGACAACCTCTCCGACGAGATCCAGGACGGTATCGAGGATCTGCGCCAGTGGCTGCTCGACAGCCCGTTCCACGTCACCGACCAGCAGATCAACGACATCGCCGAGAACCTGCGGGACGCGGTCGGCGACAACGCGGACGAAATCACCTCCGCGGGCCTGGAAGGCGTGACGGTCATCGTCGAGGGGCTCACCGGCATCCTGCTGGCGGGCTTCTCGACGCTGTTCCTCCTCTACGACGGCAAGCGCATCTGGGAGTGGTCGCTGAAGCTCGTGCCGGCTGCCGCCCGTCCCGGTGTCGCCGGGGCCGGCCCGGCCGCGTGGCGGACGCTCACGGCGTACGTCCGCGGCACGGTGCTGGTGGCCCTGATCGACGCCGTCTTCATCGGCATCGGCATCTACTTCCTGGACGTGCCGATGGCCGTACCCCTGGCCGTCTTCATCTTCCTGTTCTCCTTCATCCCGCTGGTGGGCGCGGTGGCCTCGGGCGCTCTGGCGGTCGTGGTGGCGCTGGTGACGCAGGGCGTCTTCACCGCGGTGATGACGCTTGCGGTGGTGCTCGCGGTCCAGCAGATCGAGGGCCACATCCTCCAGCCGTTCATCCTCGGGCGGGCGGTCCGGGTCCATCCGCTGGCCGTGGTGCTGTCGGTGGCGGCGGGTGGGCTGGTCGCGGGGATCGGCGGTGCGATCGTCGCGGTGCCGCTGGTGGCGGTGACGAACACGGTGGTCAGCTATCTGAAGTCGTACTCCCAGGAGGCGGCGCTCGTGCAGTCCCCGCGGCCGAGGGGAGCCACCGCACTGGATGTGGCGCCGGTACAGCCGCCTCCGCCGTCGGACGCGGCACCGTCGTAGTCCGGGGAAGGGTGTTCGCCCCCGCCGCCCCTACCCGTCCCAACCCTGGGGGCTGCCTGCCGCCCCCAGACCCCCCGCTTCGGCCTGAACGGCCTCGTCCTCAAACGCCGGACGGGCTGAATTGCCCGGACCGGCATCCTCAGGCGCCGGACGGGGCTGGGAAAATCAGCCCCTTGGGGGTCCCCCTCTGGGGGAGTTTGAGGAGCGGGGGTCCAGGGGGCAGAGCCCCCTGGCGGTGGCTGAGTCACTCCGTGCGCAGCCCGTCCGGCCGCATCAGCCGCAGCAGCGGCGGCAGGCTGAGCAGGGTGACGGCGAGGACGACCGCCGCGCCGCTGCCGGCCATCGTCGCCACGCTCGCCCAGTCCACGGTGATCGGGGCGTCCGACATCCTGAGCAGCACCGCGCCCAGCGTCAGACCGACCACCGAGGCCAGCAGCAGACCGATGGCGACCGGGATCGCCGTCTGCCACAGCACCGACAGGCTCAGCGTGCGGCGCCGGGTGCCGAAGGCGACCAGCGACGACAGCAGCTTCTTGCGCTCCCGCAACTGCTCCAGCTGCGACACCAGCAGGCTCGCGCCGATCAGCGCCAGGACACAGGCGGCGCCGACGAACAGGCCGGTGCGGATGGAGTCGTAGCGCTCGGACCGAGCGGTGGAGGACCATGTCATCGGTTCGTTGACCGGGTCGATCGTGGCCGCCGTGTTCCGTACCAGATCGCGTACGTCCGGCACGGACTCGTCGAGGCTGAGGTAGATCTGGCCGTTCATGCCGGGCACGGTGCCCGCGGGCAGCGCCTTGGGGGTGACCATGAGGCCGCCCCGCTTCCAGCCGGTCATGTCGACCCGCGCCTGAGCCTTCTTCACCGTCGGCGGCAGGGTCCAGGCCAGCGGCGTGGTCTCGGGCCCGTCCGTGTATCCCGAGTCGAAGTACACCGTGCCCCCGGGCTTCGCCAGCGTCTCCGTGTTCGCGTCGTCCTCGGCGCCCTGTACGGCGAACACGTCCCCGTCACGGCACGAGGGCAGGCGCGTCACCTCGCGCAGCGCGGCGCAGTCGCCCACGGTGACCTGGGAGCTGAGCTCGGCGTCCATGGGCTTCTCACTGACGTATGCCTCGTCGTACGCGTAGACCCCGCGCACCCCGTCGGTGTCCCGGAACTTCGCCGCGGACTGCGCGAGGGGCACCCCGTCCGGCACGTTCACCTGCATCTGCGCCCGGGTGACGTCCTTGCCCGTCGGCCTGGTGTAGTCGTCGTCGATGCCGGTGAACAGCATCTGCAGCGCGATCGCCCCGGCCACCGCGACCGCGATGCCGTTGACCATGCGGGCTGCCGTGCCGCTGCTCAACTGGAGCCTGCGCACGGCCAGTTGCCAGGCGATGCCGCCCGAGCCGAGCCGGGCGACGACCGTCTCGACGATCCACGGCAGCAGCACGGTCACGCCGACGAGCAGCAGCATCACACCGCCGACGACGAGGTACTGGTTGAAGTCGCCGTCGTCGCGGCCCTGGCCGAACATCGGGTAGAGCATCGCGAGCCCGGCCAGCGGCAGCAGCAGCCGCCACCACAGCCGGCGCCGCGCGGGCTTCGCCGTACGGACCACTCCGAGCGGCTCGATCACCACGCGCCGCAGCGCGAACAGTGTGACCACCACCCCGGCCGCCGGCACCACGACGGCAACCAGCAGGGCCAGCGCGGGCGAGGGGTTGAGGTAGCTCGGGAAGACGCTGACGTCGAACAGCTCCAGCGAGCCCGCGATCTCACGGCCGAGCAGGAAGAAGCCGGTACCGAAGAGCAGCCCGAGCGCGGCCCCGGCGAGCGCCTCGCCCGCCGCCACCCGCTTGGTCATCCGGCTGTCGGAGCCGACCAGCCGCAGAGCCGCGAGCCGCCGGTCCCGCCGCTCACCGCCGAACCGTACGGCCGCGGCGATGAAGACACCGACGGGCATGAGCAGTACGACGAAGACGACGAGGATCAGCAGGAGCAGGACGGGATCCAGCGGATCCGAGCTGGAGTCCTGGTTCCCGAACTTCTCGATCCGCACCACACCGCCGCTGTCGAGCTGCGCCGCGAGCCCCTCGCCGCCCCGGTAGAAGGTGAGTTCGGCAGGGCCGATCAGACCGCTGTCACCGATGGTGCCGACGATCTGCTGCGGCAGCCGCTCCCGCAGCAGCTTCCCCTCGTCGGAGCCGAGCAGTTTCTCCAGCGCGGGCGAGACCACCATCTCGCCGACCGCAGGGAGCTTCTCGACGCCCGGCGGCAGCGGTGCCTTCGGGCCCTCGGGCTGTACGTCACGCCCGCGGATGTCCTTGTCCCGGAAGGTCGTACCGCTGGCCGCGAGCAGCAGGGTGTCGTCCCCCTTCGGTATCTCCTCGGAGCCGTAGTTGATGTCCGACCGGGCCGCCTCCCGGCCGCTGCGGGCGTTCAGCGCGTTCGGGAGCGCCGTCGTCAGCAGCAGCAGCGCCACCCCGAGCCCGACGCCGACACCCGTCAGCAGGACCCGGACCCAGCCCTCGCGTCCCCCGGCGAACGCGAACCTGACGCCCATGCCCAGGTCCCTCGTCCAGTGCCGCACGTTCATACGACCCGCTCCATGTCCCGGGACTTGCCGTCCCGTACGACGATCTCGCGGTCCGAGTACGCGGCCACCCGAGCCTCGTGCGTGACCAGCACGACGGCGGCGTTGGTGGACCGGGCGGCCTCCGTGAGCAGCTCCATCACCCGCTCGCCGTTGAGCGAGTCCAGTGCGCCGGTCGGCTCGTCGGCGAACAGCACGCACGGGTTGGTCACCAGCGAGCGGGCGACGGCGACGCGCTGCCCCTGACCGCCGGAGACCTCGCCGGGCCGCTTCTTGCGCAGGTCGTCGACCTCCAGCCGCTCCATCCAGGACAGGGCGGCCTGCTCGGCCTCCTTGCGGTTCGTCCCGCTCAGCCGCAGCGGCAGGGCGACGTTCTCGACGCAGGTCAGCTCCGGCACCAACTGCCCGAACTGGAACACGAACCCGAACTCGCTGCGCCGCAGCTGACTGCGCTCGGCATCGCTCATCCGGGCCATCTCACGGCCGTTGTAGAGGATCGACCCGGAGTCCGGCGGCACGATCCCCGCGAGGCAGTGCAGCAAGGTCGACTTCCCGGAGCCAGAGGGGCCCATCACGGCGACGACCTCGCCGGGGTGGATGGAGAACTCGGCGCCGTCGAGCGCCGTGGTCGGACCGTACGCCTTGCGCAGACCGGTCGCGACGAGCAGGGAGCCTGCGGGGGTCATCGGGTCACCGCCTCGGCGAGCTTGTGCAGACGCGCGGCGGTCAGTTCCAGCCAGCGCAGATCGGCCTCCAGATGGAACAGGGCGTGGTCGCAGATCAGCTGGTCGGCCAGGTCCCCCTTCCTCTTCCGGTCGGTGAGGATCCGCATCATCCGCAGATGCTCGGAACGCTGTGTGTCGAGGATGTCGGCGGCGTTCCGGTGCGTCAGCAGCGCGAGAACGACCTTGGTGTACAGGGTCGACTGCAGATACGGCTCCGGCTTCTCCGGCGTCGCCAGCCACCGCTGTACGTCGGTGATGCCGGCCTCGGTGATCGCGTACCGCTTGCGTTCCGGACCGCCGCCGGGCTCGATCCCGTCGACTTCGACGAGACCGTTCTTCAGCAGCCGGGACATCGTCGAGTAGACCTGGCCGTAGTGCAGCGGCCGGTCATGACCGAACTTCTCGTCGAAGGCCCGCTTCAGGTCGTAGCCGTGACGCGGGCCGGACTCCAGGAGCCCCAGGAGGGTGTGACCGATGGACATGGGGAGGACTGTACACACGGCGTATACCTCGCGTGTATACGTCGAGTGTGTAGATCGGTACGGGGCGTACGACGGTGCAGGTGAAAGGCGATTGTCACGATTCCGCTACTGGCGCGAGGGCGGCCGTTCCCGACGCGGGATCGGTCGGGCCCCGGCGGGAGGCGTGTGGCGGGAGGCGTGTGGCGTGAGGTGCGAGGTGGTTCACCCGTACGCTTCTGAAGCAACCTTTCTGCCCTCCCGCGCGTCGGTTTTGATGGGGCGGGTGCTGAGTGGCACGTGCTGAGTGTCACGTCCGTAAAGGACCGGATCGCCCGCCCTTTGTCACATACAGCGGTGCTAGCTTTCTGAGCTGACCGGAGCCTGAAACCTGTGTGACAGCTGACGACCGAAGCGGAGCAGACGGAGTCATGGGACGAGCGGAAGAGAGACGAGCGCGACAGCGCGGTGGCCACCGCGCCGCGCCCAGGCGCCGCTCGCGACGAGCGCCGGGGAAGAACGACGGCAAGAGCTTCATACGCCGGATGTTCACGTGGAGGAAGATCCTCGGCACGTTCTTCGGCTTCTGTCTGCTCGGCATCGGCGGCTTCATCGTGCTGTACCTGGTCGTCGACATACCCGAGGGCAACGCGGCGGAGCAGGCCGCGAAGTTGCAGAGCAACGTCTACAAGTACAGCGACGGCTCGGTCCTGGCCCGCGACGGCGAGGTCAACCGCGAGATCGTGGACATCGCCCAGGTGCCCAAGGACGTCCGGAACACCTTCGTCGCCGCGGAGAACAAGACGTTCTACAAGGACTCCGGCATCGACCTCAGGGGCACGGCCCGCGGTGTGTTCAACACCTTGGCCGGCAGGGGCGCCCAGGGTGGTTCGACGATCACCCAGCAGTACGTCAAGAACTACTACCTCAGCCAGGAACAGACGGTCACCCGCAAACTGCAGGAGATCGTCATCTCCTTGAAGGTGGACCGCCAGATGTCCAAGGACGAAATCCTCGCGGGCTACCTCAACACCAGCTACTTCGGCCGCAACGCGTACGGCATCCAGGCCGCCGCGCAGGCCTACTACCGCGTCGACGTCGAGGACCTCACGGTCGAGCAGGGCGCGTACCTCGCCGCCCTGCTCCAGGCGCCGAGCACGTACGACTGGGCCGTCGCCTCCGAAACCGGCAAGGAACTGGTCCAGGCGCGCTGGAACTACGTCCTGGACAACATGGTCGAGATGGACTGGCTGGACGCCGGCAAGCGGCAGAACATGAAGTTCCCGGTGCCCGAGGAGCCGAAGGCCGCCGCTGGCCGGGAGGGGCAGAAGGGGTATCTGGTCGATCTCGCCAACACGGAGCTGGAGAACCAGCTGATGAAGCGGGAGGGTCTCACGCGCTCCGAAGCGGAGGCCCAAGTCGACGGGCAGGGCTGGACCATCACCCTGAACATCGACAAGAAGAAGCAGACGCAGCTGGAGAAGGCCGCCCAGACGCAGCTGACCAGCAAGCTGGACCCGGAGAAGCGCACCGTCGACGGGAACATCCAGGCCGGTGGCGTCTCCGTCGACCCCGAGACGGGAAAGATCGTCGCCCTGTACGGCGGCGAGGACTACTTCAAGCACTACCGCTCCAACGCGACCAGATCGGACTACCAGCCCGCGTCGACGTTCAAGCCGGTGATCCTCGCCGCCGCCCTGGAGAACGAGGCCAAGACGCAGGACGGTACGACGATCTCCGCGAACACGATCTACGACGGCACGAGCAAGCGGCCGGTCGAGGACGACGGCAAGAAGGTCGGCTTCGCCCCGCCGAACGAGGACGACGTCGACTACGGCGACGTCACCGTGCAGACCGCGATGAACAAGTCCATCAACTCGGTGTTTGCGCAGATGGGCATCGACGTCGGCATGGACAAGGTGATGGAGACCGCCGGCCGGCTCGGCATGAACGTCGAGGACGAGGAGGCGGTGGCCGCGCAGACGCTGGGCACCATGGGCGCCAGCCCGCTGGAGATGGCCGGGGTCTACGCCACCCTCGACAACCACGGCAAGAAGGTCACCCCGACCCTCGTCGCGTCGGCCGAGCAGAACGACCGGACGATCAAGATGCCGGACCCGATCGGCGAGCAGGTGATCAGCCGTGAGGCGGCGGACACGGTGACGTCGGTGCTGACCGGCGTGGTCGACGACGGTACGGCCCGCACGTCGGTGCGCGAGAACCCGGCCCGCGACGGCCAGGAGGTCGCCGGCAAGACCGGTACCTCCGACTTCGGCAGGTCGGCCTGGTTCACCGGCTACACGCCGGACCTGGTCACGTCGATCGGTCTGTTCGGCGAGGAGCGCAAGACCGGCAAGCAGGTCGACATGAAGGGCGCGACGGGCACCCTGCCGGGCAAGGGCAGGGTCAACGGCGGCGGGTTCCCGGCGCAGATCTGGGCGGCGTACATGTTCGGCGTGACGGACACGGACGCCGAGTTCGACCTGGACACCACCCAGGGCGCGGCGGTCGAGCCGACCTGGACCCCGACACAGACCGAGGAGCCGGTCGAGACGCCGAGCCAGGCTCCGACAACCGAGGCGCCGACCACCCAGGCCCCGCCGTCGCAGACCCCGACGCAGACGCCCACGCAGACCCCGACACAGACACCCACTCAGACACCGACCCAGACGCCTACGACATCACCGCCGGCGGACGACGGCACTCCCGCGATCCCGCCCGACCCGAACAGCGGCCAGTAGCGGCACGAGAGGGGACCGGGTGCGTCAGGCTCCGCCGACCCCCTGGGCGATCCGGTCCCCGGTCTCCTTGTCGATGTTGCGCCAGTACCGCACCGCACGGTCCACCACCGGGCGGGTGACCCCCTGCTTGAGATGCCCGCTGACGTTGGCGACCAGCCGTCCGCGGGCCGCGTCGTCGAGGACCTGGCGGATCATGGTGCGCGGCTGGCCGAAGTCGTCGTCCTCGCGGTGCAGCTTGTATGCCTCGCGCACCATCTCGCCCGCCGCCTGCCAGCCGGCGATGTCGCCGAACTGCTGGACGGCGGCGGCCGGGCCGCCGTACGAGTTGGGGGCGTACGGGGCGCCGGTGCCGGCCGCTTCGTAGCGCATCGGGCCGTCCTTGGCGTACGAGTTGACCGGTGAGCGGGGTCGGTTGGGCGGTAGCTGGGCGTAGTTGGGGCCGATGCGGTAGCGGTGCGTGTCCGGGTACGAGAAGAGCCGGCCGAGCAGCATCTTGTCCGGGGACGGGCCGATGCCCGGCACCAGGTTGGACGGCTCGAAGGCGGCCTGCTCGACGTGGATGAAGTAGTCCTCGGGGTTCTGGTCGAGGGTCATCCGGCCGACCTCGATCAGCGGGTAGTCGGCGTGCGGCCACACCTTGGTCAGGTCGAACGGGTTGAACCGGTAGTCGGCGGCGTCCTCGAACGGCATCACCTGCACATGGACCGTCCAGGACGGGTGGTCGCCGCGCTCGATCGCCTGGAACAGATCGCGGCGGTGGCAGTCGGCGTCCTCGCCCGCGAGCCGGTCGGCCTCCTCCTGGGTGAGGAAGTCGATGCCCTGGTCGGTCTTGAGGTGGTACTTGACCCAGAACTTCTCGCCGCCGCCGTTGACCCACATATAGGTGTGGGAGGAGTACCCGTTCATGTGGCGGTACGTCTTCGGGATGCCCCGGTCGCCCATCAGCCACGTCACCATGTGCGCGGACTCGGGGGAGAGGGTCCAGAAGTCCCACTGCATGTTGTTGTCGCGCAGCCCGTTGTCGGGGCGGCGCTTCTGGGAGCGGATGAAGTCCTGGAACTTCTGGGGATCACGGACGAAGAACACCGGCGTGTTGTTGCCGACCAGGTCGTAGTTGCCGTACTCGGTGTAGAACTTCAGCGCGAAGCCGCGGGGGTCGCGCCAGGTGTCGGGGGAGCCGGTCTCGCCCGCGACGGTCGAGAAGCGCGCCAGCATCTCGGTGCGCCTGCCCGGCTGGAACAGGTCGGCCTTGGTGAACTGGCTGACGTCGTTGGTCACTTCGAACGTTCCGTACGCGCCACTGCCCTTGGCGTGCACCACGCGCTCCGGGATCCGTTCCCGGTTGAACTGGGCCATCTTCTCGATGAGGTAGTGGTCCTGGAGCAGGACCGGGCCGTTGGATCCGATGGTCAGCGAGTGCTCGTCGCTCTCCACCGGGATCCCGGCGTTGTTCGTGGTGTACGCAACCTGGGTGTTCGGAACCTGCTGGGGTGCCTGCGTCACGAGCGTCCTCCCGTCGTGCATGGGGAGTCGGTCAGGTCGCTTCGTTCACGCAGGTCAGTCAACTCCGCCGACGGGAGGTCGGCAACATTTGGACGATGTCCAAGCTCAGCCCGATTCTCGGCGGAGTCGGCTGCTCACCCTCTGTTGCGCTCGCCCTCTGTTCTGCTCACCCTCTGTTCAGCTCGAACCAGACCACCTTCCCCGTGCTCAGCCGCGTCGCTCCCCAGCGCCGGGCCAGCCGGTTGACCAGATACAGCCCGCGTCCGCCCTCGTCCGTGGCCCGCGCCTGCCGCAGCCGCGGCAGCTGCGGTACGTCGTCGCCGACCTCGCAGCGCAGTACGTCGGTACGCAGCAGCCGCAGCGTGATCGGCCGGGACGCATAGCGCACCGCGTTCGTCACGACCTCGCTGACCAGCAGCTCCACCGAGTCGGTCAGCTCCTCCATGTCCCAGCGGGCGAGCGCGCGCCGGGCCAGCCGCCGGGCCTTGCCGGGCGCCGTCTCCTCCGGCTCCAGGAACCAGTACGCGACATCGCTGGGCGCGATCCCGTCGAAGCGGGCGGCGAGCAGCGCGATGTCGTCGTCCCGGTCGCCGGGACCGAGCATGTCGAGCACCTCGTCGCAGAGCGCCTCCAGCGGCGGCGGATGGTCGGCCCCCGTCAGCTGCGCGGTCGCGGCGAGCTTCTCGCGCAGCTGCTCTATGCCGGTCCACACGTCCCGCAGCCGGGACTCGACCAGACCGTCCGTGTAGAGGAGCAGGGTCCCGCCCGCGGGCGCGTCCAGTTCTACGGCCTCGAAATCGACGCCGCCGACCCCGATCGGCGCACCCGGCGGCACCCGCAGTACCTCCGCCCGGCCGCCGAGGTGCAGCAGCACGGGCGGCGGATGGCCGGCGTTGGCGATGGTGATGCGGTGCGACACGGGGTCGTAGACGGCGTACAGGCAGGTCGCCATGCGGTCGGTGCCCAGGCGCTGGGCCTGCTCGTCGAGGTGGTGCAGGACCTCCTGCGGCGGCAGGTCGAGCCCGGCGAGGGTCTGCGCCGTCGTGCGCAGCTGGCCCATGATCGCGGCGGACGTCATCGAGTGCCCCATGACATCACCCACCACCAGCGCCACGCGGCTGCCCGGCAGCGGGATGGCGTCGTACCAGTCGCCGCCGACGCGGGCGGTCTCGGCGGCGGGCAGGTAACGGGACGCCAGCCGCACACCGGTGGGCCGCGGCAGCGTCTCCGGCAGCATGGTGCGCTGCAACTCGTCGGCGATGTACGCCTCACGGCCGTACAGCACCGCCTTGTCGATGCCGAGCGCGCTGTGCGTGGCGAGCTGGGCGGCGACGAGGAGGTCGTCGGGCTCGAAGGCCATGCGTTCCGGGCGGCGCAGGAACAGCGCGGCACCGATGACCCGGCGCCGCCCGCGCAGCGGGGCGAGGATGGCGCGCTGCCCGCCGGGTACGGCCACGTCGGCGCCGAGGAGTTCGGGGAGCGCGGCGCGGGCGGCGGGGGCGTCGGCGAAGACCGGGCGCACTCCGCGCAGCACCTCGTTCAGCGCGCCGCCGGGCCGCACCTCGCACAGCTCCGCGCTGGCCGGCGTCAGATCCGTCGGCTCGGCCTGCGGCGCGGGTGTGAAACCGCCCTCGGTGTCCCGCTCCTCCGGGATCCGGTCGGTACGGCGCAGCCGCAGCACCACCGGGCCGGTGGGCCGCTCGTCGCCGACCGGCAGCGGGTCGCGCAGATAGACCAGGATCGCGTCCGAGAACGTCGGTACGGTCGCCCGGCACAGCCCCATCACGATCTCGTCGAGGTCGATACCGCGGGCGATCCGCCGGGTCGCGGCGCCGACGAAGCGCAGCCGGTCCCCGTCCCGCCGCATCGGCGTGGGCAGGCCCGGCGCCACCGCCTGTCCGGTACGGCGGTCCTGGCGGGACTTGTCGTCTTCGGTGCCCTGAACAGCGACCCCCTCGGGAACGGGCCGCGGGCGGTGGGTGTCCGGCTCGACGGCGGCGGGCTGGGAGTGCTCCGTGTCACCGACGGGCGTCCCCGCGGGCGGGGTCTCGCCGGTGCGGGCCTGTGCCGGTAAGGCGGAGGCGCGCGCCCCCGGGCCGGGGGTACGCAGGATCGCCCCGCGGGGGTCCGTGGGGCCGGCGCCGGTCTCAGGGCGCTCGAAGGAGGTCGGCTGCTCCGTCACGCGTGTCGAATCCGTCCGTCCGGGGCCATGGCCCAGTCGCCAAATTCCCGCCTGCCCTGCGGCGGCCGGCCCACGCATCCGCCGCGTTGCCGTCGGTCGCCACGGCTGGGCCATGACTCCCTCCTCCGCCTCGCGGCCGCACGCTTCCCCACGCTCGAACACGTCTCGCGCGGGGAAAACCCCATCACCGCCCGCAGGGCCCGCCCTTCGGGCGGACGACGGGAATGCGACGACTGGGCCATGCGCCGTGCGCGCGGTTCGTCCCGCCGAAGTGCCGATACCCGGAATACGTGCCCCAGGAACGGAATTCCCGCGTGGTGAAAGGCTGTTCCTGTGCCACCGGTGGACCGTCCGTGGTCCGTACCGGTGTTGCCCTCGTACCCCTCGCTCACGTCCTGCCGCCCCTCGGTGACGTATGGTCAGGCCCGGCTCATGTGCCGGGAGTTACTGCTGTAACTGCTGTATTCACTTGCGGAGGATGATCCTACGGTTGTGGCCCGGGGGCGCATCAAGGGTCTCATGTGGACATGTGCGCAGGCATACGATCCCAGTCCTCCGGCAGTGACGGTACAGCCCAGGACGGATCCGGGCGCCAGTGCTGCCAGCCGTCCGAGAAAGGCGACCCCCAGGCGCGGATCGACTCGACCGCCGCCCGGCCCGCCGCCCGCACCCGTTCGGCCAGTTCGGCGTCCATCAGGCCGTCCCGCTGGGCCTGCGCGAACTCGTCCTCGTCACGCCAGTGCCAACTGCGGTCCGGGTGGACGGAGATGTCCAGGAAGTGGTCCTCGGAGTCCACCCCGCCGTCCCAACGCACCAGCGGGTCTTCGAGGTTGACGTACCAGTTCTTGAACTGCCAGCCCGGCTCCCAGAACAGCCACACCGACCAGGGCTCGCCCGGCCGCGCCAGCTTCAGCACACCCGTACCGAACCAGCGGTCCAGCGACACGGTGCGCGGCTTGGTGTAGCGCGACCGGAGCGGCTCCTCGTGGACGGGGGTCCCGTCGGCGAGCACCGGCCGGACGCACTCGGTGCCGGGCGCCAGCCAGACGGCGAGGATCTCCGCGTCGTCCTGGACGACGGTCACGGGGCGGGCGATGTGGAAGCGGTCGCCGGCATTCTCCCGGTAGCGCCACAGAATCCGGCTCCCGGGCGCCCAGAAGGCCGTCGTACCGTCCGCTTCCACTCGTCTGACCGTTCCGTCGTCTGGCATGCACAGATATTAGATGTCACAGGCATACGACGCTGCGGCGCGCGTCACGGTTCACGCGGGCGGAACCTTTGGTTACGGGTGCGTCATGGTCACCGGTGCGTCATGGTCACGGGTGGGTCTTGGTCAAGGGTGCGTCATGCGCAGGACGTCCAGCGCCTCGTCGAGTTGCTCCACCGTCAGATCGCCGCGCTCCACATACCCGCTCTCCAGCACGACCTGACGGATCGTCGTCCGCTGCGCGAGCGCCTTCTTGGCGACCTTGGCGGCCTCCTCGTACCCGATGTACTTGTTCAGCGGGGTGACCACGGAGGGCGACGACTCGGCGTACTCGCGCGCCCGTTCCCGGTGCGCGACGATCCCGTCCACGGTCCGGTCGGCGAGCAGCCGCGAGGCGTTGGCCAGCAGTCGCACCGACTCAAGCACGTTCTTGGCGATGACCGGCAGCATGACGTTCAGCTCGAAGTTCCCGGCGGCCCCGGCGGTGGCGACCGTGGCGTCATTGCCGATGACCTGGGCGCTGACCATGAGGACGGCTTCCGGAATGACCGGGTTGACCTTGCCCGGCATGATCGAGGACCCCGGCTGCAGGTCGGGCAGGGAGATCTCGGCGAGCCCCGTACGGGGCCCGGAGGCCATCCACCGCAGATCGTTGGCGATCTTGGTCAGGCCGACGGCGATGGTCCGCAGCTGCCCGCTCGTCTCCACGATCCCGTCCCGCGCGCCCTGCGCCTCGAAATGGTCGCGGGCCTCGGTGAGCGGCAGCCCGGTCGCCCGCGCGACTTCCTCGATGACGGCGGCGGAGAAACCGGGCGGCGTGTTGATGCCGGTGCCGACGGCCGTGCCGCCGAGGGGCAGTTCGGCGAGGCGGGGGAGGGAGGCGTACAGCCGCTCCACGCCGTACGTGATCTGCGCGGCGTACCCCCCGAACTCCTGACCCAGCGTCACGGGCGTGGCGTCCATGAGATGCGTCCGCCCCGACTTCACGACGTCCGCGAACTCCTCCGACTTGCGGGTGAGGGAGGCCGCGAGGTGTTCGAGGGCGGGGACGAGGTCACGGGTGACGGCGGCGGTGGCGGCGATGTGGATGGAGGACGGAAAGACGTCGTTGGAGGACTGAGAGGCGTTGACGTGGTCGTTCGGATGCACGCTCTTGCCCAGCCGCTCACTCGCCAGGGTGGCGATGACCTCGTTGGTGTTCATGTTGGACGAGGTCCCGGAGCCGGTCTGGAACACGTCGACCGGGAAGTGCTCGTCCCACCGCCCCTCGGCGACCTCACGGGCCGCCTCCTGGATCGCCTCGGCGACGTCCTTGTCGAGCACCCCCAGCCGTGCGTTGACCTTCGCCGCGGCCCCCTTGATCTGCGCGAGCGCCTCGATGTGCGCGCGCTCGATGCGCTGCCCGGAGATGGGGAAGTTCTCGACGGCGCGCTGAGTCTGTGCCCGCCACTTGGCGTCGGCGGGCACACGGACCTCGCCCATGGAGTCGTGCTCGATGCGGTAGTCGCTCATACCCGCTATAGCGAACGGGAGAGCATCGATGTTCCGGACTCGGTGCCTGACCCCCTCCCGGGCAGGGGCGGCGGGGGCGAAACACCTCACCGGCCGCCCCGGCGGCACGGAACCAGTCAGCCCGTCCGGCGTTTGAGGACGAGGCCCTTCGGGCCGATCGGGGTCCGGGGCGGAGTCCCGGCGGGGGGCGAAGGGGCGGAGCACCTGGGGGATGGGACGGGTAGGTGCGGCGGGGGCGAGAAGTGTCCCCGCCGCACCCGAGGAACTACGCCAGCCCGGGGCCCCGCACCGGGATGGAGGTGAACGTCGGCGCGGGCGCGGGATCTTGGAAGAAGTCGCTGCCCTTGTCGTCGACGACGATGAACGCCGGGAAATCCTCGACCTCGATCTTCCAGACGGCCTCCATGCCGAGTTCCTCGTACTCGACGACCTCGACCTTCTTGATGCAGTCCTGGGCGAGCCGGGCGGCGGGCCCGCCGATCGACCCGAGATAGAAGCCGCCATGCGCGTCACACGCGTCCGTGACCTGCTTGCTCCGGTTGCCCTTGGCCAGCATCACCTTGGAGCCGCCCGCCGCCTGGAACTGCTCGACGTAGGAATCCATGCGCCCGGCGGTCGTAGGACCGAAGGACCCCGACGCGTACCCTTCCGGCGTCTTGGCCGGACCCGCGTAGTACACCGGGTGGTCCTTGAGGTACTGCGGCATCTCCTCGCCCGCGTCCAGCCGCTCCTTGATCTTGGCGTGCGCGATGTCGCGAGCGACGACCAGCGGACCGGTGAGCGAGAGCCGGGTCTTCACCGGGTACTTGGTCAGCTCGGCGAGGATCGACTCCATCGGCTGGTTGAGGTCGATCCGCACGACGTCCGAGGATTCATCCAGGCCCGCGGCAGAGCCGCTATTGAGCTCAGCGTCCGTCGTCTCCGGCAGGAACCGCGCCGGGTCCGTCTCCAGCTGCTCCAGGAAGACACCTTCGGCGGTGATCTTCGCGACGGCCTGCCGGTCGGCGGAGCAGGACACGGCGATCGCGACCGGGCAGGACGCGCCATGCCGCGGCAGCCGCACCACGCGCACGTCGTGGCAGAAGTACTTGCCGCCGAACTGGGCGCCGATACCGATCTTCTGCGTCAGCTCGAAGACCTTCTCCTCCAGTTCCTTGTCCCGGAAGCCGTGTCCGAGCGGCGAGCCCTCGGCCGGGATCTCGTCCAGGTAGTGCGCGGAGGCGTACTTCGCGGTCTTCAGCGCGTACTCGGCGGACGTACCGCCGACGACGATCGCCAGGTGGTACGGCGGACAGGCGGCCGTACCCAGCGAACGGATCTTCTCCTCCAGGAACTTCATCATGGAGGCCTCGTTCAGAACGGCCTTGGTCTCCTGGTACAGGAACGACTTGTTGGCGGAGCCGCCGCCCTTCGCCATGAACAGGAACTTGTAGGCGCCGCCGTCGGTGGCGTACAGCTCGATCTGCGCGGGCAGGTTCGACCCGGTGTTCTTCTCGTCCCACATGGTGAGCGGGGCCATCTGGGAGTAGCGCAGGTTGAGGTTCAGATAGGCGTCGTAGATGCCACGGCTGAGGGCCGCTTCGTCGCCGCCCTCGGTCAGCACGTTCTGCCCGCGTTTGCCCATGACGATCGCCGTGCCGGTGTCCTGGCACATCGGCAGCACGCCGGCCGCCGCGATGTTCGCGTTCTTCAGCAGGTCCAGCGCCACAAACTTGTCGTTGCCCGACGCCTCGGGGTCGTCGATGATGCGCCGCAGCTGGGCAAGGTGGGCGGGCCGCAGATAGTGCTGGATGTCGTGCACGGCCTCCTCGGCGAGCTTGCGCAGCGCCTCCGGCTCGACCTTGAGGAAGGTGCGCCCGTCGGCCTCGAAGGTGGAGACACCCTCGGAGGTCACCAGCCGGTACGGGGTGGTGTCCTCTCCCATGGGGAGCAGATCGGTGTACGCGAACTCAGGCATGTCGCCCATTCCTCACTCGACAGACGCGACGGCTGACCTCCAGCGGCAGCGTCCACCAGCGTAGAACCTGCGTCGGGGGCGAAGCTTGTGAGGTAATCCTCAGTCGGGGTAGTCGCGATCTATCGCGTTTGGGTACGCTGCTGTCGTGGACCTTCAGAAGCACACCGTGCCCGCCCCGCCCGCGCCGACCGTGCCCGCGCCCGTGCCACCCGCGCCTGCTGCCGCCACCGAGCTCCGTGCCTCCGACGCCGACCGCGACCGGGTCGCGGACATCCTGCGGGAGGCGCTCGCCGAGGGCCGCCTCACCGCCGACGAGCACGCCGAGCGGGTCGAGGGCGTGCTGGCCGCCAAGACCGTGGGCGAACTGGACGCCTTCATCCAGGACCTGCCCGCCGCCCACCAGCGCCGGGTGGCCCCGGCCGCCGCCGCCCCCAGCCGCCCCACCGCCGGCGCCATACCGGCCGACCCCGATGACACCGTGGTCGCGGTCTTCAGCAGCGCCGTCCGCAAGGGCCGCTGGCGCGCGGGCCGCCGTATCCACGCGTACGCGATCTTCGGCAGTGTGGAGATAGACCTCAGCGAGGCATTCTTCGAGTATCAGCAGGTCGTCATCAGGGCCATCTCGGTCTTCGGCAACGTCGAGGTGCGCGTCCCGGAGAACGTGTCGCTGCGCGGCACCGGTGGCGGTGTCCTCGGCAACTTCGAGGTGGACACGCTCGATTCGACGGAACCGCGGGCGCCGGTCGTCTACGTCGACGGCTGGGCGGTCCTCGGCAACATCGAGGCAAGGCCCAAGCGGGGCAAGCTGGTTGCCGACATCCTCGATCGGGTCCAGCGCAAGGTCGACAAGAGTTTGCGCAAACGCTTGGATCGTTGACGGTTGTGAACCGGGGCCTGGTCCAAGGGAGTTCGATCGGTCTCCGGCGCCGCATGGCATCGCGCACGAAGCGCCGTATTCCAGCGGTTCGGAACACAGTGCATAGGCACGCGCACAGCGGGTAGGCCTTGCTGCATCGTCTCTCGCTCGCGAAGCCGTCGTCAGGAGTAGACCGTGCTGCAACCGTCGCATTCGTCCCTGCAGGTAGCTGCCGCTCCGGCCCCGCGGGCGCCAGTGCGGGACAGGGACCAAGACGCCCCTTGGCACACCGAGGCGGTGTGTCGGCGCGACGAGGCCGGCCTGTTCTTCGCACCCTCCAAGGAGCCCACCGCCGCCCGCCTCTCCCGCGAGGAGGCCGCCAAGCGCGTGTGCGCCCGCTGCCCCGTCATGGTCGAGTGCCGCGAGCACGCGCTCCTGCAACCCGAGCCGTACGGCGTCTGGGGCGGCCTCACCGCCGCCGAACGCCGCGTGGTCCTCGCCAGGAGGCGCCGCCGCGACATGGAACTGAAGAAGGCGGCGAGGGCGGCGGGCCGCATAGCGCAGGCAGGCTGAGCAACAGAAGAAGGGCGCTCCCACCGCACCGGGGGCGCCCTTCTGGCTGCGGGGCCTCGGCCGACGTTCAGGGACGGGACGAGGGTCAGTATCGATATCGCGTCCCCGCCACGCAGACGCGACAAGCCACCCACACACACCGCCAGCGCTCTCCGCGCCAGCGCTGCCCGCACCCGTGCTGCCGCCAGCGCTGCCTGAGGCCGCACCCGCGCTGCCTGCGGCCGCACCCGCGCTGCCTGAGGCCGCACCCGCGCTGCCTGCGGCCGCAGTCGTGAACGATCCACAGCCCCTGGCCAGGCCAGCCCGGGCTACTTGGCGCGGTCGAAGTCGATCGCGCTGTAAGCCCGCAGCTTGCTCAACCGGTGCTCCGAGTCGATCCTCCGCACCGTCCCCGACTTCGAGCGCATCACGATCGAGTCGGTCGTCGCGTTCTCCGACCGGTACCGCACCCCCCGCAGCAGCTCGCCGTCGGTGATCCCGGTGGCGACAAAGAACACGTTCTCGCCGGAGACCAGGTCGTCGGTCATGAGCACCCGGTCCAGATCGTGCCCCGCATCGACCGCCCGCTGCCGCTCCTCCTCGTCCTTGGGCCACAACTTGCCCTGGATCGTGCCGCCGAGGCACTTCACGGCACAGGCCGAGATGATCCCCTCCGGCGTACCGCCGATACCGAGCAGCATGTCGACCCCGGTACCTTCGCGCAGCGCGTAGATCGACCCGGCGACATCCCCGTCCGAGATCAGCTTGATCCGCGCACCGGCGTCCCGGATCTCCTTGATGATCCCCTCGTGCCGCGGCCGGTCCAGGATGACCACGGTCACGTCCTCCGGCGTGGACCGCTTCGCCTTGGCGACCCGGCGGATGTTCACCGACACGGGCGCGTCGATGTCCACGAAGTCGGCCGCCTCGGGCCCGGTGACCAGCTTGTCCATGTAGAAGACGGCGGACGGGTCGAACATCGACCCGCGATCGGCGGCGGCCAGCACGGCGATCGCGTTCGGCATGCCCTTGGCGGTGAGCGTGGTCCCGTCGATCGGGTCGACGGCGATGTCGCACTCGGGCCCGGTCCCGTCACCGACCCGCTCCCCGTTGAAGAGCATCGGGGCCTCGTCCTTCTCACCCTCGCCGATGACGACGACGCCGTTCATCGACACGGTGGAGACGAGGGTCCGCATGGCGCGTACGGCCGCACCGTCGGCGCCGTTCTTGTCGCCGCGCCCGACCCAGCGGCCGGCGGCCATCGCCGCGGCTTCGGTGACCCGGACCAGTTCCAGGGCGAGGTTGCGGTCGGGGGCTTCGGAGGGAACTTCGAGTTCGGACGGCAGATGATGATGCTCGGTCATCGAGACGCACCTTTCTGATACGACGACGGCCGGATGAGGGTGATGGCGACGACTCTATCGTCAGACCGACAGAATGAGCAGGGGACCCCACGGATGAGCAGGCCAGGGCACCTGCGACGATAGGGGGCGTGGCAGGTTCGAACGGCAACAAGCAGAAGACGGTCCGGGACATGGTTCTCTCCCTGGGCCTGATCGGGCTCATGGCGGGAATCATCTACCTCTTCATCCCGCACGACGACTCGGAGCCCGACATCCAGCGGGTGGACTACCGCGTCGAGCTGCTCACGGCACGCCGTGCGGCGGCCTACCCGGTGGCCGCGCCGGAGGGCCTGCCGAACACCTGGAAGGCGACCTCCGTGCGCTTCCAGGGCGAGGAGTTCGACACCTGGCATCTCGGCTTCCACACCCCCGACGGCGAGTACGTGCAGGTCGAGCAGTCGACTCAGAAGCCGTCGAAGTTCATCGACGAGGCCACCCAGGGCGCGGAGGACACCGACAGGCGGCAGGAGATCGACGGCCGGAGCTGGACGCGGTACACCGGCGGCCGGTACGACGCGCTCGTGCACCAGGCCGACGGCGCGACGACCGTGGTGGCGGGCACGGGCTCGTTCGAGCTGCTGACGGAGATGGCGCAGGCGCTGAAGACGGAGTGAACGTACGGAGGCCCGCGGCCTGAACACGCGAAGGCCCCCGGCGGCGCGGCGAGCGCTGCCGGGGGCCTTCGTCATGGCTGCCCGTCTGCCTGTCTGTCTGCCTGCCGTCCCCGTCCGTCAGACGGTGGTGACGACCTGCTCGTACTCCAGCCGCGGGGAGCGCGGGAACCAGGCGTCGTCGCCCGGCTTGCCGATGTTGACGACCATCAGCGGGGTGTGGTCGTCGTCCAGGAACTCCTTGCGGACGCCTTCGAAGTCCAGGCCGGTCATCGGGCCGGCGGCCAGACCGGCGGCGCGGACGCCGATGATGAAGTACGCGGCCTGGAGCGAGGCGTTCAGGACGGCGGCACTCTCACGGGTGGAGCGCTCGCCGAAGAAGTCCTTGGCCTGCGGGAAGTGCGGGAAGAGCTGCGGCAGCTCCTCGTGGAACTCGTTGTCCGCGGAGAGGATCGCGACCAGCGGGGCGGTGGCGGTCTTCTGCTGGTTGCCCTCGGCCATGTGCTTGGTCAGCCGCTCACGGGCCGCGGCCGAGCGGACCAGCGTGACGCGCAGCGGCGACTGGTTCATGGAGGTCGGGCCGTACTTGACCAGGTCGTAGATCGCCTGGACCTGCTCCTCGGTCACCGGCTCGTCGGTGAAGGTGTTCGCGGTGCGGGCCTCGCGGAACAGCAGGTCCTGGGCAGCGGGGTCAAGAACGAGTGACATGCGTGAACCTTCTCGGTGGGTGCGTCGTCCGCGTAAACGGACCGTGGACCGGTTGACCCTTCCGACGGTACGCGAGCGAATTTCAACATTCAACAAAAAGCGGGGTGTGGTGATCCGCTTCACAGTTCGTCTGTCTGCTTACTGTGAGCCGCCCTCGGTCCCGGCCGTCTCCTCCCCGGCCAGCGCCGCGTCCAGCCGTGCCCGCGCACCGTCCAGCCAGCGCCGGCAGACCTTCGCCAGCTCCTCGCCCCGCTCCCAGAGCGCGAGGGACTCCTCCAGCGTCGTACCGCCCGCCTCCAGGCGTCGTACGACCTCGATCAGTTCGTCCCGAGCCTGCTCGTACCCCAGCGCCTCGCCCGCGGCCACGCTCTCCTCCACCTTGCTGGTCATGGGCCCACCCTATGTATCGACTCGTACGGAGAACTCGCCCTCGGCGACCCGGGCGCGCAGTGCCTCGTCCGCCGTCACCTCACCGGGATCCCGGACCACCTGCCCGTCGGCCTTCTGCAGCACCGCATAGCCCCGCTGCAGGGTCGCCGCGGGGGAGAGGGCCACCACGCGCGCGTGGGTGTGCCTCAGCTCCGAGTCGGCGCGGTCGAGGAGATGGCCGAGTGTGCGCCGGCCACGGTCGAGCAGGGACGCCACATGGTCCGCCCGCTCGTCGATCATGCGGTGCGGATCCTCTATCGACGGCCGGGCCAGCGCATGGGCGAGCCCCCGCTCCTCCCGCTCGATGAACGCCTCGACACATCGCCGCGCACGATCACGCAGCATCCGCACACGCTCATATTCCTCCCCCACATCCGGTACGGCCTTCTTGGCGGCGTCGGTGGGAGTGGAGGCGCGCACATCGGCGACGTGGTCGAGCAGCGGATTGTCGGGCTCGTGGCCGATGGCGGACACCACGGGCGTACGACAGGCCGCGACCGCCCGCACGAGCTGCTCGTCGGAGAACGGCAGCAGGTCCTCCACGCTGCCGCCGCCCCGCGCCACGATGATCACGTCCACGTCGTCGATCGCGTCCAGGTCCTTCACCGCCTGCACGACCTGCGGTACGGCGTGCACGCCCTGCACGGCGACGTTGCGCACCTCGAAACGGACGGCCGGCCAGCGGTGCCGGGCGTTCTCCAGGACGTCCCGCTCGGCGGCGGAGGCCCGCCCGCACACCAGCCCGATCAGCTGCGGCAGAAAGGGCAGCGGCTTCTTCCGCTCCGCGGCGAACAACCCCTCCGCGGCCAGCGCCTTCTTCAACTGCTCCAGCCGCGCGAGCAGCTCCCCGACCCCCACGGGCCTTATCTCCGCTGCCCGCAGCGACAACTGCCCCCGCGGCGCGTACCACTCCGGCTTCGCCAGTACGACGACCCGGGCGCCCTCACTCACCACGTCCGCCACGGCATCGAACACCTGTCGGTAACAGGTGACGCTCACGGAGATGTCGTACGACGGATCCCGCAACGTCAGAAACACCACCCCGGCCCCCGGCCGCCGCGACAACTGCGTGATCTGCCCCTCCACCCAGATCGCCCCCAGCCGGTCGATCCACCCCCCGATGAGCCGCGACACCTCACCGACTGGCAACGGCGCTTCCGCAGACGTGTTCAAGGCCATGCCGCGAGCGTAACGGCCACCGCTGACATCCCGGCCGACGACGCCGGCGGCAGGGAAGATGGGGGCATGACCCTGTGCAAGAAGTGTGGTGCGCGGAAGCGCCGTTGGCCCCGTTCCTGCTCTGAGTGCGGTTCGGGGTCGGGCCGGGCGGCGGCGGCCGAAGGCGCCGCCGACGTGGCCGTGCCGGCAGGACTGTTCGAGTGGGTGGGGCGGGGAGTCACGGCAGCTGTCCGGATGGTGCTGCGTCTGTTCAACTGACCCGTTTCCCACCCGGGCCATCCACCCGGGCCATCCACCCGGGCCATCCACAGTGCCGTGCCGGTCCCGGCCGTCGTACCTCGCCGGTCGTGCGCCTCCCCACGCCCCCCAGTCCACGATCAGTGCCCCCAAGGACGCGCACTTTGACCTGCCGAGCGCGGCCTTACGATGGGACGCATGACTGCTTTGCCTGGCCGCCGTGTCCTGCTCGCCGCCCCCCGTGGCTACTGCGCGGGCGTGGACCGCGCCGTGATCGCCGTCGAGAAAGCCCTGGAGCAGTACGGGGCTCCCGTCTATGTCCGGCACGAGATCGTCCACAACAAGTATGTCGTGCAGACCCTGGAGAAGAAGGGCGCCATCTTCGTCGAACGGACGGAGGAGGTCCCCCCGGGGAACATCGTCATGTTCTCCGCGCACGGCGTCGCCCCCGTCGTCCACGAAGAGGCGGAGCGCGGCCGGCTCGCCACCATCGACGCGACCTGCCCGCTCGTCACCAAGGTCCACAAGGAAGCGGTCCGCTTCGCCAAGGAGGACTACGACATCCTCCTGATCGGGCACGAGGGCCACGAAGAGGTCATCGGCACCTCCGGCGAGGCCCCCGAGCACATCCAGCTCGTCGACGGCCCCGAGGACGTCGCCAAGGTCGAGGTCCGCGACGAGTCGAAGGTGGTCTGGCTGTCCCAGACCACGCTCTCGGTCGACGAGACCATGGAGACCGTCGACGCCCTCAAGGAGAAGTTCCCGCAGCTCATCTCCCCGCCCAGCGACGACATCTGCTACGCCACGCAGAACCGTCAGCTCGCGGTGAAGCAGATGGGCGCGCAGGCCGAGCTGGTGATCGTGGTCGGCTCCCGGAACTCCTCCAACTCCAAGCGGCTCGTCGAGGTCGCCAAGCTCGCCGGCTCCCGCGAGTCCTACCTGGTGGATTTCGCGGACGAGATCGACGAGGCATGGCTCGAAGGCGTGTCCACGGTGGGTGTCACCTCCGGCGCCTCGGTGCCCGAGGTCCTCGTCGAGCAGGTGCTGGAGTGGCTGTCCCAGCGCGGCTTCGAGGACGTCGAGCTGGTGAAGGCGGCCGAGGAGTCCATCACCTTCTCGCTGCCGAAGGAACTCCGCCGCAACCTGCGCGAGGAGGCGGCGGCACTGGCCGCGGAGCGCGGCGGGGCGGGTGCGGGGACCGGTACCGCGACCGGATCGGGCACCGCCACCGGGTCGGGTACCGCGACCGGGTCGGGTACCGCCACCGGTACCTCGGGGGAGTGACTGTCAGTCCACCGTCGTAACGTAGGGCCATGCAGATCTTCGGCGTGGACATCGGTGGATCCGGGATCAAGGGCGCCCCTGTGGACCTGGACAGGGGCGACCTCGCTCAGGAGCGCCTCAAAGTGCTCACCCCCCATCCGGCGACGCCCGGCACGGTGGCCGACGGCGTGAAGGAGGTCGTCGACCACTTCGGTTGGACGGGACCGGTCGGCATCACCTTCCCGGGTGTGGTGACGGGCGGCGCCACGGTCCGTACCGCGGCCAACGTGGACAAGAGCTGGATCGACACCGACGCGCGCGTGCTGCTCGGCGAGCGGCTCGGCGGCCTGCCGGTGACGGTGATCAACGACGCGGACGCGGCGGGCGTCGCCGAGATGCAGTTCGGCGCCGGCCGCGACCGCCAGGGCACGGTGATCATGCTCACCTTCGGCACCGGCATCGGCAGTGCCCTCTTCGTCGACGGCGTCCTCGTCCCGAACACCGAACTCGGCCATCTGGAGCTGCACGGACACGACGCGGAGAAGCGCGCCTCCAGCAAGGCCAGGGAAGACCACGACCTGTCCTGGGAGCACTGGGCCCACCGCGTCCGTGCGTACCTCGCGCATGTGGAGATGCTGTTCTCCCCGGAGCTGTTCATCATCGGCGGCGGAGTCAGCCGCAAGGCGAGCAAGTTCCTGCACTACATCGAGGGCATCAAGGCCGAGATAGTCCCGGCGCAGCTGCAGAACAACGCGGGGATCGTGGGAGCGGCCATGCGGGCGGCGAAGGAGGCCTGAGGCCGGGGAGGGGGGCTACGCCCGTCGGCGGCGGCGCACCATGCGGACCCGCCGCACCGCCACGACCACACCGGCGATCAGCGTCCCCCCGTACAGCCACCCCGCCTCGGTCGCCAGCGCTGTGACGAACCCCATCAGCTGCCCGTCGGCCCCGTTGTTCCCGTCGGCCACGGGCAGCAGCCCCACGGCGAAGGCGAGCGGCACCACGACCGGTGCCGTCACCAGTTCGGCCTTGCTGGTCCACCCCGCCGTCAGCGCGCACACCGGCAGGAACAGCACGCCGTACACCGTGGTCGACGAGCCGAACAGCAACGCGTCGAGACAGCCCGACACGAACATCAGCACCCCGCAGAACAGCCCGCCGCCGCGCCCGGTGAGCCGGGGGTTCGGCATCCGGCGCACGGTCCGGGCGATCCGCCGCACGGCCAGTACCACCGGCGGAGCGGGCCGTCGTACGTCCGCCCCCGCCGGATGCCCCTGCGGCCGACCGCCCGCACCCCTGCCCTGTGGGGGCAGCCGGGGTGTGCCACGTGGCGTTTCGTACCGGGGGGACCGTGTTCTGTGTTGCTCCACCGGACCAACCTAGGTCTGCTTATGTGCCGAATAGCCCGTCAGACACGCCGTGGGGCAGACGTTGGCCAAGCGTTCGATACGGCGCCGATGCGGGGGTCGAGAGCCCGTAGACTTGTGGATCGGCCGCCAGGTCTCCAGGTTCCAGTCCTTTCAGGTTCCTTCAGGTCCTTCAGGTCCTCTCAGGCCTCTTACGCCTCCTAGGTCCTCTCAGGCCTCCTAGGTCCTCTCACGCCCTCTCATGTACGGGAAGTCGCAACGTGTCGCTCACGATCGGAATCGTCGGTCTGCCGAATGTCGGCAAGTCGACCCTGTTCAACGCCCTGACCAAGAACGACGTGCTGGCGGCCAACTACCCGTTCGCCACGATCGAGCCGAACGTCGGCGTGGTCGGCGTCCCCGACGCCCGCCTCACCAAGCTGGCCGAGATTTTCGGCTCGCAGCGCATCCTCCCGGCGACCGTCGACTTCGTCGACATCGCGGGCATCGTGCGCGGCGCGAGCGAGGGCGAGGGCCTGGGCAACAAGTTCCTCGCGAACATCCGTGAGTCGGACGCGATCTGCCAGGTCATCCGCGCCTTCAAGGACGAGAACGTGGTCCACGTCGACGGCAAGGTCTCACCCAAGGACGACATCGAGACGATCAACACCGAGCTGATCCTCGCCGACCTCCAGACCATCGAGAAGGTCCTTCCCCGGCTCCAGAAGGAGTCGCGGATCAAGAAGGACGTCGCGCCGAAGGTCGCCGCGGTCGAAGCCGCCAAGGAGATCCTCGACAAGGGCGACACCCTGTTCTCGCAGGGCATCGTCCAGGGCGGCGAGCGCGCGGAACTCCTGCACGACCTGCACCTCCTGACCACCAAGCCCTTCCTCTACGTCTTCAACGTCGACGAGGACGAGCTGATGGACGACGACTTCAAGGACGAGCAGCGCGGACTCGTCGCCCCCGCCGAGGCGATCTTCCTCAACGCCAAGCTGGAGGCCGACCTCGCCGAACTCGACGAGGAGGACGCCCTCGAACTCCTCCAGTCCGTCGGCGCCGACGAGCCCGGCCTCGCCACCCTCGCCCGCGTCGGCTTCAACACCCTCGGCCTGCAGACCTACCTCACGGCCGGCCCCAAGGAATCCCGCGCCTGGACCATCAAGAAGGGCGCCACCGCCCCCGAGGCCGCCGGCGTCATCCACACCGACTTCCAGAAGGGCTTCATCAAGGCCGAGGTCATCTCCTTCACCGACCTGGTGGCGACCGGCTCGGTCGCCGAGGCCCGCGCCAAGGGCAGGGCCCGTATGGAGGGCAAGGACTACGTCATGCAGGACGGGGACGTCGTCGAGTTCCGGCACGGAGGAACCTCTGGAAGCGGGAAGAAGTAGTCCCCCGCGGGGGAGAACGATGGCTGACGATCCTCTGAACCTTGACGAGGCCGGCGAATGGGCTGGCCTGTGGTGGCTGCCGGAGGACCCTGACGAGCAGGTCCCGGGCGTGCTCCGGTACGACCCCGAGAGCGGCCTCTCGCTCTCGTTGATCGGCGCGTTCGAGGACCGCGTCGGCCGCCCCGACGACGTCGCCCACGCCGTCGAGTACCTCGTCAACGCCGACTACGTCACCGGGACCGTCCTGCCCGTCGACGGAGGCCTGACCCTGCCGCAGTGAGGCGAACGACAGCGCCCCGCGTCGGACGGATCCGGCACGGGGCGGGGCGGGGCGGGGCGGGGCGTGAGGGTCAGCTCTGGGCGGCGTAGTTGACGAAGTCGTTCCAGGCGGTGGGGGAGAGAGCGAGTTCGGGGCTTTGCCGGTCCTTGGAGTCCCGTACGTGGACTGCCTGCGTGCCCTGGGCCACCTCAACGCAGGCGTCACCTTGCGAGCCGCTGTAACTGCTCTTGAACCAGGCCAGTTCGGACATGCTCATAGCGCTCCTCGCAGTCGCTTCAGCAGGCCCACGGAATCCTCGGGGGTCAGGGCCTGTGAGCGCAGTTTTGCATACCGCTGCTGGAGCAGGCTGATCTCTTTCGGGCTGGAGATCAGTCGCCCGTTCTGTTGGCCCTCCGAGTAGGCGAACCACTGATTGTCCGGAGTCTCGGCCAGCATGATCGGCCCGTCCACCCCCGCATGCGACGGCTGCCGTGTGGGCATCACCTGGAACTCCACGTTCCAGTTCCGCTCGATCAACTCCAGCAAGTGGTCCAGGAGTTCCCGCGTCACCCCATCCCCACCAGTCCCCCGCTCCAGTACCGCCTGCTCCACGATGAAGTTGAACGCCGTCGGCGGTTTCCGCGTCACCGCCAGCAGTTCCTGCCGCTCCAGCCGCGCCGCGATCCGCTGGTCCAGTTCCTCCGGGCCGGGCAGCGGCGGCACGGCCAGTGACACCGCCCGCGCGTACGCCTCCGTCTGCAACAGGCCCGGCACCACCCGGCATTCGTACGTGCACAGGCTGATCGCCGTCGTCTCCAGCCGCGCCCACTCCCGGAACCAACTCGCCAGCCCCGCCTTCCGCGTCAGATGGGGCGCGGCCCTCCGCAGGGCCCCGGTGTTGCCGGTCGCCTCCTCCGCGCGCTCCACGAAGTCGCCGTCGGGCATGCGGCGGCCCTGCTCGACCGAGGCCACCGTGTGCTTGGAGTAGCGGACCGCGCTGGCGAACTCCTCGCGGCTGAGGCCCGCGTGTTCCCGTAAGGCCTGGAGGACCGCGCCGAAGGTACGCAGACTGTCCGAGACGCCGGGCTCGCCCCAACTCCCCGCGCTCGCGCCGCCGTCCGTGTTCTCGTAGGCCACTGTCGGCCCCCTCCCGCACACACACCACGCCGTACCGCTTCTGACTCGGCCCCATGGTCGCGTTCGGCGGTGCGTACCGTCCACTTTCCGTGCGCGTACGCTGACTCAGCGTACGCGGCGCGCTCGTGCCGCGTCGCCGGGTTGCTTGAGTCCCGGGTGCCTCGCGCCATAACCTCCGCGGATGACGTCAGTTGAGTCTCAGCCCAGCGGACCCCGCTCTCCGGAGCAGCGCAAGCGCGAGGCGCTTGAACGGCTCGCGCGGGACATCGACGTGTGGGTCGCCACCGCCGACGCCACCGGCGAGCCGTGCCTCGTTCCGCTGGCCTTCTGGTGGGACGGCGAGGCGGTGTGGCTGTCCACCCGCGACACGAATCCGACCGGGCGCAACCTGTGCGCCTCGGGCCGGGTCCGGCTCTGCTTCGGCCATACCCGGGACGTGGTCCTGGTGCACGGCACCGCGCGCATGCTGACCCGCGAGGACCTTCCGGCCGAGGTGGGCGACGCCTTCGCCGCCAAGGACGGTTGGGACCCTCGTGAGGACCACCCCTCCTACGTCTTCTTCCAGGTCACCCCGCAGGTGATGCAGGCGTGGGGGACGGTTCCCGAGATGGCCGGACGGACCCTGATGCGCGACGGGAAGTGGCTGGTCTGACGCGACTCCCTCACGGCGGCGGGGGTGTCGGGGCCGGAGCCGGAGCCGCTGCCGGAGTCGGGGGCGATGCGTGAGCCGGAGCCGGTGCGTGAGCCGGGGTCGCAAGGAATTCCCGGAGGCGGGCGTGGCGGAACTCGTAGTACGGGCCCGTCACGCGCAGCACCTGCCGGTCGTAGGCGTCCTCCAGGAATCTCATGGCCCGCAGGGGGACCACCCCCTGGGCCCAGAGCTGTACGAACCCCACCATCGTCCGCCAGACGTTGGACACGGTGAGCGCCGCCGCCGTCCCGGTGACCACGGCGAACAGGAAGCCGGTGATGAGGCCGACCCGCACCGACACCCAGGGCACTTCATGGCGGGCCATGGCGAGGGCGTCGGTCAGCCCCGCGGCCAGGCCGATGGCGAGGCCGAAGACGACGCCGGTGGCCAGGCTGCGCCGGCGGTCGCGGCGCCAGACCTTGCGCGGACCGGCAGGGGAGTCGTCGTCCGGCCGCAGTTGGGCGTAGCCGTCGATCAGGCCGAAGGCGACGACGTAGGCGAGGCCGATGGTCGGGCCCACCACGAGCCCGCGCACAGGGCCCTCGCCGAGGCCGAGCGGGATGCCGCTCGCCAGTCCGGCCGGGACGCCGGTGGCGAGCCCGGCCGGCAGTCCGACCGTAAGCCTGCCGAGGAACCGCCGGGCCCGCCCTGCCCGCGCCAGGGCCGTCGACGGCGGCGGGCGCAGACGGCGTTCGGGCGTCGCCATGAACCCGGCGCCCGCTCCGGCCACCAGCGTCGCCGACGGAGCCGCGATCAGCAGGGCGATCGGCCCGGACACCGGCCCCACGGCCAGCGCGACCGCGGTGAGGGTGGCGAGCCCCGACATCATCCCCATCCCGGTGTTGAAACCGGAGCCGCCCGAACCGCCCGAACCGCCCGAACCGCCCGAACCGCTCGAACCGCCGGGCCGGGCCGTGCCGGTGGCGCGTCTCTCGGTCACGATCGCGATGGCCAGCCCCAGCACCGCGCCCGCGGCGGCGGCAGGCAGCACTCCGACGACCGTACGATCCGCGAAGCCGTTGGTGAGCAGGCCGTCAAGGCCGGCGATCAGTCCCGCACCGAACGCGCACCCGGCCACACCCGCCAGGATCCGCCAGCGGTGGGGGACCCATTCGGGCATCCGCCACCAGGCCAGCTGACGGGTCTGCCGCTCCGTCATGCGTTCCGCCAGGCGGCGCAGCCATCGCTCGGCCTGCTCCCGCGGGTACAGCGCGGGGTCGTCGGTCCGGTCGAGGTAGGCGATGGGCACGACCTGGCCGAGGAGGCACAGCCGGACGGCCTCCGCGCCGCCGGTCCGCTCGGCCGCCGGCAGGTCGGCGGCGAGCGCGGCACGATCCCCTGGAGCCCCGGCGGCGAAGGCGCCGCGCAGCAGGCTCAGCATGAACGGCGTGTCGAGCACCCGCGCCAGCCCGCCGTCGGGCCGCTGCCGGACATGGTCCGTGAGCCCGCGCCAGGAGTGACGGTCAGGATCGGCCGGCTCCCACCCGTCGAGGCATCGCACGACCTCGTCGACCGGTACGGGCCGCAGTTCGAGGACGACGGTGCCGGGCAGGTTCGGGTCGTGACGGCCGTCTCCGCCGAAGAGCACCAGGCGCACGTCCTCGTTCAGACGGTCCAGACTCCTCAGTGCCAACTCGCGCTGATCGGCGCCGATATCGTCGAAGCCGTCCAGGAACAGCGTGAGACGTCCCTGCTCGATGAGCTGCTCCGCCGCCCGGAAGCCGTAACGGTCCAGGTCGGGGAAGTCGCTGCGGAGGCGGTCGGCCAGCCAGTCCCGGGCCGTCCGCCGCCGGGGCTCCCAGTCGTGCGGGGTGAGCAGCACCGGCACGCGCCCTTCGCCGTCGCGGCGGGCGCGCTCGTCGAGGGACCTCACCGCCGCGAGGAGCGCGACGGCCGACTTGCCCGATCCGGGTCCGCCGAGTACCACCAGCCGCCCGAACCGTTCGTCCGCGCACAGCCCGACCAGTTCGTCACGGCCACCGGTGTCCGGTACGGGCGGGGCCGACTCCGGGGCGCGCAGGCGCCGCCAGGGGACCGGAGCCAGCCGGTGCTCGCTCAGCTCCCGCCTCGCCAACTGCTCCCGGTACTGCGCGGCGGCCTGGTCCGCGAGGGCGTCCGCTGCCGACGGCGGTGGTTCCGCCGGATCTCCGGGCTGCGGCGTCGGACCGTTCTCATCGAGGCGGCTCCGCTGGACGAGCTGGACGACGGTCCAGCCCAGGGCCGTCACGACCAGCGCGCTCAGCGTGCTGCCGATCGTGCCGAGGAGCAGGTCCCTGTCGGCACCGAGAACGAACCACACCGTTCCCACCGCCGGCGAGGCCAGGACGAGGATCAGCGCGATCCGTGCGATACGTCTGGCCTTGCGTCCGTCGTCACGTCCGTCGTCCCGTCCCCCACGACGTCCGCCACGCCCCGCCCCCCGATGCATACCACCGAGTGTGACAAGGCGCCGGCGTCGCCGCCACGGTCTTCGCGGTAACTCGCGTCCGGGTGCCGTTCGTTCAGCGCGGCGAGTCGGCCGATGGCGACATCGGGTCCGAAGCGAGCCTCCACCACGGCGTGGGACGCGCGGACGCCTCGCGCTGACATGCCGTGAGACCCGGGCCGCTCCGTCCGATCGACGCCTGGCACCGTGGTTCTGACGAGTGACCAGTCATCCGTGACGTGACGTGACCTCGCGGGCAGGGCTTCGGTCGGTGACCCGGCCCGCCGCGAGGACGAGGCACGAGACCCGTGCAAGCGTGCGGCAGGCGTGTTTACGATTCGCGCAGCATCAGTCTCATCAGTCCCGCTTCGCGCGCCACCGCCTGAACCAGGAGCACGGCACCCGTGTCCATACCCCCGCCCTCCGGGCCCCACCAGCCACAGGAGCCCCAAGGGCAGTACCCGCCGACCCAGCAGTACCAGCAGGGCCCGCACGGTCCGCAGTACCAGCAAGGTCCGTACGGTCCGCAGTACCAGCAGGGCCCGTACTACGGGGTGCCGTACCCCTCCTGGGGACAGGGCTACAGCCCGTTCAACCGTCCGGCGCCGGTCAACGGTGTCGCCATCGGCTCGCTGGTCACCGGGCTGCTCTGCTTCGTCCCGGGCGTGGGGCTGGTCCTCGGCCTGATCGCACTGAGCCAGATCAAGCGGCGGGGCGAGCGCGGGAAGGGCATGGCGGTCACCGGGTCGGTGCTGTCCTCGGTCGGGCTGGCACTGTGGGCCCTGTTGCTGTCGTCCGGCGCCGCGGCCGAGTTCTGGGAGGGATTCGAGGAAGCCGCGCGCGACGATTCGAGCCTCTCCCTGGAGAAGGGCGAGTGCTTCGACTCGCCCGGCGGCCTTGAGGGGTTCACCTACGACGTCGACTCCGTGCCCTGCGCCGGCCGGCACGACGGCGAGGTGTTCGCGGTCGTGGAGATGCCCGACGGCTCGTATCCGGGCGACGACGAGGTGACCCGGTTCGCGGACGACAAGTGCTATGCCCTCCAGGACGGTTACGCGATGGACGCCTGGGCCCTGCCCGGCACCGTCGACGTCTACTACCTGACCCCGACCCGGCAGAGCTGGCGGCTCGGCGACCGCGAGATCACCTGTGCGTTCGGCCACACGGACGGCGCGAGCGGCCTGACCGGCTCGCTGCGCAACGACGCGACGACACTCGACGACGACCAGGTCACGTACCTGAAGGCGGCGGACGTCCTCAACACCGCCATGGACTCCGCTCCCACCCAGGAGTACGTCGAGGACGACCTGCCGGGCCACAAGGAGTGGGCGGAACGCGTCGCGGACGCGCTGACCGAGCAGGCCGGGACGCTCCGCGACCACCCGTGGCCCGCCGGCGCCGAGCAGCCGGTCGGGGATCTGGTCGAGGACCTTCAGGCCGCCCGGAAGGAGTGGGCCGCAGCCGCCGGGGCCGCGGACGCGGACACCTTCTACGAGCACTACGACAAGGGCTACGCGCTGATCGCGCCGGAGCGGTCGGTCACCGCGCGCAAAGCTCTGGGGCTGGCGACGACTCCACCGTCGTACGACGACAGCGGCGACGGCTCGGACAGCGGGGGAGGAGACGGCGGAATCGAGGTGTGATCGCGGCCATAGCGGGGAGAAAGCGCCTGCGTAAAGCCCTTCCGGGCCGCAAGTCATCACATCGGGTGATTCTCTGACCTTTGCTTGCGCCGGACAACTCACGGTTGCCACGCTGTTGCTGTCTGTACAACCTGATGGGAGCGGCCAGTGACATTCGGTGAGCAGCCGGCGTACCTGCGTGTCGCGGGTGATCTCCGCAAGAAGATCGTCGACGGTTCACTGCCCCCGCACACCCGCCTCCCGTCACAGGCCAGAATCCGCGAGGAGTACGGCGTCTCGGACACCGTCGCCCTGGAGGCGCGCAAGGTGCTGATGGCCGAGGGCCTGGTCGAGGGCCGCTCCGGCTCCGGGACGTATGTCCGCGAGCGGCCCGTGCCCCGCCGTATCGCCCGCTCCGGATTCCGGCCGACCGGCGGCGCCACCCCGTTCCGGCAGGAGCAGGCCGACGGCGAGACGCGCGGCACCTGGGAGTCCAGCAGCCGGCAGGCCGAGGCGAGCCGCGGTGTCGCCGAGCGGCTCGCGATCCAGCCCGGGGACCGCGTGATGTGCACCAAGTACGTCTTCCGGGAGGCCGGCGAGGCGATGATGCTCTCCACTTCCTGGGAGCCCCTCGCCGTCACCGGCCGCACGCCCGTGATGCTGCCCGAGGAGGGGCCCCTCGGCGGCATGGGCGTCGTCGAGCGCATGGCCGCCATCGACGTGATCGTGGACAACATGACGGAGGAGGTCGGCGCCCGTCCGGGCCTCGCCGAGGAACTGCTCGCCCTGGGCGGCGTGCCCGGCCATGTCGTCCTGGTCGTCTCCCGCACGTACTACGCCTCGGGCCGCCCCGTGGAGACGGCCGACGTGGTCGTCCCGGCCGACCGCTACCGGGTCGCCTATCACCTGCCTGTGAAGTAGCGCACGCCGTCACGGCAGTTGCCCCGGCCGCCGCCCAACGGGCGCCGGTCCGCCCGGCGTTGGAATCCGGTCGTTCTCGCAGGTCGCCCCGGCAGGTGCGGCAGGTCGCCGACCGGATGCGCGAACAGGTCCGCACGGCGCATTCGCCGTCGTGCGCCCCCTGCACTTTGGCTGGTTGCGTACCTCTTCGTGAAAAGCCGTATTCGCTGCGTAAAGGTTAGGCGTAGGCTCAGGCATATGCGGATTGCGGTTTCCTTAGCGGGTGGGGCACGGCACAGGCCGCGGGCAGGACTCGTGCGGTCGCGGGCTGGAAGGAGCGGTGGGGCGGGATGAACGACAGCACGATCACTCTTCCCTGGCTCGTCATACGGCAGGACGACAACGGCAATCGCTACCGCGTGGGCCGGTACGCGACCCGGGCCGAGGCCCAGAAGATCGCCGACAGCCTCGACTCCCGCGGACACAAGCAGCTGTACTGGGTCGAGCGGATCGGGCAGAACGGGGCGAGTTCGATCGACTGAGCGTGCGCGCGTGCGCACCTGTGCCGCTGCCACAGGCTCCCGCGCATGGCCACAGGCTCCCGCGCATGGCCGTAGGCTCCCGCGCATGACGGAACCGATCGTGGTCGTGGGGGCAGCACTCCTCTCCGGCGGCCGGCTGCTCGCCGCCCGCCGCAGCGCACCCCCCGAACTGGCCGGACGCTGGGAGCTGCCCGGCGGCAAGGTGGAGCGGGGCGAGACTCCCGAGGCGGCCCTGGTCAGGGAGGTGCGCGAGGAACTCGGCGTCGAGAGCGAGACGGTCGACCGCGTGCCGGGTCAGTGGCCCCTCAAACCCCCGTACGTCCTCCAGGTCTGGACGGCCCGCCTACTGCCCGGCTCCCCCGACCCCAAGCCCCTCCAGGACCACGACGAGCTGCGCTGGCTGACCCCGGCGGAGTTCTGGGACGTCCCGTGGCTGGACGAGGACATTCCGGCGGTGCGGGAGATCGAGGCCCGACTGGACCGACCCCAAGGGGCGCGGGGAACTGCGCGACCAGCCCCCCACGAACCCGCACCCGCACAACAATGTCGCCCCCCGAGCCATTAGGCGCACCCAGCTAAACCCGCGGAGCGCACGGTACTGTCGCCGCGATATCGGGTATGTGCCCATTAACCCCATGAAACCGGACGTGCGTGGGCTTGCTGGCCTGGGAAGTGATCGGCGTGATCGACACCGATGGCGACTGCGCCGACTGGACCTTTCCCGCAGACCCGGGCGCCGTCCGCGCCGCCCGTGCCGCCGTCCGCGCCAGGCTGCGCGAGTGGGACCTGGAGAGCGTCGCCGACATCACCGCCCTGCTGGTCAGCGAGCTGGTCACCAACTCCCTGCGCCATGCCACGGGCCCCATCGGCGTACGGCTGGTCCGTCCCGCGGATGTGCGTGACGTCCTGCTGGTCGAGGTCTCCGACCCGCTCCCGGACCCGCCGCGCGAGCGCGTGGTCCGGCCCGATGACGAGAGCGGGCGCGGGCTCCAACTCGTCGCCCTCTCCTCGCGCCGCTGGGGAACCCGGCCCGGCGAGGCGGGCAAGACGGTGTGGTTCGAACTGGTGGTACCGGACTGAACCGGGTGTGCTGAACCGGGTGTGCTGAACCGGGTGTGCTGAACCGGGTGTGCTGAACCGGGTGTACAGCCGCAGACCCGCTGTCCGGTGTCTGGTTCAGGCCAGTGGCGGTTCTCGTGCTGCGTGATTCGACGACGTGTCCGCTGGTTAGAAGACTGGAAGTGTTGTCGCAGTCCGGACCGAAAACCGTCGGGACCGTGCTGTGATCGTGAACACCGTGTCAGGTGGCGTCGTAGTGCTGGATACTGCGGGCAGCCGCCCCTGGTGACTGGTGCCGGGCGCGGTGAGCTGGAGGGGACGGTTCGCGTGAGCGAGATACCAGCGAAGGCCACGGAGTCCGAGGACCCGTCGGGCGGCGCGAGGACGGGAGTCGCGGCTTCCTTCGGGGCCGACGCGACGAGAGCCTCCGGCGCCGGGCGGCCCGGGGACGACGGGTCTTCCGGTGCTGTGCCGTCCGGTGACGACGGGTCGTCCGGTGGTGCCGTGCTGTCCGGCGAGGCGCCCCCCGGTGACGCCATGTGGCAGAGCAGCCCGCCCGGCTCCATCTACGACTACATCAAGGTCGCGTCCTTCTCCATCGGCGCCGACGGCCTCGTCGACCAGTGGAGCCTGCGCGCCGAGCAGTTGTTCGGCATCCCCGCCGAGCGGGCCGTCGGCATGGACCCCATCGAGGCGTTCATCGACCCCGACCTGCGCGAGCAGGGCCAGCGGAAGATGGCCGAGATCCTCGACGGCCGGGAGTGGACCGGCGTGGTCCCCTTCCGGAAGCCGGACGCGACCGACGGGGAGGGCGACGAGGCTCTCGCCGAGGTCTACGTCATGCCGACGCGCACCGAGGACGGTGAGAAGGCCGCCGTCTGCATCGTGGTCGACGTCCGCACCCTGCGCCGGATCGAGACCGACCTCGCCGCCTCGCAGTCGATTTTCGGCCAAACTCCGTTCGGCTTTCTGCACATCGACCCCGACCTGCGGGTTCGCCGCGCCAACAGGCGGTTTGCGTCCCTGTTCGGCGGTACGCCCGAAGAGCAGCGGGGCCGCGGCGTGCACGACTACCTCGCCCGGCCGGAGGCCGAACGGGTCACCGCGGTGCTGCGTCGCGTCCTGGAGACCGGCGAGAGCATCACGGACATGCACGTCACCGGCTTTGTGCCGGGCTCCGACGAGCGCCGCCACTGGTCCGTCAACCTCTACCGCATGCACAGCGGCACCGGTCGCCCCGTCGGCATCGCATGGCTCGGAACGGACATCACCGCCCGCCGCGCCGCCGCCCGCGAGGCCGCCGCCGCCCGACGCAATCTCGCCCTTCTCAACGAAGCGGGCGCCCGTATCGGCAACTCCCTCGATCTGGAGACCACGGCCCGCGAGCTCCTCGACGTCGTCGTCCCCGGCTTCTGCGACCTGGCGACCGTCGACCTCTACCAGGGCCTGCTGGCCGGCGACGAGACCCCGCCCGGGCTCGCCGACGGCAGTGCGGCACTGCGCCGGGTCGCCTACGCCAGCGCGGTCTCCGACGCGCCGTTCATCAGCTGTGGCACACCGGTCGCCATCGGTGCCGTCCACCACTACCCCTTCAACTCCCCTTGCGCGGACGCCCTGCGCACCGCCAAGCCGCGGCGCGTCCCGCCCGAGGAGGGCGGCCTCGTCCAGTCCACGCTCGCCGTTCCGATGGTCGCCCACGACACCGTCGTAGGACTTGTGCAGTTCTCCCGTACGAAGGGCAGCGAGCCGTTCGGCGACCGGGACCGGGAGCTGGCGGTGGAGCTGGCGGCGCGGGCGGCGGTCTGCATCGACAACGCCCGCCTGTACCGCCGCGAGCACGAACGGGCCCTGATACTGCAGCGGTCCCTGCTCCCGCCGGGCGACCCGGTGGCCTCCGGCCTCGACATCGCCTGCCGCTATCTGCCCGGCAACTCCTCCGCCGACCGGCCCAGCGAGGTGGGCGGGGACTGGTTCGACGTCATCGAACTGCCCGGCCACCGTACGGCATTGGTGGTCGGGGATGTGATGGGACGCGGGCTCAGGGCGGCCGTGGCGATGGGCGAACTCCGCTCCGCCGTACGGACCCTGGCCCTGCTGGACCTCGAACCGGCAGAAGTGCTCTCCGCGTTGGACGAGATCGCACGGGGACTCGGGGCGCCGGGCGGCGTCCAGCAGGCGACCCGCGCGGCCCGCCGCCCGCGTGAGGCGGACCTGTCCGAGGTGTACCTGGCGACGTGCGTGTACGCGGTCTACGACTCCGTGACGCGCCGCTGCACCTTCGCGAACGCGGGCCACCTGCCGCCCGTCCTGGTCGAGCCCGGCGAGGACGCGCTGATGCTGGACGTGCCGCCGGGCATGCCGCTCGGCGTCGGCGGGGAGCCCTTTGAGGAGGTGGAGGTCGAACTGCCCGAAGGCGCGCTGCTGGCGCTCTACACGGACGGACTGGTCGAGTCCCGCGACCACCCCCTGGACGAGGGCCTGCAAGCGTTCGTAGGCACGCTGACGGACCCCTCCGCCCCCCTGGAGGACGTCTGCGACCACGTCCTCAACACCCTCGACACCCACCACGGCGAGGACGACATCGCCCTCCTGATGGCCAGGGTCCAGGGCCTGCCGGCCGACTCCGTCGGCGACTGGACGCTCCCCCGCGAACCCCGCAGCGTCGGCCGTGCCCGCGAGTACGCGCGCGGCCAGCTGCTGAGCTGGGACCTGGAGCCGCTGGTCGACACGGCGGAGCTGCTGGTGAGCGAGCTGGTCACCAACGCGCTGCGCTACGGCGAGGGAGAGATCAGACTGCGCCTCCTCCTGGACCGCACCCTCGTCTGCGAGGTCTGGGACTCCGGCCTGGTCCAGCCCCGCCGCCGCCGCGCCCGCGACACCGACGAGGGCGGCCGCGGCCTCCAACTCGTCGGCCTCCTGTCCGCCGCCTGGGGCTCCCGCCGCACCCCCCGCGGCAAAACGGTCCGGTTCGAACTCCCCCTCCCGGACGGCGAAACGGGACTGACGGATCCGGCGGAGGCGTTGCTGAGCCTGTTTTAGGC
>NZ_WJBG01000169.1 GCF_009709555.1 Streptomyces blattellae | reverse complement strand
GGGCGGTTTCTATCAGTGGTTGCGAATCACCTGGTCAATGGGCCTGTGAGGCATTCTCGCATGACCTCGGCTGGGGTCCTGTCGCCAAGGACGAGTCGGGGGCGCCGGTTGAGCTGATGCGCGACTTCGCGGAGGTCTCGTGCAGTGTGGACGGACAGGTTGGTGCCCTTGGGAAAGTACTGCCGCAGCAGGCCGTTGGTGTTCTCGTTCGTGCCGCGCTGCCAGGGTGAGTGCGGGTCGCAGAAGTAGATCCGGAACCCGGTCAGCGCCTCGATGTCCTCGTGCAGGGTCAGCTCACGGCCCTGATCCCAGGTCAGCGTCCGCCGCAGCTGGGGCGGGATGTGCGCGGTCTGCGTGATGAGCGCGTTGCGGACCTGCGGGGCCTTCCAGCCGTGCGGCAGGTGGATCAGGTGCACGTAGCGGGTCGTGCGCTCGACGAGGGTGCCGATCGCGGAGCCCTGGCCGCGACCGATGATCAGATCCCCTTCCCAATGCCCGGGAATAGTACGGTCGTTGACCTCGATGGGTCGCTCGTGGATGAGCGTCATGTTCTTGATCTTGTTCAGTGTGGGGACACCACGGCGCTGCTTCTTGCGGCGGGTGCGGCCGGTGCGGAGCTTGGCCTCGCGGCGGCCGAGGAGGCCGGCGAACAGGGCCCGGTAGATCGTCTCCGGACAGGCCCGCATCGCCACGTCATTCGCGTACTCGCGGGCCAGGTAACGCGCGATCTGCTGCGGCGACCACTTTTCGGTGAGCTTCTCGCGCACGAGCGTCCGCAGCGGCTCGCTGCCGCGGATCTTCTCCTCCTTGGGACGGCGGCGCCGCAGCAGGGACTGGTTGTGGGCCCACCAGGGGTGGTAGCTGCCGTCCGGCTTCGCGTTGCGCTTGATCTCGCGGTAGACGGTCTGAAAGCTCTTCCCGATCGACGCGGCGATCTCCTTGACGGTCTGCTTGGCCTGCAGTCCGTCGGCGATGGCGATGCGGTCGTTCTGAGTCAGGAAGCGCGGCGATATCGGGCCGGCGTCGGGGACGATCATGCTTCCAGCTTCGATGAACCAGTTCGAACCACAGCTGGCGGAGACCCCCACCACCCGGGCCGCCGCCGCACCCTTGTAGCCCTCCCTGAGCAACTCGAAATACCGCTTCTTCACCGAGCTCGGCATCTTGTTGGGGGCGTACTTCGGCATCCGAACGCTCTCCTTCCGGGGCGTTCGCAATCACCGATAGAAGTCAAGCGCGGTCGAGCGGCCGGTTCTGCCACTCGGCCATGCCCTCCATCACTCGGCCGGTGATGGTGGAGACGGTCTGCTTGGACACCTCGGCCCCGTACACCTCGGCGAGATGAGCGCCGATATCTCCCCGTGCGTGAGGTCCTTCGCGGACAAGGAGAGGACCATCTCGTCGACGCCGGTCAGGCGCCGCTGCCGCTTCTTGACGATCTGCGGCTCGAAGCTGCCGGCAGTGTCGCGGGGCACCTTTACTTCCACCGGCCCGACGTCGGTCAGCACGGTCTTGGCGCGGCTCCCGTTGCGGGAGTTGCCGCTGCCCCGACCGACAGCTTCGTGACGTTCGTAGCCGAGGTGATCGGTGATCTCGCCTTCCAGAGCAGATTCCAGGACCCGCATGGTCAGCTGCTGCAGCAGCCCGCCCTGACCGGTCAGCTGCACGCCCTCCGACCGGGTTCGTTCCACCAGCATCGCGACCAGTTGCTCATCGGACACGGGCGCAGGCTGCCCGGACGGGGCACTCTCGACAGGTTCCACGGTCTCCAACTCGACGGCGGCGTCAGGCACTTGATGTCTCTCCCGAGATCGTCGGATCCGCCGTTAGATTTACACTCCCTGTTCCGGCCGAAATGGACGGTGGGCGTGGGCTGTTCCTCGTATGCCATTACGCGGACGCCTGGGGTGGCAATTTTCTTGGAGATGATCTCTTCGGCCAGGGCGGGAAGCTGCTGTGGTGCGAGCTAGGGCATCCGTGGCCGGTCATGCGACGAGGGTCGCTGCATGACCGGGCTTCTCGCACCTGCATCCCCACGATCGCGGCATACTGCTGTCGTGGCCGAATACGCCGAGCACGCACATGGAAGCAGTCGAACTCCCTCAGGTTGGGGGTACGGCGCCGAGCGCCTGCCCGCCACTCTCGACGAGCTGGAGGGGCCGGACGGCGGGCGCGTCGAGCTACCTCTGCACCTGGCGTGGTCGGGACTGCGCGTGTTCGACCTCGGCGCTGTGAAGCTCTTGCTCGGTTTGTACCGCATCGTCCTGAACAACGGCTCGCGAGACGATTTTGTGCACCACCTCAACGCCGGTTTTCTCGTCCGTCACTGGCCCATCATGCGCAAGATGCTCGGACGCGGGGTGCGCAATGTGTGGGAAGAGTCCTTTCCCGAACTCCGCCGCTCCGTCGCCGGATGAGACTGCCCGAGTTGCATCGCCGTCTGCTGGCGGACGCTCTGCGCGTGGGGGATGACTACGAGCTCGCCCTGGCCGGTGGGTACGCCGTCCAGGCGCACGGTCTGGTCGGTCACCCGAGCGAGGACCTGAACTTTGCCACCCGGCATCCTGCCTTGATGACCGACATCGTTCGTCGTCTCGCGGAAGGCCTGCGGAGCAAGGGCTGGGTGGTCTCCGTGGTCGACGTCAGACGGTTGAAGGCGCGGCTGCTGGTCACAGATCCCGGTACGAGGGAGGCCTGCGAGGTCGACCTGCTGAAGGAGGCCCTGACCCGTAGGCCGGTCACCATGGACGTCGGACCGGTGGTCGACCTCGCAGACCTCGTGGTCATGAAGGTGCGCGCCCTTGGGGATCGTGGTCTGCCGCGCGATGTGATCGACGTGCACGCGGCATGCCGGTATTACTCCGTGATCGAGCTCGAACAGTTGGGGCTGCGTGACGAGGCGGAGTTCGATCTGGCAGAGCTGCGGGACCGGCTGGAGAGCGTGGTCTGGGTGAGTGACGAAGAGTTCGCCGCCCTATGGACTGGGGCCGGAGGAGATCAGTGAGCTGCGGCAATGGGCGCTCGCCTGGGAGGCCGATCTCGGTCTGCGGCTTGCCGAGGAATACGACGATGCAGACGACGGTCAGGGTCCGATTTGATGGCGTCAAGCACCCGTGAGGGCATTGCGTGGCTGGCGGCCATGGACAGCCCCTCACTGAGGTCATTGCCGCTGCAGCTTGAGTCCCATGCGCCGGAGGGGTGCGACGTCGATGTGGCGCTGGCCTTGACCTCATCACCCTCCACGCGGACGGCCTGCGTCGCTCGCCCAACACCCCCGTCCCGCCATGGTAGGGAAATCCCTACGGCCTGAACTCGCCGGTAATCAAGTCCTTGTCCGCGCCCCCCTCGTGCGTGAGAATGCGCATGACAAAAACGCGGGTGACCGGAAAATCTTCGGTCACCCTTCTTCGTATGAGGGGACCCCCACATGAGAAAGCCTCTCGTCGCCGCGCTCGCGGCCGTGGCGCTGGCCGGTGTCGGTGTGACGCCCGCGGTGGCGGCCGAGCCCGCCGGCACGGGCGCGGTCACGGGCACGGGCGCGGAGCCGGGTACGTTGTCGGGCGCGGTCAACGACGTGGTCGCGTCCGCCGCGGCGAGCGTCTCCCGGCTCACGGCGCCCACGGCGCAGGCCGTCACCTTCGCCGGCACCGTCTCGCTCAGCAACTGCTCCGGCTCGGTGGTCCGCTTCCCGGACTCGGAGGACAACGACCCGGCGCTGGTGATGTCCAACGGCCACTGCCTGGAGTCCGGCTTCCCCGCGGCCGGCGAGGTCATCGTGGACCAGGCATCCAGCCGCACCTTCGGCCTGCTGAACTCCGCCGGTTCCCGCGTCGCGACGCTGCGGGCCAGCAAGATCGCATACGCGACGATGACCGACACGGACGTCTCCATGTACGAGCTGACCACGACCTACGCGGCGATCAAGAGCTCGTACGGCATAGACCCGTTGACGATCAGTGACGCGCACCCCACCGCCGGCACCGCCATCACCGTCGTCTCCGGCTACTGGAGGCAGACCTACGCCTGCGACATCGACGGCTTCGCCTACCAGCTCAAGGAGGGTGACTGGACCTTCAAGGACTCGGTCCGTTACACCGACTCCTGCGACACCATCGGGGGCACCTCGGGCTCGCCGGTGGTCGACAACGCGACCGGTCAGGTCGTCGCCGTCAACAACACCCTCAACGAGAACGGTGCGCGCTGCACCCTGAACAACCCCTGCGAGGTCGCCGAGGACGGCACGGTCACCGTTCACACGGGCATCGGCTACGGCCAGCAGACCTACCAGATGGCGCCCTGCTTCGGCGTCGACAACAAGCTCGACCTGAGCGCGAGCGGCTGCACCCTGCCCAAGCCGTGACGCAAGCGTCGTGACGCAAGCGTCGTGACTCAGGCAAGGGCGGGCGGAGTTCCACGGACCGCCCGCCCCGCGAGTACGTCCGTCCGCCGTCCGTCCTCGATCACGAACCGGCCGTCGATCAGGACGTACGGAATGCCCGTCGGGAGCGCGCGCGGTCGTTCGAAGGTCGAACCCGCCGCCACCGTCGCCGGGTCGAACAGCACCAGGTCCGCCCGGTAGCCCTCGCGGACCAGGCCCCGGTCCGGCAGCCGCAGCCGGGCGGCCGGGCGCGAGGTGAGGTGGGCGACGCACTCCTCCACGGACAGGACCCCCAACTCCCGTACGTAGTGGCCCAGGTAGTGCGGAAACGTCCCGTACGCGCGCGGATGCGGCTTCGTTCCCTGGAGGATGCCGTCCGAGCCGCCCGTGTGGACGGGATGCCGCATGATCGCGCGGACGTTCTCCTCGTGGCCCACGTGCTGGAGGATCGTGGAGCCGAGCCGGTCCTCAAGGAGCAGGCGGCGGGCGGTCACCCAGGGGGCCTCGCCGCGCAGGTCCGCCGACTCCTGGACCGTACGGCCGACATGGTCGGCGAGGCCGGTCCCGCTCACGCCGGAGATCTCGATCGTGTCCCACTCGATGGGCACGCCATGGCAGCCGTCGGCGCCCACGACCTCCATGTGATGGCGGATCCGCTCGGCCGTCTCCTCGTCCGCCAGCCGCTCGATGACCGCCTCCGGGCCGCCCTCGCTCGCCCAGCTCGGCAGCATGGCGACCAGGGTGGTGCAGCCGGGCGTGTAGGGGTAGGTGTCGAGGCTGATGTCCGCCCCGGCGGCCAGCGCGTCGTCCAGCAGTGCCAGCAGCTCCGGCGCCCGGCCCCTGTTCACCCCGAAGTTCATGGTGGCGTGGGCGAGATGGAGCGCGCAGCCCGCCTCCCGGGCCAGGGCGACCATCTCCTCGTACGCCTCCAGGGCGCCCGCGCCGTACGAGCGGTGGTGCGGGCAGTAGTAGCCGCCGTACCGCGCCACCACCCGGCACAGCTCGGTGAGTTCGGCGTCCCTGGCGTACATGCCGGGCGTGTAGGTGAGCCCCGACGACATCCCGACCGCGCCCTGCTCCATCCCCTCCGCGACCAACTGCCGCATCCGGTCCAGCTCTTCGGGTGTCGCCTCCCGGTCCTCCCAGCCGACCGCGAGCATGCGGACCGTGCCCTGCGGGATGAGATACGCCGCGTTCACCGCGATCCCGCGATCCAGCCGGTCCAGGTACCCGCCCACCGACCGCCAGTCGAAGTCGATGTCGTCACCGCTGCCGTTCCAGCCGGTGATCGCACGGCGCACCTCGGCGAGGGTGCGGTCGTCGACCGGCGCGTACGACAGCCCGTCCTGGCCGATGACTTCGAGCGTGACCCCCTGCGCGGCCTTGGCGCTGTGGTCGGGGTCGCGCAGCAGGGCGAGGTCGCTGTGGGCGTGCATGTCGATGAAGCCGGGGCAGAGGACCAGGCCCTCGGCATCCAACTCCCGGGTCGCCTCCGGCCGTTGACAGCCCGCCGCCGCGGCCTCCTTGACGATCGACACGATCCTGCCGGCGTCGACGACCACGTCGGCGCGGTACGCGGGCGTGCCCGATCCGTCGACCACGTCCGCGTCGCGGATGACGAGATCTGCCATGACCGGGCCTCCTAGAAGAACGTACGGATGTAGTCGACGACCGTGCCGTCCGCTTCCGCGACCGGGATCAGCTGCCACTTGTCGAAGGACGTGCACGGGTGCGACAGGCCCATGCCCAGCCAGTCGCCCACTTCGAGGTCGGCCTCCGGGGTCGTGCGCAGCCACGCGTGCTGGTCGGAGAGGCCTGTGACCTCGATTCCCGTCGCCGCCCGCTCGGTGCCGCCGCCCCGCCGTACGACCTGCGCGAACGGCAGGTCCAGGTCGTACGCCGCGTCCCGCTTGCCCGCGTTGGCGAAGGCCTGGGTGGGGGAGGGGCGGGAGACGATCTGCGCCCACAGGCGGAACGCGGGCTCCAGCGCGCCCTCCTCGGGGACACGGGTGAAGGGCGTCAGTTTGCGGTAGTGGCCGTCGTCATGCGAGACGTAGGCGCCCGAGCGCAGCAACTTCAGTACGGGGAGGCTGAGTTCCGGAATCTCGGCGAAGACGTCCGCCACCGCGTCGAACCAGGCGCTGCCGCCCGCGCTGACGACGATCCTGTCGGTGGCGTCGGTGGCGTCGGTGGCGTCGGTGGCGTCGGTGGCGTCGGTGGCGTCGGTGGCGTCCGTGGCCTTCGTAGGGGAGAAGCGGCCCGCCTTGTCGAAGTCGACGGCCAGTGCGACGAGCCGCCGCAGCCAGGCGCGCACCCGCTCCGGATCGGCCTGCGGAACCTCGCCCTCGTACCCCGCGACACCGACGAGACGCAAGGTCCGCGTGGCCGCCACCGCGTCCGCGACCGCCGCGCACTCCGCCTCCGTACGCGCGCCGGTACGGGCGCCCTCACCGGCGGCGAGCTCGACGACGACATCGAGGGGGCGGCCGGCTCCCCGCAGCGCGGCGTCCATCAGCTCCACCCCCCGCACGGAGTCGACGTAGCAGACGAACCGGAAGCGGGGGTCCGAGGCCAGCTCACCGGCGATCCATCGCAGCGCCGCCGGATCCACCACCTCGTTGGCCAGGAAGATCCGCTGGATCCCGAACGCCCGCGCCACCCGCACCTGGTGCGGCACCGCGAGCGTGATGCCCCAGGCGCCGTGCTCGATCTGGCGGTGGAAGAGCTGCGGGGCCATGGAGGTCTTGCCGTGCGGGGCGAAGAGGAGGCCGTGGCGGATCGTGTACGACTCCATGAGCGCGAGATTGTGTTCGAGCCGCTCGGCGGAGAGGGCGAGCACCGGCGTGCCGAAGCCGTCGGTGAAGAGGTTGCGGCGCTGGGCGGCCAGCTCGGCGACGGTCAGGCCGTCGGCGTCCGGCGGGAGGCCCTTGAAGCGGTGGTCGACACGTTCCTCAGCCAGGCGGGCGAGCGCTTCAACGGCCATCGGGCCTCCCTGATCAGGAGTGTTGCATTCACTGCAACGCTCATTGCGTATGTCGCTTATCGCTGTCTAACATCTCGGCCAACGCGGGGTCAACGGAGCCTCCCCCAGCCTTCGGCCGGGGACCCCCATCTCGCGCGCTCGCACCGCACCACCCGAGGAGCTACGACCATCGTGACCGCCACCGGACCCCGCAATGCCCCCGACGTCGTGGACGTCGTCGCGCTCGGCGAGTCCATGGTCACGTTCCTCCCCTCCCGCCCCGGCCGCCTCGCCGACGTCCCCTCCTTCGACCGCGGGATCGGCGGCGCGGAATCCAACGTGGCCTGCGTACTGGCCGCCGCCGGCCACTCCGCCCGCTGGGTCAGCCGCGTCGGCGCGGACGGCTTCGGCGACCACCTGACCGAGGCGATCGGCGGATACGGCGTCGACGTGTCGGCGGTCAGGAGGGATCCGGAGCGCCCGACGGGGGTGTACTTCCGCACGGCGGGAGACCGGGCGACCGACGCGCACGAGGTGGCGTACTACCGGGCCGGATCGGCGGCGTCCGCGATGGCGGTGGAGAACGTGGACATGGAGGCGTTGCGCGCCGGGCGGGTGCTGCACCTGTCCGGGATCACGGCGGCCCTCTCCGACGACTGCTTCGGCCTGCTGTGGCAACTGACGGCACCCCGGCCCGACCGCCCGCTCGTCTCCTTCGACGTCAACTTCCGCCCCGGCCTCTGGCGCGACGCCGACGGCCCCCACGTCCTCCTCGACCTCGCCCGCCGCGCCGACATCGTCTTCGTCGGCACCGACGAGGCCCGCGCCGCCTGGAACATCACCGGCGGCCCGGAGAAGATCCGCGAACTGCTGCCGGAGCCGGGGGTGCTGGTGGTGAAGGAGGGGTCGCGGGGAGCGACGGTCTTCTCGCAGGCGCAGCCTGCGGGCAGTCGCGCCGCTGAGGCGATGAGGGTCCCCCCGCTCAAGCGAAGCCGAGAGGGGGGGAGGGTGGGCGAAGGCGGCACCCTGTCAGCGCCGGGCCGCGCGACCCACCCCCGGCCCACCGCAACGCCGTCCACCTTCGTCCCCGCCCCCCAGGTCCACATCGCGGCAGCAGTCGGCGCCGGCGACGCCTTCGCCGCCGGCTTCCTCTCCGGCACCCTCCGCGAACTCCCCGTCCGGGACCGGATCAGACACGGCCACCTCATGGCCGCCGCCGCCCTCACCGTCCCCGGCGACCTCGCCCCACCCCCCACCCGCGACACCGCCGACCGCCTCGCCGCCCTCGACGACGACGCGTGGGGGACACTTCGACTCGGCCCAGGCTGGACGACCCAGACCGAACACCGGGCCGAGAAGGAGGCACGTACGCCATGAGCCAGACCGTCGACCGCGCGCTGAGCATCCTGCCGCTGCTCGCCGAGGGCCCCGCCGACCTCGGCCAGGTCGCCGACCGCCTGGGCGTCCACAAGTCCACGGCGCTGCGCCTCCTCCGCACGCTCCACGACCACGGCATGGTCTACCGCCAGTCCGACCAGCGCTACCGCCTCGGCGCCCGCCTCATCGCGCTCGCCCAGGAGGCGATGGAGAACCTCGACATCCGCGAGATCGCCCACCCCCACCTCGTACGCCTCAACGAGCAGTGCGGACACACCGTCCACCTCGCCGTGTACGAGGAGGACGAGGTCCTCTACATCGACAAGGTGGAGAGCCGCTACCCGGTGCGGATGTACTCCCGGATCGGGAAGCCGGTGGCCATCACGGTCGCCGCCGTCGCCAAGCTGCTGCTCGCCGACCTTCCCGAGCACGAGCGCCGCGCCCTCGCGGAGAAGCTCGACTACCCCATGTACACGGCCCGTTCGACCCCGCATCCGGACGCCTTCCTCAGGGAACTGGCCAAGGTGCGCGAACAGGGCTGGGCCACCGACCTCGGCGGCCACGAGGAGTCCATCAACTGCGTCGCCGCGCCGATCACCGGGGCCGACGGCCGCGTCGCCGCCGCGATGTCGGTGTCCGCGCCCAACGTCGTCGTCACCGCCGACGAACTCCTCACCCTGCTCCCGCTGGTCCGCCGTACCGCGGACGCGATCAGCGGCGAGTACTCCGGCAGGAACCCGACGAAGGACGCCGAATGACCGAGCAGACCGTCAAGGCTGATAGGACCGAGAAGGTCGCCCTCACCCCCAGGACCCACACCACGCCGCCCGCGAAGTTCTCGCACGGTGTGAGGAAGGGCAACATCCTCCAGGTCGCCGGCCAGGTCGGCTTCCTGCCCGCGGTCGAGGGGCAGCCCCCGACGCCGGCCGGCCCGACCCTGCGGGAGCAGACCCTCCAGACCCTCGCCAACGTCAGGGCGATCCTGGAGGAGGGCGGTGCCTCCTGGGACGACGTGATGATGATCCGGGTCTATCTGACGGACGTCGCCCACTTCGCCGAGATGAACGAGATCTACAACGCGTACTTCGAGGAGCAGGGCCTGACCCAGCCGCCCGCCGCGCGCACGACCGTCTACGTCGGCCTGCCCGCGGGGCTCCTCATCGAGATCGACGCGCTGGCCGTACTCGGCTGACGCACCCTCAACTCCCGCACGCCGTAACCGGCATGGCGTCCAGCACCCCTTCGGCGCCATGCCGCGATCCCCCCTGCCCGAAAGCAGTATGTACTTACCCCGAGGACCCCCCAATGCCCCCACAGCCCCTGGCGCTCGCCGCCACCGCCGCAGCCGAAGCCCCACCCCACACCGGAGGCATGCTCCTCCTCATCGACGGCACCGCCGGACTCCTCACCATCGCCGCCATCGGCATCGCACTGCTCCTCTTCCTGATCATCAAGGTGCGGCTCCAGCCGTTCGTCGCGCTGCTCGCGGTCTCCATAGCCGTCGGCCTGCTCGCCGGCCTCTCGGTCACCGAACTCTTCGGCACGGTCCAGCGCTCGGACGCCGTCTCCACCATCGAGTCCGGCATGGGCGGCATCCTCGGCCATGTCGCGATCATCATCGGCCTGGGCACCATGCTCGGCGCGATCCTCGAAGTCAGCGGCGGCGCGGAGGTGCTGGCCTCCCGGCTGCTGAACCTCTTCGGCGAGCAGCGGGCGCCGCTCGCCATGGGCGTCACCGGCGTGATCTTCGGTATCCCGGTCTTCTTCGACGTGGGCATCTTCGTCCTGGCGCCCATCGTGTACGCGGCGGCGAAGCGGGGCGGCAAGTCGATCCTCCTCTACTGCCTGCCCCTCCTCGCCGGTCTGTCGGTGACCCACGCGTTCCTGCCGCCGCACCCGGGCCCGGTCGCGGCGGCCGGACTCCTGAACGTCGACCTCGGCTGGGTCATCCTCATGGGTGTCGTCTGCGGTGTCCCCGCGGTGCTGGCCGCCTGGGTGTACTCGGACTGGATCGGCAAGCGGATCTTCGTGGCCGTACCGCAGGACATGGTGGAGGCGGCGGCCGAGGCGAAGCAGGCGGTCATCGACGAGCAGCGCGAGACGGGCGTCGAGCCCCAGGAGAAGCCGGTCCCGCTCAGCACGGTGCTGGCCATCATCGGTACGCCCCTGGTGCTGATCCTCGCCGCGACCTTCTCGTCCATCACCCTGGACCCCTCCACGGGCCGCTCGGTGATCGAGTTCTTCGGCAGCCCCTTCGTCGCCCTCACCATCGCCCTGCTGCTCGCGTACTACCTGCTCGGCATCCGGCGCGGCTGGTCCCGCAAGTCCCTGGAGACGGTGTCCACGTCGTCCCTCAAGCCCGTCGGCAACATCCTGCTCGTCGTCGGCGCGGGCGGTGTCTTCGGCGCCGTCCTCCAGGCCAGCGGCGTCGCCCAGGCCCTCTCCGACGCCTTCAACGACGTCGGCCTCCCCGTGATCGCCCTCTCCTACCTGATCTCGGTCGTCCTGCGCGTCGCCCAGGGCTCGGCCACGGTGGCGATCGTCACCACGGCTGGCATCGTCGCCCCCCTCCTCTCCGAGGGCGACCACTCCCAGGCCTTCACCGCCCTGGTCATCATGGCCATCTCGGCAGGCTCCATCTTCGCCTCCCACGTCAACGACGGAGGCTTCTGGATGGTCGCCAAGTACTTCGGCATCAGCGAGCGGGACACCCTGAAGACGTGGACGGTGCTGGAGACGGTGCTGTCGGTTGCGGGGTTCGCTGTGGCGGCCGTGCTCAGTCTGTTCATGTAGGCGTCTGATAACGAAGTCCGGGACTGGCTGTGTACGACACAGGTTCGTCGACCATACTGCTGGGCTGTGGAGCAGCGCATAGGTTCGAGCAGCCAGCCCCTGGACGGCGCCGGGGTCGACCCGGCCTTCATCCCCGGGCTCACCTCACCCGTGTCCGAAGGGCCGGAGGACGTGAAGCCGGAGGACGTGAGGCGGGAGGAGGCGGAGGAGCCGGAGGAGCCGGTCGAGGAGGAGACTCCCGAGGAGCCCGTCGCCTCCGAGGAGGGGGACGAGCAGCCCGACGAGGAGGCGGAGGAGGCGCCCGACGGGCCCGTCTTCGAGGCGTCCGACCGTCGCGCGAGGATAGTCGCCGACCACAGCGGCGTACGACTGTTCCTGGACGACCAGGAATGCGAGTTCCGCTGGGACGAGATCGGCGCGGTCGAGACGGAGTCCCCCCGCTTCGGCAAGCGTTTCACCATCACGGTGCACACTCCTGACCGCCGCTGGTTCCCGATCGAGATCGAGGCGACGGCCAGGAGCCGCTTCAAGGAGTGGGAGTCAGAGCTGGACGCGGTGCTGGACGCCTACTTCGACGAGTCCGACGGGTCCGATGAGCCCGACGGGTCGGACGAGTCCGACGGGTCCGATGAGCCCGACGGGGTCTGACGGGTCCGATGAGCCCGACGGGTCGGACGAGTCCGACGGGTCCGATGAGCCCGACGGGGTCTGACGGGTCCGATGAGCCCGACGGGTCCGATGAGCCCGACGGGTCCGATGAGCCCGACGGGTCCGACGAGCCCGGCAAGTCGGGTGACTCTGGCAAGTCCGACGACTCCGACGACTCCGACGAGTCCGATGACTCCGACGAGTCCGATGACTCCGACGGCTCCGGTGGCTCCGGTGGCTCCGGTGGCTCCGGCGAAGAGTCCGACTAACCGCAGTACTGGTCTTCCTTCCCGATGGACCGGTACATACAGTCCGCGTTCTCCAGCAACTGCAGCACCGCATCCCGGTTACGGGACGTCTCCCGCTCGATCACCTCGTCGGGCGGGTAGAACCCGCCCCCACCGGACCGCGGATACATCTCGAACGTGTACCCGAAGATCTTCTGGTTCCCCCACAGCCAGTCATCGATCGACCCGTCGGTGATGTACAGGTCACTGGACTGCTCCGGCGTGTAGCCGTTGCTCGCGGCCATCTTCCCGCCCACCGTGGCGAAGGCGTTCCGGTCATCGGCCGTCATGCCCGTCGTGGTGTCAGCCGTCGTGTACCCGAACGGCCACAGCACCAGCTCGCTGTACGTGTGGAAGTCGATCCCCGCCTTGATCTGCTGCACCCCGCCGACGACCCGGCTGCGCACGAAGTCGGCGACGACCTTGACCTCCGGTGCCGACTCGGCGGACGGGCCCCGGTATGTCTCCGAGGACGTCGAGCCCGAGGACCCGCCACAGCAGCCCCACCGGTAGTTCCAGTTCCGGTTGAGGTCGGTACCGACGTACGACGAACCGGAGTTGGGCTGCCGGTTCTTCCGCCATGACCGGTAGGAGCCGCTGGCGATGTCGTACTCGCCGCCGTCCGGGTTGAGGTCGGGCACGATCCAGATCTCGCGGTTGTTCACCATGCTGGTGACACGGGAGTCGGTGCCGTAGTCGGACGTCAGCTCCCGCAGCAGGTACAGCGCCATCTCGACGGTGAGGTGCTCACGCGCGTGCTGGTGGTGCGTGAACAGCACCTCCGGCTCGGACTCGTCGCTGGCCACGTTGTCGCTGATCTTGATGGCGACGATGTTCCGGCCCTGGTACGACGTGCCGATGGTCCGCTGGCTCGCGATGCTCGGGTTTGCGGAGATCAGGGAGTTGATCTCGCTCGTCATCTCGGCGTAGTTGTGGTAGTTGGAGTCGGCCGACGGGAAGTCGAGGAGCCGTACGTCGTCCTCGCCCGCCGAGCGGTCCGGGACCGCGCCCAACGGCGTGATCTCATAGCCGAGTTGGCGCAGCCTCTCGATCTGGTCGGCCCGGCCCGAGACGACCAGGCCATGGTCGTCGACCTCGTCCACGGTCACGCCGGCCTGCTGGATCGCCGTACGGTCCTTGACCGTCGAACGCGTGTGGATCTCGTACTGGCGGATGTCGTCCGCCGAGGCGGTGGGGCGGGCGCCGCTGTCCGCGGTGGCGTTCGTCGTCGTCGCGGCGAGGGGAGCGGCGAGCGCGAAGGCGGCCAGGGTGGCCAGCGCGGCGGTTCGTCTGCCGATACCGACTCGCGCGCCTGAGGCGCGTATGCGAAGTCGCATGAAATCTCCTTGTTTCTCCAGGAATTCCGGGATCGCCGGAGTGGGGAGTGGAGCTGGGGGGTGTCTCTCTGCGACGTGCCGGGTGCGGGTGTGGCGCTCATGGTGGGGGCATGGCATGCCCAGGTCAAGAGCTGGCCGACAGTCCATGGCCGAAAACCGGCCGCGCAGTGTACGCGGCACCGGCCGAGTGGACCCGGACCCGGGCGAAGTGCACCCGACGGTGTGACCGTGGCGTGCAAATATGCAATCCGCCGGGGGAGAGTGGAGGTGCGGGTAAGAGGAGCCACACCCTCCGGCTCGTCCCGGCCTCACGGATCCCACCCCCGGATCCAAGAACGCGACTCCCCGGATCACACCCCCGGCTCTCCTCGGACCCCCACACCCCAAGGACTGGCTGATCATGGGCGGATCAGCGCCGCGACGGGACCGTCGCCTGCCGGCCGAGACGACCAGCTTCGTCGACCGCCGGGACGAACTTGCCGATGGACGCGAGCTGTTGGCCCGCGCCCGCCTGGTCACCCTCACCGGTCCCGGCGGCGTCGGCAAGACCCGGCTCGCCGCGCGCCTCGCGACCCGGGTCGCCCGCGCCTTCCCGGACGGCGTGCGCTTCGTGCACCTGGCGGGTCTGCACGACCCGGCGCTCGTCCCGCTGGCCGCCGCCGACGCGCTGGACCTGCACGACCATTCCGCGCAGCCTCCGCTGGAGGCCCTCGTCGAGCAGGTACGCGACCGGCGGCTGCTCCTCGTCGTCGACAACTGCGAGCATCTGCTGCCCGCGTGCGCCGAACTCGCCGCCGCGTTGCTGCGCGGCACCACCGGCGTCCGCGTTCTCGCCACCAGCCGCCATCGCCTGGGCCTCACCGAGGAACACCTGCTGGACGTACGGCCGTTGCCGGTCCCCGACCCGGACGGCGACCTCTCCGCCGCCGACGGCTACCCCGCCCTCGCGCTCTTCGCCGACCGTGCCGCCGCCGTCGTCCCCGGCTTCCGCCTCACCGCCGCCAACCGGGCTGCCGTCGCCCAACTGTGCCGCCGCCTCGACGGCCTTCCGCTGGCCATCGAACTCGCCGCCGTCCGCATGCGCTTCCTCGGCGTCCAACAGCTCCTCGACCGGCTCGACGACCGCTACCGCCTGCTGAACGCCGGCAGCCCGGCCGCCCTGCCCCGACACCAGACCCTGTGCGCCGCCATTGACTGGAGCCACGAACTGTGCACCGAGCGCGAGCAGTTGGTGTGGGCACGCCCTCCGACGGTGAACTCGACCCGGAACAGGGGCTGTGGTTCGCCCGGCAGGTCTGCGCGTACGTCGACGTGCGCGACGACGGGGAGGGGGCGACCGTACGCCTGCAGTACGGGTAGCGGTACGTATACGCAGGTACGGAATCAGGTAGTCCTCCCCGTGTGCGGTACACGCGGGGAGGAAACCATACGAACATGCTGCAACTATCCGGGGGACGCCGCCCGGAACCCGGTCCCGGGTACGGCGCCTACCCCCAACCGCCCTTGGGGGCAGGCCACTTGAGCGTCGAGTACGAGCCGCGGGCGACTGCCGTCGGCGAGGCGCGAGTGGAGGTGCGCAGGCAGTTGGAGATATGGGGACTGGGCGAGCGGGACGATGTGGCCGACACGGCCGAGCTGCTGGTCAGCGAGCTTGCGACCAACGCTCTGCTGCACTCCGAGAGCCGCTTCAGGCTCACGCTGACCGCCGCGCACGGCATCCTGCGTGGCGAGGTCAGGGACGCCGGGGGCGGACGGCCGCGGGTCCTTGACGCGGGTACGTCGGAGAGTGGCCGCGGGATGTTCCTGGTGGACGCGCTAGCCCGGCGCTGGGGCTGCCATCAGGACGGGTCGGGCACGACGGTCTGGTTCGAACTCGACACGTGCGGATGCAACGGCTGTGGCCGGTGGTAGAACCCGTGTGCGCATCGGGTGCTGATCGGCGTATGCCCCCTTGTGCCGCCGTACGCTTTGCGCTTTCTTGATCGGCATGGCGGAGACGACGGGAAACCAGGCGACGGGAAACAAGGCGACAGGAAACAAGGCGACAGGAAACCAGACGGCCGGCGAAGTCACGGACACTCCCCGCAAGTCCAGTTGGAAGTACATCGGGCCAGGCATCGTCGTCGCGGCGACCGGGGTGGGGGCCGGTGACCTGGTCGCGACGCTCATCGCGGGCAGCAACTTCGGGTACACGCTGCTGTGGGCCGCCGTCATCGGGTGTCTGGTGAAGATCTCGCTGGCCGAGGCGGCGGGTCGCTGGCATCTGTCCACGGGGCGGACGCTGTTCGACGGGTGGGCGAGTCTGGGGCGCTGGACGACATGGTTCTTCGTCGTCTACGTCGTGATCTGGGGCTTCGTCTACGGCGCGGCGGCGATGTCGTCGAGTGCGCTGCCGTTGCAGGCGTTGTTCCCGGATGTCATGGACCTCGAATGGTGGGGCATCGCGTGCGGGCTGGTCGGGCTGGTGTTCGTCTGGTTCAACAAGTACGCGGTGTTCGAGAAGGTCATGACGGTGCTGGTCGGCGTCATGTTCGTGGTGACGGTGTATCTGGCGATCCGGGTCACGCCGAACATCGGGGACGCCTTCGCAGGGCTGCTGCCGGTCCTGCCCGACGAGGACGACTCCATCCTCAACACGCTGGGCCTGATCGGTGGCGTCGGCGGCACCATCACGCTGGCCGCGTACGGGTACTGGGTCAACGCCAAGGGGTGGACGAACACCGGGTGGATGAAGGTGATGCGCCTGGACAACCGGGTCGCCTACGCCACGACCGGCATCTTCGTCATCGCCATGCTCTTCGTCGGCGCGGAGCTGCTGCACTCCGCGAACGTCGCCATCGCCGGCGGCGACCAGGGGCTGATCCAGCTGGGCGACATCCTGGAGGACGAGTACGGCTCGGCGACGTCGACGTTCTTCCTGATCGGCTTCTTCGCCACCTCCTTCACCTCCCTGATCGGCGTCTGGCACGGCGTCAGCCTGATGTTCGCGGACTTCGTGGCCCGGCAGCGGAAGAACGCGCAGGCGAAGGACGCGCAGGCGAAGGACGCGCAGGCGATGGGCGCGCAGGCGACGGGCGATGAGGTGGCGTCCGGCGAGCGCGAGCGGTCCTGGCCGTTCCGCGCCTATCTGCTGTGGCTCACCTTCCCGCCCATGGTCCTGCTGTTCCAGGGCGAGCCCTTCCGTCTCATCATCATCTACGGCGTCCTGGGCGCGGCCTTCCTGCCCTTCCTCGCCGGCACCCTGATCTGGCTCCTGAACACCGCACGCACCCCGCGGGAATGGCGCAACGGTCCAGTGAGCAACACGATGCTCGCGATCGCCGGCCTGCTGTTCCTGGTGCTGTGCGTACGGCAGATCTGGGACCAGCCGTGGTCGGAGTTCTTCTAGCTCCTGGGGCCGGTTACCGTGCACTCATGCAGCAGCCCGATCCCGGCCCACCGCCGTCATCACCGCCGCCGTCACCGCCCGGCTTCGGCCCGCCCCCGCAGCCGTACGTCCCCGCGCCGCCCGGCCCACCGCCGTACGCCCCGCCGCCCCAGGCGCCGCCTGCCCAGCACCCGTACGCGCCCCAGCCCGCGCCGATGCCGCCGCACCCGGCTCCGCCGGGGGCCGCCCCGTCGGGCCCGGAGTTCCTGGCCGTGGACCGGCACAACGCGGTCGTCGTGGACGCCTCCGGAGTCTCCTTCGAGAACCACGGCATGAACCTCGATCTGACCTGGCCCGAGATTCGCAGCGTCCACTACAAGGCGCACGGCAACCTACTCGTCGTCGGGGTCGTCCACGCCGACGGGCGGTTCTACGAGTGCCCGGTCGACGCCAAGCGCGCAGAGCGGCTGGGGGAGTGGTTCGGGCAGCTGGCGGGCGTGCTGGGGTACTACCGGCCCATGGGCTGACCTGCCGATGACGGCTCAGTCGACGAGCTCCAGAGAGAGGCGGATGGTTCGGGACACCGCCTCTTCGAAGGAACCGACGGCCTACGACCAGCGGCCGAGTCGGGGCGTTTCGACCAGCGGATGGCCACGGCCGAGACGGCAACGCAGAAGAAGATGCGAGAGGACTTCCGGTGACCTGTGACCGGGGCCATGGAACACGACACACGGGAAGGCTCGTATGACAACGGCCAGGAGTGAAGCCGTACTCCGGGAGTTGGCGACGACGGCGCTCCAGGCAGACCGTGTAGTCCACTTGCAGCCAGTGGTGCGCCATTCCCGGGCGCCCAAACCACCGAAGCGGCGACGGCTGCGCTCCAGCGTCCTCCTCCACGGTGGGCGCCGCCCCCAGCCCTCTGCCGGGGTACGGGTGCGGGCGTGGTTGACCGGCTTCCTCGCGTGGCTCACTGCCCCGCTTGATTTTCTCGGGGATCTGCTCCTGATGCTCTTCCGGGGGATCTTGTGGCTCTGCCGAAGCAAGGAGAAGCGTCGGCGCGAGAAGAGACTCAACGGCGGATGGGAGAGTGCGGCCGGGGGGCTCGGGATCGCTGTGTACGTCTGGGGGGACCGCGTGCTGGCCGTCGGAGAGCGGCGGGTCAGCCTTCTGCATGTCGGTGAACACGAGGCGGAGAGCGCCTGGTCCGTCCCCCGGGAGCAGTTGGCCGGCGTGGAGCTCGCTGTCTGGGACACCCACAACGAGCAGCACGCCACGCTGCGGTGGCACTTCCGGGACGGGTCCTGGTGCGACGTGAAGGCACAGGGCACCGGGTGGAAGTCCCTGGTCGACGCCCTGCCCGTACGCTGAGTCGGGGCGGGCGGCCCAGCTCTGCGCTCAACACCCACCATGGCGAGGACGACATCGCCCTCCTGATGGCCAGGGTCCAGGGCCTGCCGGCCGACTCCGTCGGCGACTGGACGCTCCCCCGCGAACCCCGCAGCGTCGGCCGTGCCCGCGAGTACGCGCGCGGCCAGCTGCTGAGCTGGGACCTGGAGCCGCTGGTCGACACGGCGGAGCTGCTGGTGAGCGAGCTGGTCACCAACGCGCTGCGCTACGGCGAGGGAGAGATCAGACTGCGCCTCCTCCTGGACCGCACCCTCGTCTGCGAGGTCTGGGACTCCGGCCTGGTCCAGCCCCGCCGCCGCCGCGCCCGCGACACCGACGAGGGCGGCCGCGGCCTCCAACTCGTCGGCCTCCTGTCCGCCGCCTGGGGCTCCCGCCGCACCCCCCGCGGCAAAACGGTCCGGTTCGAACTCCCCCTCCCGGACGGCGAAACGGGACTGACGGATCCGGCGGAGGCGTTGCTGAGCCTGTTTTAGGC
>NZ_WJBG01000168.1 GCF_009709555.1 Streptomyces blattellae | reverse complement strand
GTTTCTGGGCGACATGCCGAGCGACTCGCCGAGTTCGCTCATGCCCGCCGGTTCGCTCTTGAGTGCCAGGCCGAGGAGCAGGGTGGCGCGGGGCACGGTCAGTGCGCCGCCGCCGGCTGGCAGGTTCGCCTGCACCCACTGCCTCAGGCCTTTGCGCAAGCTCGCGAATCCGGCGAGAAGCTGATGGCCTGTCACGGACGAGGTGGTCTCGCCCGGTCCGCCCAAGCCGTAAGTCGATCTTGACACCCGACTCCTTATCAATTGACAATATCTCCGAAGTTACATTAACAATGGTGTCAGAGATGGCGCCGTGTCGGCAACCGGCAGTGAGTCGCCACCGGCCCGCGGTCGAGACCGCAAGCCGACAGAACCCCCACAGATCAGGACGGGACAACCAGCCATGGATCAAGTCACGCCGCAGCACGTTGTCGTCATGACCGGCGCCACAGCCGGACTCGGCGCCCATGCGGTGCAGCGCATCGCCGCTCAGCCCAGCACCCGGGTCATCGTCGGCGCCCGGGGAAGCAACCCCTCGGTGCCGCGCGGTGTCGAAGTGGTTCCGCTCGATCTCTCCTCGCTCGCCGGCGTCCGCGCATTCGCCGACGAGGTGACACGGCAACTCGGTGACGCCCGCATCGACATCCTCGTCCTCAACGCCGGCACACAGACGGCCAGCATCGAGGGGCGGAGCGCGGACGGCTTCGAACTGACGTTCGCGGTCAACCACCTCGCCCACTACCTGATGATCCGGCTCCTCCTGCCCCACCTGGCCGACCACGGCCGCCTGGTGATCACCACCAGCGACACGCACGACAGTCCGATGGCGCCCAAGACCCTTGAACCGCAGGAGCTGGCGCATCCGACCAAGACCGGCTTCGGCGCGGGCATCCGCGCCTACCCGGCGTCCAAGCTGTGCAACATCCTGACCGCGTACTCCGTCCTGGCACTGGACGAGGTCAAGGCCCGGGGGATCGAGGTCATCGCCTTCAACCCGGGTCTCACCGGAGGGACCTCGCTCGGGCGGGACGCCTCGCGGGCGCGGAAGTTCTTCGTCAGGCTCCTGATGGGGACGCTCTTCCGGGTACTCGGCCTCTTCCGCCCCCAGTTCGTCAGGGGCACGGCCGAACGCTCGGGCGAAATGCTGGCCGAAGTCTCTCTGGGGAACATCGCCCCGCCGCCCGGCAAGATCTACGTCTCCCTGGTCAAGGGTGAAGCGACGTTCCCCGACCCCTCGGAACTGGCGCGCACCCGAGACGCCCAGGACCAGCTGTGGCGGGAGAGTGCGGTCATGGTCGGCATCCAGTAGGGTCCGACCCCATGTGACGGCAACACCCGGCCGCCACACGGAAGCCTCGGCCTCAACTCAACGGCCGTGGTGTGCAAGGGTTCGCGGGGCGGCCCCGAAGGTGCGGGACACCGTCTCCGGCCTGCAGAACGGCATGCGTCCGCCCCGTGATCACGTGTGTTGAACATCAGAGAGGGCGCTACAGCGTGGGAATTTTGCTCATCGTGGCCATACCGGTGGTAGTGGGGGTGATGGGCGCCGGGCACTGGTACGTGTGGCGCCGCCTCATCCGGGACACGACCGTCCCCGGCACGGCGTGGCGGCGATGGAGCACCGCGGTGTTCGTGACGGGGCCCGCGTTCATGCTCACGTCCTTCGTGGGCTCGGCGGCCGGACTGCCGTTCGGGCTGGTCCGGGTCCTCTCGTGGCCCGCTTACCTGTGGCTCGCCATCGCGCTCTACCTGCTGCTCGGCGTCCTGTCCGGCGAGGTGATCCGGCCCGCGCTGACACGGTGGCTGCGGCGCCGGGCCGCTCGGACCTCGACCACCGCGCAGGTTCCGGCCGCCGAACCAGTCACGGTGCCGGCTGACGACGCGCCCGCTCCCGCGGCCGTCGCCGCGCCTGCGACCGACACCGGCGGCGAAGCCCCCGCGGAGCTGTCCCGGCGGATGTTCGCGGCACGGCTGGTCGGCGGGGCGACGGCCGCGGTGGCGCTCGGCACGGTCGGCTATGGAACGTACGGGGTACTGCGCGGACCGCGGGTGAAGCGGGTGACGGTACCGCTGGCGAAGCTGCCCAGGTCGGCGCACGGCTTCCGGATCGCGGTGGTGAGCGACGTCCATCTGGGCCCGATCCTGGGGCGCGGTTTCGCCGAGAAGGTCGTGTCGACGGTGAACGCGACCCAGCCGGACCTGATCGCCGTGGTCGGCGACCTGGTGGACGGGTCCGTGGAAGAGCTGGGAACGGCGGTCGAGCCGCTCAGCGGGTTGCGGGCGCGTCAGGGGGCGTTCTTCGTCACGGGCAACCACGAGTACATCTCCGGCGCGGAGCAGTGGACGGAGCATGTGCAGGAACTGGGGCTGAAGCTGCTGGCGAACGAGCGGGTGGAGCTCGCCGCGTTCGACCTCGCCGGAGTGAACGACGTGACCGGTGAGGACCACGACGACGGCCCCGACCTCGCGGCCGCGCTGGAAGACCGGGACCCGTCGCGGACGTCGGTATTGCTCGCGCACCAGCCGGTGTTCGTGGACGAGGCCGTCGAGCACGGAGTGGACCTTCAGCTGTCGGGGCACACTCACGGCGGCCAGCTCTGGCCGATGAACTTCGTGGCGGAGCTGGCGAACCCGACGGTGGCAGGACTGGAGCGGTACGGGGACACGCAGCTGTACGTGTCACGGGGCGCCGGCGCATGGGGCCCGCCGACCCGGGTCGGGGCACCGTCGGACGTGACGGTGGTGGAACTGGCGTCACGCCAGGCGTGAGACGGGCCGACTGAGGGCGGCGGGCGTGGGCACGTGAGATCGGCAGAGGATCCAGGCTCACGACCGGTCCCCTACCAGCGCCACCACCGGCCGGGGCGAAGCTGACGACCGCCCTGGCCGACGTGGATGGTGGATGCCGGTGATCCCGCCGCAGGTCGGGCCGAAGGCGAAGGAGTCCTGGCCCGGCCGTCGTGGTCCACGGCGAGGGCGGCGCCGAGTTCGCGGGGCGTGCCGCCGCTGACAACGGCAACGCCCGCCACCGCGAACTCCCGGCCTTCCTCGAATCAGCGGTCCGGCTCCTGGGCGAGATCAAGCACCTGGTGTTGCCAGCAGGACGCGGTCGGGCCGGATGGGCAGCTGACGCTGACGCACGCCGGTCGCGTGCCAGACGGCGTTCGCGATCGCCGCGGCGGCGCCCACGTTGCCGATCTCGCCGATGCCCTTGATCCCGACCGGGTCGCCCGGGTCCGGGTCGTCCACCCAGTCCGCCTCGATGGCCGGCACATCGGCGTGCGCGGAGATGTGATAGCCGGCGAAGTCCGCACCCACCAGGCTGCCCGTCGCTTCGTCCAGGGCCGCCTCCTCGTGCAGGGCCATGGAGATGCCCCAGGTCATGCCTCCGATGAACTGGCTGCGCGCGGTGAGCGGGTTGATGATCTGTCCCACCGCGAACATGCCGAGCATGCGCCGCACACGCACCTCGCCGGTGGCGGGGTCGACGGCGACCTCGGCGAACTGCGCACCGTACGTGTGCCGTTCCTTGTCGTCGTGGTGGAGAGCACCGGCCTCCGCGAAGGTGTTGGCCATCACCGTGACGCCTTCCGGCGGAACGGCGGCACCCTGGGACAACTGCTCCCGGAGTTGGGCGACCGCCTTCCTGATGGCGAACACCCAGGAACGGGTACCCGCCGAGGCGGCCGCGACCATCGCGAACCCGAAGGCGGTGTCCCCGATCTCGACGCGGACCCGCTCGGGCGCCACCTCAAGCGCGTCGGCGGCGGCGAGGGTGAGCGCGGTGCGTGCCCCGGTCCCGAGGTCCGACGCCGCGATCCGCACCGTGAAGGTTGCGTCCGCGTTCGCGGTCACGGAGGCCGAGGACGGCATGACGTGCATGGGGTACGTGGCCGCGGCCGTGCCGGTCCCCAGCAGCCAGCGGCCTTCGCGGCGTACGCCGGGACGCGGGTCACGTTCGGCCCAGCCGAACCTGCGGGCTCCTTCACGGAAGCAGGCGACCACGTTGCGGGCGCTGTACTCCCTGCCGGAGATCGGCCCACGCTCGGGCTCGTTGCGCAAGCGCAGTTCGATCGGGTCGATGCCGCACTTCTCGGCGAGTTCGTCCATCGCGCACTCCAGCGCGAACGAGCCCGGCGCCTCTCCCGGCGCCCGCATGAACCCGGGCGTCGGCACGTCCAGCCGCACCGCCAGGTTGGCCGTGTGGTGCGCGTCGGCGTCGTACATCATCCGGGTCATCATCGTGCTCGCCTCGACATACTCGTACGTGGTCGAGGTCTGGCACAGGGAGCGGTGCTCCACCGCCCGCAGCTTCCCCTCGGGATTCGCACCGAGCCGGATCCGCTGGATCGTGGCGCTGCGATAACCGGTGAGGGAGAACATCTGGCGCCGGGTCAGCACCACACGGACCGGCCGGTCCAGGATGCGCGCGGCCATCGCGGCGGCCACATGGTGCGTCCGGGCCTGCGACTTGCTGCCGAACGCGCCGCCCACGTGCTCGGTCCGCACCCGGACTGCGGTCGGTTCGAGCGAGAAGGTCTGCGCGAGAGCATTGGCCACGAACGGGCTGCCCTGGTTCGAGTCGAGGACTTCGAGCCGGTCCCCCTCCCAGCGGGCCGTCACCGCGTGGGGCTCCATGGGATTGTGGTGCCCCTGCCCGGTGGCGTACTCCGCGTCGACGACGACGTCGGACGCGGCCAGCTCGGCGGCCAGGTCCCCCTTCTCCTCCGTGGCCGGCCTCAGCGGGCCGACCAGGGGGTAGACGCCGGGGTGGTCGTAGGAGAGGGCGACGTCGTGCGCCTCCTGGTCGTAGTCGACCTTGAGCGCCTCGGCGGCCTCCCTGGCCTGCTCGGACGTCTCGGCGACGACCAGTGCCACCGGCCATCCCGCGTAGGGCACCAGGTCCTGCTGGAACACACCGAGAGTCGCGTCCGGGGGTCCCAGTTGCGGATCGACCCAGCTGATGTCGACCGGGAGGGCGTTGCCGTGGTGCAGGACCGCGAGCACACCCGGCATGCCGAGGACCGGAGCCGTGTCGATGAAGCGGACGCGGCCCCGGGCGACGGTGGACAGCACCAGCCAGCCGTGGGCGAGGTCGGGGAAGGGGACCTCCCCGGCGTAGCGGGCGGCCCCGGTGACCTTGTCCCGGCCCTCCACTCGGACATGCGGGACTCCGATGGCTTTGCCGTGCGCCTCTGTCGCCGTGCTCATCGGGCCACCTCCTGGACCATCTCCGTCAGCACGGCCACCACCAGGTTGTGCATCAGTCTCACCTTGTAGGCGTTGTGGGGAAGCGGCCTGGCCGCCGCGAGTTCGGCGTCGGCGGCAGCGGCGAAACTCACCGCGTCGGCCGGCGCCCCGGTCAGCGCCTGCTCGGCGACGCGGGCCCGCCACGGCCGGGACGCGACCGCCCCGAACGCCAGACGCACATCCTGTACGACACCGTCCTGGACGTCGATCGCGGCGGCGATCGAGCCGATCGCGAAGGCGTACGAGGCGCGCTCGCGCACCTTGCGGTAGCGGGAGTGGGCGGCGACCGGGGCGGACGGCAGGGTCACACCGGTGATCAGCGCACCCGCCGGCAGCGCCGTCTCCCGGTGCGGGGTGTCACCGACCGGGAGATAGAAGTCGGCGAGCGGCAACTCCCCCGGTCCGTCGGCCGTTTCGTACGAGACGACGGCATCGAAGGCGGTCAGCGCCACGCCCATGTCGGAGGGGTGGGTGGCCACGCAGTGCTGGGAGGCGCCCAGGATCGCGTGGTTGTGGTGTTCGCCTTCGATGGCGGGGCAGCCGCTGCCGGGGACGCGCTTGTTGCATGCCTTGGTCACGTCGCTGAAGTAGCCGCAGCGGGTGCGCTGGAGGAGGTTGCCGCCGACGGTGGCCATGTTGCGCAGCTGCCCGGACGCACCGGCCAGCACCGCCTGGGCCAGGGCCGGGTAGCGGCGCCGGACTTCGGGGTGGATCGCGAGGTCGCTGTTGGTGACGGTGGCGCCGATGCGCAGGCCGCCGTCCTCGGTCACCTCGATGCGGTCCAGGGGAAGTTCACGGACGTCGACAAGCCGGGCCGGCCGCTCGACGCCCGTCTTCATCAGGTCGACGAGGTTGGTGCCGCCGCCGAGGAAACGCGCCTCCGGATCGGCGTCGAGCAGCGCCACGGCGCCGGAGACATCTGCCGCTTTCTGGTAGCCGAACTCCCTCATACCGCCGTGACCTCCTCGGTCCCGATACGGTCCGCGGCTGTCGCCGCGGCCTGGCCGACGGCTTCGACGATGGCCACGTACGCACCGCACCGGCATAGATTGCCGCTCATCCGCTCCCGGATCTCCTCCGCGCTCAACGGTGCCGGCCCGGCCTCGGGCCGCACGTCGTCCGTCACCGCACTGGGCCAGCCGGCCGCGTGTTCCTCGATCACCGCGACGGCCGAACAGATCTGCCCCGGGGTGCAGTAGCCGCACTGGTAGCCGTCCAGGTCGAGGAACGCCTGCTGCACGGGGTGCAGCCGGTCGCCTTCGGCCAGGCCTTCGATCGTGGTGATCTCACGGCCTTCGGCGGCCACCGCCAGCTGGAGACAGGACACCGCCCGGCGGCCGTCGAGCAGGACCGTGCAGGCCCCGCACTGTCCCTGGTCACAGCCCTTCTTGGCGCCTGTCAGATCGAGTCGCTCGCGCAGCGCGTCCAGCAGGGTCGTGCGGTGATCCACGGACAGCGTGTACTTCTCGCCGTTGATGTTCAAGGTCACGGCACTGGATGTCTCTGGGGCCATGATCAGCCTTCCTTGTCGCGCAGATGAGGTTGGATCGCTCGCCCACCGCATCGGACAGGAATCTGCGGCTGCGCATGAGGAGCGCGATAGGCGCGTTCACCCGGATACGCGCCTCGACGATGCCCTCGCCTTCGTTCATCCGCCGTCAAGTTATCGAAACGCCGTCCTCTTAACAAGAGGACGGCGTTCGCTTAACCCGGATGCCCGCACCGGCTCGAACTACCCTGTTCGCCGCCCTCACGGAGGGCGCCCCGGACCGGCGGCGTCAGTTCCCGTGCAGAGTGGCGGCTACGGCCTGCTGCGCCTCGGAGACTGGCTCCGGTTGGCTCGTCGCACGGATGAGTTCGAGCACATGCGTCCGGTATTCCGCGAAACGCGGCAGCCCCTTCGTCTTGATCTGGTCGCGTGGGCGCGGCAGGTCGATGTCGACGATCTCCATGACCGTCGCCGGACGGGATGACAGCACGACGACGCGGTCGGCCAGATAGACGGCCTCGTCTATGTCGTGTGTCACGAGCAGGACCGCCGCGCCCACGTCGTCGCGAACCGCGAGGGTGAGGTCCTCCAACCCGGCGCGGGTCTGCGCGTCGACGGACGCGAACGGCTCGTCCATGATCAGGATCTCGGGCCGGTAGGCGATCGCGCGGGCGATGGCGACACGCTGCTGCATGCCGCCCGAGAGCTGCCACGGGTAGCGATCGCCCAGACCCCCGAGACCCACCTCCCGCAGCGACCACTCGACGCGCTCCGAGCGCTCCTTCTTGTCTGCGATCGTGTTCTTCAGCGGCAGCTCGATGTTGCGGCGCACGCTGTACCACGGCATGAGCGAGCGGCTGTAGTCCTGGAAGACGGCCGCTATCTCCGGAGGTGGCTGCGTGACGTCGCGCCCGTCGAGTTCGATGCGTCCGCCCGAGCGTCCGTGCAGCGCGCACAGGCATCGCAGCAGCGTGGTCTTCCCGCCACCGGAGGGGCCGACGATGCACACGAACTCGCCCTCGCGCACGTCGAAGCTGATCTCGCGGATCGCCTCGACACCGCCCTTGGCCGGATCGCCGTAGGTCTTGGCCAGCTGGTTGACAACGAGCTTCGTCACCGCATCCTCCCGGTGGATAGGTAATGCCAACGGAGCACTCGTCTCTCCACCAGCACGAACAGGGCGTTCAGCAATGCCCCAAGGACACCCAGCAAGATCATTCCTGACCACATGAGCGGGATCTGGAAGCTCTGCTGAGCAGTGAGCGTGACGAAACCCAGACCGCTGGTGGCGCCCATCATCTCGGTGACGATCATCATGATGAAGGCGATCGAGAGCGAGAGGCGCATGCCGGCGAAGATCTGCGGAGCGGCCGAGGGCAGATGGATCGCGAAGATCCGCTGGCGGCGGGTGAGACGGAAGGTCTGTCCGACATCCTCAAGCCCCCGCTCGACACCGCGCACGCCGTCCACCGTGTTCAGCAGGATCGGGAACACGCACACGAACGCGATGAGCACGATCTTCGGCGTATCGCCGATGCCCAGGAGCACGATGCTCACCGGCACGAGCCCCGTCGCCGGGATCGACCGCGCGAACTGAATGGCGGGCTGCAACGCCAGATGCACCACTCGCACACGGCCGAGCAGGGCCCCCAGCGGGATGCCGACGGCGACCGCCAGCAGGTAGCCGAGGGCGAGCCGGGTCAAGCTGGGCACGACATCTGAGCCGGCGCGCTCGAACAACCAGGTTTCCCGGAAGTTCGTGAGGATCGTCTCAAGCGACGGGTAGAACGGGGACGAGTTGTCGGCGGACAGCACCCACCAGAGGACGAGTGCGACCACCGGAACCAGCAGCGAGACGGCGACCGACCGCAGTCGTGCGAAGCGCTTCATGCGTTCACCACCCGATGAGAGACATGCCAGCGCAACAACCGCTTCTCACTGCCCTCCAACGCGGCGTTGAGCAGCAGGCCGAGGACACCGGACACGAGCAGCAGGCCATACGTCGCCGTATAGCGGCCGTTCTGCGCCGCGGCGGCCATCTCCGTACCGAGCCCCGGTATGCCGCCCACGAGTTCCGCCGAGACAGCGACGATCAGTGACAGAGACGATGCGATCCGCACCCCGGTCGCCAGGTACGGCAGGACGCTGGGCAGCATGATGTGCCACAGGATCTGACGCCGCCGCAGGCCGAAGACCTTGCCGGTTTCGACCACCTGTGCGTCGATCGCGCGCACGCCGTAGACCGACTGGAAGAGCATCGGCCAGAGAGCGCCCAGCGACGCCAGAATGATCGCGGTCACCGATCGTGAGCCCATCACCAGGATCAGCAGCGGCAGGTACACGATGGCCGGGATCGGCCGCAGGAACTCAAGAGGTACGTTCAGCAGCCGGTGCACGAAGGGCACCATGCCTATCGTGCCGCCGACCACGATGCCTGCGGCGCCGCCGATCAGCAGTCCCGCGAACCAGTGCCAGAGCGTCTGGCCGAGCATGTCCCAGAACGTGCCGTCGTCGAACTCGCCCGCCAGCCAGCTGACCACCTCCGTGAACGGCGGGACCTCGGCGGGCAGCGCCCCGGCACGGGCCAGCAGCTCCCACAGGGCCAGCAGGCCGACGGTGGTCCCGAGGGGGATCAGCAACCGCGACGACACGCGCCATCGGCCCCGGCGCGGATCAGCCGACGAGGCGATCGCGCCGGCAGCCCCGGCCTTCTGGCTGCTCTCGGAAGGAAGCATCGAGTCCGTCTTCACTTTGCGGGCACGCCCGACCACGTGACCTCATCGGAGGACGGGGATTCCTTGAGGACCCCGTACTTCACGAGCAGCTCACCCAAGTCGTCCATCTCAGACGGCTCGATTCCCGTGGCGTAGGCCGGGAGGGGCGTCGCGTCGACGACTGCCTGAGGAACCTCCGTGATGCGGGCGATGGCCTTCCTCATGTCGTCCGGGTGCGAGTTGCACCACTCGTTGCCTTCTTCGAGGGCGGCGTTGAAGTTCTGCACGACGTCGGGGTTGTCGTCCACGAACTGCTTGGACATGAAGGCGACGGACGTGGCGGCGTCCGGCTGGTCGAAGGCGACGGCCTGCGGATCGCCGATGCTCACATGGCCCTCATCGAGGAGCTGCGCGGCGAAGGGATTCAGCGTGTAGACCGCGTCGGCCCGTCCCGACTTCAGAGCCGCCGCCTGATCCGCGAAGGGCACCGCGACGAGTTTCACCTTGTCCGGGTCGCCGCCGGACTTCGCCACCGCCTCCTTGAGCGTCACGTCCCAGTTGCCCTGGAGCGAGTTCACCGCGACGGTCTTGCCCTCAAGGTCCTTGAACGACTTGATGTCCGAGCCCTTGCCGACGATGGCCGCCACCGCGGTCACGCCGTCCCGGTCGAAGTCCTGATCGACCCCGCTGGTGATGACGACGGGCAAATCACTGCTCACGGCACTGAGAACAGCGGTGGGGGAGCCCACCCCCATGGTGATCTGCCCATTGAGGATCTGGGGGATCGATCCAGAGCCGGTCGCCGCGGCAGCGAACTTCATCGTGATTCCGTGCTTGGCGAAGATGCCGCGCTCATCGGTGACCTTCAGACATGAGGTCGCCGACGCCGGCTGAAAGGCAATAGTGACCGTTGATTTCCCGCTGCTCTCAGCCGACGCGCTGCCGTCGTCATCGCCGCCGCACGCCGACACCACCATGGTGGTCGCGATCAGCGAGATAACCGCGCCCGATCTGAACCTCGTTGACATCTTTGTCTCCGTTCGCATGCCGACCGAGAGGCGCGCGCCGCGCAACGGGCATGGCCCGTCCGCGTGGGCATCTCGTATCCGGTTCTTCGCGGTTGGCTGGCATCTGCGCTCAGGCGATCACGGCGCCCGCGCACAGATGATTACGCTGTGTAGCCACGTTCATGCGTGGTTAGCATATGAACGACTATCCGGCGGACGCAAGACTCAGGACATGGCCGAAAGGCGGCCCACGTCCATGCGACGCGGGCGCACGGCGTCCCGGCCCGGCGAGCGGAAAGCACCGCGCCTTTGGATGGAAATCGCCCACCAGGGGCATTGGAGAGCCCGGGGCGAGCGGCCTGTTGACGGTGAGCGAACACGTCGCGGACGCGAGGGCCGGACCGCCGTTCCAGCTCACAGCAATCCGGTTTCCCCGCGCTTCGCTGGAGCTTCGTCGTCGTACCGTCGTCGTGTGCCGCCTGACTACGCCGATCAGGCATCACAGTGGGTAACTCGGCGACCGCGAGGAGGTACGGGGGTCGGGGTCCGGTCGGTGCGAGGAGACCCGTATCACAGGGGCGGCCACAGCTGGAGACCTGGGACCGGCATCGGCTCCACGGCCCCTGCCGCGGACAGCACCGAAACGCCGGCGACGGCCGCGGGATGCGCCATCGGCCGCGTCGCACGTGGCCGGCGTTCACCCCTGCGACCGCCCGGCGGTTCGCGTGTCACCCGGTCTCCTACGCGACACCGACCATGGCCGCGCTCTCCCGCCACAGCAGGTCCTGAGCGTCCCGGCTTCGCGCCAGCTCCGAGGGGTCGGGGAACGTCGCTTCACCCTTGACCAGGGAGACGTAGATCTTGCCGGGCGGCGGGGCGATGTTCCCCAGGGAGACTTCGGCGAGCAGTTCGCCCGAGCGTTCGGCTGAGCCCATGACGTATTCGGGGCGGAAGAGGCCGGCCACCCGGAAGACGGTGCGCATCAGGAGCGTGAGGAGCATGCGCCTGGCGCGCGAGGCGTCACGCCCGAGCGAGGTGCCACCGGTGAGACCGGGATTGAAGGCGATCACGCTGATCTCACGGGCCTTGACCTCGTCCAGCGCCGCGAAGGAGTGCGCGGTCAGAATGTTGCACAGCTTGGATGACGAATAGGCGCGCACCCCCGCGCCGAAGCCGTGCGCCAGCTTCTGCGGCTCAAGGGTCTTGGGCGCGATCGGGGTGATCTTGGGGTCGTGCGTGTCGCTCGTGGTGATCACCAGGCGGCCGTGGTCGGCCATGCGCGGCATCAGGAGCCGAGACAGCAGGTAGTGGGCGAGATGGTTGACCGCGAACGTCAGCTCGAAGCCGTCCACGCTCGGCTTGTCGGCATTGGAGGTCTGCCTGCCGGCGTTGAGGACGAGGATGTCGATGCGGGCGTCACCGACCTGCCGTGTCACCTCGTCGGCGAATGCGCGGACGCTGGCGAGCGAGGAGAGATCGAGCGGAACCACTTCGACACCGCGCGGCACCGAGGGACCGCTCCCCCGGGCGCCGACGATGACCCGGGTGCCGGGCTGAGCGGCGATGCGCTGCAGCGCATGGGCGCCGAGCCCGGCTGTGGCGCCGGTCATGACGACAACGCGCTGCGCTTTGGTCTGGTCCATGACTGGTTGTCCTGTCCTGATCTGTGGGGGTTTCTTCAGCCGCCATCTCCGACGCGGCCTACTGGTGACAGCTCATTGCCCTGTTGCCAGACAGGGCGCCATCCCGGCATCATTGTTAATTTAACTCCGGCGACATTGTCAATTGATAAGGAACGGGTTGTCTACATCGCCCCTCGATTCGGACACGCCCGGCCAGGCCCTCTCGTCCGCGACAGGCCACCCGGCCTTCGCCGGATTCACGAATCTACGCATGGGCCTGAGACAGTGGCTTCATGTGAACATGCCCGCAAGCGCCGGAATGACCGTGCCCCGCGCCGCCCTGCTCCTCGGCCTGACGCTCAAGAGCGAACCGGCGGGCATGAGCGAACTCGGCGAGTCGCTCGGCATGTCGCCCAGAAAC
>NZ_WJBG01000167.1 GCF_009709555.1 Streptomyces blattellae | reverse complement strand
CCTTGGTGCGGGGGCTGTTGGGCGTAGGGGTTGGGGTGCTGTGGGGGCTGTCCGGGAGGCGTGGGGTAGCCCTGGTTGGGAGGAGCTGCGTTGGGGTACGGCTGGTAGCCCGTCGGGGACTGAGGCGGATAGCCCGTGCCCTGGGGAGGGAAGCCGCCGCCGGGGCCAGGGCCGTTGTTACCGCGGTTGCGGCGGCTCCGGATCACCGCGAAGAAGATGGCCATGACGACCACGACGGCTGCGATGCCACCGGCGATGACGAGGACGTTGCTGGAGGAGGACTCCTCCTCTTCGGCCTGGTTTGAGGTGTCCGTTTCCCCAGAAGACGAGTCGGACGACTGGAGCTGGCCTAGAGGGTTCTCCTTGGGGCCGGCGGGGATGTCCATCGTGAGCGCCGAGTACGGCCGAACGATCCCGTAGCCGTACTCCTCGTCGGGTGCCTTCAAACCCTCGTGGTGCGCAAAGGTGGCCGACTTGATCAGGCGATTGATTACTTGGCCTGCGGAGAGGTCGGGGTACTTAGAGCGAACCAGGGCCGCAGCGGCAGATACGTAGGCAGTAGCATCTGAGGTTCCGTCAGAAAGGCTGTATCCCTGCGATGACTCGGGGTCTGCGGAAAGAACTTGGACGCCGGGGGCCATGAGGGTGAGCCCTTTGCCGCTATTGGAGCCAATCCACCGGTTTGCGTTTTCATCGATAGCACCGACAGAAATAACGCCGGGCAGTGCTGCTGGCTCCTCAACAGCAACAGCTCCATTATTTCCTGCGGCTGCAACAACCACGACATCGCGGGCTTGTGCGTATGCAATCGCCTCGCGACCTTCACTTGAAGTCTTGCCGCCATCAGCACCAAAGGACAAATTGATGACCTTCGCGCCCTGGTCGACCGCGTACCGAACAGCAGTACTCCACACGGCATCTGGATTCTTGTCGTTTTCCTTTTGATACGTGCGAAGCGGCAAGATCTTGGCCTTGGGTGCCAGTCCGATCATACCGGAGTCGCGTCCCGCACCATGACCATGTGCAGCGATAACGCTTGCCATAGCAGTCCCATGCCCGAAGACGTCCTCTTTGGCGCTCCCACCGCCAGTAAAGTCTCTTCCTTCGAGGACCTGGCCGCTGAGATCAGGGTGATCGGAATCGACTCCAGAGTCGACGACAGCAACCGTAACGCCCTCTCCTTGGGACTCAGCCCAAACGTCTTCTGCTGCGAATGCGTTCAGGGCCCATTGTTGATCTCTGACGTAGTCCGCCGATGCAGTTGGGGCCGTAGTGAGGAGCAGAGCTCCTGTCAGTGTCACGACTCCCGCCGTAGGCCAGACTCGCTTGAAACTCACTTCTTTGCTCCTCACTCAACCACGACTGGTTCCGCCAGTCATCATGCGAGTGAGCCGCACATTCGCTCCGTGCGGCTCACTCGTGCGCCTACTCGATGGTCCGCGGTACGTTCCGGTTGCGGTCCTCTTCCGAGATCCAGGTCTCTTCGTCCTCGACCAGGTAGTCGGGACGCTCGCCTTGGCTATTCTCGTCGTTGGTCCGTCGACCGTTGCGACCGCCCATACCGCCAGCCATTGCACCAGCTCCGCGCTGGGTTCCGCCGCGGCTGCCATGCAGACCAGCACCGCCACCGGCACCCTTGCCCGTGATGCCCTTGGCCGCTCCGACCACACCACCACGGGACTTCGCTAGGGCTCCACGCCCGCCAGCGCCAGCACCGCCTCGGCCAGCTGCGCCAGCTCCCGCGCCGCCCATGCCGCCCATACCGGCTCGGCCTCCGCCACCGCGGCCTGCTGCGGCACCAGTACCCGCTGCGCGACCGCCGCCCGCGACGCCGCTACCGCCCCGTGCGGGTGTACCACGCCCGACGCCAGTCCCTCCGCCAGGAGCCACGATGCCAGGGCTTTGAGCACCGCCGGTCCCAACGCCGCCCCCACCGACGCTGGTGCCCCCGGTGCCAGAGCTAGGCCCGGTCCCCGTCAGGCCGGGAGAAATGCTGTCCACCTTTGTCTTGGCGGTCGGGAGTTGCGTACCTCCTGTAATGCCTTGATCACGTGGCACCGTTGGGGCCGGCTTGACGCTCGTAGTCGGACCTGCGCTCCACGGCTTACTACCTGAGCCCGCGATTCCCGGTCGGGACGCACCAACTCCACCAGGTGTGACAGGTGGTGAGTACTCCACATCACCATTGGGCTCCTTGATATGGCCCTTGTCGTCCTGGTACGCGCGGTTGTTCTCCAAGTTCCGAGTGACTCGCATGTAGTTGGCCCCGAGAGTCTCCATCGCCCCGACGGCCTTCAGTTGCACGAACCTGCTGGAACCGATATCGCTCTCATATTCGTGGGCAATTTGCGCGGCGCTCATGTCGCCTCTCGCAAGCGCCTTGTCGGCGTTGGCTCCGGTGGTCGTAATCTCGGTCAGGTTATCAAGACCCTTTTCGAAGGCGCCGGGTTCCTCAAGGCCATCCACTTCAGTCTTCGCGATCCGCAACTGCGCACCCGCGTCAGCCATCTGGGACCTGTTGAGGTCAGCATGCCATGCTGCGTTTCGTAGGCTCTGCGAGATTTTGCGAGCCTGCTTCTCGAAACTGCTGGCTGCTTCACCCTCCCAGTGCTCCAAGACGTTATCGACTGCCTTGTCGAGCAGGCCAGCGACCCCTCCTCCCTCGCCACCGGCGAGAATTTCGTTGACCTTTCCCCAGTGGCGGCCGACCTCTTCGATCGCCCCCGGGTTGGCACCCTCAAGCATCTGCTTGAGCTCTTTGAGTGAGTGGTCGATGAATTGAGTCTTGGTCTGAGGCCGCCCCGGGTCCACAGCGCAGGTGGCATACTCGATCTCGGGCGCAGGCAGTTCCTTGTCACCGGCCATTTTGAACGCTTCCCCTCTCTAGGCGATTCTCGATCGGTCTACTTGGCAAAGTCACCGTTAGATCCTCCGGAATTATCGCCCATTTGTCGCTTGGTCGCGTACTCCTGCTCGGTGTACTTGTCTTTCACCTTGGAGGTGCTCGTGCCGAATGTTTCGATCAGGCTGTGAAGTCCCCCGATCGCGCCCTCAAGCTGAGTCTTCGCGTCATGGTGCGCTGCGTGCAGGTCGCCCGCCTCTTTGAACATGGCCCCGAACGCGCTGGCGGGGATCTCCGTGTTGTACCGCGACGTCTGCCCCGCCTTATCCATATCGTCCAGCAACGTCCACAGCTTCCGGATGACCTCATCCAGAGCGCTCAGATCGACCCGCATCCCGTTGCTCATACCCCGTTGTCCTCTCCCCTGTTCCTCAAGTTGTCAGCGCGCCCACTCGGCGCCCAAGCCATCGCCCAAGCCACCGCCCAACCCGAACTGCTCCTACCCACCAGCCCGACCACCCCGCCGCGCCCGCCAGTCCCGCACAGCCACTCCACTCCCAGCAACCACCAGCGCCAGCGCCGCGCCAATGCCCAAGACATACATGGCGATTCGGCGCTCCCGCTCAGCCTCGGTCTCTCCCATGGTCACTGCCATCGGGACCACCCCATCCCCGCCCGGGGTCGTCACCGGATCCGGTGACGGTGAGGTTCCTGGCGTGGAGTCGTCCGACAACGCGGCGACCGGGTCCACGACTCCCCAGCCGATGAAGCGGTTGGGTTCCCGGCCCGGTCGCTGGGCTGTTTCCTCAAGGTGGGTGGCGATTTGGGCCGCTGTCCAGTCCGGGTGTTTCTGCTTCAGCAGGGCGGCGACGCCCGCGACGTACGGTGCGGCGAAGCTCGTGCCGTCGGCGGTGCACTGGCCGCTCTTGGGGACGGTGGAGACCATGCCGACGCCGGGTGCGGCGATGTCGACGAAGTCGCCGGACTGGGAGAAGAAGGCCCGTTCGTCGTTGCGGTCGGAGGCCGCTACCGCCAGGACGCCGTCGTACGAGGCGGGGTACGTGTTCGCCGACTTGCCGTCCGCTCCGTCATTGCCGGCGGCCGCCACGATCAACGCGCCCTTGCTCACCGCGTTCGCCACGGAGTTCGCCAGGGGCAGGTTGTCTGACTTGTCCGCGGTGTCCGAGGAAATGTTGATGATCTCGGCGCCCGCGGCCACCGCGGCGTCGATGGCGGCTGCCATGGTGGCCGAGTTGCCCTGCTTGTTCTCCCCGCCCGTGTAGCGGTAGGACAGGATCTCGGCCTCCGGTGCGATACCCACGAAGCCTGTGCCCTTCAGGGGGCGCGCTGCGATGATGCCCGCCACCCTTGTGCCGTGGCCTTCGAGGTCATCGGTGGCGGAGCCGCCGACGTAGGACTTGCTGCCGGCCGCCACGGCGCCGCGGAGCTGGGGGTTGGAGTCGTCGACGCCGGTGTCGATCACCGCGACGGTGACACCCTTGCCCGTCGCCTGTTCGCGCAGCTGGTCCAGGAGGACGCGTTGAAGTGACCACGGCGTGGACTTGATGACGTCGCCGCCGAAGACGCACTCCGAGCTGGCCGCCAGGCCGAAGTCGGGATTGTCGGCACCGGCGGAGTCCGCGAGTGCCGGTGGAGCGGATGCCAGGCAGATTCCCATCGCCGCGAGCACACCAAAGGCCCGCTGCAGTGCGCGGGTTCCACCGTTACCGCTGCGCGGACGGGCTGTCAGGCCCTCCACGTCCAGGCCCCTCATGTCCAGGCTCCCAGGGCTTCCTTGCTCACTTGTGTGTGCTTGCTTGACTGCTTGCGGCTTGCTTGGGCTACTACGTCTGCGCCTTGCCGCTTCGTCGACTTCGAACGTTTCGAACACGTCGAAACTGACACATGCGCGGTCGGCAGCCCGTCCACTGCCGTGAAGGTTCGCTGGAGGTGTTGTGTGCGACCCCGTAGAAAGGGGCGGCCCAGCCGACGCCATGGCGCCTGCTGGGCCGATCCTGCGCATGTCATGCCCCTCCGGGCTCACACCCCTCCGGGCTCCGCTCAGCTCCAGGTGCTGGCGTTGCTCTTCTCCGTGGCCTGGTAGTTCTCGGCCGCGCTCTGCAGGGCCGTGGAGATCTTCAGCAGGGTCGCGTGCAGGTCGGCGGCGGTGCGGTCCCACTCGCGCTGCTTGCGCTGGTAGCCCTCCTGCGCCTCGCCTTCCCAGGTGTTGGCGACACGCTTGACCGCGGCCTCAAGGTCGTCAAGCTGCTGCTTGATGCGACCGGCGGTGGTCTGCACGTCGGTGGACGCGTTGGTGATGGTTGCGTAATTGACGAGAATCGACATCGTCGTTCCCTTTCAGGAAGAGTCAGAGGAAATCGGTGGAAAGCTGTGGAGATTGGGCAGAGCCAGGTGGAACCGGTCGGCCGCCCGCACGGCTCGATCAGCCGAAGTCCGACATGATCTTGCTGATCTCGGAGTTCTGCTGCTCTTCCGACGCGGAGTAGTTGCTCCGCGTGGAGTCCACGGCTTCCTTGATGTCGTTGAGGATGTCGCTCATCCTCTTCGCGTCCGCGTTCCAGCGCTCCTGCAGCTGGCGGTACGACGAGGCCGCCGTACCCTGCCAGCCGCCCGCGATCTGGTCGATCACTCCGTTGAGGCGGCGGATCTCGCCCTGCAGCTGACCGTTCACCGTGGTGATGTCGCCGGAGAGCTTGGTCAGTTCGTCCTCTGTTACCCGGAACTGGCCGGCCATGATGAACCTTCCCCCATGTCGTCGTTGATCCGGGAAACCCTTGACGGCCCCGGAGAGGCGTTCCGTTCGTGAACGCCGGAAGCACTCTATCTTCCGCCTGCCCCTTACCCACAGGCAAGGTCTTTCAGTTACAGCATTCACACACCTGCGCGATGCTCAGGCGCACGGCCGCCGTCAAGTCCCGTCGGCCGCAACCTCGTTGGGAAGCCCGCACGCCCGCACCTCACTGGCTCTGCGGCTGTGCCGCGCTACCGGTGTCCAGGGTGGGGCCCTTCGGGATGAACGTCGCCCAAGTCTGCGGCACGAACACGGGGTTGGACAGATCCTCGTAGCCCAGCCGCGTCCGCGCCTTGGCCGTCTCGCTCGCGTCGCCCGACTCGCCCTCCGACGACGAGGACGAGGACGAGGACGAACCGCTGCCGCCGCTTTCCGCCTCGCTGTCGTTGTTCGTCGGCAGCGAGTACCGCAGGCCCGTGTCCGTCAGCAGGTACGTCGCACCGCCGCCGCCCGCCGCACCGGTGACCTCCTGGAAGAGGAGCCCCGAGCCGGAGGAGACATAGGCGCTCAGCGATTCGGCGACGACCCTCTTGGGGTAGGCGGTTCCGGCCCAGGCGGCGAGCTGCGGCTTGCTGTCCGCGCCGATGGTGCCGTCGTAGACGCTGCACGAGGTGGTACGGGCCTCACCGGTCGCGGTGGCCGCGGGATTGGCCTGCCGCGGAACCGTCTCGGGCCAGCCCTTGTCCGCGTAGAACCTGTTCGCCGGGCCGCCGTTGGCCTCGATGACGTCGCGGGTGTCGACCTCGATGGGGTCGACCCCGTCCTTCACCTGGAGCAGAGCGGCGACGAACGGCGTGATGCGGGCGACCTCGTTCGCCAGGACGACGTAGTACTGGGGGCCTTGCGCCTCTTGTGCCGTGAGTACCTGGCCCACGGTGCTCGCCGCGGCGGGGAGTCCCTGGACCGCGGTCGTCGCGCCGGCGGACGGAACGGTCGGGAAGGTGATGTCCTCGCCCTCGTTGAGGGTGCGCAGCCACTCCTCGCTCACCGGCTGCGCCTCGGCCGTGGTGCCGATGACGGCGGCGCGCAGCTGCTCCATGGTGGTGTCGTCGAGACCTGACGAACCGCCCAGCAGGAAGCGGTTGCCCCTGCCGTCGACCAGGTACTCCTGCCCGGTACCGGGGTCCCTGACGTACAGGGCCTCGCGGGGGTCGACCTTCCCCGCGTCGTTCAGCGACTTCGCGTCGTCGGTGTCGAGGACGAAGACGGCACGGTCGATGGCGTCGTCCGTGCCGGAGCCGGAGGCCGGGCGCTCGCACACCGCCCAGGTCTTCGCCTTCTCCGCGTCGTCCTTGGCGGGCAGCCGGTCGGGGGCGTACGGGATACCGAGGGTCGCGCCGTGCGGGATGCCGCTCTTGTCGATCTCCTTGCCGGGGACCTCGATGACGCTGCCCTTGCCCTTGTCGAGGAGGAGCTTGGCGGAGGCGTAGTTGAGGACGGGGTGCAGCGTCCTGGTCTTCTTGCCGTTCGACGTCTCGTCGTTGAGGACGACGTACCGCGTCGTGGAGTCGCTGTCGACGATGATGTACTCGCCGGGAGTGTCCCAGCCCTTGGGCGCCGTGGGCCTGATCACGCCCCAGGCGATGAAGCCGATCACCAGCACCACGCCCACCGCCAGGCTGGGCATCACCGTACGAACGGGACGCGGCGCACCCTCTTCGGAGCCTCCCGGGGACGGCGCCAGAAACGCCGCGACGGTGCGCTTGCGAGCGAACGCGTAGGCGGCGAGCTCATCCCGACGCTTTGCCATGGTCCCCGTGTCTCCCGAATCCTGGTCCCCGTTGGTCCCCGATGGTGCTCGACCGTGCCCGGTCACGCCTGACCGCGCGTCCTGAGGCCGACCGTGAGGCAAACCCCTGAGTCCGACCGTGAGTCGTGAGGCCGCCGCTCCGGCCAAGAAGGCACCCACCGAGCAGGCACCCACTATGCACTGCGCCACGGCGCAGCGATCCATCAGGGTACGGCCGTCCCCGCATCTTCACAGATCATCTTCACAGAGCTTCACGACAGCGCTCCACCATGCGCCACCATGCGGCGCCGGTCCGTGCGAGGCTGGCCAGCCGGGGTCGGTGTCCCCTGCTCCGCTGTGCCGCCTGTGCCCGGCAGCGGGTACCGTGAGCCACTCGTATGGACGATGTGGGCCAATGGACGCCCGACGAACGGCCACCACTTCGCGAAAGGGATGTCCCGGGGGATGACCAGCGCTACGAGCACTCGGCGCGAACGACGCGCACAGCAGCAACCGGACGGTCCCGACCGCGGACGCGCGTCGGCTCCGGCCCCCGCCGCCGCGTCGCTGCGCACCTTGCCCACCCCCGGGGGGATGGGCCCGGTACGGCTGCAGCAGCTGATCCTGGTGGAGTTCGCGGCGGCCGTCATGCTCGTCGCCTGGGTCACCGACGTGTCCTGGCTGCTGGCCCCGGCGGGTGCCGTGGCGGCGTTGCTGCTGCTTCTCGCGGTCCTGCGCCGGGGTCGTCGGCCGCTGGCCGAGTGGTACGACACGGCGCGCGCCCTGAGGCGCCGTCAGCGCGAGGCCAAGCTGCCCGTGCCACCGGGTACGGACGCGATGCTGGCTCCGGTGGTGGAGTGCGATCCGGCGCTGCGGACCTACGACTTCATGTCCCGCGACGACCGTTCGATCGGCCTGATCGGTGACGGGACCTTCCTGACGGCGGTGCTCTTCGTGCAGCCGGCGGACCAGCCGTTGCGCCCGGAGGCCGCCGGGCGGCAACTGCCGCTGAAGCTGATCCAGGAGGCGCTGGAGGTCGACGGGATCCGGCTCGCCTCCGCCCAGGTGGTCCAGCACACCCAGCCGGCGCCCGCCCCGCATCTGCCCCAGCAGTCGATCGCCGCGCGGTCGTACGGCCCACTGCAGGCGCAGGCCGGTTCGCCCGCGCTGCGACTCACCTGGGTCGCCCTGAAGTTGGACCCGGAGCTGTGCCCGGAGGCCGTTCAGGCGCGCGGCGACGGCGTTCCCGGGGCGCAGCGCGCTCTGCTGCGGGTGGCGGACCAACTGGCCAGCCGACTGGCCGGGGCCGGATTCAAGGCGACCATCCTGGACGAGACCGAGCTGGTGCAGGCGCTGGCGACGTCCAGCTGCCTGAACCCTCGCGCCAACGCGCAGCACGGCCAGGACGGGCGTACCCAGCGCCGTACGGTCGAATCGGTACGGACGTGGCGGGTCGACGACCGGTGGCACACGACGTACTGGGTGTCCCGCTGGCCGCAGTTGGGGAACGGCGGTGTGGCGCTGCCCCAGTTGGTGGCGCAGTTCACCTCTCTCCCGGTGCTCGCCACGACGTTCAGCGTGACCTTGAGCAAGGCCGGCAGCCGCGGTGTCTCTTTCGCGGGGCACATCCGTGTCACCGCCCGGGGTGACAGCGAACTCGGCCAGGTGGGACGTGAGTTGGAGCGGACCGCGAGTGCCGCGAAGGTCGGTCTGGTCCGCCTCGACCGGGAGCAGGTCCCCGGAGCCCTCGCCACTCTGCCGCTCGGAGGTACGTACTGATGTCCCACCCCTCCCCGACCATGCCCCCGGGCCAGCCGGGCCGGTCCACCCCCGCGCACGTGGCCTCGCCCTCCGACACCGGCATGATCCCGATCATCCGGACGCAGGAGCCGCGGCAGCAACGGCGCGTCTTCAGCCCGGGGTTCGGACTGCGCGGGCCGCGCCGGAACCGCCATGTCGTCACCGTCGACGAGCTTCCGGCCATCAGCATGCCGATCGGCGACGACGGCGTGATCATCGGAACCGACCGGGCGTCGCAGCCCGCCGTGCTGGGCCTGTCCCGCCCCACCCCTTTCGACGTCGTGCTCGTGGGCGGTCTCTGGCTCGCCCAGGTACTGGCGTTGCGGGTCGCCGCGACGGGGGCGCGCGTGGGCGTGGAGACCGGTCGGCCGCAGGCGTGGCAGCAGTTGGCCCAGTCGGCGGGTGGCGGCCAGCAGTGCGTGACGGTCTACCCGGTGGGACGGGTGCCCGCTCAGGGTCCCTCCGTTTCCAGCCCGGTCGTCCTGTTCCGGGACTGCGGCATCCGCCCGCCGCGCGGCCGGGTGACCTCCCTGCCGTGGCAGGCCGTGGTGACGGTGCTGCCGTTCGTCAGCGAGCACGCGCCGCGCTGGCTGGCTCAGGCCCAACTGGTCGGCATTCAGCGCATTTCTCCCCAAGAGACCGAGATCGTACGGGACACTCTGGGCATTCCGGACGAGCCATTGCAGTACCTTTCGAACCTTCATGACAGCGTCGCCCTGTGGTGCACCCGCAAGCACCGCACCTTCGTGATGACCGAACCCACCGACGCGGAGACGGGCCTGCTCGGCGTCGCCCGCCGGATGGACTGAACGTCTCCGTTTCCGGGCATGGGGTGCGAACCGGCCGTGCCTGCGGGCGCTTTTCCCTAGCGCGACACGAATGATTAGGCTTCTGGTGATGCGGTGACGATCGCAGCCGCGTGGGGTTCGCCACTCGGTCCGCCCGGCCGCGACGACCAATTCAGCAGCAGTGGCTGACCAGGAGGCAAGCAGTGAACAGGGATCGGTCCGACTACAACGGCGGCGGCCCGTCCTCTGACGGGGACGAGAACGAGACCGAACTCACCGGTGAGTTCGAAATCGTCTACACGCCTCCCGCCTGGTACGCCCCGAAGCCGCAGGGCGGCTCCGCAGCCGACGAACCGGGCAAACCCGCGCAGACCTCACCGCCCCCTCCGCCGTCGACCGGATCACCCGCCGTGCCGTCCGCCGGACCACCCGGCGGTCCCGCGCCGCAGGCTCCCCCTCCGAACGCCCCCGCGCCGGCCCAGCCGTACACCTATCGCGCACCCGCACCGCAGCAGCCCGCGCCCCAGCAGCCCGCGCCGGACGCGCCCGGCGCGAGCCAGACCAACCCGGGCGGAACCGACGGCTACGGATACCCGCAGCAGCCCCAGCCGCAACCGCCGCAGCCCGCCCAGCCCCCGTCCTCCCAACCGCAGCAGCCGCAGCAGCCGCAGCCACCCCAGCAGCAGCCGGGCACCGCCGCGCCCGGTGCGTACGGCTACCCCCAGCAGGCGGCAGCGAGCGTGCCCCAGCAGCGCCAGGACACCTCGGGCGGTCACGTACCGGCTCAGCAGCCGTCGACGCCGCCTCCCGCCGCCCCCGGCTTCCCCGTGCTGCGGCCGGTCGACCAGGACTCCCAGGGCGGCGCCTCCCAGGCCGCCGCCCCCGCGCCGGGCACCCCTGACGAACCCGCCCCCGGTGAGCCACTCCCCAACCTCAACCACACCGCCGCCGATGCCGAGGCCGCGCGGCTGTTCGGCGGTGCCGACGATGAGGAGCCGGACGCGGAGCGGAGCGCCGAGGCCGAGCCGGGCGGCGGCTCCGCCGGTCCGGCGCCCGAGGCTGCCGGTACGGTCGAGACGGACGGTAGGGACGGTACGGACGGCCAGGGGACCGCGGGCGCCCCGTCCGATACGGCCCCCTCCTCTACGGCCCCCTCCTCGCCGACGGACGCCGACGCAGCCTCAGCCACAGCCGAAGCAGGGCCGGAAGGCGACCCGCAGCCCCCCGCTCCCGAGGCACCGCCTGCCGCTCAGGGGCAGCAGCCGCAGCAGGAGCCCGCCATGCCGGCGCCCCTGCCCCAGGCCGGTCAGGCCATTCCCCCGCTGCCGCCGGGCTACCTGCCCGCGCAGCCTGCCCAGGGAGCGCCGCAGCAGGCACCCCAGCCCGCCGGTTACGGCTACCCCCAGAACCCCGCCCAGCCCCCGCACCAGGCCCCGCCGCAGGGCGCATTCGGCCCGGCCCAGCCGCCGGCCCCGGCCCCGCAGCCCGGATACCCGGAACAGGGCGGACACCCGGCACCGGCCGACCCGCGACAGGCGCCCCAGCCGCCGCAGCAGCAGCCCGGCCACCCGCAGCCCGCCGGATACGGCTACCCCCAGCAGGCACCCCAGCCCGGACAGCCCCAGCCCGACGGGTACGGCTACCCCCAGAACCCGGCCCAGCCTCCCCAGCCCCCATCCCAACCCCAGCCGCAGCCCGGCTACGGCTACCCGCAGGCACCGCAGCCGCCCCAGCAACCCTCGCCCTACCAGCAACAGCCCGCCCCGCAGCCCCCGGCCCCGCCCCAGCAGCAGGCGCCCCCACAGGCGCCGCCGCAGGCACCTCCACAGCACCCCGCCACCCCACCCGCCGGATACGGCCCCCCGGCCAATCAGCCCCACCAGCCCCACCAGGCCAACCAGGCCAACCAGGCCAACCAGGCCAACCAGGGCTGGACCGCCCCGCCCGGCCCCCAGTCCGGCCCCGGCGCCCCCCAGCAGCAGCAAGCCGCCCCCGGCACCCCCCTCGGCTACAACGCCGCCGTCGAACTGTCCTCCGACCGCCTGCTGCGCAACCAGCCCAAGGCCCGTAAGAACAACCAAAGCCCCTCCCGCTTCAAGTTCGGCGCCAAGAAGGAGGAGGCCGAGCGGCAGCGGAAGCTGGGGCTGATCCGTACGCCGGTGATGTCCTGCTACCGGATCGCGGTGATCAGCCTCAAGGGCGGCGTCGGCAAGACCACGACGACCATGTCGCTGGGCGCCACGCTCGCCACCGAGCGGCAGGACAAGATCCTGGCGATCGACGCCAACCCGGACGCCGGCACCCTCGGCCGACGGGTCCGGCGCGAGACCGGCGCGACCATCCGCGACCTGGTGCAGGCGATCCCGCAGCTCAACAGCTACATGGACATCCGCCGCTTCACCTCGCAGGCGCCCTCGGGCCTGGAGATCATCGCCAACGACGTGGACCCGGCGGTCTCCACCACCTTCAACGACCAGGACTACCGCAGCGCGCTGGACGTGCTGGGCCGTCAGTACCCGATCATCCTCACCGACTCCGGTACCGGTCTGCTCTACAGCGCCATGCGCGGAGTGCTGGACCTCGCCGACCAGTTGATCATCATCTCCACCCCCTCGGTGGACGGTGCGAGCAGCGCCTCGACGACGCTCGACTGGCTGTCGGCGAACGGCTTCGCCGACCTCGTCCAGCGGTCGGTCACCGTGATCTCCGGTGTCCGTGAGACCGGCAAGATGATCAAGGTCGAGGACATCGTCGCGCACTTCGAGACCCGTTGCCGCGGTGTCGTGGTGATCCCCTTCGACGAGCATCTCGCGGCGGGCGCCGAGGTGGACCTGGACATGATGCGGCCGAAGACCCGCGAGGCCTACTTCGACCTCGCCGCCCTCATCGCCGAGGACATCACCCGCACGCAGCAGGGCTTCGGCAACCCGAACGCGCAGTACCAGCAGCCCCAGCAGGGCTACCCGGCCCCCCAGCAGCCCCAGCAGCACTACGCCCCGCCCGGCGGCGCCCCCCAGCCGGGGCAGGAGTGGCAGCAGCCTCCGCAGCAGCAGCCCGGACCGGACCAGGGCTGGCAGCAGCAACAGCAGCCGGCGCCGCCGCCCCAGGCTCCGCAGCAGGGCGTCGTACCGCCGGGCTGGACCCAGGAATAGCGGGAGTAGCAGGAGTAGCGGGAGTAGCGGGAGTGGGCGGCAGCGCCCGACAACGGCGGAGGGCCGGCACCAAGCAAAGTGCCGGCCCTCCGCCGTCCGCGCGAGTCCACCGGGATCAGACGCCGGAATCAGACGCCGGAATCAGAGGGTGGGATCAGACGGTCGGGACCTCCGCAGCCCCGATCAGTTCACGGCAGCGCTTCACATCCCCCGCCATGGCCTCCAGCAGGGCCTCCAGCGAGTCGAACTTCTCCTGCCCGCGCACATAGGCGAGGAAGTCCACGGCCACATGCAGCCCGTACAGATCGAGCCCCACGCGGTCGATGGCGTACGCCTCCACCGTGCGCTCGGTGCCGTCAAACTGCGGGTTGGTTCCAACGGAGATCGCGGCCGGCATGGCCTCGCCCTGTGCGTGCAGCCAGCCCGCGTAGACGCCGTCGGCGGGGATGGCGGTGTGCGGGAGGGTCTCGACGTTCGCCGTGGGGAAGCCGAGTTCGCGGCCGCGCTGGGCGCCGCGGACGACCACGCCCTCGACGCGGTGTGGGCGGCCGAGGACCTCGGCGGCGCCCTCGACGTCCCCTTCGGTGACCAGTCGGCGGGTCAGGGTCGAGGAGAAGGGCTGGCCGCCGCCCGCCTCACCGTACACGTACAAATCGATCACCTCGACCTCGAAGTCGTAGACCTTGCCCTGCTCGGCGAGGAACTCCACATTGCCCGCGGCCTTGTGGCCGAAGCGGAAGTTGGGGCCCTCGACGACCGCCTTGGCGTGCAGCTTGTCGACCAGGACCTTGACGACGAAGTCGGCGGGCGACAGCCGCGAGAACTCGGTCGTGAAGGGGAGGATCAGCACCGCGTCCACGCCCAGCTGCGCCATCAGGTCGGCGCGGCGGTGGTGCGGGGCGAGCAGCGGCGGGTGGCTGCCGGGGCGGACGACCTCGCTGGGGTGCGGGTCGAAGGTGACCACGACGGAGGGAACGCCCAGCTCGCGGGCGCGCTCCACCGCACGCCGGATGATCAGCTGGTGTCCGCGGTGGACTCCGTCATAGGAACCGATGGTGACGACGCTGCGCCCCCAGTCCTGGGGGATGTCCTCCAAGCCACGCCAGCGCTGCACTGTGTCTGCTCCTTGTCGGAAACTCGCCGAACCTGTGTCCGTGTCTGAGCCTGTTCCTACGCAGGTCTAAGGGTGCCATGCCGCGTCCGCCCGGCCCGCATCGGCATCTGGGCTGTGACAGGGCGCACGCTCACGCGGGCACGCGGGGGCCCGCCAGGCTCTCGATCATGCGGCGCGCGCTGGGGCCGACGACCGCCGCCCATTCCGCGGGCGCGTCGGTGAGCCAGCCCGCGACCAGCGTGGCGAAGCCGCGGACCTGGCGGCCCAGGTCGACCAGGGCGCGGTCGAAGCGGGCCGCGCCGTCCGGGGTGCGGACGAGGAGGAGGCCGATGTGACGGACCAGGTCACGGAGGTCGGGCCCGCCGTGCCAGGCGGCGGCGCGCAGGAGGGCGTCGAGGACGGTGGGGGTGCGCTCATGGGCCAGCAGGAAGTCGAGCAGTTCGCGGCGCAGGGGGCGGGAGGCGGGGGTGCCACGAGCGGCCAGTACGGGGGCCAGCGCGGCCCGGACCTGTTCGGGGCCGCCGTCCAGCAGACCGGTGACCAGCGGGAACAGTACGGAACGGGCGACCGGTCCCTGGTCCAGGCGCCGGTCGACGTACGCCGCCACATCCGCCGCCGTCTCCGGCCGCCGCTGCACCGCCTCCCTTACGACACCCGCGACCCGGCGCGCAAGAGTCGGCGTCGTGACATCGGCGAGCGTGCGCAGCGCCTCCCCGCCGTCCGGCCGGCGCAGCCGCTCCCGGAAGGCGTCCAGCACCGGATCCGGGTGGGTCGCGAGGGCGCCGACCAGCGCACCCGGCGGGATGTGCGGATCCCCGGACGCGAAGTGCCGCAGCGCCTGCGGGAGATGGCGGGCCCGGGCCCGCGGATCCCGTACGAGGAGGGCGAGCGCGCCGCCGCGCAGGGTGCGGTCGGCGGGGTGGGCGAGCAGGGCGAGGGCGGCGTAGCGGAGCAGTTCACGGTCAGCCTCGGTGCGTACATGGGGCGCGGCCCGCAGCCCGTACACCGCCGCCGCGGCCCGCCGCGCCGGCCGCGCGTCGTGCGCCCATCGGTCGACGGCCCGGCACATCGCCGACGGCTCGTCCTCCGCCAGTACGTCCAGCAGTTCCTCGGCGCGACGGTGCGCACAGTCGACGAGCACCTCCGTCAGGTCGTCCAGGGCCCGGTGGCGATGCGTGTGCAGCAGCGCCTGCGCGGCCTTCGCGACGGTCGCGTGCGGGGTGGCGGGCAGCGGGCGCTCGTCGTCGAACCAACGGGTGAGATGCGGTTGTACGGCGGTGGGGGCGGCGGCGAGCAGGTGCGCGGCGGCGTCGAGGTAACGGGGGCCGTCGGTGTCGTCCGGGGCGGGGTCGGCGAGGAGGAGCCGGCGCAGGAGGTCGAAGCGGGTGACCTCGGGCAGGGCGAGGGCGGTCCAGAATCGCGGACCGAAGTCGCTGGGAGCCGTGGGGTGTTGCTGCCGCCATGCCACCACGCGGTCGGCGAGCAGTCGCAGGACACCGGTGTACGGCGTCGCGTCGGATACCCGCGGCAGGACTTCTGCCAGGAGGCGGGCGGGCCACCAGGAGCGCGGGTCGGCATCCAGGGCGTCGACCAACTCCTGGAGGCGGGCGGCCAGTTCGGGGGCGCCCCGCTGGCGGGCGAGGAGGAGCAGGGACTGGATCACCGGGCCGATGCGGTGGTGCGGGTCCTGCGGATGCCTGATCAGGGTGTGCAGGGCCTCGGCCAGGTCGAGATGCATGCCCTGGAGCCAGTCGGCGAGTTCCTCGTGGGCGAAGCGGTAGCCGGTGCCTGCGGGGACGAGGAGGCCCTCGGTGAGGACGGCGGACGGCCAGCCGGTGCCGAAGGGGAACAGCGCCTCGAACGACTCCCGGTCCAGTGCGCCCTGGCCCTCGCCGAGGCTGCGGCGGGCGGCTGCGTGGATCCGGCCGGAGACCTGTGCGGCGAGTCTGCGTACGGCGGTGCCGTGCAGTCCGGTTTCGGTGGCGAGGCAGGTGGCGATGCGGAGGCTCATCAGGTCGAGGTGGGCCGTGAAGACGTCGTGGCGGTCGAGGGGGGTCGTGAGGGTGGCAGGAGTGGCGGGGGTGGCGGGGATGGCGGGGGTTCGGGCGTCGGGGAGGGCAGCGAGGACCTCGGAGAGGAGGCGGAGGGTGAGGGGGTGGTGGGCGTCGGGGGTGGTGAGGGTGCCGTCGGGGATGGCGTAGCGGGAGCGGGCGAGGGCTGCCTCGTCGGCGGTGAGGTCGGTCAGGTGGATGCAGGGAGGTAGGTGCGGGTGGGGCCGTGGTGGCCGTCGGGGAGTCTCGCCCCCGCCGCCCCTACCCGTCCCATCCTGAAGGGGCTCCGCCCCTTCGACCCCGCCAAGGGGCTCCGCCCCCTGGACCCCCGAGCGGCCTCCGGCCTCGTCCTCAAACGCCGGACGGGCTGAGATGTGCAGACGCGCTGAGATATGCAACAGGCCTCTTGGGAAGTGAGCCCCCGCCCACTCCCAGTACTCCTCCCTGCACGCCAGCACCAACTGCGCCCCCTTCTCCCGCAGCCACCTCACCGTGCCGTCCGTCCACTCGGGGAGTCGGTCGGCCAGGGGCGGAGGCATGTGCTCGGGACTGTCCAGGAGGAGGAGCAGGGGGCGGTCGGCGTCGTGGGCCACCTGCGCGAGGTGTTCCGGGGTGACGGTTCGGGCCGCTCGCTGCAGTGTGCGGCGGGCCGCGTCCGCGATCGATGTGTCGTCGGCGTGCAGGTCGGCGCCGCGGAGCCAGAGGGTGGGGGCTCGGTGGCGACGAGCGGCCAGGGCGGCCAGTTCTGTCGTACGGCCGGTGCCCGGTGGGCCGACGAGGGCGAGGACGGCCGCGGACGAGTTGGTGAACTCGGCGAACTCCTTTACCGTAGCCGCCCGTTCGACCGGTTCAACCCGTTCAACCCGTTCGACACGTTCGACCGGATCGACCTGTTCGACCGGGGCGAGCAGGTCGACCGGCACGACCGGCACGACCGGCGCGACCGGGGCGACCGGCGCGACCGGGGCGACCGGCGCGACCGGGGCGACCGGCGCGAACAGGTCGACCGCACCCGGCGAGACGTTCTGGCCATGTGACATGGCCGTGAGTTCCAGTACACCGGCCAGGTTGAGATCCGCGCCGTAGGCGGGCACCGTCGCCGCGTTGCGGGCCAGCAGGTCGGCGAGTGGGCCTTCGGTGGTACGGGGCAGGGGCACGGCGAAACCGACGCTGCGGTGGCCGGACTGCAGGGCCGTGCCGAGGACGCCGAGGACGGCGCCGGTCGTGGTGTCGAGGACCGGTCCCCCAGCCGCCCCGCCGCCGAGGCGGAGTGCGTCGCGGCCGGCGGTGCCGATCGCCAACTCCAGGGCGCCGTCGAGGAGATGGAAGCGGTCGGTGGCCGTGTACGTCACGGCGGTCACGTCGAGGACGCGGGCCTCGCGCCAGCATCCCGCGAGGAGGCGGACGTATCTGCCGGTCTCGATCCGGTCCCGGACCGAGACGGGAAGCGGGTCCACGCCGAGTCCCGCGGTGCGGACGAGGGCCAGGTTCAGGTCGGGCAGCGGGGTCACCGCGTCGGCGGTCACCAGGCAGGTGCGGTCGTCGGCGGCACGCACCACCAGCCGGGTCAGGCCGTCGACGGCTTCGTGGCTGGTGACGACCGTGCCCTCGTGGTCGGCGACGAATCCGGTGCCGCGCGGGCGCCCCGCCAAGTCCTGGAGACGGACGAGGACTTCGTCGCGCCCGCGCTCCACGCCCGTGCCGTCGCCCGTATCGTCGCCCGTGCCGGCCGGCGTCCGCTGTCCGCCTCCGGTCCGCGGGCCCCGTCCCGCCATGGTCGAACCTCCCCGCCGTCCACCCATGCTCGTATTCGACCGTAGGCACAAGGTGATCAGCGGGACAGATCGCGCCGCGAACGCGCCCCCTTCCGCTCCCTCGGTTCACTCCGAGCGCCTGCCCGGACGGGTGAAAAGGAGGGGTCCGCTGGATACACCCTAGGGGTGGGGGAACCGAGGGGGACCGTGGAGCGGCGGGCAGAGGACGACCCCGTGCCCGTCGCTCCACGGGAGGGGCAGGGGAAAAGGGCTGCTCAGCCGAAGACGGCAAGGCTCTTCGCCTTGCCCTTCTGCTCCTCGACGAGCGCGAGGAATCCGCCGTCGGGGTCGAACACGGCCACGGCACCCTTGCCCGCGTACTCGTCGGGCATCTCCAGCCGTACTCCGTTCGTCAGCAGCCGGGCCCGCCTGGCGTCCACGTCCCAGCGCGGGAACGCCGCCGCGGCGGCCTCGGCGATCGGCATCACGGTCAGCTCCTCCTGGAGCTGGTCCAGGGTCCGGGCCGAGTCCAGCTTGTACGGTCCCACGCGCGTCCGGCGCAGCGCGGTGAGGTGTCCGCCGACGCCCAGGTCGGCGCCCAGGTCACGGGCGAGCGCCCGGATGTAGGTGCCGGACGAGCAGACCACCGAGACGACCAGGTCGAGCACGGGCGTGCCGTCCTCGGCGACGGCGTCCCGGACGTCGTACACGGCGAAGGAGGAGATGGTGACCTCTCTGGCCGGGATCTCGAAGTCCTCGCCGTCCCGGGCCCGCTTGTACGACCGCACGCCGTCGATCTTGATGGCGCTGACCTTGGACGGCACCTGCATGATGTCGCCGGTGAGCTTGGCGATCCCGGCGTCGACGGCCTCGCGGGTCACCTTCGAGGCGTCGGCCGATCCCGTGACCTCGCCCTCGGCGTCGTCGGTGAGGGTCGTCTGCCCGAGGCGGATCGTGCCCAGGTACTCCTTCTCGGTCAGCGCGAGATGGCCGAGAAGCTTGGTGGCCTTCTCGACACCGAGGACGAGCACGCCCGTCGCCATGGGGTCGAGGGTGCCGGCGTGGCCGACACGTCGTGTCCTCGCGATGCCGCGCATCTTGGCGACGACGTCGTGCGAGGTGAAGCCCGACGGCTTGTCGACGATGACAAGGCCGTCGGGCGTCCGGTTCTTCTGGGTCATTCGGCGGCGTCGTCCTCGTCGTCACCCGGCTTCTTGTACGGGTCCGCGTCACCGGCGTACGCGGCGCCCGCGGACACCTCGCGCACCTTCGCGTCGGAGGCACGCGCCTTGTCGAGGAGGTCCTCGATGTTCCTGGCGGTGTCCGGCAGGGCGTCCGCGACGAAGGCGAGGGTGGGCGTGAACTTCACGCCCGCCGCCGCGCCCACCGCGGAGCGCAGGACGCCCTTGGCGCTCTCCAGGCCGGCGGCTGCGGCTGCCCGCTCCTCGTCGTCGCCGTACACGGTGTAGAAGACGGTCGCCTCCCGCAGGTCGCCCGTCACCCGGGTGTCCGTGATGGTGACGTGCGAGCCGAGCCGCGGGTCCTTGATCCCACGCTGCAGCTTCTGGGCCACCACCTCTCGGATGAGGTCCGCCAGCCTCTTGGCGCGCGCGTTGTCGGCCACTGGTCCGTCTCCCGTTCTTTCCTGTCTTGGTTCTCTGGGTCAGTCGTCGTCACCGTGGAAGCGGCGTCTCACCGACAGCAGCTCCACTTCGGGGCGCCCCGCGACCAGCCGCTCGCACCGGTCCAGTACGTCGGTGAGGTGACCGGCGTCGCCGGACACCATGGCGATGCCGATCTCGGCCCGCCGGTAGAGGTCCATGTGGTCCACCTCGGCCGCGCTCACCGCGTACTTGCGCTGGAGCTCGGCGACGATCGGGCGGACGACGGAGCGCTTCTCCTTCAGCGACCGTACGTCGCCGAGGAGCAGGTCGAAGGACAACGTCCCCACATACATGTGTGTAACCGGTTCACCCGCCGGTACGGGATCGATGGCCCCGCCAGTCAGTCGGCGGGGACATCAAGAACGGTACCGCGCCCCTGCCACAGGGCTCGACCGGGTTTCGCCCGCGGGCTGCGCCCGGCTCCCGCGTCAGCGCCATGGCGGTGTGTGTCCTTGTGCGGGTGCGGGTCGTGTGTGGTTGCCCGCGCCCACGCGGCGGAGCCGCATATCGACACAGCCCCGCGCCCCTTGCGGGCGTTGGACGCCCCCGGTGAGAGAAGGTACTGGCCGACGGGACCGGAGTCCCGTCGGCCAGCAGGTGCCGTCGGCTGTTACACCCGCGGCTTCTCCCTCATCTCGTACGTCGCGATGACGTCGTCGACCTTGATGTCGTTGAAGTTGCCGAGGTTGATACCGCCCTCGAACCCTTCGCGGATCTCGGTGACGTCGTCCTTGAAGCGACGCAGACCATCGATGTTGAGGTTCTCCGCGACCACCTTGCCGTCGCGGACGAGACGCGCCTTGGTGTTGCGCCTGACCTCGCCGGAGCGGATGAGGACACCCGCGATGTTGCCCAGCTTGGACGACTTGAAGACCTCGCGGATCTCCGCCGTACCGAGCTCGACCTCTTCGTACTCCGGCTTGAGCATGCCCTTGAGGGCTGCCTCGATCTCCTCGATGGCCTGGTAGATCACCGAGTAGTACCGGACGTCGACGCCCTCGCGCTCCGCCATCTGCGCGGCACGGCCGGCCGCACGGACGTTGAAGCCGATGACGATGGCGTCCGAGCCCATGGCCAGGTCGATGTCCGACTCCGTGACCGCACCGACGCCGCGGTGCAGGACGCGGATGTCGACCTCTTCGCCGACGTCCAGCTGGAGCAGGGAGGACTCCAGAGCCTCGACGGAACCAGAAGCGTCACCCTTGATGATGAGGTTGAGCTGCTGGACCTCGCCGGCCTTGAGCACCTTGTCCAGGTCCTCCAGCGAGACGCGGCGCGTGCGCTTGGCGAAGGCCGCATTGCGCTCGCGGGCGGCACGCTTCTCGGCGATCTGGCGGGCCGTACGGTCCTCCTCGACGACGAGGAAGTTGTCGCCCGCGCCCGGGACGTTGGTCAGGCCCAGGACCTGGACCGGCGTCGACGGGCCCGCCTCGGTGACGTTGTTGCCGGTGTCGTCGAGCATGGCGCGCACCCGGCCGTAGGCGTCGCCCACGACCATCGTGTCGCCGACCCGCAGCGTGCCCCGCTGGACGAGGACCGTCGCCACGGCACCGCGGCCGCGGTCGAGACGGGACTCGATCGAGATGCCCTGCGCGTCCTGGTTCGGGTTGGCCCGCAGGTCGAGCGAGGCGTCGGCCGTGAGGATCACGGCCTCCAGCAGCGAGTCGATGTGCAGGCCCTGCTTGGCGGAGATGTCGACGAACATCGTCTCGCCGCCGTACTCCTCGGCCACCAGGCCGTACTCGGTCAGCTGACCGCGCACCTTGGTCGGGTCGGCGCCCTCGACGTCGATCTTGTTGACCGCGACGACGATCGGGACGTCGGCCGCCTTGGCGTGGTTGAGCGCCTCGACCGTCTGCGGCATGACGCCGTCGTTGGCCGCGACGACCAGGATCGCGATGTCGGTCGACCGGGCACCACGGGCACGCATGGCGGTGAACGCCTCGTGACCCGGGGTGTCGATGAAGGTGATCGCGCGGTCCTCGTCATTGACCTGGGTCGAGACCTGGTAGGCACCGATGTGCTGGGTGATGCCGCCGGCCTCGCCCGCGATGACGTTCGTCTTGCGGATGGCGTCGAGGAGCCGGGTCTTACCGTGGTCGACGTGACCCATGACGGTCACGACCGGCGGACGGACCACCAGGTCCTCGTCGTCGCCCTCGTCCTCGCCGAACTCGATGTCGAAGGACTCCAGCAGCTCGCGGTCCTCCTCCTCGGGGCTGACGATCTGAACCGTGTAGTTCATCTCGCCGGCGAGGAGTTCCAGCGTCTCGTCGGAGACGGACTGGGTGGCCGTGACCATCTCGCCGAGGTTCATCATCACCGCGACGAGGGACGCCGGGTTGGCGTTGATCTTCTCCGCGAAGTCGGTGAGGGAGGCACCGCGCGACAGGCGAATGGCCTCGCCGTTGCCGCGAGGCAGCATCACGCCGCCGACCGACGGGGCCTGCATGGCCTCGTACTCCTGGCGCCGCTGCCGCTTCGACTTGCGGCCACGACGCGCCGGACCGCCGGGACGCCCGAAGGCACCCTGCGTGCCACCACGGCCACCCGGACCACCGGGACGACCGCCGAAGCCGGGACGGCCACCGCCGCCGCCACCGGGACCGCCGGGACGACCGGCGAAGCCGCCACCGGCACCGCCGCCACCCGGACCGCCGGGACGACCGGCGAAGCCGCCGCCACCACCGCCACCGGGACGACCGGCGAAGCCGCCGCCCGGACGACCGCCGCCACCGCCACCGGGACGACCGCCGCCGCCGGGACCGCGGCCACCGGGGCCACCGCCACCGGGACGACCGCCGGCCGCGGGACGCTGCGGCATCATGCCGGGGTTCGGACGGTTGCCGCCCGGACCGCCGGGGCCGCCGCCGGGACGCGGGGCCTGCGGACGGGGCATGCCCGACGGGCTCGGACGGTTGCCGCCCGGAGCCTGCGGACGGGGACCGCCGCCGGCCGCGCCCTGGGGACGCGGACCGCCCTGGCCCGCACCCTGCGGACGCGGGGCACCGGGGCCGCCGGGGCCGCCATGGCCGCCAGGTCGGGGAGCGCCGCCCGGACGGGGCGCCTGCGGGCGTGCCATGCCGGTGGAGCCACCGGAGGTGAAGGGGTTGTTCCCCGGACGGGGACCGGCCGGACGGGCGCCCGGACGCGGAGCCTGGCCACCCGGACGCGGAGCCTGGCCGCCGGGACGGCGGTCGCCGCCCGGACGCTCGCCACGGTCACCGCGGCGCTCACCGGGCCCACCGGGACGGGCGCCGGGCTTGGGCGCACCGGGACGCGGCGCGGACGGCGCGGGAGCCGACGGCGGGGCGGTGAACTCCGGGGTCGTGGGTGCCGCCGGGGCCGGACGCGGCGCGGGCTTCGGGCCCGGCGTCGGGCGCGGACCCGGAGTGGCCGGCGCGGGCGCCGACGGGGCAGCGGGCCGCTCGGCCGCTGCGGGCTTGGGGGCCGGCGGCTTGGGAGCAGCCGGACGTTCCCCCACTGCCTTGACGGCGTGGGAGGGGGCCCCAGCCTGCGCCGGAGAGGGCGCGGCGGGCCTGGGGGCGGCCTTCCTGGGGGCACCGGGCTTGGCGGCGGACTTGCCGTTACCACCGGCCTGGAAGGCGTCAGTCAGTTTGCGGACAACGGGCGCCTCGATCGTCGAGGACGCAGATCGGACAAATTCACCGAGTTCTTGGAGCTTGGCCATGACGACCTTGCTCTCAACCCCGAACTCCTTGGCGAGTTCGTATACCCGGACCTTAGCCACTTCGCTCCTTTTAGGTCCGGGTTGCGGCCGGACCGTCGCTACTTCATGGGCGTACTCATCGCGTACTCATCGAGTGCTCATCGCAATCTCGACCTACTTCCGACTCGCGAGGTACCAGGGCCGCACGGGGTTCCGCACGACGCGTCTTACGGTGTTGCCTGCTCAGCAAGGTGCTGCTGACAAGCTTCTGTCTCCTCGACGTAGTGGCGCAACGCCTTTGTGTCGAGCGCTCCCGGGGCGCGCAGCGCCCGCGTGAACGCCCGGCGGCGTACCGCCTGGTCGAGACAGACCAGGGCGGGGTGTACATAGGCACCCCGGCCGGGCAGCGTACCGCGTGGATCAGGGACGCATGCGTCCCTGATCGCCACGATGCGCAGCAGATCAGTCTTGGCCGCTCGCTCCCGGCACCCCACACAGGTGCGCTCAGGGCATGCGCGGGCTCGCGTCCGGCCAGACACCCTTAAGTCTACCTCCCCGCGCCGACCTCACCCCTTTGGGGCAAGAATCGAACGGTTCTTCACATGGATCTGTCGTGATCCAAGCCACCGGCGGCCTGGATCTATTCCCGGCCCTGCTCGGACGACCGCTCGGACGACTGCTCGGTGTCCGGACGGATGTCGATCCGCCAGCCGGTGAGCCGGGCCGCGAGGCGGGCGTTCTGCCCTTCCTTGCCGATCGCCAGTGACAGCTGGTAGTCGGGCACGGTCACGCGCGCGGAGCGGGCGGCGAGGTCGACGACGTCCACCTTGGATACCCGGGCCGGCGAGAGCGCGTTCGCCACCATCTCGGCCGGGTCGTCCGACCAGTCGACGATGTCGATCTTCTCGCCGTTCAGCTCGCCCATCACATTGCGCACCCGGCCGCCCATGGGGCCGATGCAGGCGCCCTTGGCGTTCAGCCCCGAACGGGTGGACCGTACGGCGATCTTCGTACGGTGTCCGGCCTCGCGTGCGATGGCGGCGATCTCGACGGACCCGTCGGCGATCTCCGGCACCTCCAGAGCGAAGAGCTTCTTCACCAGATTGGGGTGCGTGCGGGAGAGGGTGACGGAGGGACCGCGGACGCCCTTGGCCACCCGGACGACGTACGACCGAAGCCGCATCCCGTGCGGATAGGTCTCGCCCGGGACCTGCTCCTGCACCGGCAGGATGGCCTCCAGCTTGCCGATGTCGACGAGGACGTTCTTCGGGTCGCGGCCCTGCTGGACCACGCCGGTGACGATGTCGCCCTCACGGCCGGCGTACTCGCCGAGCGTGGCGTCGTCCTCGGCGTCGCGCAGCCGCTGCAGGATGACCTGCTTGGCGGTGGTGGCGGCGATACGGCCGAAGCCGGAGGGGGTGTCGTCGAACTCGCGGGGCTCCTGGCCCTCCTCGATGTCCTCCGGGTCCTCCTTCGCCCACACGGTCACATGCCCGGTCTCCCGGTTGAGCTCCACGCGCGCGTGGCGGCGGCTTCCCTCGGTGCGGTGGTAGGCGATGAGGAGGGCGGACTCGATCGCCTCGACCAGCAGGTCGAAGGAGATCTCCTTCTCCCGTACCAAGCCCCGCAGGGCACTCATGTCGATGTCCACGGCTACGCCTCCTCCTCTTCCTTCATGTCCTTGTGATCCTTGCGGTTGAACTCCACCTGCACCCGGGCCTTGACGACGTCGTCGAGGGCGAGCCGGCGAGTGGTGGCCTTGCGGCCCTTCACACCGGGCACTTCGAGGTCCACACCCTCGTCGTCCACGGTCAGGATTCTGGCGACCAGTTCCCCGTCCTCGGCGAGCTGGAACCTCACCAGGCGGCCGGTGGCACGCACATAGTGGCGGTGTTCCCTGAGTTCGCGCTCGGCACCGGGGGTTCCGACCTCCAGGGTGTACTCCCCCTGCCCCATCGCGTCCGTCTCGTCGAGCTTCGCCGAGAGCGCGCGGCTCACCTCGGCGATCGCGTCCAGATCGGCACCTTCGTCGGAGTCGACGACCACACGCAGCACCCGCTTGCGTCCGACCGAGTCCACTGCGATCTCTTCGAGATCCAGGCCCTGGGAGGTGACGAGCGGTTCGAGCAGTTCTCGCAGCCTCTCGCTCTGGGTGGTGCTCATCCGGGTGACTCCTCGGCCGCGTTTGCTGTTGTGGTTGGGTCGCGTGTCTGGTCAAAGGGTATCCGGTCACGGGGGGTGTTGCCGTCCACCGGAACTCGGTTGGGTGCCGGTGAGTGGAGTCGGACGTTTGCGCGGGTACCGTGATCACGGGCGAGCCGCCCCTTCCCTTCGTACGAGCCCCGAGGACGTCTGCCGTGTCGTTCCCCCCGCCGCCGCGCACCCCCTCGGGTCCGCGCAGAAGGAGCCTGCTCATCTCGGTCGCGGGCAGCGCCGTGCTCACGGGCTGCTCGGCCGAGTCCGACGCCGACGGCACCGGCGGCAGTCCGCCGGCCGCCGACCGGGCACGCGCGCGTGCGGCCCGCGACAGCGACGGACTGGTGGAGCGGTACGACGCGGTGACCGCCGCACATCCGGCGCTGGCGGAGCGGCTGCGACCGCTGCGGGCGGAGGCGGTACGGCATGCGGAGGCGTTCGGCAGGGCGGGCGCCGAGTCCGCCTCACCGACGGCCTCGGCGTCTGCGCCGGCCGCCGTCCCCACCGACGAGAAGGCCGCTCTCGCCGAACTCGCCGCCGCCGAGCGGGCCCTCGCGGACCGGCGGGCCGAGACGCTGCTGGACATGCCGGGCGAGCTGGCGCGGCTGCTGGCGTCCGTGGCGGCGGCCGGGGCGGCACACGCGTATCTGCTGACGGAGGGTGACAGGTGAGCGAGGCCGAGGACGGGCAGCTGACGGCGTTCCAGGCGGCCCTGGCGGCCGAACACGCCGCCGTGTACGGCTACGGAGTGGTCGGCGGGCGGATCGACGAAGGACGCCGTACGCAGGCCAGGGCGGCGTACGACGCCCACCGGGCCCGGCGGGACGCGCTGGCGCGCGCGGTGCGGGACCTGGGCGGAAAGCCGGTGGCCGCGGACGCGGGCTACGCGCTGCCCTTCGCGGTGCCGGACTCCGCGGCGGCCGTCCGCCTCGCCGCGGAGCTGGAGGACGGGGTGGCCGGGGTCTACTCCGACCTGGTGCGCGCCACCGACGGCGAGCGCCGGCGCACGGCCGCCGAGGCCCTGCGGGAGGCGGCGGTGCGGGCGGTGCGCTGGCGCGGCGAGAGCGTAGCCTTCCCTGGGCTCGTCGAGCGGACCACCGCGTCGGCGCCGGCGACGCCCTCGGCGTGACGCCTCGTACTCCGCGAGTGAGCCGTAGGAGCGAGCCGGTGTCGAGAGCGCCCCGGAGGCGAACGGGTGCCCCGGCGGGCAACGTTTGCCCGTCAAGGAGCGGCGTCGGGGGGGTACCTCCCGCCCGAGCCGTGCGAAGCGCGGTTCGAGGGTGGGGGAGCGTGCTCTCGGTGTGCCGGGTGCAAGCCCTCGTACTGGACGTACTTGGGCTTGTGCCGGTGCGGCGAGAGGGCGTGCCGGGCGTCGCGACGGGGCAGACGTTGCCTGCCGGGGCACGAGCACAGAGAGACGAAGGGAACGGCTCGCGTATGGCTTTCGAACCGCCGCGACGTCTGGTCAGGGCGCTCGGCGAGGCGGCACCGGAGGGTGACGACTGGCTGGAGAAGCTGCCCCAGGCGGCTCAGCAGGCCGTCGCGCTACGCGAGTTGACCGTGGAGCGGGTGCAGGTGCCGGGCGGGCGCAGCAGCCTGGTCGTGCTGGTGCGGCTGCCGGACGGTACGCCCGCCGTGCTGAAGCTGGCCCCGCGCCGGGCCCGCCCGGAGAGCGAGCGGGCCGCGCTCGCCCACTGGGGCGGTCTGGGCGCCGTACAACTCCTGGAGCAGTTCACCGCCGAGGGGGTGCTGCTGCTGGAGCGGCTGCATCCGGATGTGTCGGTGCGGTCGCTGCCGGAGGCGAAGGCGTTGCTGGAGGCGGCGGGGACGTTGCGGCGGCTGTGGGTGGAGCCGCCGGGTGAGCATGCTTTCGAGACCGTCGCCGGGCGGACGGGGCGGCAGGCCGTGGCGATGCGGGGCGCGTCCGCGGAGTTTTCGGCACTGGTGAGCGCCGCTCTCGACGCACGGGAGTCACTGCTGGCCGCGCCGCCTGAGGAGCGGTTGCTGCACGGGACGTTCCGGCAGAGCAAGGTGCTGGCCGGGGAGCGGATGCCGTGGTTGGCCGTGGGGCCGGACCCGGTGGTCGGGGAGTGCGCGTTCGATCTGGCCCGGCTGGTACGGGACCGGGTGGAGGATCTGATCGCCTCTCCGTCGGGCGCGGCGACGACCCGCCGACGGGTCAAGCGGCTCGCGGAGTCGCTTGAGGTGGATCAGGAGCGTCTGCGGGGCTGGACGTTGTTCCGGGCCGTGGAGTCGGGCGTGCGGGCGCTGCGGGTCGGGCGGCCCCGGGACGCGGAGTTGTTGCTGGAATTCGCCGGGTGGCTTTGAGGGTCGCGGTTCGTCTGCGAGTGCGTGGGAGACCGGTCGCTCCCCCATCACGGCGGAGCCGCAGGTCGATACAGCTCCGCCGTCCTTACGCACTCACGTCGGGTTCAGGTCACGCGGTCAGGCGGGCGATCGCCTCGTCGACCGTCAGTTCCTCACGCTCGCCGGTCCTGCGGTCCTTCAGCTCCAGGACGCCCTCGGCGGACCGGCGGCCCGCGACCAGGATCTGCGGTACGCCGATCAGCTCGGAGTCCGTGAACTTCACGCCCGGGGAGACGCCCGCGCGGTCGTCGACCAGGACGCGCAGCCCGGCCGCGGCGAGCTTCGCCGAGACGTCGAGGGCCAGCTCGATCTGGAGGGCCTTGCCCGCGGCGACCACGTGCACGTCGGCCGGGGCGACCTCCTTCGGCCAGCACAGGCCCTTGTCGTCGGCGGACTGCTCGGCGAGGGCGGCGACCGCGCGGGAGACGCCGATGCCGTACGAGCCCATGGTCACGCGGACCGGCTTGCCGTTCTGGCCGAGGACGTCGAGCTTCAACGCGTCCGCGTACTTGCGGCCCAGCTGGAAGATGTGGCCGATCTCGATGGCGCGGTCCAGCTTGAGGCCGGTGCCGCACTTCGGGCAGGGGTCGCCCTCCTGGACGACCACGACGTCGACGTACGCGCCGACCTCGAAGTCACGGCCCGCGACGACGTTCTTGGCGTGCGTGTTCACCTTGTTGGCGCCCGTGATCCAGGACGTGCCTGGGGCCACGCGCGGGTCGGCGAGGATCTTGATCTTCTCGTCCAGGCCCTGCGGGCCGGCGTAGCCGCGGACCAGGTCCGCGCGCGCCGCGAAGTCCGCCTCGGTGACCATCTCGACGACGGCCGGGGTGAAGTGCGCCTCGACCTTGTCCATGTCGACCTCGCGGTCGCCGGGGACGCCGATGGCGACGATCTCGCCGTCGGCCTTGACGAGGAGGGTCTTCAGGGTGTCGGAGGCCGGGACGCCGAGGTGGGCGGCGAGGGCCTCGATGGTGGGGGTGTCCGGGGTCGGGATCTCTTCGAGGGCGGGCACGCCTGCGGCGTCCACCGGCTTCAGCTCGTACGAGATCGCCTCGGTGTTGGCGGCGAAGTCGCAGTTCGGGCAGTCCGCGAAGGTGTCCTCGCCGGCCTCGGCGGGAGCGAGGAACTCCTCCGACTTCGAGCCGCCCATCGCGCCCGCGGTCGCGGCGCAGATGCGGTAGTCGAGGCCGAGACGCTCGAAGACGCGCTGATAGGCCTGGCGGTGCAGGGCGTAGGACCGGGCGAGGCCCTCGTCCTCCGTGTCGAAGGAGTACGAGTCCTTCATCAGGAACTCACGGCCGCGCAGGATGCCGGCGCGGGGGCGGGCCTCGTCGCGGTACTTGTGCTGGATCTGGTAGAGGATCACCGGCAGGTCCTTGTACGAGGACGCCTGGTCTTTCACGAGGAGCGTGAAGATCTCCTCGTGGGTCGGGCCGAGGAGGTAGTCGCCGCCCTTGCGGTCCTGGAGGCGGAACAGTTCGGGGCCGTACTCGTCCCAGCGGCCCGTCGCGTCGTACGGCTCACGCGGCAGCAGGGCGGGGAGCAGTACCTCCTGGGCGCCGATCGCGTCCATCTCCTCGCGGACGATGCGCTCGACGTTGGCGAGGACCTTCTTGCCCAGGGGCAGCCAGGACCAGATGCCGGCGGCGGTGCGGCGGACATAGCCTGCGCGTACGAGCAGCTTGTGGCTGAGGACCTCGGCGTCCGCCGGGTCGTCGCGCAGCGTCTTCGCCATCAACTGGGACATGCGCTGGACCGGTGCGTTCGCCATGTTTCTCGTACTCCTGCTGCGTAAGGGTGATGGCAGGAGGTTAGCCGGGCGGTACGGGGCGGCGGAAATCGGTCAGCGGCGGCGGAGGGGGAGCTGGGCGCCCATCACCGCGTACGGTTTCGGGGCGCTGGGGAAGAGGACCTGGCGGGCCAGGTCCTGGTAGCCGAGGGAGAAGTAGAGGCCGCGGGCCGGGCTGTCGGTGTCGATCGCGGAGAGGATCGAGCGGGGTTCGTCGGCGGTGTCCGTGATCCTGGTGATCAGGGAGCGGCCGATGCCGCGGTTCTGGTAGCGCGGGTGGACATGCAGTTCGGTGATCACGAAGGAGTCGTCGAGCCAGTCCGCGTGGCCCTGGGCGCGGAGGTACGGCTCCACGACCGTGGACCACCAGTGGGTGCGGTCGTTGGGCATGCCGTAGACGAACCCGACGAGACGGTTGGCTGCGGTGGCGCCGAACGCCCTTGCCCCTGGATGGGTCATGTGCCGCAGGACGATCTGACGGCGTACGGCGACCTCGTCCGAGCCGAGTCCGAAGGCGATTGCCTGAACTGCCAGTGCCTCGTCGATCCTTGCGGAGAGGTCCAGGGGGCCGATCACGATGTCTTCGGGGTGACGGTGGCCGTGACCGGGAAAACGCAGCATGTCGGGGAGACTACAGGGGGGTTCGGGGGTTGGTCGCGCGCGGGCTGTCAGGGCTGAGTACGTTCAGAACAGGACACTCATGAACGCGCCGACCTCGCTGAAGCCCACCCGCCGGTACGTCCTTCTCGCCGCCGTGTTGAAGTCGTTGACGTAGAGGCTGACGACCGGGGCGACGTCCGCCAGGGCGTAGCGCAGTACCGCCGCCATGCCCGGGGCCGCGATGCCCATGCCCCGGTACTCGGGGGCCACCCACACTCCCTGGATCTGGCAGGCCCGGTCCGTCGCGGCGCCGATCTCCGCCTTGAAGACGACCTTGCCGTCGGGGCCGAGGCGGGCGAAGGAGCGGCCGGAACCGACCAGTTCGGCGACCCGGGCCTGGTAGAGGAGGCCGCCGTCGCCGGCCATGGGTGAGATGCCGACCTCCTCGGTGAACATCGCCACGCAGGCCGGCATGATCGTGTCCATCTCGTCCTTGCGGATGCGGCGGACGTAGGGATCCGGGGGGATGCCGGCGGGGAGGCGGTCCGTGACCATGAGGGGCTGGTGGGAGCGGACCTCGCGGGCGGGGCCCCAGCTCGGTTCGAGCAGGCGCCACAGCTGGGCGGTGGCGTCGGCGGGGCCGACGATGGAGGAGCAGCGGCGGCCGGCCCGTCTCGCCCGGTCCGCGAAGGCACGTACGGCCCTCGGTGTCGCGCAGATCGGGACGAGGTTGGCGCCCGCGTAGCACAGGGACGTCAGCATGCCGTCCTCGTACCAGCCCCACATCTCGCCGCCGAGCCGCCACGGGTCCAGGCCGGCGATCTGCACCCGGGACGCCACGAAGGCGTTCGCGACCGGCTCGCGGTCGAGAACGGCGAGCGCGGCGTCCAGGTCGCTCGGTTCGAGCACCCGGGAGGTGGTCTGCGTCAACACGTGCGGGGGCCTCACCCTAAGGTCTGCTGATCTCCGCACTGTACCTGCGGAAGCGGGGCCGCGCCGCCCCGTGGAGGTGGCCGCCTGCTCCCCCGTGACCGCACGTGCCGACGACCGTCCCCAGCCGCCCGCTCCGTCCTGAAGGCCTCGTCTTCAGACGCCGGACGGGCGGGATTCCGGGGACCGGCGTCGAGAGAGCGCCGACAGGGCCCGTCAGCCCGCTACCGCCACCGACGGCTCGCCCGATTCCACACCGTCTGCCTCCATCTGTTCGGCCAGCTTCATGGCCTCTTCGATGAGGGTTTCTACGATCTTGGACTCCGGGACGGTCTTGATGACCTCGCCTTTGACGAAGATCTGGCCCTTGCCGTTGCCGGAGGCGACGCCGAGGTCGGCCTCGCGGGCTTCGCCGGGGCCGTTGACGACGCAGCCCATGACGGCTACGCGGAGGGGGACCTCCATGCCGGTGAGGCCTGCCGTGACTTCCTCGGCGAGCTTGTAGACGTCGACCTGGGCGCGGCCGCAGGAGGGGCAGGAGACGATCTCCAGGCCACGCTCCTTGAGGTTCAGGGACTCCAGGATCTGGAGTCCGACCTTCACCTCCTCGGCGGGGGGCGCCGAAAGGGAGACCCGGATCGTGTCGCCGATGCCCTGGGACAGCAGCGCTCCGAACGCCACCGCCGACTTGATCGTGCCCTGGAACGCCGGGCCCGCCTCGGTGACTCCGAGGTGGAGCGGGTAGTCGCACTGGGCGGCGAGCTGCTTGTACGCCTCGATCATGATGACCGGGTCGTTGTGCTTGACGGAGATCTTGATGTCCCGGAAGTCGTGCTCTTCGAAGAGCGATGCCTCCCACAGCGCCGACTCCACCAGCGCCTCGGGCGTCGCCTTGCCGTACTTCTGCAGCAGGCGCCTGTCCAACGAGCCCGCGTTCACGCCGATGCGGATCGGGGTGCCGTGGTCCTTGGCGGCGCGGGCGATCTCCTTGACCTTGTCGTCGAACTGCTTGATGTTGCCGGGGTTGACGCGGACCGCGGCGCAGCCCGCCTCGATGGCGGCGAAGACGTACTTCGGCTGGAAGTGGATGTCCGCGATCACCGGGATCTGCGACTTGCGGGCGATGGTCGCGAGGGCGTCCGCGTCGTCCTGCGTGGGGCAGGCGACGCGGACGATCTGGCAGCCGGACGCGGTCAGTTCGGCGATCTGCTGGAGGGTCGCGCCGATGTCGGACGTGCGGGTCGTCGTCATCGACTGCACGGAGACCGGGGCGTCCCCGCCCACCGCCACGGATCCGACCTGGATCTGCCGGCTCTTGCGGCGTTCGGCGAGCTTGGTCGGAACGGACGGCATGCCAAGAGAAATCGCAGTCATCTGCTGTGCAACCCCAAGTCGTGGATCAAGTCCGGTTCCCGTCAAGGTCGGGCTCCAGGCTTCGAGATTACGGCACCTGCCTGGGGCCGGGCACATCGCGCCCGGCAAACCCACTCAATGGAGAACGGCCCGGCACGCCGGGAGGTCCGGGAGATGGACCCCCGGAGAACACAGCGTGTCAGGCCGCCACCAACTCCGTATGACTAGGAGATTCTCACCGGGTTGACCACGTCGGCCACCAGGACGAGCAGGGTGAAGCAGATGAAGACCCCCGCCACCACATAGGCCACCGGCATCAGCTTCGCCACATCGAACGGGCCCGGGTCGGGGCGGCGCAGCACCTTCGCCAGGTTGCGGCGCAGGGACTCCCACAGCGCGCCCGCGATATGGCCGCCGTCCAGCGGCAGCAGCGGGAGCATGTTGAAGAGGAACAGGGAGAGGTTGAAGCCCGCCACCAGCATCAACGCCATCGCCAGCTGCTGGGTCGCCGGGACGTCCAGGGTGAAGATCTCGCCGCCGACGCGGGCCGCGCCGACCACGCCCATCGGGGAGTCCGCCTCGCGCTCGCCGTCGCCGAAGGCCGCGTCCCACAGGGCGGGGATCCTGCTGGGCAGGGCGGCGAGGGAGTCGACGGCGTCGCCGACCCGGTCTCCCATCCAGGTCACGGAGGAGCCGAAGTCCTGTTTGACGATGCCGGTGGCGGCGCTGAAGCCGAGGAAGCCCGCGGTGACGTACTCGCCCTCGACGATCTGGCCGCTGGAGTCCTTCTTGGCGACCTGGTTGGCGACGATCTCCGCGCGCAGGGTGACTTCCTCGCCGTCGCGGTCGACGACGATCGGGACCTCCTTGCCGGGGTTGGCGCGGATGAGGTCGGACAGCTCGTTCCACTCGTCGGTGCGCACGCCGTCGAAGGAGACGATCTTGTCGCCCGCCTTGAGGCCCGCGGCCGCGGCCGGGGAGGCGGCGTCGGACTTCTCACACGTGTCGCGGTTCTCGCTCTGGGCGATGACGCACTGGGAGACCGAGCTGACGGTGGTGGTCTGCTGTGAGATGCCGAAGCCCATCAGGACGGTGAGGAACAGCCCCACCGCCAGGACCAGGTTCATGAACGGGCCCGCGAACATCACGATGACCCGCTTCCACGGCTGGCGCGTGTAGAAGAGGCGGTTCTCGTCGCCGGGCCGCAGTTCCTCGAAGGCCGCCGAGCGGGCGTCCTCGATCATGCCGCGCCACGGTGAGGTCGAGCGGGCTTCGAGGCGGCCGTCGGGACCGGGCGGGAACATGCCGATCATGCGGATGTAGCCGCCGAACGGGATGGCCTTGATGCCGTACTCGGTCTCGCCCTTCTTCCGCGAGAAGATCGTCGGGCCGAAGCCGACCATGTACTGCGGCACGCGGATGCCGAAGAGCTTGGCTGTGGACAGGTGCCCCAGCTCGTGCCACGCGATCGAGACCAGGAGGCCCACCGCGAAGACTCCTATGCCGAGGATGAACAACAAGGTCGTCATGCACGGGCCTCCGCCGTCTGTGCCGCCAGTTCTCTCGCCCGGGTCCGCGCCCAGGCCTCCGCCTGGAGGACGTCCGCGACGGTGAGTGAAGTTCCCGTGCGCGGGGTGCCGTGCTCGTCCACCACCCGCGTCACGGTTTCCATGATGCCGTTGAACGGCAGCGCGCCGGCCCGGAAGGCCGCCACGCACTCCTCGTTGGCGGCATTGAACACCGCCGGGGCCGTGCCCGCGAGCCGGCCCACGTGCCGGGCGAGCCCGACCGACGGAAACGCCTCGGTGTCGAGCGGGAAGAACTCCCAGGTGGACGCCTTGCTCCAGTCGAACGTGGGCGCGGCGTCGGGGACGCGTTCCGGCCAGCCGAGGCCGATGGCGATCGGCCCGCGCATATCGGGGGGCGTCGCCTGGGCGATCGTGGATCCGTCGGTGAACTCAACCATCGAGTGGACATACGACTGGGGATGCACGACCACCTCAATGCGGTCGAAGGGAATGTCGTAGAGCAGGTGTGCCTCGATGACTTCCAGCCCTTTGTTGACCAGGGTCGCGGAGTTGATCGTGATCACCGGGCCCATCGCCCAGGTGGGGTGGGCGAGGGCGTCCTCCACGGTCACCCGGGCCAGGTCCGCCTTCGTACGGCCGCGGAAGGGCCCGCCGGACGCCGTGACGACCAGCTTCCGCACGTCGGCCCGTGAACCGGACGCCAGTGCCTGGAACAGCGCCGCGTGCTCGGAGTCGACCGGGATGATCTGGCCGGGCTTGGCGACCGCCTTGACCAGCGGGCCGCCCACGATGAGCGACTCCTTGTTGGCGAGTGCGAGGGTGCGGCCCGCCTCCAGGGCGGCGAGGGTCGGGGCGAGGCCGATCGAGCCGGTGATGCCGTTCAGCACGGTGTGGCAGTCGGAGGCGGCGAGCCGGGTGGCCGCGTCCGGTCCGGCGAGGATCTCGGGGAGCGGCTCCCCCGCGCCGTACTCGGCGGCGAGGGCCTCGCGCAGCGCCGGTACGACGTCCTCGCGGGCGACCGCGACCGTGCGGACGCGCAGCCGGTGCGCCTGCTCGGCGAGAAGGGCGGTCCGTCCGCCGGCGGCGGAGAGTCCGGTGACCCGGAACCGGTCCGGGTTGCGCAGGACGAGGTCGATGGCCTGGGTGCCGATCGACCCGGTGGAGCCGAGGATGACCACGTCTTTCGGACCGTCGCCCGACACCGGGTCGTAGACGAGGTGCGGATCGGCCAGGGCGCGGGCTGGACTGTCGCTCATTCCTCCATTGTGGCCGTATCGGGTGTACGGAATGACAGGGCGCCCCACGGGTGGGTGCCTTGTCGGTTCTTGGCGGTGATTCGAGCAACTTCCGCCATTGTGAAGTTCTCGTGAAGGTCGTGTGATAACTCTTCTGTCCTGGCCGGCGGACGACCGGCCGTCGGAAGACATCCAGGGGGGATTTCTCCATGCGCATACGCGCCGCTTTCGCCGTGCCCGCACTCGCGGGCGCCCTGGCCCTCACCGGCTCCGTACTCAGCACTCCGGCCCAGGCCGCCGGGGGCGTGGTCATCCGCCACGTCTGGTTCGACAGCCCGGGCTCGGACACCGGCTCCAACACCAGCCTCAACGGCGAGTGGGTGGAGATCAAGAACACCAGTGGTGCGGCGGTCTCGCTGAAGGGCTGGGTCCTGAAGGACAAGGCCAACCACCGGTACGTCTTCCCCAACGTGAAGATCGGGAAGGGCAAGACGATGAAGGTGAGGACCGGTGTCGGCCGGGACACCACGGCGAACAAGTACCAGGACCGCGGCTGGTACGTCTGGAACAACACCAGCGACAAGGCCACGCTGACCAAGGCGAACGGCACCACGGTCGACACCTGCTCCTGGACGACGTCGGACCCCAGCGACAAGTGGTGCTGAGGTCCGGCTGACGCCTACCTGATCGGTCGGTGCACGTTCTCCTTCCGCGAGGGCCCGGGGGTTGGGTCCGCGATCCACGGGCCCTCGCCCGACGGGTCGACGATGCCTTCCTCCAGCCAGGTGTAGGCGCCGCCGAGGACTCCCTTGACGACCTTGCGGTCCAGGTCGTCGGTGTTGGTCCACAGGCGGCCGAAGAGCTCGTCGATCCGGATCCGGGACTGGCGGCAGAAGACGTCGGCGAGCTGGTAGGCCTCGCGGCCGTGGTCGCCCTGGCTGCGCAGGAGTTCGGCCCGGACGCAGGCCGCGCTCATCGCGAACAGCTCCGCGCCGATGTCGACGATCCGGCCCAGGAAGCCCTGCTTGGTCTCCATCCGGCCCTGCCAGCGGGACATGGCGTAGAAGGTGGAGCGGGCGAGCTTGCGGGCGGTGCGCTCGATGTAGCGCAGGTGCGGGGAGAGATCGACGCCGTGGTTGAACTCGCCGTACGCGCGCGGGTTCTGGCCCGGTCCGGCGACCAGCTTCGGCAGCCACTTGGCGTAGAAGACCCCGGCGTTGCCGGCCGCCTTCGCCTTGTCCTGGAGGGACTTGTCGGGGTCGATCAGATCGCCGGCCACCGACAGATGGGCGTCGACCGCCTCACGCGCGATCAGCAGGTGCATGATCTCGGTCGAGCCCTCGAAGATCCGGTTGATGCGCAGGTCGCGCAGGACCTGTTCGGCGGGGACCGCGCGTTCGCCGCGGGCGGCGAGCGACTGGGCCGTCTCGAAGCCCCGGCCGCCGCGGATCTGGACCAGTTCGTCGGCCATCAGCCAGGCCTGCTCGGAGGCGAAGAGCTTCGCCAGCGCGCCCTCGATACGGATGTCGTTGCGGTCCTCGTCGGCCATCTGCGACGACAGGTCGAGCACCGCCTCCAGGGCGAAGGTGGTCGCCGCGATGAAGCTGATCTTCGACCCGACCGCCTCGTGGTGCGCGATCGGCTTGCCCCACTGCTCCCGGGCGGCCGACCACTCGCGGGCGATCTTCAGGCACCACTTGCCGGCCGCGACGCAGGACGCGGGGAGCGAGAGGCGGCCGGTGTTCAGCGTCGTGAGTGCGATCTTCAGACCGGCGCCCTCGGGGCCGATGCGGTGGGCGGCGGGGACCCTGACCTGGTGGAAGCGGGTGACGCCGTTCTCGATGCCGCGCAGGCCCATGAAGGCGTTGCGGTTCTCGACCGTGACGCCGGGCGAGTTGGTCTCCACGACGAAGGCGGTGATGCCGCCCTTGTGGCCCTCGCTCCTGGGCACCCTGGCCATCACGACGAGCAGGTCGGCGACGACGCCGTTGGTGGTCCACAGCTTGACCCCGTCGAGGACGTACTCTCCCCCACTCTCGAATTCGCTCGAGCGGGAGGTGCCCCCATCGTCCGGCACCGCGCTCGTCGCCAGCCGTGCCGGGTCGGAGCCGACGTCCGGCTCGGTGAGGAGGAACGCGCTGATGTCCGTGCGGGCACAGCGCGGCAGGAACTGCTCCTTCTGCTCCTGGGTGCCGAACAGTTTCAGCGGCTGCGGTACGCCGATCGACTGATGCGCCGAGAGCAGCACCCCGATCGCCGGGCAGGCCGAGCCCGCCAGGGCCAGCGCCTTGTTGTAGTACACCTGGGTGAGGCCGAGCCCGCCGTACTTGGTGTCGATCTTCATGCCGAGGGCGCCGAGCTCCTTGAGCCCGTCGATGACGGCGTCGGGGATCCGGGCCTCGCGCTCGATCAGGGCCGCGTCCACCTTGGTCTCGCAGAAGTCCCGCAGCTTGGCCAGGAACTCCTCGCCGCGCTGCACCTCCTCGGTGGCCGGGGTGGGGTGCGGGTGGACCAGGTCGAGCCGGAAGCGGCCCAGGAACAGTTCCTTGGCGAAGCTGGGCTTGCGCCAGTCCTGTTCCCGGGCGGCCTCGGCCACCTGGCGTGCCTCGCGCTCTGTGACGGAGGGCTTGGTGGGTGCTGCGGACATGAGGCTCACCTCGCCGCGAATAGGGGGATCTTGGGGCCGCACGTTACTGACTGGTGCTACTGGATCGTTACTACCCGATACCGGACGACCCCACCACCCCTCGCGCGGTCCACCTCCGTTCCGTAGCCCCCCGCGGCCGGTCGTGGTAGGCAGGAGCCCGCACCCCGGGAAGGCCGATCCGGGACGAACCACCCGGCGCCCCGCGCCCTCCGGCAAGTCCGAGTCGAAGCGCTTCGACAACCTATGGACACCCACCCCCGGTAGGGCTACTGTCGAACCACCCCCACCCCGCCGAAATCCGCATCGCGCATTGTCGAAGCGCTTCACAACACTTGGAGAGCTGGATGGTCACCCTTGCCGAGGTCGCCCAGCACGCCGGAGTCTCGGCGAGCACGGTGAGCTATGTCCTCAGTGGCAAGCGGTCCATCTCCACGACCACCCGGCAGCGGGTCGAACAGAGCATCCGCGAACTCGGCTACCACCCGAACGCGGGCGCCCGCGCCCTGGCCAGCAGCAGGTCGAACATCATCGCGCTGATGATCCCGCTGCGCACGGACATGTACGTGCCGGTGATGATGGAGATCGCCATCGCGGTGGCCACCACGGCCCGTACGCACGGGTACGACGTCCTGCTGCTCACCGGCGAGGAGGGCCCCGACGCCGTACGCCGGGTCACCGGCAGCGGGCTCGCCGACGCGATGATCCTGATGGACGTCGAACTCGACGACGAGCGGCTGCCGTTGCTGCGCGGCACCGACCAGCCGTCCGTGCTGATCGGACTGCCCGCCGACACCACCGGCATGACCTGCGTCGACCTGGACTTCAGGGCGACGGGCGCGCTGTGCCTGGAGCACCTGGCGATGCTGGGGCACCGCGACATCGCTGTCATCGGCGAGGCGCCCGCGGTCTACGAGCGCCACACCGGGTTCGCCGAGCGCACCCTCGACGGACTCCGCGGCCGTTCCCAGGAGTTGGGGGTACGACTGCTGCACCGCCCCTGTGACGGCGGATACGACGCCATGGCCGTGACCCTCGCCCGCATCCTCGACGAGCGCCCCGGCACCACGGGGTTCGTCGTACAGAACGAGTCGGCGGTCGAACCGCTCCTCGCCCTGCTGCGCCAGCAGGGCCGCGCCATCCCCGAGGACGTGTCGGTGGTCGCGATCTGCCCCGACCAGGTCGCCACCCAGGCCTCGGTGCGGCTCACCTCGGTCGCCATCCCCGCCCAGGAGATGGGCCGGCACGCCGTCGAGCACCTCGTCGCCAAGCTGGACGGGCGGGGCAAGGACGAAGTCGTACTCATCGCCCCCGAGCTGACGGTCAGGGCGAGCTCGGGGCCGGCGTCGGCATGACGACTGCCGACGCCGGTCATGTGCCCTTGCCGGGGCACCCCGTGCTCACGCCCCCCTGAGGAGCACGCCTCTTGAACCCTCCCCCGTTGGTGCAGGGGGATTCCTGGCTCACGCCGCTCGGTCGCTCAGCGAACGCCCGAGTCATACGCGATCAGCACCAGCCGGGTCGGAACCAGCCCGGTTGCCCCGAAAGACAAGGAGGTTGCGCGTGCTTGGCTCTCGCCGCACACGTTGCGTAGCTCACCGGATCAGCTGGGTAACTGCCCGCGACATGGTCGGAGGTCACCGGTGAGCCGGTCTGACGAAACCCAGCCCGAGGTCAGCCTCGCGCAGTCGTCCCCCACCGTCGGCACGTTCCGTGAGCGGGACGGTGCGCTGGAATGGAGCGGCCGCCAGGAGACCGTACGCATCGAGCCGTGGGGCCCGGACGCGGTGCGGGTCCGGGCCCGGCTCGGCGGTCCCGTGCTCGACGGACTGCCCGGCGCTCTGCCGGCCGAGGCTCCGGTGACCGAGGCCACGGTCAAGGCCGGGGACGGAGAGGGCCGGCTGACGGTCGGCGCGCTGACCGTCGAGGTGAACGCCGAGGGGATGATCCGGTTCCTGCGGACGGACGACCTGTCCGAGATCCTCGCCGAGGAACGCGCCCACTTCTGGTGGCCGGGCCCCCGCCTCTACACGGCCGTCGGCAACGGCCACCACCGCCTGGAGCAGCGCTTCGCCGCCTATGAGGACGAGAAGCTGTTCGGTCTCGGCCAGCACCAGCACGGGCGCCTGGACCAGAAGGGCCTGGTCCTGGACCTGGTCCAGCGCAACGCCGAGGTCGGCATCCCGGTCCTCACCTCCAGCCGCAGCTACACCCTGCTGTGGAACAACCCGGCGATCGGCCGCGTCGAGCTGGCGGGCAACGGCACCCGCTGGGTCGCGGACTCGGCCCGCCAGATCGACTACTGGATCACCGCGGGCACCAGCCCGGCCGACGCCCAGCGCCGCTACAGCGCGGTGACCGGCCGCACCCCGATGCTGCCGGAGTGGGCGGCGGGCTTCTGGCAGTGCAAGCTGCGCTACCGCACGCAGGACGAACTCCTCGCGGTGGCACGGGAGTACAAGCGCAGAGGGCTGCCCATCTCGGCCATCGTCTGCGACTTCTTCCACTGGACCCACCTGGGCGAGTGGAAGTTCGACCCGAAGGAGTGGCCGGACCCTGCGGCGATGGTGCGGGAGCTGGCGGAACTGGGCATCAAGCTCGTCGTGTCGGTCTGGCCGTCGGTGTCCCCGCTGAGCGAGAACCACCCGGTCATGGAGCAGCGCGGCTACTTCATCGGCACCCAGTACGGCCCCGTCGCGCACGCCGACTGGCCCGACAAGGAGGTCGCCTCCACCGTCCAGGTCGCCTTCTACGACGCCACGAACCCCGAAGCGCGGGAGTTCATGTGGTCGAAGGTGAAGGCGAACTACCTGGACCCGTACGGCATCAACGCCTTCTGGCTGGACGCCTGCGAGCCGGAGCTGAAGCCGGGCTTCCAGGAGAACCTGCGCTACTGGGCGGGCCCGGGCCTGGAGGTCGGCAACATGTACCCGGCCGAGAACTCCCGCGCCTTCTACGAAGGCCTGGCCGCGGAGGGCGAGTCCGAGGTCGTCACCCTCAACCGCTCGGCCTGGGCGGGCAGTCAGCGCTACGGCGCCGCCCTGTGGTCCGGCGACATCGGCACCGACTTCGCGACCCTGCGCCGCCAGATCGCGGCGGGCCTCAACACCGCCCTGTCCGGCATCCCGTGGTGGAACACGGACATCGGCGGCTTCCACGGCGGCGACCCCACCGACCCCGCGTACCAGGAAGTCATGGTCCGCTGGTTCCAGTTCGGCGCGCTGTCCCCGCTGATGCGTCTGCACGGCTTCCGCGACCCCGGCATGCCGCTGGGCCCGGAGATGACCGGCGGCCCGAACGAGGTCTGGTCCTACGGCGAGAGGGCCGGCGCGATCCTGGAGCAGTACCTGCGGCTGCGCGAGCGCCTGAAGCCGTACGTCCTCCAGGTCATGCGCGAGGCCCACGAGGAGGGCCTGCCCGTCATGCGCCCCCTCTTCCTGGAGTTCCCCGAGGACCAGGCGACCTGGTCCGTCGACGACTCCTACCTCTTCGGCCGGGACCTCCTGGTCGCCCCGGTACTCACGGCGGGCGCCACGGCCCGCACGGCGTATCTCCCGGCGGGCGCGACATGGACGGACGCGTGGACGGGTGCGACGTACGGCGGCGGTACGACCGTGACGGTCGACGCCCCTCTGGACCGCATCCCGCTGTTTCTGCGGGACGGGGCGAAGCTGCCGGTGACGGAGTAGCGGCGCCGGGCGAGGGCGGTGGTTCGGTCAACTTCTCTGTCTTGCAGACTTGTTCGCTGACCGCGTCGTCGCGTGCCGGAGAAAGGAAGCCCTCCTCGTGCCCTCCGCTCCCCTCCCTGTGACGCTGGCCAATCTGTTGCTGCGGCCCGCGTTCGGCTCCCGGCGCGACCCGGACCGGACCTTCGACCGGATCGCCGCCGAAGCCGGGCAGACGGACGGGGACGAGTGGTTCGTCGACGGCTTCCGGTCGCTGCTGCGCGAGTGGGCGGCCGACGAGGACCTGTCGCCGGTCGGCTGGCAGTCCGCGCGGGCCCACGTCCGCAGGCACCTCACCAACCGGGCCCGGATCCGGCGGCTGATCGCCGAGCATCCCGCCATCGAGCAGGAGCCCATCGAGAAGCCGGTGTTCGTGGTGGGGCTCCCGCGCACCGCCACCACCCTCACCCACAGCGTGCTGTCCCTCTCCGGCGAGCACCGCTGCCCCCGGCTGTGGGAACTGCTCGCCCCCGGCCTCGACCCGTCGCCGCGCGAACGGCAACGGGCGATCACATCCGCACGCCGGACGCTGAACGGCACCTATCTGCTCACTCCGCGCTTCCGCGACATCCACCCCATGACCGCCGAGGGCCCTGAGGAGTGCACCTTCCTCCTGCCGCACGCCCTGGTGCCGCTGTCCCAGGCCCATCTGCCGGAGTACCACGCCCGGCAGTTCGAGCGGGACTTCACCCCCGACTACCGCCACCTCAAGCAGTGCTTCCAGGTGCTCCAGCACGGCCGCCCGCGCCGCCGCTGGATCCTGAAGTCCCCCATGCACACCGGAAACCTGGACGCCCTGCTCGCCGTGTTCCCCGACGCCACGCTCGTGTGGACGCACCGCGACCCGGCGACCGCCGTCGCCTCGTTCTGCAGTCTGGTCGAGTGCGGCATGGTCCTCTCCCGGCGCCACGTGGACCTGCCCGCCCTCGGCGCCACCTGGCTCGACCTGCTGAGCCGCTCCGTACAGCGAGGGCTCGCGGCCCGTGCCGACATGCCCCACGGGTCCCTGGTCGACGTCCCGTACTCCTGGCTCGGCTCCGACCCGGCCGCCGGCGCCCCCAAGCTGTACGAGGCCGTCGGCGCCCGCTGGACCGACACCGGCACCGCCCGGCTCCCCGAGGTCGCCACCCGGCTCAAAGGCAGCCGCCCCCACCGGTACGACCTGTCCCGCTACGGCCTCACCCGCACGGGAGTCGAGTCCGCCTTCGCCGACTACAACGCGCTGCGGGCCGAGGTCGACCGTGCCTGACGGCACGGACCGGCCCCGGCCCGGTGGCGGTCAGCTGCTGCTGACCGTCAGGTTGTTGGTGACGAAGTCGAGGCCGCCGGAGGACGAGGTGATCTCGTAGCCGAACTGGACGTCGCCGATGGTCTCGTTGCTGGACATCCAGCCCTTGGTGGTGGAGACCCAGTTGAGGATCGGCTTGATGTCCACGTTGCCGGAGGTGGAGTCGGACGTCCGCAGGAACGAGAACACCTCATTGGCGCCGTTGTTGCCCCGGTAGACGTTCCAGGTGTGGCCGCCGAGGGTGACGCTGCCCTGCGAGGTGCCGAGCGGGCCGACGGCTCCGTTGTAGTTGACCCAGAGCATGATCTCGTAGTCGTAATCGGTGTCCCAGATGTCGTACGACGTGTTGTACGCGCCGGACGACGGGACGGTGACGTTGTAGCTGCTGGTGAGCGATCCGAGGGAGGCGATGGTCTTGTTGACCACCCTCTTGGAGTTCGGGTAGGACTTGATGCCGCCGGTGTTGGGGTGGTCTGCCCAGACGCCCCAGTTGGTACCGGAGTTGGCCCAGACGCACTGGCTGCCGGCGCCGGAGCCCCAGATGTTGTTGTAGAGCGTGTAGCCGTTCAGGCTGGTGTTGCCCCACTGGTCGCAGGAGTTCCAGACGGCGGCCTGGGCGGGGGCGGAGGCGAGACCGACGGTGGCGCCGAGGGCCATCGCCGGGGCCAGTACGGCCATGGTGAGCTTGCGGAGTGTGTTCTTTGCCATGGTGTCCCTTCCATGGGTGGGGGGAGTTGCGGGGGTGACTACCACGCCCCCGGATGGAGGACGTGGTCTTCTCCGGCGACGAGGTCCAGTGGCCGTGCGCCGGAGGAAGTCCGGAGTTCTACGCGGTGTGTGCGGGTGGGACGTATGACGGCGGTCGCCTGTCGTGGGCTCCAGCTCAGGTCGACTTCCGCCCCGAACCTCGTGCGGATGCCGCGGAGTTCGCCTCTCGGATACGCCGCCGGGAGCGCGGGCAGCAGCACCAGCCGGTTGGGGGTCGACTGCACGAGCATCTCGATGACGACGGCGGGCAGCGTGTGGGCGGCGTCCGCGTTGTAGACGTCGAGGTCCGGGTAGTGCGAACTCATCAGCGAGGTGTGGAAGCAGTCGGCCTTGAGGACCTGGCCGAGGGCGTGCGCCACACGGTCGCCGTCGCGCAGGCGGGCCGCGACGAGGGCGTGGTGGAGGTGGCCGTGTGCCGAGTCGTTCTCGGCGCCGCGGAGTTCGAGGGCGCGGTGTGCGGCGGCGGCGAGGTCCGGGGTGTCGTAGGGGTTGATCTCGTCGAGCGGCCAGACGCCGTAGAGGTGGCTGAGGTGGCGGTGGTCGTAGGTGTCGGCGAGTCCGGGCCAGGCCCATTCCGCGAGTGCGCCGTCGTCATTGGTCCTGTGCGGCGGAAGCCTGTCGGCGAGGGCCTGCCACGTTTCCGCCTTCTCCGGGTGGTACTCGGCGGCCGTGCGCAGGGCGTGCCGGGCCGCGGAGAGGTCCATGGCCGCGTTGATCGCGCCCCAGCTCGCGTTCGCGGGCCGGTTCTCGGGTGAGTAGGAGGGCACGACGACGACGTGTCCGTCGTCATCGGTGCGGGTGAGGAAGTCCTCGTAGAACAGGGCGACTTCGGCGAGCGCGTCGGCGGTGCGCGGGTCGCGTTCGCCGCGGGTCTCGTCGTGGTCGACGAGCGGCTTGAGCAGCCAGTCGGCCCCGGCGGTCCACAGGTGCAGCGGGTATTCGCGGCTGTAGTGGTACGTCAGCCCCGACTCGCCGTCGCTGTGGGCGGGGGCGACGGCGCCCCGGGTGCCGAAGACCGCGCGGGCGTTGTCGCGCCAGTGCGGCAGCTGACGGTCGATCAGGGCGGCGAGGGCTTCGGTGACTTCGGGGAGCGCTGCGGCTGCGGCCGATGCGGTCTGGAGGTTGACGTTGGCGTCGTTGGTGAACGCGCCCGACCACGCCGTGTTCCAGTCGCCGGTCCACAGGCCGGTGAGGCGGGGCGGGCACAGGCCCGCGGCGGACAGCAGGTGGTAGCGGCCTGCGGCGAAGAGGCGTTCCAGCAGGGCCGGGCTCCCGGGGTGTCCGAGCAACTCGGAGCCCGGCAGGGCGCGTTCGGCGGGGTTCGCGTCCAGGTCGAGCGTCACGCGCGCGTAGGCGGTGCGGTGCAGGGCGGTGTGGCGGTCCAGCAGGCGGGTGTACGGGTCGCCGCCTTCCGGTGGTATGCGCTCCGCGGGGTGTGCCGCGATGGGGCGTCGATCGTCTGCGGCTGCGTCGTGGCTGGTCGCGCAGTTCCCCGCGCCCCTTCGGGGCGCTGCCAGGTCCCGCAGGGCCCGGGACAGGGCGGGTAGGTCGGCCTCGCCGGTGTGGCGCACCACGCGGGTCAGCAGCAGGACCGAGTCGGCGCCGGCGACCCGGAGTCCGAGCGGTGTGAGCGTCCTGTGGCCGCCGGTGACGATGACCAGCGTGACGCCCGTGTACGCGCGGTCGCCGCCGGGGTAGCGGGCGCGCAGGTTCAGCAGGGCGCCGTCGGCGGTGGGGACGGCGCCGTGGCCGACGGCCAGGTCGTGCGGGGCGCCGGGGAGGCGGTGGTCGAGGGCGATGGTCAGGTCGGCGGCGGTGACCTGCTGGACGATGACGTCGTCGGCGCGGGAGACGAAGACGCGGCTGGCCCAGCCGTCGCTCTCGGCCTGGGTGACGCCGGTGGTGAAGTCGACCGAGCGGCGGTAGTGCGTGCGGGTGCCCGACGCGCTCCGCAGCCGTATCCCGAAGGCCGGATGGAAGGGCTGCGCCCACGTCAGGTCGCGCCCGTCCGTGAAGGTCTCCGCCGCCCGCGTCTCCCCGGCGAGCAACCGGTCCTGGAGTTCGGGGAGTCGGGAGGCCAGTTCGGGCGGGCGGGCGCTCTCGCTGCCGTTGGGGCGCACGAGGGTGTGGTGGGTGACGACGACTCGCTCATCGTTCGGATCCCCGAACACAAGGGTGCCGTGATGGCCGTTGCCGCTGAGGAAGCCGTCCTCCCAGCGGGTGGCGGGGGCGGGCTCCCAGGTGCCGTGGACGGGGCCGGCGGCCGCATGGGCCGGCTGGGTGGTGGTCGCTGTTCGGGCTGTCATGGGCGCAGGACCGCCGCTCCGTAGCGCGCGAGGGTGAGTCGGCCGGTGACCCTCTCGCCGGTCAGCAGGTCGCGGTGGGTGCCGGGGACGTCGACGGTCACCGGCTCGCGTCCGTGGTTGAGGACGAAGAGCAGATCGCCGCGGCGGACGGCTTCCACGCGTGCGGGCAGGCCGTCGAGCACGGGCCGGGCGCCCGCGTCGGCGGCGATGCGGGAGAGCAGGTCGCGCAGGGCGTCCGGCTCGGGGAGGGTGGAGACGTACCAGGCACGGCCCTGGTGGAGCACGGCGGGCAGACCGTCGAGTTCGCCGCCCTTGTAGGGGATGGCCGTCGCGCCGTCCTCGGCCTCGATCTCCTCCGACCACAGCGTCCCACGGAACCCGTCGCACTCGACCGTCTCCCCCGCGTCCAGCGGCCACCACTCGTGCAGGGTGCGGATGCCGAACAGTTCGCGCAGCCGGGCGTCGACGCCGCCGGGACGGACCCGGTCGTCCTCGTCGGCGATGCCGGTGAGGAAGCCGCAGACGAGGGTGCCGCCGCCGCGGACGTACGCGAGGAGGTTGTCGATCGCGGTGTCCGTGAGGAGGTAGAGCTGCGGGGCGAGGACGAGCTTGTACCGGGTGAGGTCGTGCTCGGGGTGGGCGAAGTCGGTGGTGAGGTGGGCCTCCCAGAGGGCGCGGTGCCAGGCGCGGAGGAGGTCGGGATGGTCGACGTGGGTGGAGAGGCGGCCGTCCTGGGCGCCGGCCCACCAGGAGTGCCAGTCGTGCAGCAGGGCGATGTCGGACTGGATATGACCGCCCGTCACGTCCCCACTGATCTTGTGCAGTTCCGCCCCCAGCCGCTTGACCTCCTGGTACGTACGGCCCTCCGCCCCCGCGTGGCTGACCATCCCCGAGTGGAACTTCTCCGCGCCCTGCCGGGACTGCCGCCACTGGAAGTAGCAGACGGCGTCGGCGCCGCGGGCCACCGCCTGCAGCGACCAGAGACGGTTCAGCCCGTGCGGCTTGGGGTGGTTGACGCCCCGCCAGTTGACCGGTCCGGCCGCCTGCTCCATCAGCATCCAGGGGCCGCGGGCCTGCGAACGGGTCAGGTCCTGGACGAGGGCACCGCTCTGCGCGCCGAAGGGGTCACGCGGATCGGGATAGAGGTCGACGGAGACGACGTCCTCCTCGGCCGCCCAGCGCCAGGCGTCCTGCCCCACCCACAGCGGCATGAAGTTGCTGGTGACCGGGGTGTGGGGAGTGTGCCGCCGGACGATGTCCCGCTCGGCGACGTAACACTCCAGCAGCATGTCGGAGGTGAAGCGCCTGAAGTCCAGTACCTGGGTGGGGTTCTTGAGGTAGTGGGCGTGCCGGGGTGGCAGCACCTCGTTCCAGTCGCCGTAGCCCTGGCTCCAGAAGGCGGTGCCCCAGGCGGTGTTGAGGGCGTCGAGGGTGACGTACTTGTTCTTCAGCCACCGGCGGAAGCGGGCGGCTGCCTCGTCGCCCCAGTCGTAGGTGCAGTACTCGTTGTTGATGTGCCACATGGTCAGGGCGGGGTGACTGCCGTAGCGGGCCGCCAGATCCTCGGTGATGGCGGCGGCGTAACGCCGATAGGCCTCGCTGGAGTGCGAGAAGTGCTGCCGCCCGCCCCACCATTCGACGCGGCCGTCCTCGTCGCGGGGCAGGGTCTCGGGGTGGAGGCGGCCGAGCCAGGGCGGGGGCGAGGCGGTGGGGGTGGACAGGACGACGCCGATGCCGTTGTCGTGCAGCAGATCCATGAGCCGGTCCAGCCACCCGAACTCCCTTGCTCCCGGCCGGGGTTCGAGCTTGGCCCAGGAGAAGACGCCGAGGGTGACGGAGTTGACGCGGGCCTCCTTCATGAGGCGTACGTCGGCCGGCCAGACCTCCTGAGGCCACTGCTCGGGGTTGTAGTCGCCGCCGAAGAGGATGCGACCGCGGGTGGCGTCACCGAGCTGCGGCATCAGACAGGCTCCCCGTACTGGATGCCCCGCCCGTTGGTGGCGAGGTACACGCGGCCGTGGATGCGTGGATCACCGACGATGACCTCGCCGGTCCAGCCCCACTGATGGGCGTCGTCGTTGATCCGCACCCATGTCTTCGCCCGGTCGTCCGAGCGGTAGACGGCGGTGATGGCCTCGGTGGCGCCGACCTGGTAGATCGCCGGGTAGTCGGCGCCGTCGGCGGCCCTGCCGAAGCCGAGGGTGTAGGAGGCCCAGCAGCTGTCGACCTTGCTGAAGGTGGCCCCACCGTCGACGGACCGGTGGAGTCCGTTCCACTTGGTGCTGAGCCAGAGGTCACCGGATCTGCCGGGCGCGGCGACGAGCTTGAACTGGCTGTCGCCGGAGGGGAGTCCGCCCGCACGGGCGGTGAAGGTCCGGCCACTGTCAGTGCTGGCGTATAGCGTTCCCGTATCGGTGTCGTACGCGTAGAAGAGCGTCGGGTCGGCCGGGTCGGCGACCGGCGTGGCGCCCTTCGGGAAGGAGGAGACCTCGGACCAGGTCGCGCCGTTGTCGGCCGAGCGGTGAGCGGCGTACTTCGTGCCGTCCCAGTGCACGAAGGTCCACAGCAGCACACTGCCGTCGGCGTTGGTGGCGATCGGCCCCGGTGCGTCCTTGGCGATGTCGGGCTGGGCTGCGAAGGGCGCCCAGGTCCGCCCGCCGTCGTTCGAGTGGGCGCCGTTGCCGCTGTCGCCCCACCCGGTGCGCACGACGTAATCCGCTCTGCCCGCGGCCTGCGCGAGTCCCGTCGCCGACCCGAACACGGGGTTCGTCGCCATGCCGCGCGACGGAGACGCGGTGAGCCGCTCGTGGTACATCACGCCGATGTCCCCGAGTCCGCTGATCAGATGCGCCTCCCCGACCGGAGGCGAGATCAGCTGCCGCACGGAGCTCTCCTCCAGCCCACGGATCTGCGGGGCCCAGTGCCTCAGGTCCCGCGTTCCGTAGAGGGTCGCGCCGGTGCCGTGGACAAGGTGCTCCGAGTCGTACGGGTCGAGCGCCAGCGCCTGGATCCACCAGCCGAACTTGGGCTGCTCTTCACCCCAGTTGAGGAAAGGAGTCTCGGACACGTCGAAGACCGCGGAGTCCTTGAGGGATGTCCAGGTGCGACCGCCGTCCGCCGACCGGAACAGGGTGTCCACGGCGGCCCAGCGGTTGTTGGTGGACACGACCACCGTGCCGGGGCGGCGGGCGTCGACGGCGGCGCCGCCGTAGCCGAAGGCGTCGCTGCCGCCGGGCCGGACCGGCGTCACGTCGGCCCACGCGCCGGTCGCGGTGGCCAGCTTGTGCACGCTGCCGTCGGACTGGCCGTTGGGCCCCGGTGCGTTCGCGTACGTCACATACAGCGCGCGGGTGTGACGGTCGTACGCGGCGCGGATCGGCACCTCGGCCGAGGTACCGGTGGGCCGGCCCGGGACGGCTTCCCAGGTCGTTCCGTCGGCGGTGCGGTACAGGTTGTCGCCGCCGTCGCCCCACCCGGCGTAGACGGTGCGACCGGCGGCGACAAGGAAGGTGACACCCTGCCCACTCGCGCTCGGGGCGGGCGGAAAGCCGCTCACGGCTGCCCAAGTGGCACCCCGGTCGGCCGACTTGAGCAGCCCGTCGTGCCGGGTACCCAGCCACAGCGTGTCGCTGTTCCGCGGATCGACGAGCAACCGCTCACCGGTCCCCCGCCCGTCCTCGTTCGCCCCGAGCTTCACGGTCAGATCGGTACGGGTCCAGGTGGCACCACGGTCGTCGGACCGCAGCACGGCACCGTTGCCGGCCCACGACTGGGCGTAGGTACCGAGCGCGAGATACAGCCGGTCAGGGTGGACGGGATCGACCGCCATGGCCTCCACACCGAGGAGGTTCCAGTCGTCCCACCCGAGGTGATCGGTGAGCGGCGTCCATCGGGCGCTCCGGTCGTCCCACCGGTAGGCACCGCCGATGTCGGTACGGGCGTAGGCGAGCCCGCGGACGGACGGGTGGAAGAGCACACCGGTGATGAATCCGGTGCCACCGATGACGACGGTGCGCCAGCGGTAGGGGGGCGCTTCGGCTTCGGCGGCGTGTGCACGCGCTTCGAAAGAGGGAACGCCGGCGAGCGCACCGGCGACCGCGGCCCCGGCAAGAACGGCTCGTCTACTAGGTCCAGACGTGCGCATGACAGACCTCGATCTATGAATTGGGGGAAGTAGAGATACGCCAGGGGCGCGGGGAACTGCGCGACCAGCCACGAACAACCCGCAGCCAGAGGACAACGCACACCCCCGTGCTCCCCCGGTCAGCCCTTCACCGCACCGGTCAGCATGCCCTTCTTGAAGTGCCGCTGGACGAACGGCGACAGCACGGCCACCGGCAACAGCGCCAGCACCATCACGGCCATCTGGATCGCCAGCGGCGACAGCTGCCCCGTGTTGATCTGCGTGGCGATCCCCACCGGCCGTTGCTGCTCCTGCACAAGCTGGATCATGACGTTCTGCAACGGCATCATGTCCTGATCGCTCAGATAGATCGACGCGTTGAACCACGCGCTCCAGTACCCGACCGCGTAGAACAGCGTGATCACCGCGATCACCGCCCGCGACAGCGGCAGCACGATCTTCCAGAGGATCCGCCAGTCCCCCGCCCCGTCGATCCGCGCGCTGTCGATGAGTTCCGGCGAGATCCCCATGAAGAACCCGCGCAGCACCAGGATGTTGAACACGCTCACCGCACTGGGCAGGATCAGCGCCAGATAGGTGTCGGTCAGCCCCAGCGCCTGCACCAGCAGATACGTCGGGATCAGCCCGGCACCGAAGAACATGGTGGCCAGCAGCGTCATCAGGATCCCCCGGTGCGCCAGCGACCCGCTGCGCGAGAGGCCGTACGCGCACAGCACCGACACCGTCATGCTGAACAGCGTGCCGACGACGGTGACCCCCAGGCTGACCAGGGTGGCCCGCTGCACCTGGCCCCCGCTCAGCAGTTCCTGGTAGGCGACGAAGGTGATGTCCCTGGGGATCACCACCAGACCGCCGACTTCGTCGATGGTCTTGCGCGAGGAGAGGCTGGTGACGACGACGATCCACAGCGGGAAGAGAATCGTGAAGCAGGCCAGGGTCAGCAACAGTCCCTTGCTCGCGAGGCCGGCCTTGGAGGGCTCCTCCTCCCAGGTGGGCCGGGGCGGGGCGGCCCAACGGCCGGGCTGCTTCACCGGCTTGTCGAGTACGGCGCTCACTTCTGGTACACCCCCTGCTCACCCATCAGATGGGCGACCTTGTTCGCGGTCAGCACGAGGGCCAGACCGACCATGCCCTTGATCAGGCCGGCCGCCGCGGCATAGCTGAAGTCCTGGTTTCGGATGCCGTTCCACCACACATAGGTGTCGAGGACCTCGGCGGCGCCCGGTCCCACCGCGTCGCGTTGCAGCAGCAGTTGTTCGAAGCCGACGGTCAGCGCGTCGCCGACGCGCAGCACCAGCAGCAGGGCGATGACGGGGCGCAGGGCCGGCAGGGTGATGTGCCACATCCGGCGCCAGCGGCTCGCGCCGTCCATCGCGGCGGCCTCGTACAGGTCGTGCGGGACGGAGGCGAGCGCGGCGAGGAAGACGATGATGCCCCAGCCCGCGTCCTTCCAGATGCCCTCGGCCGTCACCAGGAACTTGAAGATGTCCGGGTCGGTCATCAGGTCGAAGCCGTCGTAGCCGTGCTGGCGCAGGGTCTGCGCGATGATGCCGGCGCCGCCGAAGAGCTGCTGGAAGACCGCCACGACCAGTACCCAGGAGAAGAAGTGCGGGAGGTACATGATCGCCTGAGCGACCGCCCGCACCCGCGGCCTGACCACGCTGTTGATGAGCAGCGCGAGCAGGATCGGGATCGGGAAGAACAGCACGAGCTGGAGGAAGAACAGCACGAACGTGTTCTGCACGGCCTGCCAGAAGGCGGAGTCCTCAAAGATCCGCTCGAAGTTGTCCAGGCCGACCCAGGGGCTTTCGAACATCGCGACGAAGCCGTTGTCGCTGAGGTACGGGTCGTACTCCTGGAAGGCGACCACGTTGCCCAGGATCGGTATGTAGTTGAACACCAGGACGAGCAGGACCGCGGGCAGCGTCATCAGGATCAGGGTGCGGTCACGTCTGAACCTGAGCCTGAGGCTCAGCTTCCCCGAACGCCCCCGGTCCTTGGCGCCGGTGGCGCCGCCGGACGCCACCGGAGTCTCATCCGTCTTCTCGGCCTCGGCCTTGCTGCGAGGCACCGTGCTGTGCGACACGGCCGTTCTCCTTGCCTCAGCCTCGCGTCAGTTCGCCGAGCCGTTCTCGTCCAGCAGCTTCCGGTACCAGTCGCGCAGCCCGTCGCCTCCCTGGGACTTCCAGTCGGCCACGGCCTGCTGGACGTCGCTGATCTTCTTGCGGCCGCGGACCACGTCGTCCTCCAGCTGCTCGAAGTCGTTGGCGAGGTTGGTGTAGCGGTTGGGCTCGGTCACGGTCAGACCGTAGAAGGACGACTTCTTCGTGAAGGCGCCCATCCGCTGCTGCCACTCGACCTGGAGCCTGGCGATGTCCGGCAGGTCGGGGTGGGCCAGGTAGGCGGCCGGGTCGCCGGTGTAGTCGAAGGCGCCGAAGACCTCGTCGTTGCCCTCGGTGGTCTTGCTGGGCATGCCGTCCTGCACCGTGTAGTCGGTGCCCTCCACGCCGTAGACGGTGAGCATGTACTCCTTGGTGCCGTACGGCGCCGCGCAGAAGTTGGCGATCGCCAGGAAGTCCTTGATCTGCTGCTCGGACGCTTTCTCGCTGACGAAGGTGAAGATGCCCGCCGGCTGCGTCGCCCACAGGGTGGGGTCGCCGCCGTCGGGGCCGAAGATGTCGAAGGCGCCCATCTCGAAGTCGGCATTCTGGGTGCGCTGTTCGGCCGTCGAGGAGTGCCAGTAGTTGATGTCGCCGTTGAAGACGAGGACCTGGCCCGAGGTGAAGCGGTTGGACGAGTCGCCGTTGACGGCCCTGGCGTCCGGGTGGACCACGTCGGCCTCGTACAGCTTGCGCGTCCACTCCAGCGCTTCGAGGTACTCGTCGGTCTCGATCCGGTTGACGAGCTTGCCGTCCCTGAGGTCCCACCACAGCGCCTTGTCACTGCCGTTGAGGACGCCGTAGATGTTCAGGGCGGTCCACTTCATGTCGTCGCAGGCCCACACCTTCGCCCTGGCGTTGGTGGCCTCCTTGGCCCAGGACAGGAACTCGTCAGGGCTGGCGGGCAGTTCGTAGCCCTCCTGCGCGAAGAGGTCCTTGCGGTAGTAGGGCACGATGTTGGTGACGTACGAGGCCGGCATGGGGATCGCGCGGAGCTTGCCGCCGAAGATGGAGCGCTGCCAGGCGTCCGTCGGGACGGCCGCGAGGTTGGGGTAGTCCTTGACCTTGTCGCCGGAGAGGTAGGGGCCGAGGTCGGCGAACTTGGCGTTCACGGCGCTGGGTATCCGGCCGACCAGGTTCCAGCCCGGGACGACCACCACGTCGGGGACGTCGCTGGAGGCGAGGACGGCGCCCAGTTTCTGGTCGTAGGTGTTGCCGTCCTGGTTCTGCCAGCTGACCTTGACTCCGATGGCGTCGTTCATGGCCGTGTAGTACGGGTTGTCGCCGGACGGCGGGCTGCCCCACATCGGCGCCATGATCTTGAGCGAGCTGCCGGTGCCGAGCTTCTTGGGTACCGAGGTCTTCAGGGAGTTCAGGTCGATCGGCTTGGTGAAACCGGCCGCGGAGCCGTTCTTGGACGCGATGTCCGGTGTCACGACACCCGACGCCACGAACGTCGGAAGGATCTTCTGCGCTTCCCTGCCGGACGTGGTCCCGTCCCTGTTCTCCTCCTGGGAACCCCCGCAGGCGGCAAGCAGCGGCATCCCCCCGCCCACCGCGACGGCGGCGACCGCCGTCGAGGCGAGGAAGCTTCTCCGGCTGGGAGCGGCGGAGGCGGAAGCGGCGTTCGGCGTCATTGCGTCAACCCTTCGTGGCGCACCAAGGACACCCGGCGGGGGCCGTCGGCTGCGGTGTCTTGAGTGGAACTGGCTGAGCTGAAGCGATCCTTCGGCCACTACCGGTGCGACCAAGCCGGTGGGACCAAGCCGGTGCGGACCAGTAGTCGAAGCGCTTCGATGTGCTGTGAGATTAAGTGAACACTCGGGGGTGCACAAGGGCCGCATCCAAGATTCCTCCCAGGTATGGGAGGTGACCTTTTCTTATGCACTGCTTGAAGTGGAGGTGTTGATCTCTTGACACCCACCCTGAAGTCGAATGAGCATCGAAGCGCTTCGAAAGCATCGCACCGATCCATCGCAAGGGGATCCCACCGTGACCGCACACACGGCCTACACACCGCCTTTTCGCGATCCACACCTGCCGTTCGCGAAGCGCATCGACGATCTGCTGTCGCGCCTGACCCTGGACGAGAAGACCGGACTCCTGCACCAGTTCGCCCCGGCCGTCGAGCGTCTCGGCGTCGCGGCCTTCCGCACCGGCCAGGAGGCGCTGCACGGCGTGGCGTGGATGGGACCGGCGACGGTGTTCCCGCAGGCGGTCGGCCTGGGCGCGACCTGGAACCCGGATCTCGTACGGCGGATCGGCGACGCGGTGTCGAAGGAGGTCCGCGCGATGCGCGCCCATGACGACCGCGTCGGCCTCAACGTCTGGTCCCCGACCGTCAATCTCCTGAGGCACCCCCTGTGGGGCCGCAACGAGGAGGGCTACTCGGAGGACCCGAAGCTCACCTCGGCGATCGCCACCGCGTACACGCACGGACTGCGCGGCGACCACCCGGCGTACTGGCGCACCGCCCCCGTCCTCAAGCACTGGCTCGCCCACAACAACGAGACGGACCGCGCCGTCACCTCGTCCTCCGTCCGCCCGCGCGTACTGCACGAGTACGACCTGCGCGCCTTCCGCGAGACGGTTCAGGCGGGCGCGGTCGCCGGGGTCATGCCGGCGTACAACCTGGTCAACGGCCGCCCGAACCACGTCTCGCCGTATCTGCGCGAGCAGCTGCGCGCCTGGACCGACGACGACCTCCTGGTCTGCTCGGACGCGGGGGCGCCCTCCAACCTGGTCGACTGCGAGCACTACTTCGACACCCACGAGGAGGCGACCGCGGCGGCGCTGCTGGCCGGCGTCGACAGCTTCACCGACCACGGCACGGACAGTTCGCAGATCGTCGCGCGGATCCAAGGCGCCCTGGACCAGGGCCGGTTGACGGAGGCCGACCTGGACGCGGCGGTCCGCCGCCAGCTCTCGGTCCGCTTCCGGCTCGGCGAGTTCGACTCGTACGACGAAACCGGCGCCTTCGACACTCCGGAGCACCGCGCGCTCGCCCAGGAGGCGGCCGAGCAGGCGATCGTCCTGCTGAAGAACGACGGCATCCTGCCCCTCGCCCACGACACCCGCCTCGCCGTCGTCGGCCTGCTCGCCGACGAGTGCAAGCTCGACTGGTACAGCGGCACGCTCCTGCACCGCTCGACACCACTGGAGGGCCTGTACGAGCGGTTCGGCGCCGAGCGCGTGGAGTTCGCGGAGGGCGTGGACCGCGTACGGCTGCGGACGTCGGACGGTTCCTGCCTGTACGTGCCGCCCGCGGACGGCGCCGACGAAGCGCGCGGCGCCGAGGGCGCGCTGGACCCCGCGCTCCTCGCGGGCCGTACGGACCTCCCGCCGCTCACCACCGACCCCACCGGCACCGAACTCGCGCTCGTCGACTGGGGCGAGGGCGTCCTGACCCTGCGGGCCCCCGACGGCCGCTACCTCTCGGTCGCCGGCGACGGTCGCGTGCGGGCCTCCGCCGAGCAGCCCGGAGGCTGGGTCGTCCAGGAGACGTTCCGCCTGGAACCGCACGAGAACGGACACCTCCTCAGGCACGTCGGTACGGGCCGCCACGTCTCAGTCGCCGCCGACGGGGTGAAGGTTGCCGAGGAGGACCTGGAGGTCTTCCGGGTGGAGATCGTGGAGCGCGGCGAGGACGCGGTGGCGCGGATCGCCGCCCAGGCGGACGTGGTCCTGGTCGTCGCGGGCAACGACCCGCACATCAACGGCCGCGAGACCGAGGACCGTACGACGCTGCGCCTGCCCGACTACCAGGAGCGCCTGCTGCGCGCGGCCCGTGCCGCGAACCCGGCCACGGTGCTGACGCTGGTCTCCGCCTACCCGTACACGGTCGAGACGGCCGCCCTGCCCGCCCTGCTGTGGACCGCGCACGGCGGCCAGGCGGCCGGCACCGCCCTGGCCCGGGTGCTCGCCGGTGACGTCTCCCCCGCCGGCCGCCTCCCGCAGACCTGGTACGCCGACGACACCGACCTCCCCGGCCTGCTCGACTACGACGTGATCGGCGCCCGTCAGACCTACCTCTACTTCGAGGGCACGCCCCTGTTCCCCTTCGGCCACGGCCTGTCGTACGCGTCGTTCTCGTACACCGACCTGTCGGCCCGCGTCGAGGGCGAGACGGTGCACGTCTCCTTCAGCGTCACCCACACCGGTGATGTGACCGCCGACGAGGTCGCCCAGCTCTACACCCGCGCCGTGGACCCCTCGGTCCCGCGCCCGCGCCGCGAACTGGTGGCCCACCGCCGGATCACGCTCACCCCGGGGTCGAGCGAGCGGCTGACCTTCGAAGTCCCGCTGTCCGCCTTCGCGTTCTGGGATGTCGCGCACGGCCGGTGGCGGCTGGAGCCGGGCGCGTACGACGTATTCGCCGGCGCGTCCAGCGAGGACATCCGCCTGCGGACGACCCTCGTCCTCGACGGCGAGCCCGCCGCGCCCCGCCCGGTCGCCCGACGCGGCCTGGACGCCGCCGACTTCGACGAGCAGAGCGGGTCGGTCATCGTGGACCGTACGAAGGCGGCGGGCGACGCGGTGACACCGGCGGGCGACCGGGTGGCCGAACTCGTCTACCGTGCCTGCGACTTCGGGCCCGGTGTCACCCAGGTGAGTGCGACGGTGGCGGGCCGGGGTGTGGTGGAGGTGTCGCTGGACGGCGGCCCCGCACTGGCCGTGCTGGAGGCGGACGCGGGGGCGGGCCCGTACGACTACACCACCCTCGGCGCGGGTCTGGTCACCGCGGGCGTGCGCGACGTGCACCTCAGACTGCGCGGCCCACTGCGGCTCGCGCACGTCGGCTTCTCCGGTTGAGGGTCCGGGGCAGGCCGGCACGGAGAAGGGGTCCGGCACCGGAAGGCATCGGTGCCGGACCCTTTCGGAACTCTATATGAAAATGGTTCCCATAAGCTAGAGGGTCGTGAGCCAGAGAGGGCCAGAGGGCCATGAGTCAGAGAGTGAGGCCCGTGAGGACCAGCACCCGCTCGTAGGTGTAGTCGTCCATCGCGAACCTCACGCCCTCACGGCCCACACCGGACTGCTTGGCGCCGCCGTACGGCATCTGGTCGGCGCGGTAGGACGGCACGTCGCCGATGACGACACCGCCGACCTCAAGGGCGCGGTGAGCCCGGAAGGCGACCTGGAGGTCATGGGTGAAGACGCCCGCCTGGAGTCCGTACTTGGAGTCGTTGGCGGCGGCGAAGGCAGCCGCCTCGCCGTCCACCCGCTGCACGGTCAGGACGGGTCCGAAGACCTCCTCGCAGGAGATCGTCGTGCCGGCCGGTACGTCGGTGAGGACCGTCGGCGCGTACGAGGCGCCGTCGCGCTTGCCACCGGTGCGGAGCGTTGCCCCGGCGTCGACGGCCTCCTGGACCCAGGCCTCCACGCGCTTCGCGGCGTCCTCGCTGACCAGCGGGCCGACGTCGGTCGTGTCGTCGCCGGGGTCGCCGGTGACCTGGGCCTCGACGGCGGCGACGATGCGCGGGAGCAGGCGGTCGTAGACGGAGGCGTCGGCGATGACCCGCTGCACGGAGATGCAGGACTGGCCGCCCTGGTAGTTCGAGAAGGTGGCGATGCGGGTGGCCGCCCAGTCGAGGTCTGCGTCGGAGGCGTAGTCACCGAGCACCACGGCCGCGCCGTTGCCGCCCAGTTCCAGCGTGCAGTGCTTGCGCGGCACCGAGTCCATGATCGCGTAGCCGACCTTCTCGGAACCGGTGAAGGAGATCACCGGCAGCCGCTCGTCCTGGACGAGGGCGGGCATACGGTCGTTGGAAACCGGGAGGATCGACCAGGAACCGGCGGGCAGCTCCGTCTCGGCGAGCAGGTCGCCGATGACCAGGCCGGAGAGCGGGGTCGCCGGAGCCGGCTTCAGGATGATCGGCGTGCCCGCCGCGATCGCCGGGGCGATCTTGTGGGCGCAGAGGTTCAGCGGGAAGTTGAACGGCGCGATACCGAGTACGACGCCCTTCGGGAAGCGGCGTGTGAGGGCGAGCCGGCCCTGACCGCCGAGGTCGGTGTCGAGGCGCTGCGCCTCACCGCCGTTGAAACGCCGGGCCTCCTCAGCGGCGAACCGGAACACGGACACCGCCCGGCCCACCTCGCCCCGGGCCCACTTGACCGGTTTGCCGTTCTCCGCGGAGATCAGCTGCGCGATGTCCTCCGTGCGCTCCACGAGACGCCGGCTGACGTGGTCCAGCGCGGCGGCGCGTACATGCGCGGGCGTCGCCGCGAACTCGTCCCGCACGGCATACGCAGCCGCCACAGCTTCCTCGACCTGCGCATCCGTCGGCACAGCCACCTTGCCGACCAGGCGCCCGTCCCACGGCGAGGTGACGTCGAACGTAGCCTCACCGGCAGCCTGGCGACCGGCGAGCCAGAAGGCACGGCTGGAAGTCATGTGAAGTCCCGGCCCTTCCACGTAGGGAGATGGTTCTTGGTGCTCGGCCTCCACGGTAGGGGCGGAAAGGGGCGGAGTCGTTTGTCCAGTGCGTAGTGGTCAGGGGGTGCGGCACACCGGATCGGCAGAGCCGCCTTGCCCCCAGCTGCGGGCATGCGTGCCGCCTGGGGCGATGGGGGTCCCCCCGGTCGAGCGAAGCCGAGAGTGGGGGAGGGCGGGCGCAGGCGGCGCCCCGCAAGCGCCGGGCCGCGCGACGCCCTCCGCCCAGCCACCGCGCCGGGCCGCGCGACCCACCCCCGCCCAGCCCCGACGCACGGCAACCGCACCAGCCCCGCCGCACCTACTCCGCCGACGTCGCCTTGAGCGCCAGCCACAGTTCCATCCGCGCATCCGGGTCATCCAGCGACCGCTCGATGATCTCCTCCACCCGCCGCATGCGATACCGCAGGGTATGCCGATGAACCCCCAGGTCGGCCGCCGCGGCGTCCCACTGGCCGTGCCGGGACAGCCAGGCCCGGAGCGAGGCGACCAGATCCCCCCGCCCGGTCGCGTCATGCGCGTACAGCGGCCGCAGCAACCCGTCCGCAAACGCCTTCACCGCATCGTCCGCGAGCAACGGCACCACGGACCCCGCCGCCAGCTGCTCGTGCTCGACGGCCACCCGCCCCCGCCGCCGCGCCACGGACAGCGCCTGCCCGGCCTGCTTGTAGGCGACCGCGGCGGCGATCGGCCCGACGGGCGCCGACAGGCCCACGACCAGTTCGTCCTCGTCGGGCAGCGGCTGCTCCGCCCCCGCGGCCCGCGCCGCCTCCAAGGCCGCCGCGAACTCCCCGCACGCGGCCACCGCGGCCCCGCCGTCCGCGGCCAGCGCCACCAGCCGCTCCCCCTCCGGCACCACCAGTACGGCCTCACCCGCCCGCGCGCCCGCCGACTCCATGACCTCGGCGAGCCCGGCCAGCGCCTCCCCGTGCGCGGCGGCCGGCTCGGCGACGATCACGCGGAAGGGCGCGTCGAGGAGACCGTCGTACAGGTCCCCGGCCACCGCGCGGGCATGGTCGGGCTCCCCCGCGAGCAGCATCCGCAGCACCGCCGCCCCGAGCCGCTGCTCGGCGGCGTGCAGGGCACGGGACCGCTCCGTCGTCAATGTCAGCAACGCGATGGCCGCATGGACGGCGTAGCGTTCGGCCGTCCCCAGCGCCGCCGCCGTCCCCACCGCGAGCGCCGCCCGTGGCCGCCGGCCGGTGCCCAGGGAGTGCAGTTCGACCCGGTCCTCGTGCTCCGGCCCGCCCACGACCGCGGAGGCCGGCGCGGGCCGCTCCCGCAGCCGTTCCACGTCCGCCGTCAGCCGCGCGGCCCGCCGTCCCGCCCACTCCGGCGCGGTGGCGACGACGGCGCCCGAGGCGTCGTAGAGCGCCGCCCATCCGTCGACCTGCGAGGCGAGCGCGCCAAGCAGCCCCTCGGGCCCGTCCGTCAGGGCCTGCCTGGTGAGTTCGCGTTGCGCCGCGAACCCTGCCGTCACCGCCCGGTACTGGTCGGCCGCGATCGCCGCCGAGACGGCCTTGCTGATGGCGAGAAACGGCGTACGGCGCGGCACCTCCAGCAGCGGCAGACCTTCTTCCGCCGCCGCGTCGACGAGAGCCTCGGGGGTCTCCTCGTAGCTGACCCCGACGGCGAAGCCGAGCCCGACGACGCCCGCCCCCACCAGCCGCTTCACATAACGCCGCATCGCCTCCGGGTCCTCCGCGTCCAGTTTCAGCGCGGTGATCAGCAGCAGCTCCCCGCCCTCCATGTACGGCACGGGATCGGCCAGCTCACTGACGTGCGCCCAGCGAACGGGCACGTCCAGCCGGTCCTCGCCCGCGCGCACGGTGAGCTTGAGCGCGGAGTGGTGGACGAGCGAGGCAAGCGTCGGGGGCATGGAGCCTTCAGGTCGGTGATGGTTCCGTGATCACTGTGATCCTTTGGCCGCCGCGTATGAACGGCCTATGCCGATTCTGCCTCACCGTACGGTCGCCGCACGCCCCCGTGTTCGGCTGTCAGCCCCGCAGGTCCACCAGCAGCGGCGGCGCATGCTCCCCCTGCACGGACGTCAGGGACAGCACCGCATGCCCCGGCGGCACCGCATGCGCCAGCTCGGACGCCGACCACCGCTCCCGCTCAACCTGCCGCACGGTCACCGCCCGCGCGGTCGGCGCCTTGCCGGTGATCACGCGCCGCAGCATGTGCAGGGCCTTCCCGGCCGGGGTCTCGGCGATGATCTGCCGGTCGGTCACATCCCGCGCCTCGGTCCACTCCTTGCCCCACACCTCGGCGAAGTCCTGCCCGTCCCACGGCGTCAGCCCGGACAGCGCCATCCGGCAGCCGGCGGCCCCGAGCAGCGGCCCGCGCAGCGGCCTCGGTACGTCGTCGAGGGTGCGCAGGGTCAGGACGACTCCGGCATGAGCGGACCGCAGCCGCTGAATCCCCCGTACGGCTTCCGGGGTGACGACACCCGAGGCGTCGTCCAGGATCAGACAGGCGAACAGCGAACGGTCCTCCCGCACCGCCACACTCGCCGAGAACTGCGCCAGCACCAGCCGCGCCAGCATCCGTGAGGCGTCCGCGTGCCCGCGCTCGGGCAGGTCGATCCGCACCCGCACCGGATGGTCGAGCGCCTTCAGCGAGAACGGCCGCGACTGACCCGACGTGTCGAAGAACCCCGCGAACGCCGGCCGGTCCAGCAACGCCACCCGGTCCGCGAGCACCCCGCCCACATCACCCGGGTGCCCCATCTGCCGTGCCCGCGCGTCCAGTTCACGCAGCATCGACTCCTGACCGGAGCCTGCGAGGCCCTGGCGCAGCGCGTCCAGCGGACCGGCCGCCCCGTCGAGCAGCTGCCGCAGCTCCGGCACGGAGGGGAAGCGCCCGTGGACCGCCCGGAACGGCCCGAGCAGCTGCGCGAGCACGGTCGTGGACCGGCGGCTGTCACTGCCCGGATGCGGATCGGCCAGATCCCCGACGAGCGCCTCGGCGAGCACGGCCGCGGCCTCATCGGGGTCCGTGGTCCCGCCGTACAGGTCCAGGTCGTACACGGATTCCGGATTCCCGATCCGTACGACGACGTCATACGCGTCGGCCGGGCCGAGCCCCGCGCCCGCCCCGCCGACCACGACGACCGCGGCCCGCCCGGCGAGCGCGTGCAGGCACAGCGACTCGGCCAGCGGACGGACGACACTGCCGGTCTTGCCGGAACCCGCCGGTCCGACGGCCAGCAGGGACGTGCCGAGCAGCTCGGGGCCGAGGCCGAGGCCGGTGCCCCGGTAGGCGTACGGGTTGCGCGCGTCGTCGGCCGTCGTACCGAGCCGTACCTGTCCGGTGAGGAGGTCGTGCCGGGCCAGCCGGGCCGGCAGATCGCGCGCCCCGGAAGGGTGCAGACAGGCGGCGGCGCCGTCCTTCAGTACGGCACCGGTGAAGGTCGCGAGGCTGTGCCGACCGCTGCGCACCCCCTGCCAGGCACGGGCGATCCGGGCGTGGTCCACGTCCCGCATCAGCCCGCCCCGAGCCTCGGCGGCGAGCCGCTCGGCGGCGTCGGCGGCACCGGCGGCGCGCACGGCGGGCCAGGCGGCGGGATCTTCTTCGGGGGCGGGCGGGCGTTCGTCCGCCCGGGAGGCCTGGCGCCAGGCGGGCGGGCCGTAGCGGCGCCAGATATCGCCCCAGCGGCCGAGCCGGCCGACGCCGACCATGATGATCAGCGCGATCACCAGGTAGTAGGCGTAGACGACCACGACGGCGGTGAAGCTGTGCGGTTCGACCCAGGACTCGGGGATCATCGCGTAGAGCGGCAGCAGCCACCAGCCGCCGAGATAGCCGTTCCACAGCAACGACCAGATCAGCCAGCCGACCAGGAACGCGATCAACGCCCCGCCGATCAGCTGCCGCCCCGGAATGACCTCCGGCTCCTCGTCCGGCCGCGGCCGATGCCCGAACCGCCACACTCCGGGCGCCGCCTCCGGACGGGGCGCCCGCAGCCACGCCAGGAACGCCGAGCCGTCCGGCCGTGGCGGCACGCCGGGTGCCTCCGTCGGCCGCGGCGGTACCGCGGGCATGGCCGGCGGTCCCGCTGGACGCGGCACAGGGTTCGCATGCGTACCCCGCGCGTCCTGCGTCCCGTCGCTGTCCATCGCGCTTGCCCCCTGAGCAGCCGTTCCGTCCACCATCAGCGAGTCAATCTAACGCCCCGGCAAGGGGAGTTCACCGCTGGCGCCCCGGCAGGCAGCGTTTGCCCGTCAAGGAGCGGCGTCCGGCGCGCGGAGCGGACCAAAGCGCTCCGGATATCGTCGTCCCTTCATATCGCACATGGTGGACGAAACGGGGACGCTCGGTACGTGGCCCGCAGGCGCCCGCCCGCTCGGCGTCGCTATGTCCACCGCGGACAACCGGAATCCCTGACGACGCCCACATGGAGCATGCCCACCCTCCGCCCCCGGTCCTAGCCTGCGAGAAAGAAGAGAACGCCAAGCGTCCGCACCACCCCAGGAGCCCCTCATGACCGCAATCCCGCAGGAGCGCCGCGTCGTCACCGCCATCCCCGGCCCGAAGTCGCAGGAACTGCAGGCCCGCCGTACCGCAGCGGTCGCGCAGGGCGTGGGTTCCGTACTGCCGGTGTTCACCGCGCGGGCGGGCGGCGGGATCATCGAGGACGTCGACGGCAACCGGCTGATCGACTTCGGGTCGGGCATCGCCGTGACGTCCGTCGGCGCGTCCGCCGAGGCCGTCGTACGCCGGGCGTCCGCGCAGCTCGCCGACTTCACCCACACCTGTTTCATGGTCACGCCATACGAGGGGTACGTCGAGGTCGCGGAGGCGCTGGCGGAGCTGACGCCGGGCGAGCACGCCAAGAAGTCGGCGCTGTTCAACTCCGGCGCGGAGGCCGTCGAGAACGCCGTCAAGATCGCCCGTGCGTACACCAAGCGCCAGGCCGTCGTCGTCTTCGACCACGGCTACCACGGCCGTACGAACCTCACGATGGCGCTGACCGCGAAGAACATGCCGTACAAGCACGGCTTCGGGCCGTTCGCACCCGAGGTGTACCGGGTTCCGGTGGCGTACGGCTACCGCTGGCCGACCGGCCCGGACAACGCGGGCCCGGAGGCCGCCGCGCAGGCCATCGACCAGATGTCCAAGCAGGTCGGCGCGGAGAACATCGCCGCGATCATCATCGAGCCGGTGCTCGGCGAGGGCGGTTTCATCGAGCCCGCGAAGGGCTTCCTGCCGGCCGTGCGGAAGTTCGCCGCCGACAACGGGATCGTCTTCGTCGCCGACGAGATCCAGTCCGGCTTCTGCCGTACCGGGCAGTGGTTCGCCTGCGAGGACGAGGGCATCGTTCCGGACCTGATCACGACCGCGAAGGGGATCGCCGGCGGTCTCCCGCTCGCCGCGGTGACCGGCCGCGCCGAGATCATGGACGCCGCGCACGCCGGTGGCCTGGGCGGCACCTACGGCGGCAACCCGGTCGCCTGCGCCGGTGCGCTCGGCTCGATCGAGACCATGAAGGAGCTCGACCTCAACGCCAGGGCGAAGGCGATCGAGGCGACGATGAAGCCCCGGCTGTCGGCGATGGCCGAGAAGTTCGACATCGTCGGCGACGTGCGCGGCCGTGGCGCCATGATCGCCATCGAGCTGGTCAAGGACCGCGCCACCAAGGAGCCGAACCCGGAGGCCACCGCCGCGCTCGCCAAGGCCTGCCACCAGGAAGGCCTGCTGGTCCTGACCTGTGGCACCTACGGCAATGTGCTGCGCTTCCTGCCCCCGCTCGTCATCGGCGAGGATCTGCTGATCGAGGGCCTCGACATCATCGAGCAGGCCTTCGCCCGGGTCTGAGCCCGGCCGTCAGAGCGTGTGAAGAAGGTGTGCGAGGTGGATGACGGGACGCGATTCCGTCTGTCGTACGCCCACCCCCTGCCGTAGGTTCTACCCAGATGAGAGATACACCCCGTCCACAGGGGACTGTGGGCGGCCACAGGCCGGGGCCTCCCCAGCTTCGACCTGGTCGTGCCCTCGCGCACACAACCGGGGCCTCTGGCTCCGGATCTCCTCACCGATCGGACAGTCGCCCGCCCCAAACCCCCCGGGGCGGCCGACCATCCGATCTGATCGGCCGCCCCGGAACCACCCCCCCTGTTCCGGGGCGGCCGGCCTCCTTCCTTCTCGGCCTTCCAGCCCTCCTTCTCCTTCTCGGCCTTCCGGCCCTCCTCTTCGCGCTGATCACCTGGCAGGTCGTCGTCGACGGCCCGTTGCTGCGCCTCGACGCGCGGGTCAGCCGGGCCCTCGTCCACCCGGACCGGTTCTCCGAACTCCTCGCCGACCTGGGCGGTGTCCCGGTCGCGGTGCCGGTGTTCACGGTCGCCGCCGCATACGCCGCCTGGCGTGCCCGCCGCAGTGGTACAGACCGCTGGTGGCTGCCGGCCACCGCGGCGGCCTTCGCGATGGCGCTCGTCCCGGTCCTGGTGGTCCCGCTGAAGGAACTGACGGACCGCCCGGGCACCCCGGCCGTGCCGCCCGCCACCGGCTACTACCCCTCCGGCCACACGGCCACCGCCGCCATCGCCTACGGCTGTGCGACCCTGCTTCTCCTCCCCTGGCTCCGCACGGCCCGGACCCGCCGCACCCTCGTCCTCGGCTGTGCCGCCGTCAACGCCGGCGTCGGCTTCGGCCTGGTCCGCCGCGGCTACCACTGGCCACTGGACGTGGTGGCCAGCTGGTGCCTCGGTACGGTGCTGCTGACGGCGTTCGTGCTGTGCGTGCGTCCGCGTGCCGGCCGAAACAGCGGCCGGACGGCCGCTGGAACCCGGAGTTCGGGTAGCGGTCCCAGTTGAGTTGAGGGGGGTTCCTGCCGTCCCGCGAGGGGCCGGACCCAAAGCCACCGTTGCGTAGTCCGCGTAGGCCGCACGGGCGGCCGACGAGAGAGCGGCGGGGAATCGGAGGATGGAGCGCCGCCAGCTTGGTCGAGACCGGTTCGGCAGCGCCCCGAAAGGGCGCGGGGGCTGTGTCGATGTGCGGCTCCGCCGCGTGGACGCGGCCAGCCACGACGGCGCCGCAGACAACCGGCGACCCATCACGGCCCCGCGGCGGAGCCGCACATCGACCCGGTCAGCGGAGCGCTCAGCGTTCCCCGCCCGCCAGACCCGCCGCGGCCTCGTGCATGGCCAGTTCGAGGAGTGCCGGGTCGGTGAGGGTGCCGGAGCCGTCCGGTGGGACCAGCCAGCGGACTCCGCCGGTGGCGCGTCCCGGGTACGGCACGACGATCCAGGTGCCCGCACCGGCCGTACGGATGCCGGTGCCGAGCCAGCGGGCGGCCGTACCCGGTGGCACGAAGAAGCCCATCCGGGCGTCGCCGAAGTCGGCCAGCACGGGCCCGGGCCGGTCGAGGATGCGGGTCAGTACGTCGAGGGTGGGGTAGCCGAGTCCGCCCGGCAGGATCAGGACGTCCCAGGCTTTGCCGGCCGGGAGCAGCGCGACCCCGAGGGGGTTGCGCTCCCACTCCCAGCGGCAGGCCTCGGGGTCCGGTGCGACGGACGCGAGCCACTCGACCGCCGTCTTCGCCCCTGTCATGACATGACCTCCCTGTCTTTCGTCGACGCGGATCGCGTCACGAGGGAGAGGGAGATCTCCCTGCGGCATTACGCGGGTTCGCTCAACCTGTTGGAGTGAACTGGGTCACATCCAACTGCGCCCGTGTGACCCTCAGCCTGATCCCGGGTCAGCTGTCGAAGCCGAGCCCCAGCCTGTCCATGGTCCTCAGCCACAGATTGCGCCGCCCGCCGTGCGCGTCGGCGCGGGCCAGCGACCACTTCGTGAGCGCGATCCCGGTCCAGGCGAAGGGCTCCGGCGGAAACGGCAGCGGCTTCTCGCGCACCATGTCCAGTTCCGTGCGCTCCGTCCGCTCCCCCGCCAGCAGGTCCAGCATCACCTCGGCACCGAAGCGGGTGGCGCCGACGCCCAGGCCCGTGAACCCGGCCGCGTACGCCACCTTCCCCCGGTGCGCGGTGCCGAAGAACGCCGAGAAGCGCGAGCAGGTGTCGATCGCGCCGCCCCACGCGTGGGTGAAGCGCACGCCCTCCAGCTGCGGGAAGCAGGTGAAGAAGTGCCCGGCGAGCTTGGCGTACGTCTCCGGGCGGTCGTCGTACTCGGCGCGCACCCGGCCGCCGTACGGGTAGACGGCGTCGTAGCCGCCCCAGAGGATGCGGTTGTCGGCGGAGAGCCGGAAGTAGTGGAACTGGTTCGCCGAGTCTGAGAGGCCCTGGCGGTTCTGCCAGCCGATGGAGGCGAGTTGGCCCGTGGTGAGCGGTTCGGTCATCAGCGCGTAGTCGTAGACCGGGACGGTGTACGCCCGTACCCGCTTGACCAGGCTGGGGAAGACGTTGGTGCCGAGCGCGACGCTGCGGGCGCGGATCGACCCGTAGGGGGTGCGTACGGCCATACCGGCGCCGTACGGCTTCAGGCTGAGCGCGGGGGTGTGCTCGTGGACGCGCACGCCGAGTTCGAGGCACGCGCGCTTCAGGCCCCAGGCGAGCTTGGCGGGGTTGAGCATGGCGACGCCTCGACGGTCGTGGAGGCCCGCCCGGAAGGTCGGTGAGTCGACCTGTTCCCGTACCGCTTCGGCGTCCAGGAACTCGACGCCGTCGGCGAGGCCCCGGCGCTCCGTCTCCTCGTACCAGTCGCGCAGTTCCCGCGCCTGGTACGTCTCGGTGGCGACGTCGATCTCGCCGGTGCGCTCGAAGTCGCAGTCGATGGAGTAGCGCGCGACCGCCGCCTCGATCTCGTCGAGGTTGCGGGCGCCCAGTCGCTGAAGCTTGTGGATCTCGTCCGGCCAGCGGGTGAGCCCGTTGGCCAGGCCGTGGGTGATCGAGGCGGCGCAGAAGCCGCCGTTACGGCCCGAGGCGGCCCAGCCCGCCTCGCGGCCCTCCACCAGCACCACATCCCGCTGCGGGTCGCGCTCCTTGGCGATCAGCGCGGTCCACAGTCCGCTGTAGCCACCGCCGACGACCAGCAGATCGCAGGTCTCGGGGCCGGTGAGGGCGGGTTCCGGGCGGGGCCTGCCGGGGTCGTCCAGCCAGTACGAGACCGGCTGGGCTTCAGAGAGTGCCTCTATCCCGTTACTGCCATGTGTTCCGTTACTGCCACGGCTCATGGCGCTTGGGGCCATGAATTTCAACTCCCCACAGAGGTTTTCTGGTTTCTTCTGGTTGTTTCCGGTTATGCCTTGTGCCTGTTGCGGCGATTGCTGACGACCATGGAGGCCAGCACGAGCAGGACGGCGACCAGGAACATGGCCGTACCGATGACATTGATCTGGACGGGTGTTCCGCGCTGTGCCGAGCCCCAGACGAACATGGGGAAGGTGACGGTCGAACCCGCGTTGAAATTGGTGATGATGAAATCGTCGAAGGAGAGCGCGAAGGCGAGCAGGGCGCCCGCGGCGATTCCCGGGGCCGCGATCGGCAGGGTGACCCGGATGAACGTCTGGAACGGTCCGGCGTACAGATCCTGCGCCGCCTGCTCCAGCCTCGGGTCCATCGACATCACGCGCGCCTTGACGGCCGTCACGACGAAGCTGAGGCAGAACATGATGTGCGCGATCAGGATCGTCCAGAATCCCAACTGCGCACCCAGGTTGAGGAACAGGGTGAGCAGCGAGGCCGCCATGACGACCTCGGGCATCGCCATCGGCAGGAAGATCAGCGAGTTGACCGCCCCCCGCGCGCGGAACCGGTAGCGGACCAGCGCGAAGGCGATCATCGTGCCGAGGACGGTGGCACCGAGCGTCGCCCAGAACGCGATCTGCAGGCTGACCGACAGCGAGCCGCACATGTCGGCGACACCGCACGGATCCTTCCAGGCGTCGGTGGAGAACTCCTGCCACTGGTAGTTGAAGCGCCCCTTCGGGTTGTTGAAGGAGAACACCGTGACGACGACGTTCGGCAGCAGCAGATATCCGAGGGTCACCAGTCCCGCGATGACGACGAAATGCCGCCTGAGCCAGTTGACGCTCGTACCGAATATGCGGCTCTGTCGCGTGTCCATTTAAACCAGATCCTCCGTTCCGGACCTGCGGATGTAGAAGGTGACCATGATGAGGATCGCGGCCATCAGGATGAAGGAGAGGGCCGCGGCCGTCGGGTAGTCGAGGATCCGCAGGAACTGGGACTGGATGACGTTGCCGACCATGCGGGTGTCGGTGGAGCCGAGCAGATCGGCGTTGACGTAGTCACCGGACGCCGGGATGAAGGTCAGCAGCGTGCCGGAGACGACGCCCGGCATCGACAGCGGGAAGGTGACCTTCCGGAAGGTCGTGACCGGCTTGGCGTACAGATCGCCCGCCGCCTCGTGCAGCCGTCCGTCGATGCGCTCCAGCGAGCTGTAGAGCGGCAGGATCATGAACGGCAGGAAGTTGTACGTCAGACCGCACACGACCGCCAGCGGAGTCGCCAGCACCCGGTCGCCCGAGGTCCAGCCGAGCCAGCTGGTGACGTCCAGGACGTGCAGCGTGTTGAGGGCGCCGACGACCGGGCCGCTGTCCGCGAGGATCGTCTTCCAGGCGAGCGTACGGATCAGGAAGCTGGTGAAGAACGGCGCGATCACCAGGATCATGATCAGGTTCCGCCAGCGGCCCGCACGGAACGCGATCAGGTAGGCCAGCGGGTAGCCGAGGATCAGACACAGGATCGTCGCGGCGCCGGCGTACAGCACCGAGCGCAGAAACTGCGGGTAGTAGTCGGACAGCGCGTCCCAGTAGGTCGCGAAGTGCCAGGTGACCTTGTAGCCCTCCTCCAGGGAGCCCGTCTGCACGGACGTGGAGGCCTGGTAGATCATCGGCATCGCGAAGAAGACCAGCAGCCAGAGGATGCCGGGCAGGAGCAGCCAGTACGGCGTCCAGCGACCGCGCCTCCGCGGGGGTTTCGCCTCCGGAGCCGGCGCGAGAGGCGGTGGCGCCTCGGTGAGGGCCGCCATCAGAGCGCCGCCTCTTCCTCGACGCCCGCGTCGATGGCCTGGGCGGCGTCGAGCCCGAAGGTGTGCGCCGGGCTCCAGTGCAGGACGACGCCGGCGCCGGGGACGAGCCGGGCGTCCCGGTCGATGTTCTGGGCGTAGACCTCGAACTCGGGGCAGACCGGGCTGTCGATGACGTACTGCGTGGAGACCCCGATGAACGACGTCGCCGCGATCGTGCCGGTGATGCGGTTGCGGGCCGTGGGGATCTCGCCCGCGTCGTCCGCGTGGGTGAGGGTGATCTTCTCGGGGCGCACGCCGACCAGCACCTTGCCGCCGGTCGTCGTGGGCGCGGAGCAGCGCGTCTCGGGCAGGACCAGCTTGCCGCCGGCGGCCCGGACGACGACCTCGCCGCCGGTCTTGTTGTCGACCTCGGCCTCTATCAGGTTGGAGGTGCCGAGGAAGTTGGCGACGAACGTCGTCCTGGGGTTCTCGTAGAGGTCGGTGGGCGAGCCGAGCTGTTCGACGCGGCCCGCGTTCATCACGGCGACGGTGTCGGCCATCGTCATGGCCTCCTCCTGGTCGTGCGTGACATGGATGAAGGTGATGCCGACCTCGGTCTGGATGCGCTTCAGCTCCAGCTGCATCTGGCGGCGCAGCTTGAGGTCGAGGGCGCCGAGGGGCTCGTCGAGCAGCAGCACCTTGGGGGTGTTGATCAGCGCGCGGGCGACCGCGACGCGCTGCTGCTGGCCGCCGGAGAGCTGATGCGGTCTCTTGCGCGCCTGCTCGCCCAGCTGCACCAGGTCGAGCATGTCCTCCACCTGCTTCTTCACCGACCTGATGCCGCGCCGGCGCAGGCCGAAGGCGACGTTCTCGAAGATGTCGAGGTGCGGGAAGAGGGCGTACGACTGGAAGACCGTGTTCACCGGCCGCTTGTACGGCGGCAGTTGCGTGACCTCCTGGTCGCCGAGGTGGACGGTGCCACTCGTCGGCTCCTCAAGCCCCGCGATCATGCGCAGAGTCGTGGTCTTGCCGCAGCCGGAAGCGCCGAGCAGGGCGAAGAAGGAGCCCTGCGGCACGGTCAGGTCGAGCGGGTGTACGGCGGTGAAGGAGCCGTAGGTCTTGCTGATCCCCGAGAGGCGGACGTCGCCGCTGCTGTCGTTCGTCATCGTCGTCACGCCCCTGTCAGCTTCGCGAACTTCTCTTCATAGGCCGTCTCTTCCTTCGAGCTCAGCGAGCGGAAGGCATGGGACTTCGCGGCCATTTCCCGGTCCGGGATGATCAGCGGGTTGTCCGCCGCGCTCTCGTCGATCTTCGCGAGGTAGGGCTTCACACCGTCCACGGGGCAGACGTAGTTGATGTAGGCGGCCAGTTCGGCGGCCGGCTCCGGCTCGTAGTAGTAGTCCATGAGCCGTTCGGCGTTCGTCTTGTGACGCGCCTTGTTGGGGATCAGCATGTTGTCGGTCGACGTCATGTAGCCGCTGTCCGGGATGACGAAGTCGACGTCCGGGCTGTCCGCCTTGAGCTGGACGACGTCGCCCGCCCACGCGATACAGGCCGCGAAGTCGCCGCTGGTGATGTCGGACGTGTAGTCGTTGCCGGTGAAGCGCCGGATCTGGCCCTGGTCCACGGCCTTCTGGAGACGGGCGATCGCCGCGTCGTAGTCGTCGTCCGTGAACTTCGCCGGGTCCTTGCCCATGTCCAGCAGCGTCATCCCGATGCTGTCGCGCATCTCGGTGAGGAAGCCTATGCGGCCCTTGAGCCTGGGGTTGTCGAGCATGTCGGAGACCGACGTGACCTCGATGCCGTCGAGCGCCTTCTTGTTGTACGCGATGACGGTCGAGATGCCCTGCCAGGGGTACGAGTAGGCCCGCCCGGGATCCCAGTCCGGGCTGCGGAACTGGGAGGACAGATTGGCGTACGCGTGCGGCAGGTTGGCCGGGTCCAGTTTCTGGACCCACCCCAGCCGGATGAGGCGCCCGGCCAGCCAGTCGGTGAGGACGATGAGGTCGCGGCCGGTGTCCTGGCCGGCGGCGAGCTGCGGCTGGATCTTGCCGAAGAACTCGTTATTGTCGTTGATGTCCTCGGTGTACTTGACCTTGATACCGGTCCGCTTGGTGAACGCGTCGAGCGTGGGGTGGTGCTTCTCGCTCTCGTCGATGTCGATGTACTCGGTCCAGTTGGAGAAGTTGACCTCCTTCTCGTCCTTGGAGTGGTCCTCGGCGGAGGTGCCGCCCTCCGTCTTGCCGGCCGCGGGGATCCCGCAGGCGCTCAGCGCCCCGAGGCCGCCGGCCGCGAGCGCGCCGCCCGCGGAGGCGCGCAGCAGCGAACGACGGTTGAGGGCGGCCCTGCCGCTGCGGAGGCTGCGCCGCATGGCGGACAGCTGGACCGGAGTCAGCGGTTCGGGCTCGTACTGCTCCATGCGCTTGGTGCCCTTTCGGGATGGGCGGCCGCGGGTCGGGCGGCCTGTCTGCTAGCGGTCCCCGAAGATCGTGCGGTGCCAGTCCTTCCTGGGCACCGCCGTGTTGTCGAACATGACGTGCTTGATCTGGGTGTACTCGTCGAAGGAGTAGGTTGACATGTCCTTACCGAAACCGGAGGCCTTGTAGCCGCCGTGCGGCATCTCGCTGATGATCGGGATGTGGTCGTTGACCCACACGCAGCCGGCCTTGATCTCACGGGTCGCGCGGTTCGCCCGGTAGACGTCCCTGCTCCACGCGGACGCGGCCAGCCCGTACGGGGTGTCGTTGGCCAGCCGGATGCCCTCGTCGTCGCTGTCGAAGGGGAGGACGACGAGGACCGGGCCGAAGATCTCGGACTGGACGATCTCGCTGTCCTGCGCGGCGTCCGCGACCAGGGTGGGGCGATAGTACGCGCCGTTCTTGAGATCGCCCTGTGGTGCCTCACCGCCGGTGACCACGCGCGCGTAGGCACGCGCCCGGTCGACGAAACCGGCGACGCGGTCGCGCTGGACGTGCGAGATGAGGGGCCCGAGGTCGGTACCGGGGGCGAAGGGGTCGCCGAGCCGGACCGTCTCCATCAGGGCGGCGGTGCGCTGGACGAACTCCTCGTAGAGCGGCCGTTGTACGTACGCGCGCGTGGCGGCCGTGCAGTCCTGGCCGGTGTTGATGAGGGCGCCCGCGACAGCGCCGTTGACGGCCGCCTCCAGATCGGCGTCGTCGAAGACGACGAAGGGGGCCTTGCCGCCCAGCTCCAGGTGGATGCGCTTGACGGTGGCCGTGGCGATCTCGGCGACGCGCTTGCCGACCGCGGTGGAGCCGGTGAAGGAGGTCATGGCGACGCCGGGATGGCCGACGAGATGCTCGCCGGCTTCCTTGCCCGTCCCGGTGACGATGTTGATGACACCGTCCGGGACGCCGGCCTCGGTGGCGGCCTCGGCGAAGAGGAGGGAGGTCAGCGGGGTGAGTTCGGCGGGCTTCAGGACGATGGTGTTGCCCGCGGCGATCGCCGGGAGGACCTTCCAGGCGGTCTGGAGGGGGTAGTTCCAGGGCGCGACGGAGCCGACGACGCCGATGGGTTCGCGGCGGACGTACGACGTGTGGTCGCCGGAGTACTCCCCCGCCGACTGCCCCTGGAGATGCCGGGCGGCCCCCGCGAAGAACGCGGTGTTGTCGATGGTTCCCGGCACGTCGAACTCGCGGGTCAGCTTCAGCGGCTTGCCGCACTGGAGGGACTCGGCGCGGGCGATGTCCTCGGCGCGGTCGGCGAGCACGGCGGCGAAGCGGTGCAGTGCGTCGGAACGCTCGCCGGGGGTGGTCGCGGCCCAGCCCGGGAAGGCCTGGCGCGCGGCGGCCACGGCCGCGTCGACGTCCTCGGTGCCGGCCAGCTCGTACCGGTAGACGTCCTCGCCGGTGGCCGGGTCGACGACCGCGTGCGTACGACCTGAGGTGCCCTGCGTCAGACGGCCCGCGATGTACTGCGCACCGGCCGCGAGGCGCTCCTGTGCGGGGAATCGGTCCTGTGCTGCGGATCCGTGCGCGGTGCCCGGGTTGTGCATGTCGTCGCTCTCCTCCGCCGTCGCCACTGGTGATCAGGTGTGGGTGGCGTAGCTTCAGCTCGATTTGAGCGCCGATCCTGACAGAGCTATGGGCATCCAACAAGTGATTTCGTTGTTGCCTTTTGGTTACGCGACGGAATCTGTCGACCAGGTGTCGAGTCGGCCTGAGAAAGGGGGGACGGATTGTCAGTGGTGCCTGCCAGACTCGCATGCATGGGGAAGATCGATTCGCGGGAGGCCCTGGTCAGGGAGGTCCGCGCCGGGGCGAGAGTGAAGTACCTGCACTTCTGGGGACACCGCGCGCGGGCGGACGGCCGCGTCGGTGCGAGCTGTCTGAGCCAATGGTGGCCGTCGCCGTTCGCAGTGGACGGCGTGACCTACCCGACCGCCGAGCACTGGATGATGGCAGGCAAGGCACGGCTGTTCGGGGACGCGGAGGCAGAGCGCCGGGTGCTGGCCGCGAGCCATCCCGCCGAGGCCAAGAAGGCCGGCCGTCTCGTACGCGGCTTCGACGAGGCGACATGGGAGCGCGAGCGGTTCGAGCTCGTGCGTACCGGCAGCGTGCACAAGTTCACCGCCCATCCCGAACTGCGCGACTTCCTGCTGGGCACAGGCCATCGGGTGCTGGTGGAGGCGAGCCCGGTGGACCGGGTGTGGGGGATCGGGCTGGCGGCGGATGACGAGGCCGCGATGGATCCGGAGCGCTGGCGGGGGTTGAATCTGCTGGGGTTCGCGTTGATGGGGGCGCGGGATGAGTTGGGGGTGGGGACGGGGGGTTAGGTGCGGGCCTCTGATGGCGAGGGGCGCGGGAGGAGTTGGAGGTGGGGACGGGGGGTTAGGTGCGGGCCTCTGATGGCGGGGGGTGGGGTGGGGGTGAGGCGACGCGGGGCCGAATGGCCGGGGTAGCGCCCGGAGGCGAGGCGCGGGGGCCGAACGACCGGAATGAGCGACCAGAGGCAAACCGCGAAGGCCGACCGCCGAAGCCACCGCCCAGACGCAAACCGCGAAGGCCGAATGGCCGGGGTGTCGCGCCGGGCGGTGCTGGGGAGCGTTGGGCGGTGGCGGGGGTATCGGGGCCAGGGCTGGGCCATGTCCCCGGGCGGTCAGGTGGGCTGATCCGTCTCGGTCAGAGCGCGATCAGCAGCACGATGATGCCGAAGCCCAGGGCGATGCCGACCGCGCCGCAGATGATGCCGCCGAGGGCCTGGCCCGGGTTGGTGGACTCGCCCCTGCGGGCCCTTGCGCGGCCGAGCGCGCCGAAGATCACTGCGAGGATGCCGAGGACGATGGCCAGTGGCCAGAGACAGAAGAAGACGGCCGCGATGATGCCGAGCACCAGGCTGGCCGTACCCATCCCGTTGGCCGGCGTGGGCTGCATACCCGGCCAGCCGTAGTAGCCCGCGCCGGGCGGAGGCGGGTATCCGGGACCGGTGGGGTGACCGTGACCCGCCGGGTAGCCCGGACCGGCAGGGTGACCGTGACCGGCCTGGTAGCCCGGCCCCGCCGGGTAGCCCGGTCCCACCGGGTAGCCGTACGGGATCTGGCCGGGGCCGTCGGGGGCTATGGGTGGCGGTGGGACGGGCTCGCCGTGAGCGTAGGGGGCGGCTGGTGCGGACGGTGCCGACGGCGCGGGCGGGGCGAAGAGGTTGGCTGAGCCGTCGGCCGGGGGTGTGGGGGCCGGGGGCGCGAAGGGGTTCGCCCACGGCTGGGGCGACTGGGAGGAGTGGAGCGAATGAGGCGAATGGGGCGGCTGACGTTGCGCCTCTCTGGTGCCCGGCGCCACGGGGTTCGCCCACTCCTGGTTGCCGTCCGACGCGGTGGGGGCCGTGTCCGTCGGGGGGACCGATGCGACCGTCTGCTGATCACGGACGGAGGGGCCGGACACCGGAGCCCACGGGTTCGGCTCGGGCCGCGCGTCGGCAGGGCCGTTCACCGGCTCCCCACCGCCACCCGCACTCGCCGCCCCCGCCGGGTCCGCCTTCCCCACGTCGACCGCGGACTCCGCGCCCTCGGCCAGCGGCACCTCCGCCGCGTCGTCCGCTGCCGCGGAGTCGCCCGTTTCGCCGGGCGGCGTCGGCCAGTGTGCTGCGGTGTCACGCGCCTCCGGCGTCTGCGCGTCGTCGGACATGCGCGGGGTCCCCTCTGTCGTGCGTGCCGTCATGCTACGGCCCGTGCCGCGGCCGCGGGGGTCCGGCCTACGATGACCCCCGAGTCATCGATCAGCCGATCACCCGCGTCCCGCCGGACCCCGGCCGGGGACGCCGTTCCCGGGGAGGAACCTTGACCCAGCACATCGCCGCAGGCGCCCCGCGCGACCTGCACGACCTGCATGCCTTCATCGCCGGACTGCCCAAGGCCGAACTGCATGTGCATCACGTCGGCTCCGCCTCCCCCCGGATCGTCGCGGAACTGGCCGCCCGCCACCCCGACTCCAAGGTCCCCACGGATCCCGAAGCCCTGGTCGACTACTTCACGTTCACGGACTTCGCCCACTTCATCCAGGTGTACCTGTCCGTCGTCGACCTGATCCGCACGCCGGAGGACGTACGTCTGCTGACGTACGAGGTGGCCCGTGACATGGCCCGGCAGCAGGTGCGCTACGCGGAGCTGACCATCACGCCGTACTCCTCGGTCCGGCGGGGCATCGACGAGGGCGCCTTCATGGACGCCATCGAGGACGCCCGCAAGGCGGCCGAGGCCGACTTCGGGACCGTACTGCGCTGGTGCTTCGACATCCCCGGCGAGGCGGGCCTGGAAGCGGCCGAGGAGACGACGCGGCTGGCCACCGACGACCGGCTGCGCCCCGAGGGGCTGGTGTCGTTCGGGCTCGGCGGGCCCGAAATCGGCGTGCCGAGGCCGCAGTTCAAGCCGTTCTTCGACCGCGCGCTGGCCGCCGGGCTGCGGTCGGTGCCGCACGCCGGTGAGACGACCGGTCCGGAGACGGTGTGGGACGCCCTGGGCGAGCTGCGTGCCGAGCGCATCGGGCACGGCACCAGTTCCGCGCAGGACCCGAAGCTGCTCGCGCACCTCGCCGAGCACCGCATCGCGCTGGAGGTGTGCCCGACCTCCAACATCGCCACCCGCGCGGTCCGCACCCTCGACGAGCACCCCATAAAGGAGTTCGTGCGGTCGGGGGTCCTGGTCACCGTCAACTCCGACGACCCGCCGATGTTCGGCACCGACCTCAACAACGAGTACGCGGTGGCCGCCCGGCTCCTCGAACTCGACGAGCACGGTCTCGCCGGCCTGGCGAAGAACGCGGTCGAGGCGTCCTTCCTGGACGAGCCCGGCAAGGCCCGTATCAGGGACGAGATCGACGCCTACACCTCGGCCTGGCTCGCCGCCCCCTGACCGCCGTATCGAGAAGCCCGTCACAATGAGTCCCATGCAGAACGTGACCGCCGTGGCCCACCGCGGCGACCCCTACCGGCTCCGCGAGAACACGCTCGGCTCGCTGCGTTCCGCGCTCAGACAGGGCGCGGACGCGGTCGAGATCGACGTACGGCTCACCCGGGACGGCGTGCCCGTGCTGCTGCACGACGCCACGCTCAAACGCCTGTGGGAGCACGACCGGCCGCTGGAATCGCTGTCGGCGGCCGAGGTGCGCGGGCTCACGGACGGCGGGGTGCCGACGCTGGCCGAGGCCCTGTCCGCCGGCGACGGCCACCGCATCATGCTCGACCTGCCGGGCGAGCCGAGTGCGAAGGCGGTCCGCCGGGTCGTCGGCGTCGTACGGGAGTCGGGGGCCGCCGACCGCGTGTACTACTGCGCCGGCGCCGCCGCCATGCTCGCCGTGCGCGCCGCCGACCCGGCCGCCGAGATCGCGCTGACCTGGACGACGCTGGCGCCGGCCCGGCCCGTGCTGCTGGACGCGGTACGGCCGCGGTGGCTCAACTACCGCTTCCCGCTGGTGGACCGCGACCTCGCCGCCCGCCTCCACGCGGACGGCTATCTGGTCTCCGTCTGGACGCCCGACACCCGCCGCTCCATGCGCCGGCTCCTGGACATCGGCGTCGACTCGATCACGACGAACCGCATCGACGCGCTGTGCGCCGTGCGCGGATCCAGGGGCAGCAACGGATCCGGGAGCACCAGTAGATCCAGGAGCGCTACACCCGCGAGCGCTGGGCAACCATCGCCGGGTCGGCCGGGGTCGCCCGCGTGACGTACTGGGGTACGGGGGCGGTGTCCTCGCCGTTGTCGCGGACCAGGCCGTAGCGGATGACGCCCCGGTCGGGGCCGTTCCGGATGTCCTCGGTCACCATGTCCCAGCTGGACGGGGAGATGGTCAGGCCGTAGGAGGCGCCGCGCTCGTTGAGGTTGAGGGTGACGGTTCCGTCGACGTAGAAGAACTCGTTCTGCCACATCTGCTGGGTGCCGTCCGGCAGGACGGTGTAGCCGGTCTCCGGGCTTCCCATGCCCGTGGCCGTGCCGTCGGTGCTGCCGTCCAAGGGGTCGTCCATACGCCGGCCGCCGCCCGACGCCACATGGAAGAGCTTGCCCTCAAGGCCGGTCCAGGTCGGCATGGCCAGCCCGCCGGACCGGTCGTGCGGGGCGATCTGCCAGCGCACCAGCACATAGCCCTGGCCGCTGAGCGTCACGCTCTCCCCGCGGTGCTGCAGCACGGCCTTCGACCCGCCACTGCTGGTGATCCCGGACTCGGGGCGGCGCGGCAGCCCGCCCGGCGGCGTGCTGCGGTCGGGAGCCGTGTCGACGGCGTCGACGACCGTGCCGTACACGTCGGCGTCCTGCGTCTTCGTCGGGGACGGCGACGGCGCGGGCGCGGCGGAAGCGGTGGGGGACGGCGGGCGTGCCGTGCTCGCCGCGGTCGGCGCCGCCGCGCGCGGGGGCGGGCCGTCCGGGGGCTGGGTGACGACGTACGCGCCCCCTGCCACGATGGTCGCGCCGGCCGTCATGGCGACGGCGGGCTTGGCCAGCGCGCCCAGCACCTTCGCGGACCAGCCGACGGAGGTGGCCGCCACGGCCGTCTTGCCGCCGAAGGCCAGCGACAGGGTGAAGCCGACCGGGAGCGGCACGAGCGCGATCCCGACGAGGAGCCGCTCGGCCGGTACGACCGACTCGCGGGCGCCTGAGCAGTAGCCGCAGCCGCGGATGTGCCGGGCCAGCCGCTTGCGCCAGACGGAGTCGGGGCGGCCCTCCCAGCGGGCGGTCAGCTCGCGCAGTCCGGGGCAGGCGCCGTCGAGGGCGCGCACGATGCCGCGCGCTGTCTCCAGGCGTTCCTTCAGCCGCTGGACGCGCACGGCGGCATGCTGGCGGCTGATGCCGACGGCCGAGGCCAGCTCGCGCCGGGTCAGTTCGCCCGCGACCTCCAGCCACCACAGCGACAGCAACTGCCGGTCCTCGTCGTCGAGCCAGCGCACCGCCTCCGCGACCTCGCGCCGCTGGCCCTCCAACTGGAGCCGCAGGACCGTGAGTTCGGCGAAGTCGGCGGACTCGTGCGCGGCGGACTCGTCCAGCGGGTCGGGCTGCCTGCGGCGTGCCCGGTCCCGTATCTGCCGCATGGCGATCGCCACCAGCCAGGACCGGAAGCTGTCCGGATCGCGCAGCGAGCCGAGGTTGCCGACGGCACGCAGCATCGTCTCCTGTACGACGTCGTCGACGTCGGCGTGACCGTTCAGGGCGCGGCCGACGATGTTGTAGACCAGCGGCAGCCAGCCCGCGACCAGCTCGTCCAGCGCCTGCCGGTCACCGGCCTGCGCGGCCGCGATGGTCGATCGCCACTGCCGCCCTTCCACCCTCGTCCTCTCACCTGTCATCGCGTGTCCGTACGCACCTTCTCAGCCCCGACCGTGTGGCTTGCCATGAGGAAGATCACAGATACGGAGACGGGGTGAAGGCGGCGTCGATAACAGTTTTTCGGCGCCGGAGCCGGTCCCGTAGGGGCGATCCCCGACAACTCCACTGCCGGGGAGGAGAGTTGCTCGGGGTCGCACCAGGGTGGGTGCCCACCTCGGTGACGATCCCGGAGACCGTCGTACCGCCGGAGGATCAGCGCAAACACCCCGCCTCCCCAGGAGCAGCCCATGCGCACAGCCGTCCTCGCCGCCTCCCTCGCCGTCGCCCTGACCGCGGGCCCGCTGGCCGCCCCGGTGCCGGCCGCGCCCCCGCCGGCCGCCGCGCGCACCACGACGGGCCCGGACGCGGAGGCGCTGACCGCCGCGCTCGCCGGGATTCCGGACGCGGACACGACGGCCGCCCTGGTCCGGGTCGGCGGCACGGACGGCAGCTGGCGCGGCAGCGCGGGCGTGCATGATCTGGAGAGCGGCCGGGAGGCGGACCCTGACGCCCGCTTCCGGGCCGGTTCGACGACGAAGGTGGTGACGGCGGCCGTCGTCCTGCAGCTCGCGGCGGAGGGCAGGGTCGACCTGAACCGGCCGGTGCAGCACTATCTGCCGACCCTGCTGACCAGTCGCTTCGAGCCCATCACCGTACGGCAGTTACTGAACCACACCAGCGGTATCCAGCCGGGTGAGGGCTTCGCGGACCCGTACGCGCACCGCTTCGACACGCTGCCGCCGCGGCAGGTGGTGGCGTCGGCGGTGGCGAAGGGACCGGAGTTCCGCCCCGGTGAGCGGCAGCATTACCTCAACATCAACTACACGGTGCTCGGCCTGCTGATCGAGAAGGTGACCGGACAGTCGTACGCCTCCGAGGCCACCCGGCGTGTGCTGCGCCCCGCCGGAATGCGGGACACGTACTTCCCCGGCACCGATCCCCGCATCCTCGGCCCGCACAACCGCGGCTACCAGGCGATGGAGCAGCCGGACGGGACGACCCGGCTGGTCGACGTCACCGAGTGGAACCAGGCGGACCGCTGGGCGGCCGGCGACATGATCTCCACGACCGCCGATCTGGAGCGGTTGCTCGACAGGCTCTTCCGGGGCCGGATCGTGCCCCGGCCGCAGCTGCGGGAGATGTTCACGGTGCCGCGCGTCGAGGGCGCGGTGATGAGCGCGGGGCTCCAGCGGTTCCCGTACGAGGGCAGGGTCTACTGGATCAAGAGCGGCGCCCGGTACGGCTACAGCACGGCGATCGCCGCGACACGTGACCTGAGCCGGACCCTCGTCTACTCGGTCAACGACACGAACGCCAAGGACGAGTCGATGAACCCGGCCGCGGAGCGGATCGTACGGGCGGCCCTGAATTGACGTCCTCTGCTCATGGTGAGGCCCGCCACTTGTGCAACTAGTTGCACAATCGAGGGACCGTCCTCTACAACAGTCGAATGAGCCGTTACCCGCACTTGCTGACCCCCCTCGACCTGGGCTTCACCACCCTCCCCAACCGCGTGCTCATGGGCTCCATGCACATCGGACTTGAGGAGGCGGAGCGCGGTTTCGAGCGGATGGCCGCCTTCTACGCCGCCCGCGCCCGGGGCGGGGTCGGGCTGATCGTCACCGGGGGCATCGCGCCCAACGACGAGGGGCGGCCGTACGAGGGCGGCGCGAAGCTGACCAGCGACGCCGAGGCGGAGCGGCACACGGTCGTCACCGGGGCCGTGCACCGCGAGGGCGGGCGGATCGCGATGCAGATCCTGCACTTCGGCCGGTACGCGTACCACCGGGATCTGGTCGCCCCGAGTCCGCTCCAGGCACCCATCAGCCCCTTCCCGCCGCGTGAGCTGAGCGACGAGGACGTGGAGCGGACGATCGACGACTACGCGCGGGCGGCCCGTCTCGCCCGGCAGGCCGGGTACGACGGGGTCGAGATCATGGGCTCCGAGGGCTATCTGATCAATGAGTTCATCGCGGCGCAGACCAACCACCGCACCGACCGCTGGGGCGGCACGTACGAGAACCGCATGCGCTTCCCCGTGGAGATCGTGCGGCGGGTGCGGGAGGCGGTCGGCGCGGACTTCATCGTCGTCTACCGGCTGTCGATGCTGGATCTGGTGCCGGGCGGCTCGACGCTCGACGAGGTGGCCGCGCTCGCCCGGGCGGTCGAGGCGGCCGGAGCGACGATCATCAACACCGGTATCGGCTGGCACGAGGCCCGTATCCCCACCATCGCCACCTCCGTGCCGCGCGGCGCCTACACCTGGGTCACCAAGCGGCTCATGGGCGAGGTCTCGATCCCCCTCGTCACCACCAACCGCATCAACACCCCTGAACTGGCTGAGGAGTTGCTCGCCGACGGCTGCGCCGACATGGTGTCGGTGGCCCGGCCGATGCTCGCCGACCCCGAGTTCGTCGCCAAGGCCGCGGCCGGCCGTCCCGAGGCGATCAACACCTGCATCGGCTGCAACCAGGCCTGCCTCGACCACACCTTCAGCGGGCAGATCACCTCCTGCCTGGTCAACCCGCGCGCCTGCCACGAGACCGAGCTGGTGCTCTCCCCGGCCCGGCTGCGCAAACGGGTCGCCGTCGTCGGCGCGGGCCCGGCCGGACTCGCCTGTGCCGTGAGCGCCGCCGAACGCGGCCACGAGGTGACGCTGTACGACGCCGCGAGCGAGGTCGGCGGCCAGCTCAACGTGGCCCGCAAGGTCCCCGGCAAGCAGGAGTTCGACGAGACGCTGCGCTACTTCCGCCACCAACTCGACGCGCACGGTGTCGACGTACGCCTGGGCACCCGGGTCGCCGCGGACGATCTGTCCGGCTACGACGAGGTCGTCGTCGCCACCGGCGTCACCCCGCGCACCCCGGACATCCCCGGCGTCGACCACCCGAGCGTCGTGGGCTACCTCGACGTCCTGCGCGACGGCGCTCCCGTCGGCGACCGCGTCGCGATCCTCGGCGCCGGCGGCATCGGCTTCGACGTCGCCGAATACCTCACCGACTGCGGCGACAAGGCGAGCGAGGACCCGGCGACGTACTTCCGCCACTGGGGCGTCGACATGACGTACGAACGCCCCGGCGGTCTCACCGCGCCCGAGCGCCCCGCCCCACCCCGCACGGTGCATCTGCTGCAGCGCAAGACGTCCAAGGTCGGCGCGGGCCTCGGCAGGACCACCGGCTGGATCCACCGCGCCGAACTCAAGCACCGCGGCGTCCGCATGGTCCCGGGCGTGCGCTACGACCGGATCGACGACGCCGGACTGCATGTGACCGTCGGCGACAGCAGCACGGTCCTTGAGGTCGACACGATCGTGCTGTGCACCGGGCAGCAGCCGACGCGGGAGCTGTACGACGCCCTGGTCGCCGCCGGGCGCAGCGCGCACCTCATCGGGGGTGCCGACGTGGCCGCCGAGCTGGACGCCAAGCGGGCCATCAAGCAGGGGACGGAGCTGGCGGCGACGCTGTAGACGTCGTACGGCCGTCCCTAGGATGTGGTCATGTCCCTGCCCCACGCGATCCTGACCGCCCTGCTGGAGAAGCCCTCCTCGGGGCTGGAGCTGACCCGGCGGTTCGACCGGTCGATCGGCTACTTCTGGTCGGCGACGCATCAGCAGATCTATCGCGAGCTGGGGAGACTGGAGGCCGAGGGCCACATCCGCGCGCTGGCGCCGGCGCAGCCGGCCCGGGGGCAGAAGAAGAGCTACGAGGTCCTGCCCGCCGGCCGCGCCGAACTCGCCCGCTGGACGGCCGCCGCCCAGGACCCCAAGCCGCACCGCGACGCCCTGCTGCTGCGGCTGCGCGCCGCGGCCGTGGTCGGCACGGCGGGACTCCAGGCCGACCTGGGCCGCCATCTGGAGCTGCACCGGCGGCAGTTGGCCGAGTACGAGGAGATCGAACGACGTGATTTCCCGCCCGGCCGGGACACCGCCGAGGACCGCCTGCGGCACCTGGTGCTGCGTGCCGGGATCGACCTGGAGACCTTCTGGACCCAGTGGCTGACCCAGGCACTCGCAGAGGTGGCGGCGATGCCGTCCGAGTAGCGGCCCGGCGGGGATCAGGGCGAAGTCCTGGCCGCTCCCCTACTTCGGTTTTACAAGAGCCGCGGTAGGCTTAGGAACGAAACAGTTTCGTTCCTATCGGTCGGCGGAACCCGCCCAGCAGGAAGAAGACAGGCATGGTCTCCGTACTCGTGGTCAACGACCAGTCCCTGCAGCGACTCGCCCTGCGGATGCTCCTGGCCGCCCAGCCCGATCTGAAGGTCGTAGGGGAAGCGGCGAGCGGAGCCGAGGCGGTCGGCCTGAGCGCCGCGCTCCGTCCCGACGTCGTCCTGGTGGACAGCCGTCTGTCCCAGGCGGACGGCATCGAGACTGTCCGGCGCATCGCCCGACCGCAACGCCTCCCCCGGCACCTCGAATCGGTGCCCGCGGACCCGCACACCCCTCGCGTCCTGGTGCTCACCCCCGCCGACCGGGACGGATACGCCTACGCCGCCTTGCGCGCCGGCGCCCGCGGATTCCTCCTCGACGACGCCGCCCCCGACGAGCTCGTCTCGGCCGTCCGCATCGTGGCCGCCGGTGACGCCGTCATCACCCCGGGCCTGACCCGCGCGCTCATCGACGCCGTGCGCCAACAGCACACCACCCGCCCCCTCTTCCCCACCTCCGGGCTCGACTCACTCACCGGACGCGAACGCGATGTCCTCGTCGCCGTCGCCTCCGGCTGGTCCAACACCGAGATCGCCGAGTGGCTGTCCATCGCTCCGACCACCGTCAAGACCCACGTCAGCAACATCCTCGCCAAGATCGGCGCTCACGCCCGCACCCAGGCGGTCGCCTTCGCCTACGAGTCCGGCCTGGTACGCCCGGCCGCCTGACGCGTCATCCGCGGCTGCCCGCCTCGACGGGCCGCGGAACCGGAATCCCGGCGGGGGTCTGCGGCTCGTGGAGCCGAGCCAGGAGGATCCGGAAGGTGGCTCCCCGGCCGGGAGCGGAGTCGACCTCGACGCGGCCCGCGTGTGCGCTGACGAGCGAGCGGACGATGGCGAGGCCGAGGCCGGCACCGCCGGTGGTGCGGGCGCGGGAGGTGTCGGCGCGGTAGAAGCGCTCGAAGATACGGCTGCTCTGGTCCGGGGTGAGACCGGGCCCCTGATCGGCGACCTCCAGAACGGCGTGGTCGCCGATCGTGCCCACGCCGATGCGGATGGGCGTGCCGGGTGGGGTGTGGGTCACGGCGTTTCCGACCAGGTTGGTGACGACCTGACGCAGGCGGGCCTCGTCGGCGAGCGCCGGCGCGGAGGCGGGCGGGCCCTCGCCGGCCGGCCCGGTGAGGGTGACGGGCCGGGCCGGATCCAGGGCGCGTACGTCGTGCAGGGCGTCCGCGGCGAGGGTGCGCAGGTCGCTCGGGGCGAGGTCGATGCCGGGCACGGTCAGGTCGCCCGTTGCCTTCAGCGAGTGTTCGTCGAGGCGGGCCAGCAGCAGCATGTCCTCGACGAGCCGGGTGAGGCGTTCGGACTCGCGGGCGATCCGGCTCATCGTGGCGTCGATGTCCTCGCGGTCGGCGAGGGCGCCCATGTGGTGCAGATCGGTCAGGCCCTTGATGCCGGCGAGCGGAGTACGCAGCTCGTGGCTGGCGTCGGCGACGAACCTGCTCATCCGCGCCTCGGACTCGGCGCGGGCGCCGAAGGCGATCTCCAGTTGACCGAGCATGCCGTTCAGTGCGGCAGCCAGGCGGCCCAACTCCGTGTGCGGTCCCGCCAGTTCGGGGACCCGGCGAGACAGGTCACCGCCCGCGATCTCGGCGGCGGTCTGCTCGATACGGGACAGCGGGCGCAGGCCGGACCGGACCGCGAACCAGCCGGCCACGGCGAGGAACGCCAGCAGGCCCAGCCCGGTGCGCTGGTAGTTCCACCACATGCGGCCCACCGTGTCGTCCACCTCCGTCATGGGCGTGGACACGATCACGCTGCCGGAGACCGGCACCGTCGCCGCGCCCTCCAGCAGACGGGCGCGGTCGGTCCTGGGCACGGCCATCACCCGCCAGCGCCCGTCACCCTCGGTGCTGTCGACGGTGAACGGCCGTCCCTCCCGGGCGGCCACCGCGTCCGTGTCCAGCCGGGGAAGGGCCGGGCCCCGCCCGTCGCTCGTCCGGTTCTCCTCGCCGACCGAGTCGATACTGCTCTCGACCGTGCCGTCCTGGGAGACATACGTGATGACGCGGTTGCCCAGGACGTCGGCACCGAAGCCGGTGAGGCCGGCCGCCGGCTGCTGTCCGGCTCCGTTCTCGGCCACCGAGGGCGGCAGCAGGGAGAACACCTGGGCGGTGCTGCGGAGCTGGGCGTCCACCCGGTCTTCCATATAGCTGCGCAGGGAGTTGCCGGTGACCAGGCTGAACACGGTGAACCCGGCCGCCAGCAGGGCGACGGCGAGCAGCAGTACCCGGCTGCGCAGGGACGCCCGCGCCCACACGGCGCGGACACGACGGGGCGGGGTCATGACTTGGGTCCGCGCAGCACGTAGCCGACCCCGTGCACAGTGTGGATGAGCTTCGGGCCGCCGTTGTCGATCTTGCGGCGCAGATAGCTGATGTAGGTGTCGACGATGCCGGTGTCGCCGTTGAAGTCGTAGTCCCACACACGCCGGAGGATCTGCGCCTTCGAGACCGTGCGGCCCGCGTTGGTCATCAGGTACTGCAGCAGCCGGAACTCGGTGGGTGACAGCCGTATCGGCTCGCCCGCCCGGGTCGCCTGGACGCCGTCCGGGTCGAGTTCCAGGTCGGCCACGCGCAACAGCGCGGTCGGGTCACCGCTGGTGCGGCGCAGCACGGCACGGATACGGGCGATCAGTTCCTGGAGATCGAACGGCTTGGTCACATAGTCGTCGCCGCCCAGGACCAGGCCCTCGATCTTGTCCTGGGTCCCGTCACGGGCGGTGAGGAACATCACCGGGATGTGCCCGGTTCGGGACGCCGCGACCGGGCGGTGCTGCTCGCGCAGTCGGCGGATCACCTCGAAGCCGTCCAGGTCGGGCAGCATCACGTCCAGCAGGACCAGATCCGGCGAGACCTCCCGCGCGCGGTCCAGGGCGTCCTTGCCCGTCCCGGCCGCGGCGACGGTGAACCCGGCGTGCCGCAGGGCCGCGCAGAGCAGTTCCCGGACAGTGGGCTCGTCGTCCACGACCAGCAGGTTCACGCCGGCCGCGGCCGCGGGGCCGGGATCGCTTCCGACGCCGGTGCCGGGCAGGGCAGAGCGCTCAACAGGTGTCAAGGGGACCTCCAGGCGACCGGGAACACACTCCCGGCCCCGCCGGGTATGGGGACACGGCGGACGGCGCACGGCGCACGGCCCGTGGCAGCCAGGATCCTGCCGGGCAGGATACGAAAGGAGCCTGTGTGCACCACGTAAAGCCCAGCCTCGCCGCACCTCACGGTCCCCAGACTCCACATCCGCCGCGCCCCATCATCACCAGCTCACACCCGCCGCGCCCCATCATCACCAGCTCACACCCGCCGGGCCCCACCATCACCAGACTCCAGATCCGCCGAGCCCCACCATCACCGGACTCCAACATCACCGCGCCCGACTTCACCGCGCCCGACCGACCGTCACTCGCCCGACCATCACTCGCCCGACCGTGACTCGCCGCCCATCACTGCGCCGCCCTGTCGCCGCGTCCCAGCGTCACCAGGCTCCACCACCGCCGCGCTCCAGGCCCGCGGTCACCGCGCCACGTGGCCAGCAGGCTTCCGGCGAAGCCGGCCAGAGCTCCGACGATCAGCCCGAAGAAGAGGGTCGACAGCAGGTTGCCGCTCAGCGCGGCCTGCATTCCCCCCATCGTGCTGCCGAACATGCCGACGCCGAAGTCTCCGGACGCCCCCACCAGCCAGGTCGCCACGCCCAGGAAGACGGCCGTGACGATACCGAACCGTTCGGCCATGCCGAGGTGCCCGGCCAGCGGACCCCGGTAGGGGAGCATCGGGACCTTCTGGGCGGACTGCGTGGCCCGTGCCGCCCGGTAGGCGGGGATGAGCAGGATCAGCCCGGTCACCGTGATGGCCAAGAGCCACACCAGCAATCCACCCGCCGACAGGGCGCTCAGATGCTCGGTGCGGTCGGTCATGTCGCCGCCCATCATGCCGCCCATGCCGCCCATGCCGCCCGAACCGCCCATGAGACCGGCCAACGGGTTGCTACTGCTGCTGTCGGTCGTCACCGGGTGCATCTCGGCCGTCCACGAGGACCCGATGCCCAGAGTCAGGAGCACCACCAGGACGTTGGGGGCGACCAGCAGGGCGCCACCCGCCACCGAGCCGACCCGGCCACCGACCGCCACCCCGACGAACACGAGGGCCGCGAGCGGTACGGCAGCCATGACGAGAACCATACGGACGACGGCCGAGAGGCTCGGCCCCCAGGTGCTGCGCAGCCGGTCCAGCGTCCCGCCCAGCGGCAGCCGTACCTTGCGGCTGATCAGGCATCCGACGCCGAGCGCGGCCGCCACCCACAGCACCGCGCCGAAGCCCGCCGCTACCGCACTCACCTGGTAGGGCGCCGCCGACATCTCGCCCATGCCGCCGCCGCCCATGAGCTCGCCCAGGCCACCGGCCGCGCCGGACTCCTCGCCGCCCGCCCCTGACATCGCCCCCTCGGGCAGTGTGATCGTTCCGTGTGCGAACCCAGCCACGATCATGAGGAGGAACATCGCCGCGGCTCCGGCTCCGGCCGCCCGCGCGGCCAGGTCACTGCCGGTGAGCCGCCGCTGCTGCCCCTGCCGCAGCCGCCGGGAGAACACGATCCACAGAACGACGGCGCCGACCAGCGTGACGCCGAGCGGCACCGCGTCGGCCGCACCGCTCATCGACGGCGCCATGCCACCGCCACCGCCGAACAGCGCTCCCAGACCGCCCATCCCCCCGGAGTCCCCGGCGTCGGCCGCGCCCGCGTTCGCCGAGGCGCCGACGGCCATCGCCGTCAGCGTCATCGTCAACGACCACAGCGATCCGAGGGACCCCGCGTCGAGCAGGAGCAGCGCCACCGCGGAGACAACCACCATGGCGGCCACCGCGTACAGCACGGCCAGCGCGCCTTCCAGGGCGTTGTGCCACGGGCCGATCAACTGCAGCGGCGCGGTGCGATGTTGGTGCCGAGGATTGGCCCCGGGCCGCTGATTCGCCCCAGGCCTCTGATTGGCCCCGGGCCGCTGAGTCACACCGGACCGAGGACTCGTACCGGCCCGAGGGTTCGCTCCGGCCCGGGGATTCGCTCCGGATCGCGGACCGGAACCGGACCTGTTCTGGAGTCGGGGCGTGCTGGCAGCCATACAGGAACACTCCGCTTCGCTCGCGGGGGAGCACCCGGCGCCGAACGGGGGGATGAGCACGGCGCCGGGTACCACGGGACTCGGACACACTGTCGGTCGCGAGTACGACGTTCCCGAGAGGTTCTGGGAGGTTTCTGAGAGTCGGTGCGGGGGCGACGCACGTCAGAGGGCGGGCGGGACGGGAATACGGGCCGGCTTCTCAGAAAGTTCCCAGAACGGCATCCGCACGCCCGGCAACCCCGCGACCGCGTGGACGGCGTTTCCCACCGTCAGGTCCACGCAACGTGAGGGGCGCGGGGAACTGCGCGACAAGCCCCCACGCGCCCGCAGCCGGAAATACGGCCTACCGACCAGCTACCCGTCCAGCGACGTCATCACATGCTTGATCCGCGTGTAGTCGTCGAACCCGTACGCCGAAAGGTCCTTGCCGTACCCCGACTTCTTGAACCCGCCGTGCGGCATCTCCGCGACCAGCGGAATGTGGGTGTTGATCCACACGCATCCGAAGTCGAGCGCCTTGGACAGCCGCATCGCTCGCGCGTGGTCCTTGGTCCACACCGACGACGCGAGGGCGTACTCGACACCGTTCGCCCACTCGACGGCCTGCGCCTCGTCGCTGAAGGACTGAACGGTGATGACCGGCCCGAAGACCTCCTTCTGGATGATCTCGTCGTCCTGCTTGACGCCGGAAACGACGGTCGGCGCGAAGAAATACCCCTGGTCGCCGACCCGCTTGCCCCCGGCCTCCACGCGCGCGTGCGCGGGCAGCCGCTCGATGAACCCACTCACCTGCTTCAGCTGGTTCGGGTTGTTGAGCGGCCCGAACAGCACGTCCTCATCGTCCGGCCGGCCCGTCTTCGTGTCGGCCGCGGCCTTCGCCAGCGCCGCGACGAACTCGTCGTGGATCGCCTCGTGGACGAGGACGCGGCAGGCGGCCGTACAGTCCTGCCCGGCGTTGAAGAAGCCCGCGACAGAGATGTCCTCGACGGCCTTGGCGATGTCGGTGTCCTCGAACACGACGACCGGCGCCTTGCCGCCCAGCTCCAGGTGGACCCGCTTGACGTCCTTCGACGCGGACTCGGCGACCTGCGCACCCGCCCGCACGGAGCCGGTGATGGAGGCCATCGCCGGGACGGGGTGCTCGACCATCATGCGGCCGGTCTCACGGTCGCCGGTGATGACGTTGAAGACGCCCTTGGGCAGGATCGAGCCGAGGATCTCGGCGATCAGGACCGTCGACGCCGGGGTCGTGTCGGACGGCTTCAGCACCACCGTGTTACCCGCCGCGATCGCCGGCGCGAACTTCCACACGGCCATCATCATCGGGTAGTTCCACGGCGCGACCTGCGCGCAGACGCCGACCGGCTCACGGCGGACGATCGAGGTCATCCCCTCCATGTACTCACCGGCGGAGCGGCCCTCCAGCATCCGCGCCGCACCGGCGAAGAACCGGATCTGGTCCACCATCGGCGGGATCTCCTCGGACCGGGTGAGCCCGACCGGCTTGCCGGTGTTCTCCACCTCGGCCGCGATCAGGTCCTCGGCGCGCTCCTCGAACGCGTCCGCGATCTTCAGGAGGGCCTTCTGCCGCTCGGCGGGTGTGGTGTCGCGCCAGCCGGGGAAGGCCGCCGCGGCGGCCGCCATCGCGGCGTCGACATCCGCCTGCCCGGACAGCGGCGCGGTCGCGTACGCCTCGCCCGTCACGGGGTTGACCACCTCGGTGGTCCGTCCGTCGGCGGCGTCCCGGAACTCACCGGCGATGTAATTCCGTAGGGTGCGCAGCCCACGCAGCTCCTTGCTCACTGCCGGCCTCCTGGGTCGGGTCGAACTGTCCATTGGCTGAGACACCCACCCTAATCCGCACGCCGACGTTTTCAACACCCCCGATCCCGCCATTGCTGCGAAATCCGCAAGTCTCAGCCGCACAAACAACGAATTTCATCACATCAACCTTGCGGAAGTGTCGAGACGTCGTGCACAGTGAGGCCGTGGCCAGTCGAAGCGCAGATCAGCGGAACGGCAGTCCCCAGCTGGACGCCGTCTCCCTCGCCATCATCGAGCAGCTCCAGGAGGACGGCCGCCGGCCGTACGCCGCGATCGGCAAGGCCGTCGGCCTCTCCGAGGCGGCCGTGCGTCAGCGCGTCCAGAAGCTGCTCGACCAGGGCGTGATGCAGATCGTCGCCGTCACGGACCCGCTCACCGTGGGCTTCCGCAGGCAGGCGATGGTCGGCATCCATGTCGAGGGCGACGTGGAGTCCGTGGCCGACGCGCTGACCGCCATGTCCGAATGCGAGTACGTGGTGATGACCGCAGGCTCCTTCGACCTGATGGTGGAGATCGTCTGCGAGGACGACGACCACCTCCTGGACGTCATCAACCGACGCATCCGGGCCGTCCCAGGAGTGCGCTCCACCGAGAGCTTCGTCTATCTGAAGCTCAAGAAGCAGACCTACATGTGGGGAACCCGATGACCGTGAGGACCCGATGACCGTGAGCACCAAGGACCTCAGCCAGACCGCGTACGACCACCTGTGGATGCACTTCACCCGCATGTCCTCGTACGAGAAGTCCCCCGTCCCCACCATCGTCCGGGGCGAGGGCACCTACATCTACGACGACAAGGGCAAGCGGTACCTCGACGGTCTCGCCGGCCTGTTCGTGGTCCAGGCGGGCCACGGCCGCGTGGAGCTGGCGGAGACCGCCTTCAAGCAGGCCCAGGAGCTGGCGTTCTTCCCGGTGTGGTCCTACGCCCACCCGAAGGCCGTCGAACTGGCCGAGCGCCTCGCGCACCACGCCCCCGGCGACCTGAACAAGGTCTTCTTCACCACCGGCGGCGGCGAGGCGGTCGAGACGGCCTGGAAGCTGGCCAAGCAGTACTTCAAGCTGGTCGGCAAGCCCGCCAAGCACAAGGTGATCTCCCGCGCGGTCGCGTACCACGGCACCCCGCAGGGCGCGCTGTCCATCACGGGCCTGCCCGGCCTGAAGGCCCCCTTCGAGCCGCTGGTCCCGGGCGCGCACAAGGTCCCCAACACGAACATCTACCGCGCCCCTCTCTTCGGCGACGACCCGGAGGCCTTCGGCCGCTGGGCCGCCGACCAGATCGAGCAGCAGATCCTCTTCGAGGGCCCGGACACGGTCGCGGCGGTCTTCCTGGAGCCGGTGCAGAACGCGGGCGGCTGCTTCCCGCCCCCGCCCGGCTACTTCCAGCGCGTGCGCGAGATATGCGACCAGTACGACGTCCTGCTGGTCTCGGACGAGGTCATCTGCGCCTTCGGCCGGCTGGGCACGATGTTCGCCTGCGACAAGTTCGACTACGTCCCGGACATGATCACCTGCGCCAAGGGCATGACCTCGGGCTACTCCCCCATCGGCGCCTGCATCGTCTCCGACCGGCTGGCCGAGCCGTTCTACCAGGGCGACAACACCTTCCTGCACGGCTACACCTTCGGCGGCCACCCGGTGTCGGCCGCGGTGGGCCTCGCCAACCTCGACCTCTTCGAGCGCGAGGGCCTCCACCAGCACGTGCTCGACCACGAGGGCGCCTTCCGCGCGACCCTGGAGAAGCTGTACGACCTGCCGATCGTCGGCGATGTCCGCGGCAACGGCTTCTTCTACGGCATCGAGCTCGTCAAGGACAAGGCCACCAAGGAGTCCTTCGACGCCGAGGAGACCGAGCGGATCCTGTACGGCTTCCTCTCCAAGGCGCTCTACGACAACGGCCTGTACTGCCGTGCCGACGACCGCGGCGACCCGGTCGTCCAGCTCGCCCCGCCGCTGATCTCCGACCAGAACACGTTCGACGAGATCGAGCAGATCCTGCGCGCGACGCTGACGGAGGCGTGGACGAAGCTCTGACCCCCGGCGCTTCCGCGGCCCGGGTGCACCCATGCGAGTGAGAAGGGTGCACCCGGGCCGCGTGCTGTCCGGCGTCGCTGCCCCGGATCCCTAGCGTGCCTTGTAGCTGGCCGGCCCTGCCTTCGTTCCCCCGCCTGGGGGATCGGCACCGGGAAATACGGATCGGAACGAGGTGTACGCCCATGGTGGCCCCGCCGGACAACGACGTGCTCTGGGCACGCGCCCTGCACTTCCAGCACGCCGACGGCTCGCCCGCGCTCGGCGGCGTCTCCCTGCACGTCCAGGAGGGCGAGATCGTCGCGGTCAGCGGCCCGCGCGGCAGCGGCAAGACGACGCTGCTGAGATGTCTGTCCGGCTTGCTACGACCGCTGCGCGGCGAGGTCTGGTTCAACAGCGTGCCCGTGCACACCATGGGACCGCTCGCCCGCGAACGGCTGCGCCGCGACCGCTTCGCCTGGATCGACCCGGCCCCGCTCCTCGTCCCCGAACTCAACGCCTGGGAGAACGCCGCCCTGCCGCTGATGCTCCGCGGCACCAGCCGACGCCGCGCCAAGGTGGCCGCGATGGAGTGGCTGGAGCGCCTCGACATCGGCGACCGCGCCCGTAAGCGACCGCACGAACTGGTCCAGGCGGAACGCCAGCGCGTCTCGATCGCCAGGGCCCTGGCCCCGACCCCCACGGTCCTGTTCGCGGACGAACCCTCGGCCCCGCTGCACCGCGCCGACCGCGGCCACGTGCTGCGCACGCTCACCACGGCGGCCCGCTCGCACGGCATCACAGTGATCCTGGCGACGCACGACGCGGAAACGGCGGCGGTCGCCGACCGCACGGTCTCCCTCCTGGACGGCCGACGCGTGACCACGGTGCATCTGCCCCCGGTCACCGAGTCGGAAGGCCGGGCGGCGTGCTCGCTCTCCGTCTGACCCGCGTCGCCCAGCCCGCCGTACAGCTGCGCCGCCTCGCGGTGGCCGCGGCCTCGGCCGCGACGGGCTTCCTGCTTCTCTCCGCCCTGGGCCACGCGATGTCCCACCAGGACCCTGCCGCGTCGACCCTCCGTCTGACCTGGTGCACGGCCCCGCTCGCCACCACGGTCTACTTCGCCGTGGCGGTGGCCCGCACGGACCCGGGGACCAAACCCCGCCCCGGCCTGTCGGCCATCGGCCTGGGCCCCGGCCGTCTCATGGTCGTCTCCGCCCTCACGACAGCCCTCGCCACCACCGTCGGCTCCCTCCTCGCCCTCCTGGTCTTCCTCCACCTGCGCGGTGACCTCACACGCCTGCCCCCCGGCGGCGCGGCAACGGACTACCTGGCAGCCGGCCAGCCACTCCCCCTCCCGGCGACCCTCACCCTGCTCGCCCTGGTCCCGGCCACCGCCTCCCTCTCCACAGCCCTGGCACTCCGCCCGAAGGACTCACCCAGGCCCTCCTCACACGGCACCCCCCGGAAATACGGCCGCTTCGGCGCATACGGGCTCGCCGGCGCCCGGGAAACCTTCGGAGCGTACGGCCGCTTCGGCACCCACCTGACCCAAAAGCCCACAGCAACCCGCAACCCCAAAAACCCCCACCAAACCACACCCAACCACCAATCCCCAGCCCCCCACCAAGCCACAGACGACCGCCAAGCCACAGAAACCCACCAAGCCACAAACGGCCACCAATCTCCCGACACCCGCCAGGCCGCGGAGGGCCACCAGACCACCGACCCCCGCCAAGCCGCAGACAGCCGTCAAGCTGCGGGCAGTCGTGCCGCCGGGGCGGCACGGGTGGGCGCAGGCGGCACCCCGCCAACGCCGGGCTGCGCAACGGACCCCCCAGCAGCAACCCCGGACGCCGCACCAGCCAACGCCACCGAACAGGAACCCGGCCCCGCCGCCCCCCACCTCGAACCCCCGGCCCCCCGCGAAGCGCCCCGCGGCCTCCCCTGGGGCATCACCGTCCTCGCCGCAGGCCTCACCGTAGAGGCCTACGCCAGCCGCACCGCAGACCCCACATCCCCCGGCTTCCTCGCAGGCTGGGCGCTCGCCGCCCTCGGCCTCGCCCTCGCCGCCCCAGGCCTCACGCACCTCTGCGGCCGTCTCCTGCAGTCCGCCCACCCCGGCGCCCTGCGCCTCCTCGCGGGCCGCGTCCTCATGGAGGAATCCGCCCGCATCGGCCGCCCGCTGGGCATCGTCTGCGCGGTGGCCTCAGCGGCGTACACGACCGCCCTCGTCCACGACACCGAGGTCCGGCCCCTCGGCTCACTCACCACCCTCGGCGCCCTGGTGGTCGTCGGCTGCACCGCGGCCACCCTTCTCACCGCCGCCGTGGAGGCGAAGCAGGCCCGCGCCGACACCACCGCCGCCCTCCTGCGTCTCGGCGCCCCCGCCGCCATGCTGCGCAGCGCCGCCGCCCTCCGCGCCGGCGCCCTGCTGGCCCTGTTCGGCCCGCTCACCCTGATCGTCGCCGAGCTGGCGGCGCTGCCGATGACCGCCCGCTGAGCCCCGTACGGGAAGACGTACGAAAAAAGTCTCCGCACGGCGATGAGTTCCGCGCAGACTCCGGGTCTACCCCACGCAACGACACGGACTCGATGGGAGAGACCACCATGTACCAGCAGATGATCTTCGTGAACCTGCCCGTGAACGACCTGGACGCGTCGAAGAAGTTCTTCACGGAGCTGGGCTACTCGATCAACGCGCAGTTCAGCGACGAGAACGCGTCCTCCATCGTGATCAGCGACACGATTGTGGCGATGCTGCTCAGCAAGCCGTTCTACGCGACGTTCACCCAGAAGGAGATCGCGGACGCCACCAAGACCAGCGAGGTGCTGATCGCGCTGAGCGCGGAGAGCCGCGAAAAGGTCGACGAGCTGGTCGAGAAGGCTCTCGCGGCCGGCGGCACCGAGCCCCGCGAGGCCCAGGACCAGGGGTTCATGTACGGCCGCGCCTTCGACGACCTCGACGGCCACACCTGGGAGGTCGTCTGGATGGACCCGGCCGCGGTGACAGGCTGAGCCCCGGCCGACCGGTCCGCCGGGGCGCGGCAACGCCCCATCAGGGCACACCGCGGAGCACCTAGCATAGGCGGGTGCACTCGACACCCGCCCAGCCGTTCGACGGCTCCCACGACCGTGAGATCGAGTCCCTCGCCGAGTTCGACGAGGTGGTCGCAGCGGTCGGCTCGCTGGCCCATCACCGTGTCCAGGCCGTCGATCTGACGGACCGTACGGACGTCCTGACGACCGTGGACGCCACGGGCGCCGTCTTCCTCGGCTGCCCGATGGGCCCCGGGGCCGCCGCCCAGGTGCGTGCCTCGGGGGCCCTGGTCTTCCCGCCGGTCCCCGGCCTCCCCTTCGACCCGTACCGCGGCTTCGTCCACTCGCCCACCGAGCTGTTCGCCTCGCTCGACAAGGGTTACGAGGCGACACCGGACGCCCTGTCGTACGCCTGGTTCCAGCGGACCAAGTCGGACGGCGACATATTCGCCTCCATGCTGCGCGCCATCCACGACGACGCGATGTCGGACGCCCTCGACGAACTCCTCGTCGGCGCCCGGGTGGTCGGCGTGATGGGCGGGCACGCGATGGCACGCGGCACCGAGGAGTACGCCGGTGCCGCCCGGCTCGGCCGCGAGCTGGCCCGTGCCGGATTCACCGTGGCCACAGGGGGCGGGCCGGGCGCCATGGAGGCGGCGAACCTGGGCGCGTACGCGGCCCCGTACGGCGACGACATGCTCACCGAGGCGCTCCAACTCCTCGCGAAGGCCCCGAAGTTCGTCCCGTCCATCACCGACTGGGCGCGCGCGGCCTTCGAGGTCCGTGAGCGCTGGCCGGAGGGCGGCCCTTCGGTGGGCATCCCGACCTGGTTCTACGGCCATGAGCCGCCGAACGCGTTCGCCGCGCACATCGCCAAGTACTTCGCCAACGCCACCCGCGAGGACGGCCTGCTGGCCCGCTCCACCGCGGGTGTCGTCTTCCTGCCGGGCGCCGCCGGGACCGTACAGGAGATCTTCGACAACGCGACGCCGAACTACTACGAGTCGCGGGGCGAGCCCACGCCCATGGTGCTGGTGAACCGCGCGCACTGGACGGAGCGGCTGCCGACCTGGCCGCTGCTCCAGGCGCTGGCGAGGGACCGGTCGATGGAGGCCCGCATTGCCCTGGTTGACCGAATCGAGGACGCTCCGGCGGCCTTGAAACGTTTCGGCGGTTAATAAGAGGGCAAAGCCAAGGGTCATGTCGGGCCTATGCGTTGACACTGCTTATGCGGCGCTTATAAATCTGTGAGCCTCTTGGGAATGTTGGTTTCACATCAACACCCCTTCAGCCCCCCGCATTTGCACATCACATGAAGGACAAACGTGGCAGTCCTGCCCCTATCCCGCCGTACCGTCGTACGCTCCGTACGCATCCTCGGTGTCGCCTCCGCCTCGGCCGCGCTCGCGCTCGGTGCCGCGGGCAGCGCCCTCGCCTGCAACATCAACGAGTTCTCGGCCGCCGCCGAGTGCGACGGTGGCAAGGGCGTCATCACCGTCACCGACGTGGACCCCACCGGTGTTCCGGCCACCGTCACCGTGTACCTCCAGAACAACGGCGCCGACCTGAAGAAGGTCGGCGAGCAGGTGGTCGAGGGCTCACGCGAGGGTGTGACCATCACCTTCGAGGAGAACTGGAAGCCGGACGCCGAATACCGCATCCACGTCAAGGCCACGCCCTATGTGGACGAGGACATCGAGCCCAACCTCGTCACCCCGGCCACGGCCTGCAAGAAGGACGAGAACCCGACCCCTCCGGCCACGGCGACACCGTCGGAGGCACCCTCCACCCCGGCCGAGTCCGACACGCCCGCCACCCCGGCTCCGTCGGCCTCCGAGAGCGACGGCGCCCCGCCCGCGGACACCCCGAGCAGCGCGCCGTCCCCCGCGGCCGCGGCCGGTGAGTCCAACCTCGCCGAGACCGGCGCCAGCTCCAACACCGGCATCATCGCCGGCATCGCGGCAGCGCTGGTCGCCCTGGGCGGCGCCGCCGTCTACTTCGGCTTCCGCCGCCGCGGCACGGACAGCGACCGCTAGACGTCCCACGGAACGCCTGTCGTGGCCCGGCCCGGAACCCCGGGCCGGGCCACACGCCGTAGCTGCGGGCAGTTGTGCCGCATGGGCGGCACGGGTGGGCGCAGCGGCACCCCGCCGGCGCGGGCCAGCCGACCCACCCAGCCCCAACCCCAGCGCCGGCACACACAGCACCGCGCCGCGATCAGCCGAGCACGACGATTTCCGCCGCGTCGAACTCCACCCCGACCACGTCCCCGACCTCCGGCGCCTCCCGCAGCGCGCACGCCGCTTCGAGGCGGGGCGCGTCCGCCGGCTGGAGGTGTACGGCGACATGGGTGCCCTTGAAGGCGCGGGCGGCGACCGTGCAGCGCAGGCCCGCGTCACCGGAGACCAGCCGCACACCGGCGGGACGTACGAGCAGCGTTCGTGTCCCCTGCGCGGCGCTCTCCCCCACCGGCAGCTTCCCCCACGGCGTGTCGGCGGCCTCCCCGGCGATCGTCCCCTCGACCACGTTGTCGAAGCCGAGGAAGCGCGCCACGAACTCGTCCACCGGCCGCTGCCAGACCTCCAGCGGCGTTCCGGCCTGGGCGACGCCCCCGTCCCGCATCACCACGACCCGGTCGGCGAGCGCGAAGGCCTCGCCCTGGTCGTGGGTGACGGCGAGCACGGTGGTGCCCAACCGGCCGAAGAGTTCCCGGAGTTCGACCACGAGCCGCTCCCGCAGCGAACGGTCCAGCTGCCCGAGCGGCTCGTCCAGCATCAGCAGCCGCGGCCGCGGCGCGAGCGCACGGGCCAGTGCCACCCGCTGCTGCTCACCCCCGGAGAGCCCGGCCACCGCCCGGCCCGCGGCGCCCGGCAGACCGACGAGGTCCAGCAACTCCCGTACGCGCTCGGCCTGTTGCCCCTTGGACGCCCCGTGCATCCGCAACCCGAAGGCCACGTTTCCGCCCACGTCCCGCTGCGGGAACAGCTGATGGTCCTGGAACATCAGCCCGACGCCCCGCTTGTGCGCGGGCACCCCCGACTGATCGCGTCCGTCGAGCAACACCCGCCCGGAGTCGAGGGGTTGCAGTCCCGCCACCGCCCGCAGCAGCGTCGACTTGCCGCTGCCGCTGGGCCCGAGCACGCACACGATCTCGTGCTCGGCGACTCCCAGGCCGACCGCGTCGAGCACGGCCCGCCCGCCGAACCGTACGGTCGCGTCTTCGATGCCCAGCAGCATCAGAACTCCCCCGTCCGATCGGTCCGCAGCCGCTCCAGCACCAGCAGCGACACCGCGCACACCACCATCAGGATCGTCGAAAGGGCCATTGCCTGGCCGTAGTTGAGTTCCCCGGCCCGCCCGAGCAGCCTGGCCACCGCGACCGGCAGCGTCGGGTTGTCGGGCCGTGCGATGAACACGGTCGCCCCGAACTCGCCCAGCGACACCGCGAACGCGAACCCGGCCGCGATCAGCAACGCCCGCCGCACCATCGGCAGATCGACCTCGCGCCACACCCGCCACGGCGACGCCCCGAGCACGGCCGCCGCCTCCCGCAAGCGCCCGTCCACCGCCCGCAGCACGGGCAGCATGGTCCGTACGACGAACGGGACACCGACCAGCGCCTGCGCGAGCGGCACCAGGATCCAGGAGGCCCGCAGATCGAGCGGCGGCTCGTCCAGCGCGATCAGAAACCCGAAACCGACCGTCACCGCCGACACCCCGAGCGGCAGCATCAGCAGCGCGTCGAACCCGCGCACGAACCGGCCCGCGTCCCGCCGGGTGAGCGCGGCGGCGGCGAGACCGCCGATCACGACGGCGATGACGGTGGCGACGACGGCGTACCGCAGCGAATTGCCGATCGCCTCGATCGGCGCCACCAGGAAGACGCCCCCGTCGGACGACATCAGCGCCCGGTAGTAGCCGAAGTCCGGCGCGTCGAACGATCGTTGCACCAGCACGGCCAGCGGCAGCAGCAGGAGTACGGCGACGGAGGCGAGGACGCCCGCCAGCAGCGCCCACTCGCCCCTGCCGCGCGGTCGCCGCGCCGTCACCGACGCGTCCACCAGCCGCAGCGCGGTCTCCCGCCGCCGTACGGTCCAGGCGTGCAGCGCGAGGACCGCGCCGACCGCCATGAACTGAATGATCGTCAGCACCGCGGCGGTGGACAGGTCGAAGATCTCGGACGTCTGCCGGTAGATCTCCACTTCGAGCGTCGAGAAGCCCGGTCCGCCGAGGATCTGCACCACGCCGAAGGAGGTGAAGGTGAAGAGGAACACCATGAGCGCGGCGGCGGCCACAGCGGGGGCGAGGGCCGGGAGGGTGACGGCCCGCCAGGCGGTGAAGCGCGACGCCCCGAGCATCCGCGCGGCCTCTTCCTGCCGCGGGTCGAGCTGACCCCAGAGCCCGCCGACCGTCCGTACGACGACCGCGTAGTTGAAGAAGACGTGCGCCAGCAGGATCGCCCATACGGTCGTGTCCAGCCGTACGCCCCACAGCTCGTCCAGCAGCCCACCGCGGCCCACCAGCGCCAGGAACGCCGTACCTACGACGACCGTGGGCAGCACGAAGGGGACGGTGACGATCGCCCGCAGGACCTGCTTGCCCGGGAAGTCGAGGCGGGCGAAGACGTATGCGCCGGGGAGCGCTACGAGCAGGGTGAGCGCGGTGGAGGCGAGGGCCTGCCAGGTCGTGAACCACAGGACGTGACGGATGTCCGACCGCGCCACCACGTCCCAGATCCGGGCGAGTTGCCAGGCCCCGTCGACATGGAGCCCGCGCGCGAGGATCGCGGCGACGGGGTAGGCGAAGAACACCGCGAAGAACGTGACGGGCACGGCGATGAGCCCGAGCCGCACGGCCGTGCCGCCCGTGCGTCCCTTGCGGCGGGGCGCTTCGGCGACTTGCCCTGCTCCCGCTGCTCCCGCTGCTCCCGCTACGTCCGCTACGTCCGCTACTTCAGTACGAGCGAGGTCCATGACTTGACCCAGTCGTCACGGTTGTCGGCGATCTTCGCCGGGTCCATGGTCTCGGGGTCCTCGGCCTGCGGACCGTACTTCGTGAACTCCTCGGGCACCTGGGCGCCTTCACGCACCGGGTAGACGAACATGTTCAGCGGCATGTCGTCCTGGAACGTCGTCGTCAGCATGAAGTCGAGCAGCGCCTTGCCGCCCTCGGTGTTCCGCGCGTTGCTCAGCAGCCCCGCGTACTCGACCTGCCGGAAGCAGGTGCCGGTCGCGACGCCGGTCGGCGCGGAGGCCGGCTTCGGGTCGGCGTAGATGACCTCGGCGGGCGGCGAGGAGGCGTACGAGACGACGAGCGGCCGGTCGGCCTTGGCCTGCTTGCCGCCGGCGGAACCGGAAAACTCCTCGTTGTACGCCTGCTCCCAGCCGTCGACGACCTTGACGCCGTTGGCCTTCAGCTTCTCCCAGTAGTCCTGCCAGCCTCCCCCACTCTCGGCTTCGCTCGAGCGGGAGGTGCCCCCATCGCCGTACTCGGCGGCGGTCCCGAGGAGAAAGCCCAGACCCGGTGAGGAGGTGGACGCGTTCTCGGTGACGAGGAGGTTCTTGTACTCGGGCTTGATCAGGTCGTCGAAGGAGGTGGGCGGGGCCAGCTTGTGCTCGCTGAAGTACGCCTTGTCGTAGTTGACGCAGATGTCGCCGGTGTCGATCGGCGTGACACGGTGCTTGTCCTGGTCGACCCGGTACTCGGGGAGGATCAGGTCGGAGCCCTTCGGCTCGTAGGACTGGAAGAGGTCGTTTTCGAGGGCCCGCGAGAGCAGGGTGTTGTCGACGCCGAAGAAGACGTCGCCCTGCGGGTTGTCCTTGGTCAGGATCGCCTTGTTGACGGCCTGCCCGGCGTCGCCGTCCTCCAGCACCTTGACCTTGTACCCGGACTCCTTCTCGAACGCGGCGATGACGCTCTTCGAGACGGCCCAGGAGTCGTGGCTGACGAGCGTGACGGTCTTGGAGTCACCGCCGGCGGAGTCGGAGGACGATCCGCACGCGGACAACGTGACGAGGCCCAGACCGACGGCCACGGCTATGTACTTGTTCGTGGTTCTCATGAGTGAAGACCGAACTTCCTACCCAGAATGACCTGGGCGAGGTTCAGAGGGTCTGCGGCCCGCCAGAACTATGGCTGCCGCACTCTCAGCGCTGTGGCGCTCCCCTGTCGGAAAATGAGTCGGATATTCAGTTGTTCGGAGATTCAGGGTACTGACGTCGATCATTCAGTTGTACTGACGGCACTGTACCGACGCCGATCAGACTACCTCTCGGTGGCCGCGAGCTGACCACACGCTCCGTCGATCTCCTGGCCCCGGGTGTCCCGGATCGTCACCGGCACACCATGCGCGGCGATGGCCTCGACGAACGCCTTCTCGTCCGCCGGCCGGGAGGCGGTCCACTTCGAGCCCGGCGTCGGGTTCAGCGGGATCAGGTTCACATGCACCGGCCTGCCCTTGAGCAGCCGCCCGAGCCGGTCACCGCGCCAGGCCTGGTCGTTGATGTCCCGGATCAGCGCGTACTCGATGGACAGCCGGCGCCCGGACCTGGCCGCGTACTCCCACCCGGCGTCGAGCACCTCGCGGACCTTCCAGCGGGTGTTGACCGGTACGAGGGTGTCGCGCAGCTCGTCGTCCGGCGCATGCAGCGAGATGGCGAGCCGGCACTTGAAGCCCTCGTCGGCGAAGCGGTGGATGGCCGGGACGAGACCGACGGTGGAGACGGTGATGCCGCGCTGCGAGAGCCCGAGCCCGTCCGGCCCGGGGTCGGTGAGCGCACGAACGGCACCCACGACGCGCCTGTAGTTGGCGAGCGGCTCACCCATGCCCATGAAGACGATGTTGGACAGCCGCGCCGGGCCCCCGGGAATCTCTCCGTCCCTGAGCGCCCGCATCCCGTCCACGATCTGGTGGACGATCTCGGCGGTGGACAGATTCCGGTCGAGCCCCGCCTGCCCGGTGGCGCAGAACGGGCAGTTCATACCGCAGCCCGCCTGCGAGCTGATGCACATCGTCACCCGGTCCGGATACCGCATGAGCACCGACTCCACCAGCGTCCCGTCGAACAGCCGCCACAGCGTCTTGCGCGTGGTGTCCTGGTCCGTGGACAGATGCCGTACGACCGTCATCAGCTCCGGAAGCAGCGCCTCCTGCAGCTTGCCGCGCACCGCGGCCGGGATGTCGGTCCACTCGGCCGGGTCGTGCGCATACCGCGCGAAGTAGTGCTGCGAGAGCTGTTTGGCGCGAAACGGCTTCTCCCCGATCGCGGCAACGGCCTCCTTGCGCTCGGCGGGCGACAGATCGGCAAGATGCCGCGGCGGCTTCTTGGCTCCGCGGGGGGCGACGAACGTGAGTTCTCCGGGCTTGGGCATGATTTCTCAAGTGTCGCAGATCGTTTGGGCGCCCCCGGACGGGCTATGGGGCGGGGTTTTCCAGGCGATCCTTGAGGTGCTGCTCGTTGCGCGGGAGTTCCTTGCGGACCTGCGGGCGGATCACGAGGGGCACGAGAAGCTTCCCGATGCCGTGCCCCTCGAAGTCGACTTCCAGGGTCACGCGGGAGCGGCGGCCCTCGTCGAGCGGGTCGATCTCACCGTGGACATGGCCCCTGACGGGCCCGTCGATGCCGTGCAGGCCCCAGACGCGCGGCGGCTCGTACTCAGTGACCTCCATGGTCATCGGAATGTCGCGGCGGCCCACGTGCCGGGTGACCCTCAGATGGGAACCGACACCCAGCGGGCCCTCACCGAGCTGCTCCGCGGCGACCGCGCTCTCCTGCCATTCCGGCAGGTGGGAGGCGTCGCTGAGGTATGCGTAGACGTCTTCGGGACTGCGGTCGACGATGATCGTTTCTCGGAAGCCTGACATGGTGCCCCCTTCCAGGGCGGCCCCTTCGAGGGTTCCGGAGTGACCCTCTTTGAGGGCTTACTACCGAATCGTCCCACCGAGCGGACCGGCACGCCAGGACAAGAACGAGAGGGAGCCCCCGCCCCGGTTCCTGACGCTGTTGGCGTCCGGATTCCTGGGCGAGGGCTCCGCGAAACTCCCGTGCCGTCAGCCGGACCCGACGAACAGCACCATCAGCAGCCACACGACCGGAGCGGTCGGCAGCAGAGAGTCCAGCCGGTCCATGATGCCCCCGTGTCCGGGAAGCAGCGTGCCCATGTCCTTGATGCCCAGGTCCCGCTTGATCATGGACTCGCCCAGATCGCCCAGCGTGGCGCTGCAGGCGACCGCGAGGCCCAGCAGCAGGCCCTGCCACCAGGTGCCGCCGTCGATCAAGTACTCCATGCACAGCGCGCCCGCCACCATCGCGAACGCGACCGCGCCGAGCAGTCCCTCGCGGGTCTTGCCGGGGCTGATGCGCGGGGCGAGCTTGTGGCTGCCGAAGCGCCAGCCGACGGCGTACGCGCCCGTGTCACTGACGACGGCCAGCAGCAGGAACGTGAGGACCCGCCGCGCACCGTCGTCCGCGGTGAGTATCAGCGCGACGAACGTGGCGAGGAACGGGATGTAGAAGGCTGCGAAGACGCCGGCCGTGACGTCCCTGAGATAGCCCTCGGGCGGTTCCGTCATCCGCCACACCAGCACCGCCAGCGCGGTGAGCGCCATCGCCACCCAGGCGCCCTCGGCACCGCGGACGTACCCGGTGACGACCATCGCCGCACCGCCGACCGCGAGCGGCACGAGCGGCGCCTTGATGCCCTTGCGCTCCTGCAGCCGGGACGTCAGCTCCCAGAGGCCCACCACGACGGCGACCGCTATCACACCGACGAACACGGCCTTGACGACGAACAGCGACGCGATGATCACCGCTCCGAGCCCGACCCCGACCCCTATGGCCGCACCCAGGTCCCGGCCCGCGCTCTTCTTCTGCGGTGCGGGCGCCGGCTGCGGGGCGTCGGGCATGGGCTCCGGATTCTGCTGCGCCGTTCCGTAGGACGTCCCGTCGGGGGTCCCATAGGGCGACGTCTGCGGCGTGTCGTCGCGGAACAAGGAGCCGCCCAGCCGAGCGGCCCCCCGGTCCTCATCCTGGTCCCCGCCATAGGCGGGTACGTCGGGCACGATGGGCATGGGGCGAGTCTGATGCGCGTGGTGCGCATCGTACGCGGGACCCGCCGGGGCAGCCCCCTCGGCAGGTCCGCGGTCGGACGGCACCCAGTACCCGCCTTGTGGTGGTGCCCCCCAGGAAGAGTCGTTCATCAGACCTCGAGCAGCTCCGCTTCCTTGTGCTTGAGAAGCTCATCCACCTGGGCGACGTATTTGTGGGTGGTGTCGTCGAGTTCCTTCTCCGCACGGCGGCCCTCGTCCTCGCCGACGTCGCCGTCCTTGATCGCCTTGTCGACGGCGTCCTTGGCCTTGCGGCGGACGGAGCGGATGGACACCCGCGCGTCCTCGGCCTTGCCCTTGGCGACCTTGATGTAGTCGCGACGGCGCTCCTCGGTGAGCTCCGGGAACACCACCCGGATGATGTTGCCGTCGTTGCTCGGGTTGACGCCCAGATCGGAGTCGCGGATCGCCTGCTCGATGTTGCGCAGCGCGCTCTTGTCGAACGGGGTCACCACCGCCATACGCGGCTCCGGCACGGAGAACGAAGCCAGCTGGTTGATCGGCGTCGGCGCTCCGTAGTAGTCGGCCACGATCTTGTTGAACATCGCCGGGTGCGCACGGCCGGTGCGGATCGCGGCGAAGTCCTCCTTGGCGACCACGACGGCCTTCTCCATCTTCTCCTCGGCCTCGAGGAGGGTCTCTTCGATCACCACTTGCTCCTGCGTGTCTTGAGTAGGCCCGGCTGCGGTTCCTTGCGGGGGGGGCGGCGGCCGGCTGCGTCGCGTCTTCTTTCTGCACGGTTCCCGACCGGCAGAACATTGTCCATCCCCCGGTCAGGGTCATCAGCCCTGGCTGCCTTGGTCACCCACAAGCGTGCCGATCTTCTCACCCTTGACGGCGCGCGCGATATTGCCCTCTGTCAGAAGCTCGAAGACGAGGATCGGCAGCTTGTTGTCGCGGCACAGGGTGATGGCGGTCATGTCGGCGACCTTCAGGTCGCGGGTGATGACCTCGCCGTAGCCGAGTGAGTCGAAGCGCACGGCGTCCGGGTTGGTCTTCGGGTCGGAGTCGTAGACCCCGTCCACGCCGTTCTTACCCATCAGCAGCGCCTCGGCATCGATCTCCAGGGCGCGCTGGGCGGCGGTGGTGTCGGTGGAGAAGTACGGCATGCCCATACCGGCGCCGAAGATGACCACGCGGCCCTTCTCCAGATGCCGTACGGCCCGCAGCGGGATGTACGGCTCGGCGACCTGCCCCATGGTGATGGCGGTCTGCACCCGGCTGTCGATGCCCTCCTTCTCCAGGAAGTCCTGGAGGGCGAGGCAGTTCATCACCGTGCCGAGCATGCCCATGTAGTCGGAGCGGGCCCGGTCCATGCCGCGCTGCTGCAGTTCGGCGCCGCGGAAGAAGTTGCCGCCGCCGAGGACGACGGCGATCTGCGCGCCGTCACGGACGACGGCCGCGATCTCACGCGCGATCTTGTGCACCACGTCGGGGTCGACGCCCAGGCCCCCGCCGCCGGAGAAGGCCTCTCCGGACAGCTTCAGCAGAAACCGGCCGCGTACTTTGCCGTCGTCGCTCTTCAGGGGCTTGGTGGTCATGGAGATTTCGCCTCTTAACGTGTCGCACATACGAAGAAGGCCATTGCCGATGGGGTGTGTGCTCCCATGTGCGGCAATGGCCTCCTCGTCAGATCTGCTGTCGTCCGCCACGCACGCGTGCGCGACGTCGTACGCGGACGACTGCTGTCGACCCTATCGGGGTCGCGCGTCGATCGCGGTACGGACTCAGATGCCGACCTTGATGCGCGTGAAGCGCTTCAGGGTGACACCGGCCTCGTCCAGGACCTTCTGGACGGACTTCTTGTTGTCGAGCGCGTACGGCTGACCCAGCAGCGTGGCGTCCTTGAAGAAGCCGTTCAGGCGCCCCTCGACGATCTTCGGCAGGGCGGCCTCGGGCTTGCCCTCGGCGCGGGTGGTCTCCTCGGCGACGCGGCGCTCGGACTCGACGACCTCGGCCGGGACGTCCTCCTTGGAGAGGTACTTCGGCGCGAAGGCGGCGATGTGCTGGGCGATGCCCTTGGCCACGTCGGCATTCGGCTTGTCGAACTCGACGAGGACACCGATCTGCGGCGGCAGGTCGGGCATCGTGCGGTGCATGTACGCCGTCACGAAGCCGTCGGCGAACTGCGCGAAGCGGTCCAGGACGATCTTCTCGCCCAGATTGGCGTTGGCCTCGTCGACGAACGCCTGAACCGTCTTGCCGGGCTCGATCTCGGAGGCGAGCAGCGCCTCCAGGTCGGCCGGGGAGGTCTTGGCGATGTGCTCGGCGATGGCGCCCGCGGCGGCCTGGAACTTGTCACCCTTGGCGACGAAGTCCGTCTCGCACTTCAGCTCGACGAGGACACCGGAGCTGTTGTCGTCGGCGAGGACGGAGACGACGGCGCCGTTCTCGGCGGAGCGGCCCTCGCGCTTGGCGACGCCCTTCTGGCCCTTGATACGGAGCGCCTCGACGGCCTTCTCGACGTTGCCCTCGGCCTCGTCCAGCGCCTTCTTGCAGTCCATCATGCCGGCGCCGGTGAGCTCACGGAGCTTCTTGACGTCGGCGGCGGTGTAGTTCGCCATGAGTCTGTGAATCTTTCTCGAAGTCTGGAAGATCGAAGATCTGCGCGGTCTGCGACCTACATGTAGATGTAGTTCTCCGACCCGCCGCTGACCTACGGGTGAACGGCGGGAGCGGACTTCACCGCGCCGGAGGCGCTGTTGGATGCGGTACCGCTCCCGCCGTCACGACGGACGCTGACGGGTCAGGCCTGCTCGCCCTCGGCGGCCGGAGCCTCCGCGGCGGGCGCCTCAGCCTCGGCGGCCGGAGCCTCGGCAGCGGGCGCCTCGGCTGCGGGGGCCTCCGCGGCCGGAGCGGCAGCCTCCTCGGCCTTCTTCTCACCCTCAAGCAGGTCGCGCTCCCACTCGGCGAGCGGCTCGCCCGCGGCCTTCTCGCCCTTGCCCTCCGTCGCCACGCCGGAACGGGCGATGAGGCCCTCGGCGACGGCGTCGGCGATCACACGGGTGAGCAGGGTGACGGAGCGGATCGCGTCGTCGTTGCCCGGGATCTTGTAGTCGACCTCGTCGGGGTCACAGTTGGTGTCGAGGATGGCGACGACCGGAATGTTGAGCTTCCGGGCCTCGCCGACCGCGATGTGCTCCTTCTTGGTGTCCACGATCCAGACGGCGCTGGGCACCTTCTGCATCTCGCGGATACCGCCGAGGGTCTTCTCCAGCTTGGCCTTCTCGCGCGAGAGGACCAGCAGCTCCTTCTTGGTCAGACCGGAGGACGCGACGTCCTCGAAGTCGATCTGCTCAAGCTCCTTCAGGCGCTGCAGACGCTTGTACACGGTCGAGAAGTTGGTGAGCATGCCGCCCAGCCAGCGCTGGTTGACGTAGGGCATGCCGACGCGGGTGGCCTGCTCGGCGATGGCCTCCTGCGCCTGCTTCTTCGTGCCGACGAACATGACCGTGCCGCCGTGGGCGACGGTCTCCTTGACGAACTCGTAGGCGCGGTCGATGTACGACAGCGACTGGAGCAGGTCGATGATGTAGATGCCGTTGCGCTCGGTGAAGATGAAGCGCTTCATCTTCGGGTTCCAGCGACGGGTCTGGTGACCGAAGTGGACGCCGCTCTCCAGCAGCTCCCGCATCGTGACGACGGCCATGGCCGTTCTCCTTGAGTTTCTCGGTTGTGCCGCGGGTGCCGGATCAGCACCCGCGCCTGACGCCCACATGCGCCGTGCCGCAAGGACCGAGGAGCGCTGACCGGGACCGTCTCCGGTCGCCGTGTCGGGGCGTGCGAAGTCGACCCGGTGACCCGGATCGCCAGAAGAAGTGTACGGGACCCACGAGGTACCGGGTGACGCCGCTGTCCACAACCCGGGGGTAATCCACAGGTCCCGGCCATGATCGGCCGCAGCGCGGGACCGTTCTCCCATGTCACATGAGCAAGCGAAACGATGGGCGGTCACGTGGGCGGGGCTGCTCCTGGCCCTCCCCCTCGCGGTCCTGGCGCGAGTCGCCTGGGCCGGCACCCCGGCACACGTACGCGCGGCTCCCCCGGAACCCGACCGCACCGCTGCGGCCGTCGCCCGTGTCTGGCCCGTGGGCGTACGCCCCTCGGTGGTACGGGGCTGGGAGCCTCCGGCGACGGCGTACGGCCGGGGCCACCGGGGCGTGGACCTGACGGCCGCCCCCGGAACACCCGTACGGGCGGTGGCGCCGGGCCGGGTGTCCTTCGCGGGCCGGGTGGCAGGGAAGGGGGTCGTCTCGGTGGAACTGGCAGGAACGGGCGCCCCACCCCTGCGAACGACCTACGAACCGGTGAGCCCTTCGGTGAAGAAGGGTGACGAGGTGGAGGCGGGCGAGGCACTGGGCACGGTGGAACCGGCCGGCTCACACTGCACGACACCGTGCCTGCACTGGGGCCTGCTCAGGGCCAGAACATACCTGGACCCGCTGTCGCTCCTGCCCCCGCGGCTTCTGCACAGGGGCCCATCGAGACTGCTACCGGTCCTGGACGTGCCACTGCCCTAGTTCCAGCGCAAGCCGCGGGCACCCCGGATCAGCACCGGGCCGCGCACCCCACCCCGAAAGCAACCACGCCTCAGCCCCGCACACCCCGCAACGCCATAGCCACAGCCGCATCCGTAATCGCCGAAGGGTCCTCCGCGGCCCCCAGCTCAATCCGCCGCACCGCCGCGTCCACCACCCCCTGCAGCAACATCGCGGCAAGCCGAGGCTCCGCGTGCCCCATCTCCCCCAACGCCTCGACGATCATCGCGACCAGTCCCCCATGCGCGGCCCGGATCTTCTCCCGGGCCCCGGCGTCCAGCTCACTCGCCGAGATCGCGACCACGGCCCGATGCCGCCGGTCCCCGACCAGCGCCAGTTGCCGCCGCACATACGCCTCGATCTTGTCCTCAGGCGTACCGGCCCGCTCCATGGCCGCCGACACCTCCGCCGCCCAGACGGGGAAGTCGACCTCGCACAGCTCCTCCACCACGGCGGCCCGTGACCGGAAGTATTCGTACACGGACGACCGGGCAAGCCCCGTCCGCTCGGCGAGGGCCGGAAAGGTCAGCGCATCCGTCCCGCCCTCGGACAGCAAAGACCGAGCCGCGTCCAGCAGGGCGGCTCGCTGCATCGACCGGTGCTCGGCCACAGAGGCCGCTCGAATCCTTGGCACGTCAAACACTGTACGGACGCACCGCCCGGGAGGGGAGCCACTCCCGCCCGCTCCCCCGCTCAGCGGCCGAAACTCGCCAGCTTCGCCCGCAGCTGGAGCACGGACTTGGTGTGGATCTGACTGACCCGGCTCTCGGTCACCCCCAGCACGTTCCCGATCTCGGCAAGCGTGAGGCCCTCGTAGTAGTAGAGCGTGACCACCGTCTTCTCCCGCTCGGGCAAGGTGTTGATCGCCCGCGCCAGGAACCGCCTCAGCTCCCGGTCCTCGGCCACCTCCACGGGATTGTCCGCGGCGGTGTCCTCCAGCGTGTCCATGAGGCTCAGCCGGTCGCCCCCCTCGCCCCCCACATGCAGCAGCTCCTCCAGCGCCACCACGTTGGCCAGCGACAACTGGCTGAAGACCGCGTGGAGATCGTCCACCGCGATCCCCATCTCGGCGGCCACCTCCCCCTCCGACGGCGTCCGCCTCAGCCGCGCCTCCAGCGTCGCGTACGCCCGCTCCACATTGCGCGCCTTCTGCCGCACCGACCGCGGAATCCAGTCCAGCGCCCGCAGTTCGTCGATCATCGCGCCCCGGATCCGGGTGATCGCATACGTCTCGAACTTGATCTCCCGCTCGATGTCGAACTTCTCGATCGCGTCGATCAGCCCGAACACCCCGGACGAGACGAAGTCCGCCTGCTCGACATTGGGCGGGAGCCCCACGCTCACCCGGCCGGCGACGTACTTCACGAGCGGCGAGTAGTGCAGGATCAGCTGCTCGCGCAGCCGCTCGTCCCCTGTCGCCTTGTACGACCGCCACAACTCGTCGAGCGTCGAGGGAGCGGGCGGCCGCACGCTGCCACCGTCACGGGCGGCTGGGGGGATCGCCGCCCGGTCGGACCCGGAGGTGTGCTGGGGCATTCGTTGCCTTGTGCCGTTCTGCCGTGAAGCGGGGTGCCTGGGTGAGCTGTCGGTCTGATGTGGAGTTGCCGGTCTGCGCCCGGATCCTCGTGAGCGTAGCGTGACTGACGTGTCGCAGTGCGCGAACGGTGAGGCGGAAGGCGTGCGCAGATACGTTCCGCTGAACGCACCGCCGGGTCACGGTGATCGCTCTGCGTGATCACCGGCGGGCGCCAACTGTGGGAAATCCCAAGGGTGTCGGGTTTCCCCCGGACGGCCGAACACGCTCGGTCAACACCGGCGCGAACCATCGCGGATGGAGATCATTGCCTGGCGTGTCAACTTCCAGCCGTCGCCGTGTCGTTCGACGTAACCAAGTGCTCGGAGTTCGTACAGTCTCGCGATGGTGTCGTCCTCCGTCGTCTGCGCGCCGCGCGCGATCTCGCCGGCAGCCGCGGCACGGCGGGCGGGCAGTGCGGCCAGCACCCGGCGAGCGCCCGGCTCCAGCAGGTCCCGCGGCAGCACGGGGCCTCGCCGGTCCGGGGCCAGCTCGCCCATGTCGCCGACCAGCTCCACGACCTCCGCGGCGTCGGTGACCAGCACGGCATCTCCGCGCAGCAGTTCGTGCACCCCTGCGGAGAGCCCGCTGGTGGCCGGCCCGGGTACGCCCATCGTGAACCGCCCCAACCGCCCCGCCGCCCGTGCCGTGACCAGCGAGCCGCTCCGATGGGCGGCCTCGACGACCACGGTGCCCCGGGTGAGCGCGGCGATCACCCTGTTCCGCAGGACGAATCTGCTCGGCGTCGGATGATCACCTGGCGGCAACTCGCCGGTCACCAGCCCCTGTTCGGCGATCCTGGTGATCAACTCGGTGTGCCCCCGCGGGTACGGCCGGTCGACGCCGCAGGCGAGGACGGCGACGGTGGCCCCACCGGCGCCGAGGGCACCGCGGTGTGCGGCGCCGTCCACTCCGTAGGCCCCGCCGGACACGACGACCCACCCGCGCTCGGCCAGCCCGGCGGCGAGCGTGACGGCCATGTGCGCGCCGTACTCCGTGCAGGCCCGCGCGCCCACCACGGCGACCGACCTCAGCGCCCATATCCGCAGGCTCGGCCGCCCACGCACCCACAGCCCCAGCGGCCGGGCGTCTCCCAGATCATCCAGCTGCCCGGGCCACTCGGCATCCCCCGGAGCCACGAACCGCACCCCGGCGTCCCGCGCGACGGCGAGATCGCGCCGGGGCTCAGCCACCGCGGCCCTGGCCCGCAGCCCGGCCCACCGCGTCTCACTCACGCCGGGCAGCCGCTCCCCACCGCCTCTCAGCCGTCGGGCCACCTCCTCGACGCCGAACGCCCGCACCCACCGCCCACCGACCTCGTCGCCGGGCTCGATGACACGGGTGAGAAAGAGACGGGCGAGGAGGTCGGCCGCCGGGTCGTCGTCCCGGTTCACGTCATGGCCCCGATGGCCATGGGCACACCGCGGGGCACCCCTGTGCGCAGTTGCAGGGCCAGGGCGACGTCGGTCGCGTCGGGCCGGTCATGGCCGACGAGGTCGGCGACGGTCCAGGCGACGCGCAGCACACGGTCGAGTCCGCGAGCGGTGAGCACGCCGCGTTCGAGGTTCCGTTCCGCTTCGTCCATGGCGCCGCGAACGGCATACCACCGGCTGCGCAGCTCACGTCCGGGGACTTCACTGTTGGTACGCCATGGAGTACCGGCCAGGCGGGTCGCCGCCCGCGCCCTGGCGTTGCGCACCCGGTCGGCGACCGTCGCGGTGGACTCGCCCCGGGCGCCGCGCTCGGTCAGCTGCGCCCTGGTGACACGGTCCACCTCCACGCGGAGATCGACCCGGTCCAGCAGCGGGCCGGACAGTCTGGCCTGGTAGCGGCGGACCGACGACGGCGGGCAGTCGCAGAAGTCGTCCTTCACGGAGAAGCGCCCGCACGGACAGGGGTTGGCGGCGAGCACCATCTGGAACTTCGCCGGGAAGCGCACGACGCCGGCGCTGCGCGCGATCACGACCTGCCCCGCTTCCAGCGGCTGCCGCAGGGCGTCCAGGGCATGACTGCTGAACTCCGGCGTCTCGTCCAGGAACAGCACGCCCCGGTGGGACAGCGACACCGCACCGGGCCGGGCGGTGGCGGCGCCGCCACCGACGAGCGCCTGCATCGTCGCCGAGTGGTGCGGGGCGCAATAGGGGGCGATGTCGATCAGTGGTTTGCCCGGCGGCAGCAGACCCGCCACCGAGTGCACCGCCGTGACCTCCAGCGACTCCTGTCGGCTGAGCCGGGGCAGGATGGCCGGCAGCCGCTCGGCGAGCATGGTCTTCCCGGCGCCGGGCGGCCCCTCAAGGAACAGGTGATGGCCGCCCGCCGCGGCGACCTCCACCGCGGTGCGCGCCGAGATCTGGCCGACGACATCGGCGAGGTCATGGCCGTGGTCGGACTGCGCGGTGCCCATGCCGTGCATGCCCGTGGCCGCACCGGTTCCGGGTACGCGTAGGCCGGCCAGGAGCGGGTCGGGGCGGCCTTGGTCGTCGTGTTCCTCCTCCGGCACGGGTTCGTCGGCGAGCACAGCGATCAGCTGGCGCAGGCTGCGTACGCCCAGTACGGACACGCCGGGCACCAAGGAGGCCTCGGCGGCGGCGCACTCGGGCACGACCACCTGCTCATAGCCCGCGTCGGCCGCGGCCAGCACGGCGGGCAGGATGCCCCGGACCGGCCGCACCCTTCCGTCCAGCCCCAGCTCCCCGATCATGACGATATCGGCGGGCACGCGCGGGTCGATCCGTTCGGCGGCGCCGAGAACGGCACATGCGACGGCCAGATCGAAGCCGCTGCCCGCCTTGGGCACCGACGCCGGGCTGAGCCCCACCGTCAGCTTCTTGGCGGGCCACTCGGCCCCGGAATTCACCACCGCGGCCCGAACCCGGTCCCGGCTCTCCGTCAGGCTCTTGTCCGGCAGACCCACCAGCGTGAACGCGGCGACACCCGGTTCGAGGTCGGCCTGGACCTCGACGACGACGCCCTCGACGCCGACCAGGGCCACCGAGCACGTACGAGCGAATGCCATCAGGCCACCCCCCGTGCGTGCTCGACGACGGCGGCACCGCGGCGGGGCAGGACGACACCGACGAGGTCGATGCGGACGCCGCCCGGTGGAGCTCCTCCGTGGGCGTGGATCCAGCGCTCGGCGAGGCCGCGCAGACGCTCCGCCTTCTCCGGGGTCACTGCGGCCATCGGATGCTCGAAAAGACCCGCCCTGCGGGTCTTGACCTCGCAGACGACCAGGACGTCCCCGTCCCGGGCCACGATGTCGATCTCCCCGGACCGTCCGCAGCGCCAGTTGCGCTCCAGGACCGTCATCCCGGCCTCGGCCAGCCGCCGCGCGGCCAGTTCCTCGCCGTACTTCCCGAGTGCGCTGCGTGCCAGATGTGTGTTCATGTCGGCACCACCTCCGGCGCCAACGGTCACGCATCCGACCCCACGAAGTGGATCTTGGTGTGCTACTCGACGGTTGTGGACAACTCCGTCACCCCTGCGGGGGACGCTCACCCACTCGGCAGCTCCAGGTCGCTCTTGTTCAGCTCCTCAATGTTCACGTCCTTGAACGTAAGCACCCGGACCTGCTTCACGAACCGAGCCGGCCGGTACATGTCCCAGACCCAGGCATCCGCCATGGATACCTCGAAGAACACCTCACCCTGGACCGAGTGCACCTGCATCTCGTAGTCGTTGGTCAGGTAGAAGCGCCGCTCGGTCTCGATCACGTATTTGAACAGACCGACGACATCGCGGTACTCCCGGTAGAGCTTCAGCTCCATCTCGGTCTCGTACTTTTCGAGGTCCTCGGCGCTCATGGCATGTTCCCCTTCAGCCGTGCGATCCCACCATTGTGCGCCAGTCCCGTGAGCCCCTAGGCGATTTCCGTGTCGAGGATCTCGGGCCTGGCCGGGGGACCTTCGTCGAGCAGCCTGCGCAGCAGCCCGGCGAGTCTGGTCGGATACACCGTCTCATGCGCCCGGGTCAGTTCCTCACACGTCCACCAACGTGCTCCTGCGACACTGCGCCGCTCCAGCTCGGTGAGGCCCGCGGCCCGGGTCGCGGTCTGCGCCGTACGAGCCAGGTAGTACCACTCGTCCTGGTCCCAGCGGCGGCCGGCGAACGGGAAGGAGCACTTCCGCCGCCACAGCACCGGACCGAGCTCGACCTCGGTGATCCCGGTCTCCTCCGCGAGTTCCCTGAGAGCGGCCTGCTCACGGGTCTCGTCGCCTTCCAGACCGCCCCCGGGCGTGAACCACCAGTCGTCGGCCGGATCGTCCGGCTCGTGACCGTGCAGCAGCAGGATGCGGTCCTGCGGGTCGAGGAGGACGACCCGGGCCACCTTGCGCAGTCCGCCTTCGTACGAGTCCGCGCCGACGTCGGCCGCCTCAGCGGCCACCGGCGGGTCCCGGGCTGCTCGGACGGTTGCGGGAGCCGAGCCGCTTGGCGATCGGGCCGTACGCGCCGCCGACGAGGACGAGGACGCCACCGGCGAGCACCAGCGCGACCATCGTACGCAGTGGGCCGGGAGCGGACAGGGCGCCCAGCGTCTCGAAACCGGAGGGGCGCTGCAGCATGCCGTCCATGGGCCAGACGACCGCGTCGACCCGGGCGCTGACGGCACTGCGCGCCACGGTGCCACTCGCGGCGTCCGTCAGGTGGGCGGTGGAGTCCAGGGAGCCCTGGCGTTCGTCGCCGAGCAGGAAGAGCCGTCCCTCGGGGACCGTCACGGCCGGGAAGTCCGTGGCCTCGGCCGCGCTGCCCTCGGGCAGATACGGTTCGTCGATCTGCTTGCCGTTGACGGTCAGCTTGCCGTCGGTGCAGCAGGCGACGGTGTCCCCGCCGACGGCGACGACGCGCTTGACCACGGGCGAGTCGCTCACCCAGGTCCGGTCGGTGAAGACGACGACGTCACCACGGCGTACGTCTGCGCCGTCGACCCGCTCCGCGAGCACCCGGTCGCCCATGCCGATCGTCGGCGCCATCGAACTGGTGGGCACGGTGTACGGCCGGTAGACGACCGCTCCCCAGGCGAACCCACCGAGGAACAGCACAAGGCCCAGCGCCACGGCTACTCCGGACAACCGCTGTCCGAGCCGGCCGCCCGCCGGGCTCCTGTCCACCCCACCGCTGCGCGGGGCCGTACGTGTCGTGCTCTCGCCACCCATGAGTCCGCACCCTACCCGGGGGTACGGCACCAGGTCAGCCCAAGGTTTGGTTCATAAACCGGCCGGGGCGTTACTCGGAGACCTTCTGGGACTCGGACGTCTTGCGGTACTCGGAAACCTTCCGCCGCCGCACCAGCACCAGCGGCACCGCACCGGCGAGCCCCAGGGCACCCGGCGAGGTGACCGCGGTCGCCAGCTGGTCGCCCAGGCCGGACTGGCCGAAGGTGTCCGGGACCGGGAGCGTGCCCCAGCGGTTGATCGGCCAGGCCTTGACGATGGCGCGGCCGACGACCTTGTCCACCGGGACCATGCCGTTGTTCGCGTCGGACTGGTTGTAGCGGGAGTCGCGGGAGTTCTGCCGGTGGTCGCCCATGACCCAGATGAAGCCCTCGGGGACCTTCACCTTGAACTGACCGCCCTGGTCGTCGACGCTGCACGGGGTGTTGCCCGGGTAGACGTACGACGTCTCGTTCAGCGCCTTGCCGTTGACCGTCAGCGGGCCCGTGCCCTTGCACTCGATGGTGTCGCCGCCGACGCCGATCACGCGCTTGATCAGGTCCTTCTCCTCCGCGGACGGCATCAGGCCGATCCAGCTGAGGAAGGTCTGCAGCGCGTTCGGGTCGGTTGTCGGCTCGCCCGCCAGCCAGTTGTCGGGGTCGTGGAAGACGACGACCTCGCCGCGCTCGGGCTCGGCGCCGAACCACGGGGTGAGCTTGTCGACCAGGACGCGGTCACCCTGCTGGAGGGTGTCCTGCATCGAGTCGGAGGGGATCGAGAAAGCCTGCACCAGGAACGTCTTGATCAGCAGCGCGAGAACCAGCGCGATACCGATCAGGATGGGCAGCTCCTTCCAGAAGGAGCGTGGCTTCTTCGCCTGAGGGGTCGAGTCGCCCGGCCCCTGGGGACCGGTCGGGTTCTGCTGGTCCGCCGTTGTGCCGTCGCCGGCCGCCCCGGAGTCACTTCCGGAGGTCACGGCGTTGTCCGCCGCCGGGACAGCCGCGTCCACGGGGCGCCCGCGGTCCTCGCCGTCGTGCCCGGACCGTGCGCCAACCGCCACATCCCCCACGCCAACTCCTTACTCTGTGCCGCCGCCTGCCCCATGCGCGGCGCAGGCCCACCACTCCCATAACGAGCGGGAGTTCCGCAGGGGTCGGGAGCTGGATCATTCTGTTCGGATCGTCGGGTGCAACCCTATGCGACAGCCGGGGAGCCGCGGTCGTCCCGGACGCCGAGTCGGTCACGGATGCGTAGGTTTTCGGTTCGTCCAGGCCGTTCCAGTGGCTGAAAGGCCAGGCGATGACCATGGCCCGGCCCACGACCTCGTCCTCGGAGACCGTGCCGCCGTACTCCTGGTCCTGGTGGGAGCGGGAGTCCGCGGAGTTGCTGCGGTGGTCGCCCATCACCCACAGCCGTCCCTCCGGGACGGTGATGTCGAACTGGGTCTGGGAGGGGGCGTTGCCGGGGTAGAGGTAGTCACCCTCCTCCAGCGGAACGCCGTTGACGGTCACCCGTCCCTGCGTGTCACAGCACTTGACGCGGTCGCCGCCGACTCCGACGACCCGCTTGATGAGGTCCTTCTCGTCGTCGGACGGCAGCAGGCCGATGAAGGTGAGCGCTTCCTTGACCTGCTTGACGATGATGGGGTCTTCCTGCTTGGTGGTGGTCTGCTCGTCCTGGAGCCAGCCGCCGGGGTCCTTGAAGACGACGACGTCCCCGCGCTGCGGCTTGGAGCCGAACCACGGGGTGAGCTTGTCGACCAGGACGCGGTCGCCGATCTGGATCGTCTGTTCCATGGAGCCGGACGGGATCACGAAGGCCTGCACGAGGAAGGTCTTCAGGACGAGGGCTATGAGGACGGCGACGCCGACGAGAAGGGGTATCTCCTTGACGGCGGAATGCCTGCGGCGCCGCTTGACCTTGCGCTGGAGCTTGCGCCGCTCGGCCCGGGTACGGCCACCGGCCGGGGAGGCGGCCCGCCGGACACCGGTGGGCAGCAGATTGTCGGCCGCGTGCGCGGAGACCCCGCGCGGCCTGCCGCGGTTACCCATCGGCGCCCGCCCGTGTCGACGCCTCCTGGGCGGCGGGCACGCGCGCGTAGGCGTCGGGGCGGTGCAGGCGCGTGGCGTGTCCGGCGGGCCAGACGATCCAGTCGGCACGGCCCACTACGTCGCCGACGGGGACCATGCCGCCGCCCGGTGAACCGAGGTGGTCGCGGGAGTCGCTGGACTTGCTGCGGTGGTCGCCGAGGACGAACAGGGTGCCTGGCGGCACGACGACGTCGAAGGGCACCGTGGACGGGCTGTCGCCGGGGTACAGGAACGACGACTCGTCGACCGACCGGCCGTTCACCACGATCCTCCCCTCCTTGTCACAGCAGACCACGTGGTCTTTCCCCACACCGACGACGCGCTTGATGTAATCCGCGTCCCCGAAGTACCCGGTTCCGTCGAACACGATGACATCGCCACGCCGCGGCTGAGCACCGAAACGGTACGCCAACTTATTTACGAGAACACGGTCCCCGATCCTCAACCCGCGCTCCATGGATCCGCTGGGGATCTCGAACGGCTGCACCACAAACGCGTTGAGCAGCAGGAGAAACAGCAGGCAGACAAGCAGGGTCAGGCTGATCCGCCCGCCGGGGAGCCAGTCGGTGATCCGCGACGCCAACGCGAAACGCGACCGTCCCTCCTGCCCCCCTGTGGCCGAGATCTCCTCGGATGCGAAAGGGCGGGAGGAGCGGTCGCGCTCCGTCGGCTGTGCTTCGGTGTCCATCGGGGCCAGATGCTATCCGGCCCCGCTGAGACCTCCGGGAAGCGCTCAGTTCTCGCGCTTCTCCTTGATCTTCGCTGCCTTGCCGCGCAGGTCGCGCAGGTAGTACAGCTTGGCCCGGCGCACGTCGCCCTTGGTGACGAGCTCGATCTTCTCGACGATCGGGGTGTGCACCGGGAAGGTGCGCTCGACGCCGACGGAGAAGGAGACCTTGCGGACCGTGAAGGTCTCGCGGACACCGGCGCCCTGGCGACGGATGACCACGCCCTTGAACTGCTGCACACGGGAGCGGTTGCCCTCGATGACGCGGACGTGGACGTTGACCGTGTCGCCCGGGCGGAAGGCCGGGACGTCACTGCGCAGCGACGCGGAGTCGACGATGTCGAGCAGGTGAGACATTTCGTCTGCTTTCCTCGCTGATGCCACAGGTCATCAACGGAAACTAGGTGTTGCGGGATGAGAGCCGTGCTCGTCGGGGCGGGCGTCGTGTCCCCCTGTGGCAGGGGCGCACGCCGGACGGCGCACAGCAGCGGCCTATTCTTCCACGCCCTCTGGCCTGCGCCAAAATCGGCCGTACGGCTCACCCTCCGGGGCGGGCATCCAGCCCAGGATGGAGAGCATCTCGCGGTCCTTCTTGTCGAAGACCTCGGGGTCGCAGCGCTCGATGAGGTCGGGCCGGTGGGCCGTCGTACGTTTCAGCGCCTCGTCCCGGCGCCAGCGGGCGATCTTGCCGTGGTGGCCGCTGAGCAGCACCTCCGGGATCTCCCGGCCGCGCCACTCGGGCGGCTTGGTGTAGACGGGCCCCTCCAGCAGGTTGGCCATGGCGCCGGGCGCGAAGGAGTCGTCCCGGTGCGACTCGGCGTTGCCCAGCACACCGGGCAGCAGGCGGGCCACAGCTTCCGTGATGACGAGTACGGCCGCCTCTCCGCCGGCGAGGACGTAGTCGCCGATGGACACCTCGTAGACGCGCATCCGGGTCGCGTACTCGTCGATGACACGGCGGTCGATGCCCTCGTAGCGGGCGGGCGTGAAGATCAGCCAGGGGCGCTCGGAGAGCTCGACGGCGAGTTCCTGGGTGAAGGGGCGTCCGCTGGGCGTGGGGACGAGGAGTGCGGGGGCGTGGGAGCCGGTCTCGTAGCCGTCGGCGAGGACGGAGTCCAGGGCGTCGCCCCAGGGCTCGGTCTTCATCACCATGCCCGGGCCGCCGCCGTACGAGGTGTCGTCGACGGTGTGGTGACGGTCGTACGTCCAGGCCCGAAGATCATGCACGTGCACGTTCAGCTGTCCACGCGCGCGTGCCTTGCCGACGAGGGAGACGTTCAGGGGCTCCAGGTACTCGGGGAAGATCGTGACGACGTCGAGTCTCATGCTTCGGGGTCCCTCGACGACACGATCTCCGCCTGGTCGTCGATCAGGCCCGGCGGCGGGTCGATGACCGCCCGCTGCTCCTCCAGGTCGATCTCGGTGACGATCTCCGCCACGAAGGGGATCAGCACCTCGCTGCCGTCCGGGCGCTCCACGATGAACAGGTCCTGCGAAGGCAGGTGCGAGATCTCCGTGATCCGGCCGACCTCCGTGCCGTCCTCGGTGACGACGTCCAGGTCCATCAGCTGGTGGTCGTAGTACTCGTCCTCGCCCTCGGGCAGTTCCTCCGGGTCGATCTCGGCGATCAGGAGGATGTTGCGCAGGGCCTCGGCGCCGGTCCGGTCGTGTACGCCCTCGAAGCGCAGCAGGAGGCGGCCGCTGTGCACCCGGCCGGTCTCGACGGTGAGCGGGCCCGCGGACGGGGGGTCGGTGGCCAGTACGGCGCCGGGGGCGAGCCTGAGTTCCGGCTCGTCGGTGCGTACCTCGACGGTGACCTCGCCCTTGATGCCGTGGGCGCGGCCGATCCGGGCGACTACGAGCTGCACTTTTCGAAGATCTCCTGTCGTACGTACGACTGCGGGCCGGGGACGGCCCAGTGGCCCTCCCCGGCCCGAGCCGGTGCTGTGTTCAGCGTCAGCGGACGTGGTCCACGTCGACGAGGTCGACGCGGACACCGCGGCCGCCGATGGCGCCCACGACGGTGCGCAGAGCGCGTGCGGTACGGCCGTTGCGGCCGATGACCTTGCCGAGGTCGTCGGGGTGGACCCGGACCTCCAGCACGCGTCCGCGGCGCAGGGTGCGCGAGGCGACCTGCACATCGTCAGGGTTGTCGACGATGCCCTTCACGAGGTGCTCGAGAGCCTCCTCGAGCATGCTCAGGCCTCGGTCGACGCAGACGAAGAAGACTCAGCGGCGGCCTCGTCCTTCTTCTCAGCCTTCTTCTTCTGGGTGATCGCCTCACCCTTGCCCTCGTCGTCGCCGCCGAGAGCCTCGAAGGACGGACGCGCCGCCTTCTCGGCCGGCTGCAGCAGCGGCGCCGGGGCGGGCTCGCCCTTGAACTTCTGCCAGTCGCCGGTCTTCTTCAGGATGGCGAGGACGGGCTCGGTCGGCTGGGCGCCGACGGAGAGCCAGTACGCCACGCGGTCGGCGTTGACCTCGATGCGCGAGGGGTTCTGCACCGGGTGGTACAGACCGATCTCCTCGATCGCACGGCCGTCACGGCGGGTGCGGGAGTCGGCGATGACGATGCGGTAGTGAGGCGAACGGATCTTGCCCAGACGCTTCAGCTTGATCTTGACTGCCACGGGAGTGGGTTCTCCTGGATTTGACGTGGTTGGGCACGGCGAGATGGCCGCGTGGGGTTGCGGTACCCGAGTGCCCGATGGACGCGTCAGCCGGAGGAGAGAGGGGTCCTGTGCGGCTGTCGAGTACAGCTAGCCATTGTGCCATACCCTGCGGGTCGCTTTGAGCCGACGGTGCGTGAAGCTGGGCATGCTTCAGGGGCACCCGGCGTCTTGGGTGCCTTCGGGGTGGGTCGCGCAGCCCGGCGCTTACGGGGTGCAGCCTGCGCCCACCCGTGCCGCCCCAGCGGCACGACTGCCCGCAGGCTGCGCGAGCTGGGGCGGCACCCCATCGCCACGTGTCCGACCGGCAGCCACGAGATGCCGGTGCTGGAGGTGCCGTGGTTACGCCGCGCCCATAACCTCCGGGATCCGGAACGGCTTGCCGCAGCCGCCGCAGACGATCGGGGCCTGGGCCAGGACCGACGGGACGACGCGGACGTTGCGACCGCAGTCGCAGACGGCTTTGACGCGGACGCCGCCGCCCGAGGAGCCGTGGCGGGCCGCCGGGCCGCGGAAGGTGCGGGACGTGTCGGCGGACGTCGCCACGGTGTGGGCCTTGAGGGCGCGCTGGAGCCGCTCGATCGTCGGGCGGTAGCGGCGCTTCGCCTCGGGGTTGAGCGTGACCAGGGAGAAGCCGCTGCTGGGGTGCGGTTCCTCCGGGTGGTCCAGGCCCAGCTCCTCGGCGATCGCGAGGAATCTGCGGTTGTGGTAGCGGCCGGCGCGCGAGGTGTCGCGGACTCCGCGAGCGGCGGCGATGCCGTGGACTGCCTCATGGAGCAGTCGCTCGAAGGAGAGCTCGTGCCCGCAGGCGGACGACGACTCCCCGATCAGTGACTCGGGCGCGGCAAGATCCGGCAGCTCGGGGTGGTACCGCTGAATGTCGGCCCACGCCTGCGCCAGCTCTGCGGCGAGAACAGGTGGTGTCTGTGTCGTGCTCACGTAATGACAACGAGCCAGAGTGCCGCTGTGTTCCTATTCCGGGGCATCCCAAATAATTTGCACGTACCCGTCAGTTGCCGCTGATGCGTCCGGACGAGGGCGGGTGCGCTGATCTGCGGAGAAGCCTCACAGCTCATGCCAAGCCGGTACGTAGTCTGACGTAGGACCCGGCGCGTAGAGCCTGTCCGCGCGCCGGGCACGTGTGTTCGCGCGATGCGCAAGAGGCGTTTCGGTCGCTCTCCCACGGGAAGGACGCTGTCTCAGTAAGCGCGCGCGACGATCGCGACGTTACCGGGTGCGTCGTCGGCGTCCGGCACCGACCCGTCCTCGGCGACCAGACATCGCACGGTCACCGCATGCTCACCCAGCTTGACCTCGCCTTCTTCGCCGAGGACCGCCCAGGGGATGCGCGCCCAGCCACCGGCGATCGTCGCGTCGACGGCCTCCGCGATGCTCGACACGTCGGACGTACGCGACTCGCGGCGCTCGCGGGACTGGGCCAGCAGCAGCGCCTGATCCTCTTCGAGGACCGTGGGGAGCAGTCGTACGAGCGAGTCGATCGCCACCGGCTCCTTGCCTCCGGGAATCCGGCGGGCCAGCATCGCGGTGCCGTTCTCCAGGTCGCGGGGCCCGACCTCGATGCGTACCGGCACGCCCTTCAGCTCCCAGTCGACGGCCCGGCGCCCGAAGGGGGTGTCCGTGCGGTCGTCGACGTGGACGCGGATGCCCGCGGCCTTCAGCTGATCGCCGATCTCGCGAACCTTGGCCAGAACCGCCTCGTCGCCCTTGATCGCAAGGACGACGGCCTGCACCGAGGCGAGCCGCGGCGGGACCCGCAGCCCGTTGTCATCTCCGTGAGTCATCACCAGGGCGCCGATCATGCGGGTGGTGGACCCCCAGGACGTCTGCCAGACCAGTTCTTCCCTGCCGTCCCTGGACAGGTACCGGGTGTTGAAGGCCTTGGCGAAGTTCTGGCCCAGCTCATGACTGGTGGCCAGCTGGAGGGCCTTGCCGTCGCCCATCATCGCTTCGAGGGTGAGGGTGTTGAGGGCGCCCGCGAAGCGCTCCTTGGGGGTCTTGCGGCCGGGGACGGAGTCCATGGCGAGGACGTTCACCATGAAGTCCTCGTAGACCTCGCTGTGGATATGCGCGGCGAAGTCGCGGGCGTCCTCGTAGGTGGCGTGCGCGGTGTGGCCTTCCTGCCACAGGAATTCGGTCGTCCGGAGGAAGAGACGGGGCCGCAGCTCCCAACGGACCACGTTCGCCCACTGGTTGATCAGCAGCGGCAGATCGCGGTAGCTCTGCACCCACTTCGAAAAGTAGTCGTTGATGATCATCTCGGAGGTGGGACGGACCACGGCCGGCTCTTCGAGGTCCTTGCCGCCGCCATGGGTGACGACGGCGAGTTCGGGCGCGAAGCCCTCGACGTGCTCGGCTTCCTTGGCGAAGTACGACTGCGGGATCAGCAGCGGGAAGTACGCGTTCTGGGCGCCCGTCTCCTTGATGCGGGCGTCCATCCCGGCCTGGATCCGCTCCCACAGCCCGTACCCGTACGGTCGGATCACCATGGTGCCGCGCACCGGACCGTTGTCGGCCAGTTCGGCCTTGCTGATCAGATCCTGGTACCAGCGCGGGAAGTCGTCCGCCCGCGGGGTGAGTACGGGTGCCTTTGCCATGGCGAGATGGTACGGGCCCACGTTGCCGGAATGTGAAATCTGGCCACTCGCACAGCGAACCCACAAGCCCGGCGGCACAACCCTCTGGACGAGGCGACGGACGCGGAGTTTCCTGGCATACGGGGGGACAGCGAGCGCACGTCACGGGGGCTACGGAATCGGGTACAGCGGCAACTCTCGTCGGATTGGGGCGCTTTAGATGACACCTACGCTCGTGCGGCAGCACCTGTCTCCCGCGGGCCCCAGGCCACGCGTGGATCTGTGTGCACGCGCGCGTGACTGGTCCGAGATCCAGGAGCGGATGCTGGTTCCGCTCTTCGAGGCCGTCTACGAGCGACTGGAAGTGGGCGCCGGCACCCGGCTCCTCGGCCTCGGCTGCGGATCCGGGCTGGCCCTGTTGATGGCGGCCTCCAGAGGCGCCGCCGTCACCGGTGTCGAACCCTCCTCCGCAGAGCGGCTCGCCCTCGCGCGGGAGCGGCTGCTGCCCGGGGCGTGGGACACGCGCGCGCGTGCGGGCATCCGGCTCGTCGACGGCTCACCGCGGGACACGGCCGACGCCAGGACGCCCGCGTACAGCGTGGTGACCGCCTTCGAGCCCATCGGGTGTCTCGCGGGCGACTCGGAGGGGCTCGGCGAGCTGATCGAGGCAGCGACACCGCTCGCCGGGCGGCGGGCGCCCATGGTGCTGGCCGGCTGGGGTCCGCCGGAACGCTGCACCACGTCGTCCGTGCTGCGGGTGGCCGCAAAGCTGGCGGATCCGCTGCGCAGCACGGGGAGTTGGCGCCCCGCACTCCGCGACGATCTGGAGGAGGTCGCCCAGCGGGCGGGTCTGAAGCCCGACGGTTCGGGCCGGGTGGCGTGCCCCTTCGGCTACGCCGACATGGACAGCGCGCTGCGCGGGCTGCTGTCCACGAGGCTCTTCGACGCGGCGATCAGCGCGACGGATCAGGCGCAGGTCGAGAAGGAGCTGACGGAGGCCCTGCATCCGTATCTGCGGCGGGACGGGACGGTGTGGATGCCGAACGTGTTCCGGTATCTGATCGCCCGCACGCCCTAGGGGGTGCGGGCGCCGGCTCACCGGTACGCCCTACACGTCCACGTCCTTCGCCAGCCGCGTGATCCCCGCGATCCGGTACGCGTCCGCCTCCTCCAGCGTCTCCCGCTCCAGGAGGGCCTGGGCGAGGGCGTCCAACCGGCCGCGGTGGTCGCGGAGTTTGCGGCAGGCCTCGTCGTAGCACTCGTCGACGATCCGGCGCATCTCGCTGTCGATCACGTCGAGCGTCTGGGGCGCGGCGGCGAGGCCGTACGCCTGCTGGGCGTCGTTCGGGAGCGCGGACAGCCGTCCCACCCGCTCGCTCATCCCCCACCGCGCGACCATGCCGCGCGCGATGGCGGTGACCGTTTCGAGGTCGCTCTCGGATCCCGTGGTCACTACGCCGTAGACCACCTGCTCCGCGGCCATCCCCCCGAGCGCGCCGATGATACGGCCGCGCAAGTACCCCTCCGAGTGCGCGTAGCGCTCCACCTCGGGGGTCGACATCGTCACCCCGAGGGCCCGGCCACGCGGCACGATGGTGATCTTGCGTACCGGGTCGGCGCCGGGCTCCAGCATGCCCAGGAGGGCGTGGCCGCTCTCGTGGTACGCGGTACGACGGCGGTCCTCCTCCGGCATCACCAGGGTGCGCTCGGCGCCCAACTGCACCTTTTCCAGGGCCTCGGACAGGTCCGACCACGTCACGTGGTCCTGCCCCCGCTTCACCGCGAGCAGCGCGCCCTCGTTCGCGAGATTGGCCAGATCCGCACCTGACATGCCTGGGGTCGTGCGAGCCAGCCGGGCCAGGTCCACGTCCTCGGCGAGCGGGATGTCGCGCGTGTGGATCCGCAGGATCGCCTCGCGCCCTCCGCGGTCCGGCGTCGCGACGCTGACCACCCGGTCGAACCGTCCGGGCCGGGTCAGTGCCGGATCCAGGATGTCGGCGCGGTTCGTCGCCGCGATGACGATCACGCCCTCCGATCCGGAGAAGCCGTCCATCTCCGTGAGGATCTGGTTCAGCGTCTGCTCGCGCTCGTCGTGACCGCTCACCGACGCGCCGCCGCCCCGCACGCGTCCGATGGTGTCGATCTCGTCGATGAAGATGATCGACGGCGCCACCTTGCGGGCCTCGGCGAACAGCTCCCGGACCCGGGACGCCCCGACGCCGACGATCATCTCGATGAACTCGGACGCGGAGGCGGAGAAGAACGGCACGCCCGCCTCGCCCGCCACCGCCCGGGCCAGCAGGGTCTTGCCGGTGCCCGGCGGCCCCGCGAGCAGCACGCCCCTCGGCATCTTCGCGCCCATCCTGCGGTAGGCGTCGGGATGTTCCAGGAAGCCGACGACATCGTCCAGTTCGCCCTTGACCTCGTCGATACCGGCCACGTCGGCGAAGGTGGTGCGCTGTCTGCCCGGCTGGAGCTCGACCGGCTTGGGTGGTGCCTTGCGGCCCAGCATGCCGCCCGCGCCGCCCAGGCCCGAGCCGATCCGCCGGGCGAAGAAGATCCACACTGCCACCAGAAGCACGATCGGGATCAAGGAGAGCAGTACGTTGGACAGCAGTCCGCGCTCCCGCACGACCGGCTCCGCTGTCACCGTCACGTCGTGGGTGCGCAGACTCTGCCAGAGGCCGTCGTCCGCGAAGGCGGGGCGCTGCGTCTTGAACCTGGTGTAGTCGCCGTCGCCTTCCGGGTTGTCCCGAGCGCTCTTGAGCTGCCCCTGGATGGAGTCGCCCTTGGAGTAGATCTTGTCGACGTTGCCCGCATCAACCTGCCTGCTGAACTCCGTGTACGAGATCGTCGGCTCGTTGCCCCTGTCGAGGTACGTCAGCCCCACATACGCCAGCAGGAACACGAGCACCGCGGTGAGCAGCAGCCCCCACCACCGCCCGCGCGTCCGCCTGCCACCCGGCTGCCTGGGCGGTTCCTCCGGAGTGCCTTCGGTGCGCCACGGCTGGTCAGGGGCCTTGCGAGGTGGCGCGGCATTGCTCATATCTGGACGTTACGGCAGATGACAAAGCACAGCACGCGCTGAGGGCGCCCCGTGTGAAGAAGGGCGCCCTCAGGGCCGTATCGAGGCAACAGGACCGTATCGAAACAATCAGCCCATGAACTTCTTGAAGTCGTCCGGCAGCTCGAACTCCTGCGCGCCCTGCTGCGGCACGCCGAACGCGTTGCCGCCCTGAGCGGCGGCGGCGCGGCGGGCGGCGGCCTCCTGCTCCTGCTGCTTGCGCTTCATCGGGTTGCCGGAGCGCTGCTTGCCCTTGGCCTTCTTGGGCTGCTTCTTCGACCGGCCGGGGCCGCCACCCATGCCCGGGACGCCCGGCATACCGGGCATACCGCCGCCCTGAGCCATGCGGGACATCATCTTGCGGGCCTCGAAGAACCGCTCCACCAGGTTCTTCACCGCGCTGACCTCGACACCGGAGCCCTTGGCGATACGGGCGCGGCGCGATCCGTTGATGATCGTCGGCTCCTGGCGCTCGGCCGGCGTCATCGACTTGATGATCGCGGCCGTGCGGTCGACGTCACGCTCGTCGAGGTTGTTGATCTGGTCCTTGATCTGGCCCATGCCGGGCAGCATGCCAAGGAGCTTCGAGATGGAGCCCATTTTCCTGACCTGCTCCATCTGGGCCAGGAAGTCGTCCAGGGTGAAGTCCTGGCCCTTCTTGGACGCCAGCTTCGAGGCCATCTTCTCGGCCTCTTCCTGGCTGAACGTCTTCTCCGCCTGCTCGATCAGGGTGAGCAGGTCACCCATGTCGAGGATGCGGGAGGCCATCCGGTCAGGGTGGAAGGCGTCGAAGTCGTCGAGCTTCTCGCCGTTCGACGCGAACATGATCGGCTTGCCGGTGATCTGCCGGATCGACAGGGCCGCGCCACCGCGGGCGTCACCGTCGAGCTTGGAGAGCACCACACCGTCGAAGCCGACGCCGTCACGGAAGGCCTCTGCGGTGTTGACCGCGTCCTGGCCGATCATCGCGTCGACGACGAAGAGGATCTCGTCCGGGCCGATGGCGTCCCTGATGTCCGCGGCCTGCTGCATCATCTCCTGGTCGATGCCGAGGCGGCCGGCGGTGTCCACGATCACGATGTCGTGGACCCGGGACTTCGCGAAGTCGATGGAGTCCTTGGCGACCTTCACCGGGTCGCCCACGCCGTTGCCCGGCTCCGGCGCGAAGACCGCGACATCGGCGCGCTCGGCGACCACGCTGAGCTGGTTCACGGCGTTCGGGCGCTGGAGGTCGGCGGCGACGAGCAGCGGGGAGTGGCCCTGCCCCTTGAGCCAGCGGCCGAGCTTGCCCGCGAGGGTGGTCTTACCGGCACCCTGCAGACCCGCCAGCATGATCACGGTGGGCGGCTGCTTGGCGAAGCGGAGTCGACGGGTCTCGCCCCCGAGGATGGTGACCAGTTCCTCGTTGACGATTTTGATGAACTGTTGCGCCGGGTTGAGAGCCTTCGAGATCTCGACGCCGAGCGCCCGCTCCTTCACGTTCTTGATGAACGTGCGGACGACAGGGAGGGCGACGTCTGCTTCCAGCAGCGCGATGCGGATCTCGCGCGCCGTGGCGTCGATGTCCGCCTCGGACAGCCTGCCTTTGCCGCGGAGGTTTTTGAAAGTCGCGCTGAGGCGGTCGGAGAGGGTATCGAACACGGTGGCGTCGGTCCTCGGGGTCGGAGTCGTTTTGGGCTGCCCTCCAGGGTATCCGGCCCCGCAAGCAATTCGTCCCCGGCCGCTGTGTTCGGCGGCCGGGGACGAGAACCCCCGCGGTGGCGGGGAGCAGGCGTTGCCCGACTTCAGCACGTGCTGAGCCGGGGGACCATCCCCGCGTCTGCAGGGAGCACATCAGCTGAACGCACGACATGACCGCAAGGTCACGCCCGCAACGTCTCCTCCAGCTTCCGCGCCACGGCCCCCGCTTCCCCGGTCGGCAGCGGTGCGCCATCCTGGCCGGTCACGTAGAAGGCGTCCACCGCGTTGGCGCCCAGCGTGGACACATGCGCGCTGCGTACCCGCACTCCCGCGTCCTCCAGCGCGCGTCCGATCCGGTGCAGCAGTCCGGGCGCGTCATGGGCGCGCACCTCGATCACCGTCGCCAGCCGTGACGCCGCCGGTGCGACCGTCACCCGGGGCGGCGGCGCCACGACGCCCCGGCGCCGCGGGTAGGCCGCGTCCCGCTCGGCGAGGCGGCCCGCGATGTCCAGGGATCCGTCCAGGGCCCGGACGAGATCGGCCCGCAGCCGCGCGGCCTGCGGCAGGGAGCCGTACTCGGCGGCGACCCGCCAGTCCAGCAGCAGGACGGATCCCTCGACGCCGTCCGGCAGGTCCAGGGCCCGCAGTTCCGCGGTGCGCACGGTCAGCCGGTGCATCGCCAGCACACCGGCCACCGCGGGCAGCACGCCCTTCTGGTCCGGTACGGCGATCAGCAGCTCGACGCCGAGCGGTTCGGGATCGCCGGACGGCTGGTCCTCCGTGGGCGGCTCGGTCTGCGCGCGCAGCGACAGCACGGGGCTGCCGGTGGCGACCGCCTCGATGGCGAGCCGCTCCTGCTCGGCGGTGGGCGCGGCGGCCTCAGGCTCCTCCGGAGCGTCCCCGGCGAGCACCGCCGAGACCCGCCGCACCAGGTCGGCGACGAGGGATCCGCGCCAGGACGACCAGGCGGCCGGCCCGGTGGCCAGCGCGTCCGCCTCGGTCAGCGCGTGCAGCAGCTCCAGGGTGCTCTGCGTGCCGACCGCCTCGGCGACCGCGCGCACGGTGGCCGGGTCCTCCAGGTCGCGCCGGGTGGCCGTCTCGACGAGCAGCAGGTGATGCCGTACGAGGGTGGCGAGCACGGCGACGTCCTCGCGGTCGAAGCCGATCCGGGCGGCCACGTCGCGCGCGATGATCTCGCCGGCCACCGAGTGGTCGCCGGGCCAGCCCTTGCCGATGTCGTGCAGCAGCGCGGAGACCAGGAGCAGGTCGGGGCGGCTGACGCGGCGGGCGAAGTCGGAGGCGCGGACGGCCGTCTCGATGAGATGCCGGTCCACGGTCCAGATGTGCACGGCGTTGCGCTGCGGGCGGCAGCGGACCCGCTCCCAGTCGGGGAGCATGCGGGTGATCAGGCCCTCGGCCTCCAGCGCCTCCCACACCTCGACGGTCGGGCGGCCGGAGCCCAGCAGGGTCACCAGCTGTTCGCGTGCCTCGGCGGGCCAGGGCGTGGGCAGGGGGCGCGTGGTGGCCGCCATGCGCCGTACGGCGTGCAGGGAGAGCGGGAGGCCGGCCTCCGCGGCGGCGGCAGCGGCGCGCAGGGGCAGCACGGGGTCGCGTTCGGGGCGCGCGGCGCGGGCGAGCACCACCTCGCCGTCCTGTTCCACCACGCCTTCGGCCAGCGGGGAGCGCTCGGCGACCGGCTTCCCGCCGCCCAGCATGGCGCGCAACCGCGGCCGCACAGCGCGCGACCGCAGCACGCGCCCCACTTCACGCCAGGTGACATCGCTTGCATACGACACCACGCGCGCCGCCTCGTACACCTGCCGCAGCAGGGTGTCCGCGTCGAGGAGTCCCAGCTCGCCGGCGACCTGGTCCTGCTCCTGGAGGGACAGCCGGTCGGTCGCCCGGCCCGTCGCCAGATGCAGGGCGTCGCGGACGTCGAGCAGCCGGCGCCGGGCGTCGTCGAGGCCCTCGCGCGGGGCGTCGGCCAGCCAGGAGGCGGCGACGGCGCGCAGGGCGGTGGCGTCACGGAGGCCGCCGCGGGCCTCCTTCAGGTCCGGCTCCAGCAGGTACTGCAGCTCACCCTGGCGCTCGGCGCGCTCGGCGCACAGCTCCTGAAGTTCGGGGAGTCGTTTCGGCGCCTGGTTGCGCCAGTCGGCGAGGACGGCCGTGCGCAGTCCTGCGGTCAGGCCGAGGTCGCCCGCGATGTGCCGCGCGTCCAGGAGACCGAGTTGGACTTTCAGATCCTCGGCCGCGGTCTTGCGGGCCTCGGCCGGGGTGCGCACCGAGTGGTCGAGGGCCAGGCCCAGATCCCAGACGGGGTACCAGATGCGGTCGGCCAGCGCGGCGACCGCGTCCGTGTCACCGCCGTCGTGCAGCAGGAGCAGGTCGAGGTCGCTGCGCGGGGACAGCTCGCCGCGGCCGTAGCCGCCGACCGCGATCAGGGAGGCGCCCTTGAGCCCGTCGGAGCCCGCGCCGAAGAGCCCCGACAGCCAGTCGTCGGTCAGTTCGGCGAGGGCCGCACGGCGCGGCGGCCCGGACCGCGCCCCCTCCGTCAGGAGGCGCAGCCGGGCCGCCGCGTAGCCGCTGGGTCCCGAGTCCTCTGCATCTTTCCGTACGTCCGTACTCGTCACCCAGCGACTCCTGTTCTTCTTCTTTTTAGAGCGCGTCCGGGCCGCGCTCGCCGGTCCGCACCCGTACGGCCGTCTCGACCGGGAGGGACCAGACCTTGCCGTCACCGATCTTGCCGGTACGGGCCGCCTTGACGATGACGTCGATCAGCTGTTCGGCGTCGTCGTCCTCGGCCAGGACCTCGATGCGGATCTTGGGGACCAGGTCGACCGTGTACTCGGCGCCCCGGTAGACCTCGGTGTGGCCCCGCTGACGACCGTAACCGCTCGCCTCGGTGACCGTCAGTCCGTGCACCCCGAAGGCCTGGAGGGCTTCCTTGATCTCGTCGAGCCGGTGCGGCTTGACGACGGCGGTGATGAGCTTCATGCGTCCACCTTCTTGCTGGCAGTGTCGGCGACCGGGGCCGGGGCTGCGGCCTTGGCGGCACCGCCGCCGGCGCCGCTGAAGTCGTATGCGGTCTCGGCGTGCTCGGCCTGGTCGATGCCGGCCACCTCCTCGTCCTCGGAGACCCGCATACCGATGGTCTTGTCGAGGAGGAAGGCGAGGAGCGCGGAGACGACCAGGGAGTAGCCGAGGACGGCACCGACGCCCGCGAGCTGCTTCCACATCTGCTCCATGCCGCCGCCGTAGAACAGGCCCTCGACATCGGACTGGCCCTTGCCGCTGGCCAGGAAGCCGATGAGCAGGGAGCCGACGACACCGCCGACGAGGTGGACACCGACGACGTCGAGCGAGTCGTCGTAGCCGAGCTTGTACTTCAGGCCGACGGCCATGGCGCACAGCAGACCGGCGACGACACCGACGACGATCGCGCCGACCGGGGAGACCGCGCCACCGGACGGGGTGATCGCGACCAGACCGGCGACCGCGCCGGAGGCGGCGCCCAGCGTGGTGAACGCGCCGTGGCGGATCTTCTCGTAGATCAGCCAGGACAGCATGGCGGCGGCGGTGGCGATCTGCGTGTTGACGAACATCAGGGAGCCGACGCCGTCGTCGTTGCCGAGCCACGAGCCGGCGTTGAAGCCGAACCAGCCGAACCACAGCAGACCGGCACCGAGCATGACCAGCGGGAGGCTGTGCGGGCGCATCGGGTCCCTCTTGAAGCCGACCCGCTTGCCGATGACCAGGATCACGCCGAGCGCCGCGGCACCGGCGTTGATGTGGACCGCCGTACCACCGGCGAAGTCGATGACGCCCAGGTCGAATGCCCAGCCGCCCTCGCCCCAGACCCAGTGGGCGACGGGGAAGTAGACGATCGTGGCCCACAGGGCGACGAACAGCGCCCATGCCGTGAACTTCACGCGGTCCGCGAGAGCACCGCTTATAAGAGCCGGGGTGATGATCGCGAACATCAGCTGGAAGACCAGGAAGGCGAGGACCGGGATGTTGTAGGCACCCCACAGGTCACCGGTCTCGATGCCGCTGAGTCCGACATAGTCCGAGGTCCAGCCGATGATGCTGCCACTGTCCGTGCCGAAGGCGAGGGAGAAGCCGTACAACACCCACAGGATGGTGACGATGCCGATGCTGATGAAGCTCATCATCAGCATGTTCAGGGTGCTCTTCACCCGGACCATGCCGCCGTAGAAGAAGGCGAGACCGGGGGTCATGAGCAACACCAGAGCCGAGCAGATCAGCATGAACCCGGTGTTTGCGGCAGACAGCGTGGGAGCGTCTGCGGCTAGCGTGATGGCGGTTGATGCCATCGGCGTCTCCTCGTCGTTGGTACGGCCCCGTGCGGGCGAAGCCTTGAGCGGATTTGAGGGGTGGGACCGGTTTATGCGCCATGAGATTGGCGCAGCGCCGTTTCGATGGAAGCCCCTCGTTGTTTCGCCGCCGTGACGAAGGCGCCCCGCGTGTTACGCGTTGATGAACTGCGAGATGCCCGCCCGCCCGATCGTTATCGTGGCGCAACCTTCCACGACTGCCGCCGCAACCCCCCATTGAGCAACCCCCACGGCGACCAGCCACCTCCGCGAGAGCGGCGCCGGTTTAGGCGCAAAGGCGCGCATCCGGCCGCGGTCGGCCCTCCGATGACCTGGCAGGGGGGAGCCGAGTCGGGCGGTTCGGGAGGGCCGGCCGCGGCCGGGGTTCTGGGGTGTCAGACCGCTTCGGCGGTCTCCGGCAGCTCGATGGCGAGGCGGTCGGTGAGGTCCACGACCTCGGCGAGATCACCGAAGTCGCGTACGGCCGTGTCGACCGTCTTTCGAATACGAGTGGTCACGCGCTCGGAGCGGACCTTCTTGGCGATGCCCATGGCCTCGGCGGCGAGGACCGAGGCCTGCTCGGGCTCCCGCCGCAGCAGATGCACGGTGGCCATCCCGATCGCGTTCAGCGCATACGACCGCTGGTGCTCGGTGTCCTTGGCGAAGAGGTCGACGGCCCGCTGCATCAGGGGCTCGGCGAGGGACGCGTAGGTGGGGCTGCGGCCCGCCACATAGGCGAGGTCGCGGAAGGAGTGCGAGTTCTCGCCGTACAGCTCGGCCTCGGAGAAGAAGCGGATCCAGTCGGGGTCGGGCTCGTCCCACTCGTCGGCCTCGCCGAAGGTGTCCTCGGCCATCCGCACCGCCCGCTTGCACTTGCCGGGCTGGCCCATGTTGGCGTAGGCCCGTGCCTCCATCGCATACAGCATCGACTGGGTGCGGGGGCTCGCGCAGTCCCGGCTGCCGTACTGCGCGAGGTGGATCAGTTCCAGGGCGTCGTCGGGCCGGCCGAGGTGGATCATCTGGCGGCTCATGCTGGACAGGATGTACGAGCCGAGCGGCTTGTCACCCGCCTCCTTGGCGGCGTGCAGGGCGAGCACGAAGTACTTCTGCGCGGTGGGCTGGAGCCCGATGTCGTACGACATCCAGCCGGCCAGCTCGGCCAGCTCGGCGGCGACCTTGAACAGCTTGCGGGCGGTGGACTCGGGCTGGGGCTCCTGGAGGAGGTCGGTCACCTCGTGCAACTGGCCGACGACGGCCTTGCGGCGCAGGCCGCCACCGCACTGGGCGTCCCACTGCCGGAACATCACGGTGGTGGACTCCAGGAGGTCCAGCTCCGGCTTGGACAGCCGGCCACGCGCGCGTGAGGACGGGACGGGCCCGGTCTCCTGCTGCGGGGCCTGCGGCGCCGGCACCAGCCAGCGCTGCATCGGCTCGATCAGGGACGGGCCCGCGGAGAGGGCCAGCGAGGTCCCGAGGAAGCCGCGCCGCGCCAGCATCAGGTCGCTGCGCGAGAACTCGCTGAGCAGGGCCACGGTCTGCGGGCCCGTCCAGGGGAGGTCGACTCCGGAGACGGAGGGTGCCTGGCGAGCGGCGCGCAGCCCCAGGTCCTCGACGGAGACGACACAGCCGAACCGCTCGGAGAACAGCTCGGACAGGATCCGGGGGATCGGCTCACGCGGATTCTCGCCGTCCAGCCAGCGACGCACCCGCGAGGTGTCCGTGGAGATGTGGTTGGCGCCCAACTGGCGGGCCCTGCGGTTCACTTGCCGCGCAAGTTCCCCCTTGGACCACCCGCTGCGCACGAACCACGAGCCGAGCAGCTCATTGGGGCGCTTGTCAGCGTTCGTACCGCTTCCGCCGTTGCCGCCCACTGGAACGCCCCCATCCCTGAGACCACATGTCCCCTGAGACCACTTGCCGCCGAGTGTGTCGCCGGGTGGCCAAGCCCTATCAGAATGCCGGTACATACGGCTGCCCGTCCGGCAGTTGTCACCCTTCGAACGGGAAGCCTAGTTGCCCTCGGCATACCCACCACGGCATGTGCCGCTCAGGACTCGCGCACTCAAAGTAATCCTACGATCACCGTTCCAGCCATGGCGATCCCGAAAACGCCACCATTCGCCACCCCTTCGAATGAACTCACGGTCGCTCGTACGCGATTCACTTGACATAGAACGGACAGGAGTGGGCGGAGCGGTGCACTCAGGGGCGCACGAAGCCTGGCACACAACCCGAGTCGCTCGAAGGCGCCATTTCGTGCCGAGCCGGGGACACGGTCAGTCACATTCCGGGTCGTCTCGTAACCACCGGTGCGTCGGACCCGTTGGAGGGGGCATGGGCTTCACGATCGGCAGCAGTCGGGGCATCCGCGACATCCGGTCCGGCTCGCGCCGCCGCGGCCGCACCGCGGAGTGCACCGCCGTGGCCGAGTTCACCGGGCTCTGGGGCTGGGACGTGGTGCCGGGCGCGCGGGCCGCGGCGGGCGCCTGTTCCTGCGGCCACCCCGACTGCCGCACGCCGGGCGCACATCCGCTGGACTTCGCGCCGGAGGTGCCCGCCGGCGCAACCCTCGACCAGGTGACCGAGTCCTGGGGCGAGTTCCCCGGCGCCTCGGCGATGCTGCCGGTCGGCCGGATGTTCGACGTGATCGAGGTCGCCGAGCCCGCCGGACGCCGTGCCCTGGCCCGGCTGGAGCGCATGGGCCTCCCGGTCGGCCCGGTGACAGCGTCCCCCGAGGGCCGCGCCCACTTCTTCGTCGCCCCCGGCGCCGCCACCGAACTCCAAGAGCTGCTCTACCGCATGGGCTGGGACGACCCCACCTCCCTCGACCTGCACGGCCTCGGCCCGGGTACGTACATCACGGCCCCGCCCTCCGACCGGGGCGGCCTGGGCCCGGTGCGCTGGCTGCGCTCCCCCGAGCTGGACTCGGCGACCCGGCCACCGGAGGCCCGGCTGCTGCTCGGGACGCTGGCCTACGTGGCACATCGATCGCGGGCGTAGCCCCGCCGGACAGCGACCTCGCGGACGTAGCCCCGCCGCACAGCAACAGCGAAGGGCGCCACCGCACTGCACCATGCGGCGGCGCCCTTCTCGAAGGGGCCTCACTCTCCGATAAGCGCATCCACGAACGCCTCCGGCTCGAACGGCGCCAGGTCATCGGCGCCCTCGCCGAGACCGACCAGCTTGACCGGCACGCCCAGCTCACGCTGCACGGCGACCACGATGCCGCCCTTCGCCGTACCGTCCAGCTTGGTCAGGACGATGCCGGTGATGTCGACGACCTCGGCGAAGACGCGGGCCTGCACCAGCCCGTTCTGGCCAGTGGTGGCGTCCAGCACGAGCAGCACCTCGTCCAGCGGAGCGTGCTTCTCCACGACCCGCTTGACCTTGCCCAGCTCGTCCATCAGGCCGGTCTTGGTGTGCAGCCGCCCGGCGGTGTCGATGAGGACGACGTCGGAGCCCATCTCCTTGCCCTCCTTGACCGCGTCGAAGGCGACGGAGGCGGGGTCGCCGCCCTCGGGCCCGCGCACGGTGTACGCACCGACCCGCTCACCCCAGGTCTGCAGCTGGTCGGCGGCGGCGGCCCGGAAGGTGTCGGCGGCGCCCAGGACGACGCTGTTGCCGTCGGCGACGAGGACCCGGGCGAGCTTGCCGGTGGTGGTGGTCTTGCCGGTGCCGTTGACACCGACGACCATCACGATGCCGGGCTTGCGGCCCTCCGGCTCGGTCTTCACGACACGGTCCATGTCGGTGCCGATCAGCTTGAGCAGCTCCTCCCGCAGCAGGCCTCGTAGCTCCTGGGGCGTCCGGGTACCGAGCACCTTCACGCGCTCACGCAGCCCGTCGACCAGTTCCTGGGTGGGTTGCACACCGACGTCGGCGGTGAGCAAAGTGTCCTCGATCTCCTCCCAGGTGTCGTCGTCGAGGTGCTCGCGCGAGAGCAGCGCGAGCAACCCCTTGCCGAGGGTGTTCTGGGAGCGGGAGAGACGGGCGCGCAGGCGCACCAGGCGCCCCGCGGTGGGCTCCGGGACCTCGATCTCGGTCGGCGGGAGCTCTTCGACGACGGGCGGTTCCTCGACGGCGGCCGGGGCCGAGCCGTCGGGAAGATCCACCTCCTCTATCGTCCGGCGCGGTTCGTCGCGCGGCGTTTCGGCCTCGTCGCCGATGTGCGGCTCGGCCGGCGGGGCGGTGATGTCGGGCGCGGCGGGCGGCGGCGGAGGCAGCGGCTTCTTGCGCCGGCTGCCGACGATGAGCCCGCCCAGCGCGCCGAGCACGACCACGGCGATGACTACAGCAAGGATGACGGTTTCCATAACAGGTCCAGTATTGCGTGACCTCCCGCTCGGCCGTTCGTACTCCACCCGGGACCGCGGGTCCCACTCCCACCTTCCTTGATCGAAGGCCGGACCCCTGGCGAACTGACGCACCGTCAGCTATGGTCCCCGCACATCCGCCGCTGAAGGGGACCTGTCATGCCCGTCACGGTCGTCCGTCTCAACCTCGTCGAGCCCGGCGCCACCCCCGCCTCGCTGAGCGCCCGCTACCGGGCGGCGCTGGAGATGGCCACGTACGCCGACGAGCACGGGATCACCACCGTGCAGACCGAGGAGCACCACGGCGCCGCGAACAACTGGCTGCCGTCGCCCTTCGTCTTCGCGGGAGCGGTCTTCGGCGCCACTCAGGGAAATTCAGGCGCCACTCAGGAAGATTCCGCGGCGCGCACCGGCTCGTCGCTCAGTGGTGGCCGGCCGACGGGCGGGCGGATCGCCGTCACGGTCTCGGCGATCATCGGCCCACTGCACGACCCGCTGCGGCTGGCCGAGGACATCGCCGTACTGGATCTGCTCAGCGGCGGACGGCTGGTGACGGTCGCCGGGATCGGCTACCGGCCCGAGGAATACGACCTGTTCGACGTGGAGTGGAAGCGGCGGGGGCGATTGCAGGACGAACTCCTCGAAACGCTCCTCAATGCCTGGACCGGCGACGAGTTCGAGTACCGGGGCCGTACGGTCCGGGTCACCCCGCGCCCCTACACCGAGCCGCACCCCCTCCTCCTGGTCGGCGGCTCCTCGCAGGCCGCCGCCCGCCGGGCCGCCCGCCTCGGCCTGCCCTTCTTCCCCAGCGCGCATCTGCCGGAGCTGGAGACGTACTACAAGGAACGGCTCATCGAGTACGGCACCGAGGGCTGGACCATGATGCCCGCGACCGAGCAGCCGCTGCTGCACATCGCCGAGGATCCGGACCGGGCGTGGAGCGCGTACGGCGGGCACTTCCTGCACGAGGCACGGACGTACGCCTCCTGGCAGTCGGGCGGCATACGGTCCGCGGTGAAATCGGCGGCCACGACCGTGGACGAGCTGCGCGCCGAGGGCGTCTACCGGATCCTCACGCCGGACGAGTGCGTGACGCAGGGGCTCGACAACTACGTACTGCATCCGCTGTCGGGCGGGATGCCGGTGGAGGAGGGGTGGCGCAGTCTGCGGCTGTTCTGCGAAAACGTACTGCCCCAGCTCGCAGATTGATCATCTCGTCTAGCGCAGGCGCTGGGAGATGACCTTCGACACACCGTCGCCCTGCATGGAGACGCCGTACAGGGCGTCGGCGACCTCCATCGTCCGCTTCTGGTGGGTGATCACGATCAGCTGCGAGGCCTCCTGCAGCTCCTGCATGATGCGGATCAGCCGCTGCAGGTTGGTGTCGTCGAGCGCGGCCTCGACCTCGTCCATCACGTAGAACGGGCTGGGCCGCGCCTTGAAGATCGACACCAGCAGCGCTACGGCGGTCAGCGAGCGCTCGCCGCCGGAGAGCAGGCTGAGCCGCTTGACCTTCTTACCCGGGGGACGCGCCTCGACATCGACGCCCGTGGTGAGCATGTTGTCGGGATCGGTCAGGATCAGCCGTCCCTCACCGCCCGGGAACAGCCGGCTGAAGACGCCCTCGAACTCCCGGGCCGTGTCCCGGTAGGCCTCGGTGAAGACCTGTTCGACGCGCTCGTCGACCTCCTTGACGACCTGGAGCAGATCCGCGCGGGTCTTCTTCAGGTCCTCCAGCTGCTCGCTGAGGAACTTGTGCCGCTCCTCCAGCGCCGCGAACTCCTCCAGCGCGAGCGGGTTGACCTTGCCGAGCTGCTGATAGGCCCGCTCGGCGGACTTGAGCCGCTTCTCCTGCTCCGCCCGGGTGAACGGCCTGGGCTGGTTGCGGGGATGCCCGGGATCCTCCGGCAGCTGCTCCCCCTCCGCCGGGAGCGAGGGCGGGACGAGCTGATGCGGGCCGAACTCGTCGACGAGCCCGGCCGGCTCGACACCCAGTTCCTCCAGCGCCTTGGTCTCCAGCTGCTCGATCCGCATCCGCTTCTCGGCGCCGAGCACCTCACCGCGGTGCACGGAGTCCGTCAGCTTGTCCAGTTCGGCCTTGAGATCACGCCCCGTGTTGCGGGCGACGGTCAGCTCCTGCTCGCGCCGCGCCTTGGCGGCCTCGGCGGCGGTGCGTTCCTCGTCGGCGCGGGCGAGGGAGACCTCGACGTGCGCGAGCAGCTGCCGCGCTCCGGAGGCGACCGCTTCCGCGACTGCGGCCTCGTGCCGCATCCGGGCCCGCCGCTGCTCGGCACGCGCGCGTGCCTCGCGTTCCGCTCGGGCGGCGCGGTCGAGGGAGTCGGCGCGTCCCGCGAGTCCCTTGACCCGCTCCTCGTGCGTACGGACCTGAAGCCGGGCCTCCATCTCGGTCTGCCGGGCGTTGGCCCCGTCGGCGGCGAGCCGATCCCGTACGGAGGTGTCGGGCTCCTCCTCGACCGGCATCTCCTCGGCGACAGCGAGCCGCTCGGCCAGCTCCTCTGCCTCTTGTACGGCCTTGTCGAGCGCCTCCTGTGCCCGAGCCGCCGCCGCGGTGGACCGCTCCGCCTCCCCCGCGGCGCCGCGCGCCTGACCGGCGAGCCGCCCGAGCTGCTGCGCCACGGCCGACTTCTCCCGGTCGGCGGCCCTGCGTCGCTCCCCTACGGCTTCGACGAGCGCGGCGCACTCCTGGCGCCGGTCGGCCGCCGCGGCTTGCGCCTCGGTGAGTTCCTCGCACCGGACGGCCAGCTCTTCCAACTCGGTCGCGGCCTCGTCCACGGATGCCTGTACTTCGAGGAGGCTGGGTGCTCCGGCGGAGCCGCCGTGCGCGAAGTGGGCGCCCAAAAGGTCGCCTTCGGCGGTTACGGCGGTGAGGTCGGGATGGGCGTGGACCAGGTCTTCGGCGTCTTCGAGGGTGGCTACGACGACGATGCCGTGGAGGAGACGTCGTACTGCGGGCATGAGGTCGACGGGGGCGCGGACCAGGTCTGCCGCGTAGGCATGCGGCCCCGCGTCCCTTTGGGGCCCTTCCGGCCCCCCTGCCAGGAGAAGTGCCGCACGGCCGCCGTCCTCCTTGCGCAGCAAGCGGATCGCGTCCGCCGCCGACGACGTCGACGTCACCGCGATCGCGTCCGCCGCCGCCCCGAAAGCCGCCGCCAGCGGGACCTCGTAGCCCGGTGTCACCGTCAGCAGCTCCGCGGCCGGGCCCAGCAACCCCGTGAGGCGGTCCTTCGCGCCCAGCAGCGCTCCGGTACCGTCCTTGCGGCGCAGGCCCAGCGCCAGCGCCTCATGGCGGGCCTGGGTGGCGGCGCGTTTGCGCTCCGCCGCTGTGGCCGCCTCGCGGGCCGCCGTCAGCGCGGTTTCCGCCTCGGTCAGTGCTGTCCTGGCCGCTTCGTGCTGCTCGGCGAGTTCCGCGTCGTCCGCATCCAGGCCGTCCACCTCGGCCTTGAGGGTTTCGTACTCCTCCTGAGCGGTGACGGCGCGTTCCTGGGCCTCGTCGCGGGCGGCGGCGAGGCGGTCGATCTCCGCCTGGGCGGAGGCGGCGCGCGAACGGGCCGCGTTGACCTGGCCGTTCAGCCGGGCGAGGCTCTCGCGGCGATCGGCGATGGAACGGGCGACGTCCTTCAGGCGCCGTTCCTCCAGGGCCAGTTCGCGCTCCAGTTCGGCGCGGTGCGCGACCGTGTCGTCCAGCGCCCGCTCAGCCGCCTCCAGAGCCGCTTCGAGCTCGGCCTCCTGCTCACGGATCCGGTTGGCCTCACGCTCCATGTCCTCGGGGTCACGGCCCCGGCGTTCCTCGGCGGGCGCGGAAGTGGCGCTCTTCACCCGGGCGTCGGCCAGCGAGATCGTGCCGCGGACGCGTTCGGCGAGCTGGGAGAGTTCGTACCAGGTCTGCTGGGCGCGCTGGAGCCGCGGCGTGAGCTGCCGGACCTCGTCCTCCAGGAGCGCCTCCCGCTGGAGTGCCTTCTTCAGCTCCAGTTCGGCCGCTTCCTTGCGTTCCTTCAGCGCGGCCTCGTCGGCGACTTCGGCGTTGAGCGCCTCTCGGAGTCGTACGAGATCGTCGGCGAGCAGGCGGAGGCGGGCGTCACGGAGGTCGGCCTGGATGACGGCGGCCCTGCGCGCGACGGCGGCCTGCCGGCCCAGCGGCTTGAGCTGTCTTCGGAGTTCGTCGGTCAGGTCCTGCACGCGCGCGAGGTTGGCCTGCATCGCGTCCAGCTTCCGGAGAGCCTTCTCCTTTCGCTTGCGGTGCTTCAGCACACCCGCGGCCTCTTCGATGAAAGCCCTGCGGCCCATCGGATCCGCGTGCAGTACGGAGTCGAGCTGGCCCTGGCCGACGATGACGTGCATCTCGCGGCCGATGCCGGAGTCGGAGAGGAGTTCCTGGATGTCGAGCAGGCGGCAGGTGTCGCCGTTGATCTGGTACTCGCTGCCGCCGTTGCGGAACATGATCCGCGTGATGGTGACCTCGGCGTACTCGATGGGCAGCGCCCCGTCGGAGTTGTCGATGGTCAGGGACACCTCGGCGCGGCCCAGCGGCGGGCGGCCCGTGGTGCCGGCGAAGATGACGTCCTCCATCTTGCCGCCGCGCAGCGACTTGGCGCCCTGCTCACCCATGACCCAGCTGAGCGCGTCCACCACATTGGACTTGCCCGAGCCGTTCGGTCCGACGACACACGTGATCCCCGGCTCGAACCGGAGCGTGGTCGCCGAGGCGAACGACTTGAACCCACGGAGGGTCAGGGCCTTGAGGTGCACGCCGCTGGACTCTACCTCCCGCCGGTGTCTCAGACGCCGAACCCTGGGGTCCCCTTGCGGTTTCACCTTTGAACGTGCAGGGCACACCAGACGTTAAAGAAGGTGAAAGGATGCGCGGGGGCAAGAAAGAAGGGACGCCGAAGCGTCCCTTGCAAACTCTGACAACTTAAGCGGTTGATACGGGCTGCCCAACCACTGCTGTCGTGGTGTGATGCAGTGATCAGGTGAGCGCAGGCTCCGCCTGGTGTGCGTCGATACTCTCCATGACCCTGTCGTGAGAGTCGATGTCGATGCTCTCCATGATCCTGTCGTGAGAAGCGGCAGCCGTCAGCGCGTCGTTCTCCGCCTGGATCCGGCCGAGCTCGGATTCCAGATCCTGGACGCGCTGCTGGAGCCGTCGCATCTCGGCGAGGAGTCGAGGGTCGGAGCCGCCGACGTAACCGAGAAGCGCCTTTGCCATGATGGATGGTCCTCCACACTGAGTGACCGACCGATGCGGTGTGGGTCGTGAGGGATTCGCACCCGCGGTGCTTGGCACTGTTGAGTTTGTGCTGCCGTTCATCCATGCCAAACAGCTAAGGTGCGCGGGGCTTTCAGCGTCTCACCAAAAAGTTTGACGGTCAACACGATCACGCCCTGCATTGGCGGGCATCCCGGGGGCGCGCGGCCGTGAAAGCGGCGGCGCTGCTGCTCCTGCGGGCCCCTCAGGGCGTGACGATCATCCTTGTCTGCGGAGCCTGCCACGGTAAGCGGTTCTTGGCAACCACCAGGGCCTTTCTGCTCGGGGCAACTGCCGGTGGCACGCCCCTCCGCTTCGGCCCGGCCCGCTTTACGGAAATCGCTCAGCGGATCGAGAAGCCGTCGTAGCCGCCGCGGGGTGTGTCCCAGATCTCGGTGACTCCGTCTACGCGGCCGGGCGTGTCGGCGCCCTGAAGCCAGTCGAGGAGTCCTTGACACGCTCCGCGCGGGCCCTCCGCGACCACCTGGACCCGTCCGTCCGCCAAATTGAGAGCAAAACCACTCAGGCCGCCGAGTTCGAGCGCCTTGGCCCGCGTGAACCAGCGAAAACCCACACCTTGCACGCGTCCGCGCACCCAGGCGACCAACCGCACATCCTCGCTCATGGGTGCAACCTAACGGGCCGATGTCTCTCCGGACACTTCCTCATCCAGCGCCATGCGGTACCGTCCAGCCCCAATGAATCTCATATGAAACTCACTCGATCGAGTGAGTCGCGTTGACCGCACGGGCGAATCGACCGCCAGGACGAGGAAGGCAAGGACATGGGACGCCACCGACGCTCAGCCGCCGGCCGCGCCGCCACGGGCCGCGCCACGGGGGTCACGGAAACGCACGGTTCCCACACGGGGAGCCACGACCCGCAGGACTCGTACAACGCATACGACGCATACGACGCATACGCAACCGACCGTCCCGCGATGGGCATGGCGCCCTACCTGAACAACGAGGCGTACGCCGAGACCACCGCGCGCAGCGAGCGCTACCTCTTCGCCTCGGACGAGGACTACCGCGTCGTCTTCCCTGAGGAAGCACCCGGCGACAGCGCACGGCGGGCGGGTGGGCGCCGCCACAAGAAGAAGGCGGCGCGTCCGGTGCGCACCGGGCTGCTCGGCGTCTCCGCCGCGGTCGCCATCGGCACCGTCGCGGTCGCCACGGGTGTGGTGCCCGGCGTGGACGACTACCAGCTCGGCGGCGGCAGCGACGGCGGCGACAACGTGCAGGCCGTGGACACACCGTCGAACACCGCGACCGAGCAGGGCGGCACGTCCGGTGCTGCCGAGAGCCGCGGGACCGACGAGTCGACGAGCCGTGACACCGAGCGTTCGGCCTCGCCGACGCCGTCCGCCTCGGCGTCCTCCGCGGCGCCGGCCAAGACTCCGTCGAAGGAGCCGAAGGCCCCGCCGGCCAAGACCGAGAAGCCGAAGCCCACCCCCACCCCGTCGCGTACGGCCACCAAGGCGCCGGAGAAGGAGAGCAACGCCCCGGTGACGGTCTCCGCTGAGGCCAGGGCCGAGGCGGAGGTGCTCAGGCTGGTCAACCAGGAGCGGGCGAAGGTGGGCTGCAGCCCCGTGGCCGCCAACAGCGCCCTGGCCGAGCTGGCCCGGGACTTCAGCGACGCCATGGCCGCCCAGGGGTTCTTCGACCACACCGACCCCAGCGGGGCCACTCCGTGGGACCGGGCCGAAGCGGCCGGGATAACCGACCTCGGCGGCGAGAACATAGCCCGCGGCCAGGCCGACGCGGCCGCCGTCATGGATGCCTGGATGAACAGCCCCGGACACAGGGCCAACATCCTGAACTGCGACTTCAAGACGCTGGGCGTGGGTGTCCACCTCGGGGCCGGCGGGCCGTGGTGGACACAGGACTTCGGCTACTGAGCGCTCAGCTGGAAGTTCCGGCCTAGCACTAACCCTCGGTTAGCGCTATACACGAGTACGCTTGTGCTATGGACATCGCTCAGGAGCGCGCCGAGGCGCAGGATCTCCCGTACAACGTGTTCGCCAGGGCCTGCCCCTCGCGCGGCACGCTGGAGCACGTCACGGGCCGCTGGGGCGGACTGACCCTCGGCGTGCTGTACGAAGGTTCGCTGCGCTTCAATGAGCTGCGCCGCCGCGTCGACGGCGTGAGCGAGAAGATGCTGTCCCAGACGCTGCACGCGCTGGAGCGCGACGGCCTGGTGCACCGCGAGGCCCAGCCGACCAACCCGCCCCGCGTGGACTACGAGCTGACCCCGCTCGGCCGCGAGGTCGCCGAGCGCCTGCTGACCCTCATCCACTTCGTGGAGGGCCGCATGGACGACGTGCTCTCCGCGCGCACGCGCTACGACGAGACGCGCGGCGCCCTCTGACACGTCGGGCAGAAGTAGCTCGACCGGTTCATCCAGGGGCGGCGGCGCATCGGCGTACCGCACCTCTTGCACGGCAGCCCTTCACGGCCGTACGCGTCGAGTGAGCGGTCGAAGTAGCCGGACTCCCCGTTGACGTTGACGTAGAGGCTGTCGAAGCTGGTGCCGCCGACGGCGAGCGCGGCGTTCATCACATCCCTTACGTGGCCCAGGAGTTCGGCCGTCCGGGGGCGGGTGAAGCCTGACGTGGGGCGCTCGTAGTGGATCCGGGCACGCCAAAGGGCCTCGTCCGCATAGATGTTGCCGACACCGCTGATCAACGACTGGTCGAGCAGGGCTCGTTTGATGGTGGTGCGCTTGCGGCGCAGCGCCTGGTGGAAGGCCTCGTCGTCGAAGAGGGGGTCGAGCGGATCGCGGGCGATGTGCGCGATGACGTCGGGCAGGCCGTCGGGGGTGGTGTCGTGCAGCGACAGGCCGCCGAAGGTGCGTTGGTCGACGAAGCGGAGTTCGGCCGGGCCCGCCGCGGCAGCCGCTGATGTGGACGTGTCGACGAACGTGACCCGGATCCTCAGGTGCTTCTCGTCGGGTGCCGCCTGCGGCTGGACCAGCAGTTGGCCGCTCATGCCGAGGTGGGCCAGGATCGACTGGTGCGTGTCCTCCAGGGGCAGCCAGAGGTATTTGCCGCGGCGGCCGGGGGTGCCGATGCGATGGCCCTTGAGGCGGTGCACGAAGTCGTCGGCACCGGCGAGATGGCGGCGTACCGCGCGCGGGTGGAGGACCTCGGCCTCGGCGACGGTGCGGTGGGCGACCCACCGGGCCAGGCCCCGCCGTACGACCTCGACCTCGGGCAACTCGGGCATGGGATCCCCCGTATACAAGCCGGTGTACGGGCCGAGCGCCCGCCCCGCAAGGCGGGGCGGGCGCTCGGCCTGCGTTGTTCGTCAGGCGGAGGCCTGCGCCTCGTCGGCGCCTCCGGCGGCTTCCGCCACCTCGGCTCCGGCCGCTGCGACCTGCGCCGTGTCGGCCTTGGCTGCCTTGGCACGCTCCTCCGCGGCGGCCTTGATGGACCGCCAGGCGGACTCGGCGGCCTGCTGCTCCGCCTCCTTCTTGCTGCGGCCGGTGCCGGTGCCGTACGAGACGCCTCCGACGCGGGCGGCAGCGGTGAAGGTCTTCTCGTGGTCGGGGCCGGTCTCCGTGACCAGGTACTCGGGTACACCGAGCCCCTCGGTCGCGGTCAGCTCCTGGAGACTGGTCTTCCAGTCCAGGCCGGCTCCGAGGTTCGAGGACTTCTCGATCAGCGGGTCGAACAGACGGTGGACCAGCTCCGACGCCGAGTCCAGACCCTGGTCGAGATAGACCGCGCCGATCACCGCTTCCAGGGTGTCGGCGAGGATGGACGCCTTGTCCCGGCCGCCCGTGCCCTCTTCACCGCGGCCGAGCCGGATGAAGGAGCCCAGGTCGAGACCACGGCCGACCTCCGCCAGCGCACGCGAGTTGACCACCGCGGCCCGCAACTTGGCCAGCTGGCCTTCGGGCAGGTCGGGGTGGGTGCGGTACAGCGTGTCCGTGACGACGAGGCCGAGCACGGAGTCCCCCAGGAACTCCAGCCGCTCGTTCGTCGGCAGGCCGCCGTTCTCGTATGCGTAGGACCGGTGGGTCAGCGCACGCACCAGAAGGGCGGACTCAAGCTTGTACCCGAGCCGCCCTTCCAACAGCGTGTGGGACGAGGCCGTGTTGTCCGCCGGGGTACTCCCGCTCGCGCGGGAAGAGTTCTTCTTTGGCGTGGACACAGTGCCTCTCACCAGCCGCTCAGACCTCGAGGACCTGGCGCTTGTTGTAAGTGCCGCAAGACGGGCACGCGATGTGCTGCTGCTTGGGCTCGTGGCAGCGCTCGCACGCAACCAGGGTGGGGACCGCAGCCTTCCACTGCGACCGGCGGTGGCGCGTGTTGCTGCGCGACATCTTCCGCTTCGGAACAGCCACGGCTACTTCTCCTGCTTCTCGTCGACGCGTGCTGACTGAGTCGCGCCGCCGCTCATCTCGTCCTTCTCGCCGTCTCCGAGTGAACCGGCGAGTCCCTGCAGTGCCGCCCAACGGATGTCGACGGCGTCGTGGTGGTGGTCCGGGTCGTCCGCCAGCCGGGCTCCGCACTGGGAGCACAGGCCGGGGCAGTCGTCCTGGCACACCGGCTGCATCGGCAGTGCGAGCACCACCGCATCGCGCAGCACGGGTTCGAGGTCGAACAGGCCGTCCTCGATGAAGAGCCTGTCCTCGTCTTCTGCGGATCCCTCGGCGTCGTCGGCCGGCTCCGCCTTGGGGCGGCCCCGGTCGTCGGCGTCAGGGTACGAGAACATCTCCTGGAAGTCCGCTTCGAGCGCCAGCTCAAGCGGCTCCAGACACCTTACGCACTCCCCCTCGGCCTGTGCACGGGCGGTGCCTGTGACAAGCACCCCTTCCATGACCGACTCAAGCCGGAGTTCGAGCTCCACCGGGGCGCCTTCCGGCACTCCGATGACTCCCTGGATACCGAGATCCTTGGGAGCGTCGATCTCGCGGGTCAGGCGCTGCAACGCACCGGGCCGCCGTCCCAGCTCGTGTGTGTCGAACACGAGCGGGTTGCGGTGGTCGAGGCGGGCTGTCACGCCGTTCCTGCTTTCGATCTTCGAACTCAGAGGGACGCCGCCCTTCGATGTCTGCCGGGCAGCATTGATCGCGGACGTACGCGCGACCGAAGAGCCAGGATACTGGACCTTTCGCTCTCGGCCCAATCCGCCGGGTACCGGGGCCTCAGCCGTTGCCGCGTCCCTGCTCGTAGGCCCGCAGTTGCTCGGCGCTGATCATGCTGGTGTCGAAGAGGCTGGTCTCGTCGAGGGCGTAGCCCTGCTGGGCCTGCTGGGGCGCCTGGTTCGGGTCGTACGCCGTCGCCGGCTGCTGGGCGTCATAGCCCTGGAAGGGGGCACCTCCCGCCGGAGCGTAGCCGGAGGTGGGGGAGTACGGGTCGGCCTGCTGGTAGCCGTAGGCGTCCTGCTGGGCGTAGGTCTGCTGCTGGTAGCCGCCGTACGGGTCCTGCTGCGCGGTCTGCTGGTAGCCGTACGCCGGCTGCGGCTGGGCGTAGTCCGGCTGCTGGGGCTGTTGGGGCTGTTCGGGCTGCTGCGGGGCCGCGGCGTCCTGCTCGGCGAGGGCCGCGAGGTCGGCGAGGTAGTCGGCGTCGCTGGAGTGCTGGACGGTGCCGGTGTCGCCGGCGAGGGCGCCGAGGTCGTCCGAGGCGATACGGCCGTGCAGCTTCTGCCGGCCGCGGCCGACGGCTTCCAGGGTCTTGGCGAGGACCGCCTCGAAGGCGCCCAGCTTGACGTCCACGTACTCGTCGGCGGAGCGGCGCAGGGTCTCGGGGTCGTGGCTGCGCTCGGGGGCGTCCTCGTCCTCGTAGCCCTGCTCGTCGAGGCCGGGTCCGGTGCCGAGGAGCTTCTCGCGGCCACGGCCGACCGAGCCGAGGGTCTTGGTGAGGACGACCTCGAAGTTGGCGAGCTTGGAGTCGACGTAGTCGTCGGCCTCGGCGCGGATCTCCTCGGCCTCCTTGCGGGCTTCGACGACGATGCGGTCGGCCTCGCTCTGGGAGCGGCGGGCGACCTCGGTGTCGGAGATCAGCGAGCCGCGCTCGGCGTGCGCGCTCTGGATGATCCGCTCGGCCTCCTGGCGGGCCTGCTCGACCATCTGCTCACGGCCGCCGATCAGCTCCTGGGCCTGCGCGAGGGAGCCGGGCAGCGCTTCGCGCACCTCTTCGAGCAGCGCGAGCAGTTCGGCGCGGTTGACCACGCACGAGGCCGACATGGGCATCGACCGGGCACTGGAGACCGCGGCGACGATCTCGTCGAGCTTCTTCTGCACGTCCACCGTGTGCTCGCCACTCTCTACAGCTGTGATGGAGACGGACGGGTCGACTGTACGACCATGGGGTGCCCGTCGGACACCGGGTAACGGATTGTCAGCTTCCGGGGGATTTTCCGCGGCTTTCCGGAGTGGTTTTCCGGGGATCCGTGATACGGCCTGCTCAGTCCTTCTTCAGACGCTCGGTGAGCGCATCGAAAACCACCGGCGGGACCAGGTGGGAGACGTCGCCGCCCCACGTCGCGACCTCCTTGACCAGGGAGGACGACAGGAAGCTATAGGTGGGGTTGGTCGGCACGAAGAGCGTCTCGACGCCCGACAGGCCGTTGTTCATCTGGGCCATCTGCAGCTCGTAGTCGAAATCGCTGACCGCGCGCAGGCCCTTGACGATGGCCGGGATGTCGCGTTCCTTGCAGAAGTCGACGAGCAGGCCGTGAAAGGCCTCGACCCGGACGTTCCCGAATTCGGCGGTGACCTGGCGGATCAGGTCGATCCGCTCCTCGATCTCGAACAGGCCCTTCTTGGCCTTGTTGATCATCACCGCGACATAGACCTCGTCATACAGCCTGGAGGCACGGCCAATGATGTCGAGGTGTCCGTTGGTGATCGGGTCGAACGACCCGGGACAGACGGCGCGGCGCACTTGAGATCCCTCGCTCTCCGGTCCGGTCATCATGCGTCTTCGCACGTAGAGGCGGCGCGACCGTACCAAAACGTTCCCTCGCCGTAACGACGGGCCCGGATCGCGTCGAAGCCTGGCGGCCAGCCGAACTCGCCGCCTCTGGTGCTGCGCTCCACGGTGACGAGGGCCTCCGGCGCTAGCCAGCCCTCGGTGCGGAGTGTGAGCAGGATCTCCCGAAGATCGTGATCTGAGACTCGGTACGGCGGATCGAGGAAGACGATGTCGTACGGCTCGGTCGGCGCGGGTGACTGGATGATCTGTTCGGCTTTGCCGGCCCTCACCTCGGCGCCGGGGAGGCCGAGAGCCTTCACGTTCTCGCGGACGATGCGGGCGGCTCGGGCGTCGGCCTCGACGAGCAGGGTGTGGCCGGCGCCACGGGAGAGGGCCTCCAGGCCGACTGCGCCTGAACCCGCGTAGAGGTCGAGGACGCGTTCGCCGTCCAGGGGGCCGCCGAGGAGGGACTGCCATGTGGAGAACAGGCCCTCGCGTGCGCGGTCGGACGTGGGGCGGGTGCCGGTCCCCGGCGGGACGGCCAGGCGGCGTCCGCCGGCTGCGCCGGCGATCACGCGGGTCATCTTCGGTCCTCGGTTGTGAGCGGCTTCAAGTTCGTTGTGAGCGGCTTTGGGTTCGTTGTGAGCAGCTTTGGGTTCAGTGTGGCTGGTCGCGCCCGCGCGGCGGTAGCCGCATATGGATTACAGCCCCGCGCCCCTGAGGTTTCTCTCCTTCATCCCTTCACCTCTTCACCCCTTTTCCAGGTACTGCTCTCTTTCCTCGTCCAAAAGGGCGTCCAGGGCCGTTCGTAGGCCTGGGAGCTGCTTCAGCTCCGGGTCGGCGGCCACCACCGCTGCCGCCTCCTCCCTCGCCTCCGCGATGATCTCCTCGTCCTCTATGACGGCGAGCATGCGCAGGCTGGTGCGGGCGCCGGACTGGGCCTGGCCGAGGACGTCGCCCTCGCGGCGTTGTTCGAGGTCGATGCGGGAGAGTTCGAAGCCGTCGTGGGTGGCGGCCACGGCGTTCAGTCGCTGGCGGGCCGCGCTGGCCTCGGGCATGTCGGTGACCAGGAGGCAGAGGCCCGGCGCCGAGCCACGGCCCACTCGGCCGCGCAGCTGATGCAGCTGGGAGACGCCGAAGCGGTCGGCGTCCATGATCACCATGACGGTGGCGTTGGGGACGTTCACGCCGACCTCGATGACCGTGGTGGCGACCAGGACGTCCGTCTCCCCCGCGGCGAAGCGGCGCATGACCGCGTCCTTGTCGTCCGGGTGCATACGGCCGTGCAGGACCTCGACCCCGAGGCCTTGCAGGGGGCCCTTGGCGAGTTGGCCGGCCACGTCCAGGACGGCGAGCGGCGGGCGCTTCTCGGCCTCGTCCTCGGCGGACTTCTTCTTTTTCGGGTCCTCCTCCTCGTCGCCGATCCGCGGGCAGACGACGTACGCCTGGTGCCCCTTGCCGACCTCCTCGCGCACCCGCTCCCAGGCCCTGGCGAGGAAGTGCGGCTTGTCGGCGGCCGGGACGACATGGCTGGCGATCGGTGAGCGCCCGGCCGGGAGCTGGTCCAGGACGGAGGTCTCCAGGTCGCCGAAGACGGTCATGGCGACCGTGCGCGGGATGGGCGTGGCGGTCATGACCAGCAGGTGGGGCGGCTGCTTGCCCTTGCCGCGCAGGGCGTCGCGCTGCTCGACACCGAAGCGGTGCTGTTCGTCGACGACGACCAGGCCGAGGTCGTGGAACTGCACCTTGTCCTCGATCAGCGCATGCGTGCCGATCACGATCCCGGCCTCCCCGGTGACCAGGTCGAGCAGCGCCTGGCGGCGGGCGGCGGCGCCCATCGAGCCGGTGAGCAGCACGACCTTGGTCGCCTGCTCGGCGCCGCCGAGCATCCCGCCCTCGGCCAGCTCGCCCATCATCTCGACGATGGACCGGTGATGCTGCTGGGCGAGCACCTCGGTGGGGGCGAGCATGGCGGACTGGCCGCCTGCGTCGACGACGGTGAGCATGGCGCGAAGGGCCACCATCGTGTTGTGGGTCACCGTGAAGTGGTCGGTGACGTAGGCACGGCTCGGGTGCGCGACGCTGATGCACTGGACGGGCTTTCGTCCTGCGTACTCCACCGCGCGGATTCCGCGCCGGAACGTGTGGTCTTCCGGCGGCCTGGGCCGTACACGCCCGGCCTTGCGACGCAACCTGAAGGGGGCGTATTCGTCGGGCAGGGCCAACGAGACGGTGCAGGCAGCGTCCTCCGGGAGAACCCGCGCCCGACCGCCGAGCGAGCGCACGAGCCAGGCGACGTCGTCCGCGAGCCTGCGCGAAGCCGGGCGGAGCGAGATGCTCAGCCCGTCTGCGTGGACGGTGCCATCGGTGTCCAGAAGCCCCTGGAGAAGAGCCAGACGGTTCTTGACCGAAGTGTTCTTGAATCCGTCGGGAACGAATTTTCCGCGTGCACCCGCTGCCACGGCATCACGCGGCTCGCCGTCGATCGTGGGCAGTCGCAGGTCGTCGTGTGGGAAGGAGCCGTCTCCCAGCAGGAGACCGAACAGATACGGATCGAGGGGCAGTGCGCAATCGCCGCCGAGATCGACCGGGGCAGCAGCCGGGAGATACCACTTCGAGGATCCGTCTGCCTCGAAGGTGTCCTTGCGAAGCTCGCGAGTCGTCATGACCTCGGGAGCCTGTCCACGGTGCCATCCGCGACTGGTGCCGACGATCCACAGATGCTCGTCATCGCACTCGACCTGGCTCCCATCAGTGAGGATCAGGCGCCAGACATCGCGCTCACCCTGCGGGAAGACCCCATCGACAAGGGCGGTCTCGCCATCGGGAACGATGATTTCGTCACCCACCCTCATGTCCCCCATGCGGCGGAAACCGGCGGGTGTGAGCACGAGCGAGTCGAGGGGCTGGGCCTTGCCCGAGCCCACCTCCCCCTGAAGCAGCCGGTGCATCGGGTGCTCGGTCGCCAGGTCGTCGAAGATCTCCTTGGAGACCTTCCGCTGGCCGTCGGTGAGGGTGAAGGGGAGGCGGTCGTCGAACGCCGTGAGGAGGCCGTCCGGCGTGGGTTTGCGGGCGACCGCCGGGAGCAGGGCGTCGGCGTGGCGGCGGCGGGCGAGGGCGACCTGGAGGACGAAGGCCTCGTCCCACTTGAGGCGGGAGCGGGCGTCGTCGATGTCCGCCTTGGTGTGCGGGCGGTGGATCTTGAGCAGGGCCTCGGGGAGGGGAAGCAGACCGCGGTCTTCACGGAGGGTGTCCGGGAGGGGGTCGAGGGCCTCCTGGGCGCTGGGCAGGACCGTCTGGAGCGCCTTGCCGATCTTCCAGGACTCCAGCTTGGCGGTGGCGGGGTAGAGGGGGATGAGGGCGCCGGCCCAGGTTTCGACGGTTTCCTCCGCTTCCTCCGTGTCACCGCGGAGCAATTCGTAGGCCGGATGTGCCAGTTGGAGGCGGCGGTTGAAGACGGAGACCTTGCCCGCGAACATCGCACGGGTGCCCGGCAGCAGTTCCTTGTGGGGCTTGTGAACTCCGTGGCCGAAGAAGACCAGTTGGAGTCGGCCGCTGCCGTCGGTGATGGTGACTTCGAGGCGCTGGCCCTTGCCTCGGGGGGCCTTGGACGAGGCGAACGAGTGCAGGCGGGCGTCGGCGACCATCGCGACCACCGTCACATGCTCGTCCATGGGGAGGTCGGCGAGGTGGGTGAGCTGGCCCCGCTCCTCATATCTGCGCGGGTAGTGGTGCAGGAGATCGCCGACGGTGTGCAGGCCGAGATGCTCGGCCATCACCTTCGCGGTGGCGGGGCCGAGCACCTTCTTCAGTGGTTCGTCCAGTGCGGGCACGAGATCCATTGCACACCACACCACTGACAATGCCGTATACGTCTCGGGAATCTCCTGGTCAGACGGCTCGTTCGGGCCATAGGATGGCGCGCTCCGGCCATCCTTTCCGCGGTCACCGCCTCACACGGGACCGCCCGACCCCGCGCCGTCGACAGTCCCCCCACCGGCGCCGTGACGATGGACTCCCAGATCTCACAGCCATCCCAGGCACCCCAGCCACCTCATACGTTCCAGGTCGACCTGCGCGGTCTGGTGGACCTGCTCTCTCATCACCTCTACTCCAGCCCCAAGGTCTACCTGCGGGAACTTCTGCAGAACGCCGTCGACGCCATCACGGCGAGACGGGCCGAACAACCCGGCTCCCCTGCCTGCGTGCGGCTGTACGCGGAGGGCGGGACCCTGCGCGTGGAGGACTCCGGGATCGGGCTCACCGAAGCGGACGTGCACAGCCTCCTTGCGACGATCGGCCGCAGCTCGAAGCGGGCGGAGGGTTTGCAGGAGGCCCGGTCCGACTTCCTCGGTCAGTTCGGCATAGGCCTGCTGGCCTGTTTCGTCGTCGCCGAGCGGATCCGGGTCGTCAGCCTGAGCGCCCGTACGCCCGGTGCGGCGCCGGTGGAGTGGACCGCGACGGACGACGGCTCGTACACCGTACGGAGCCTGCCGCCGGACGCCCGCACCGAACCCGGCACCACCGTGCACCTGGTGGCGCGTCCCGGCGCCGGGGAATGGCTCACCGAGGAACGGGTGCTCGCGCTGGCCCGGGACTTCGGGTCCCTGCTGCCGTACGACGTCCGGGTCGGCGGCGAGGCGGTCACGGACCTGCCCGCGCCCTGGGACCGTACGTACCCCTCCCCCGCCACCCGAAGGGTGGCCCTGGCCCGGCACTGCCACGAGCTGTTCGGCTTCACCCCGCTGGACGCGATCGAGCTGAACGTGCCGCTCGCCGGTGTCCGGGGCGTGGCGTACGTGCTGCCGTCCGCGGTCAGCCCGGCCCAGCGGGCGAGTCATCGCGTCCACCTCAAGGGCATGCTGCTGACCGAGCGGGCCGAACAGCTGCTGCCCGACTGGGCGTTCTTCGTGCGCTGTGTGCTCGACACCGACAGTCTGCGGCCCACGGCCTCGCGCGAGTCGCTGTATGAGGACGAGACGCTCGCCGCCGTACGGGAGGCCCTCGGGGAAAGGATTCGCTCGTGGCTCACGGGGCTGGCCGCCGGTGATCCGGAGCGGCTGGCCGCGTTCCTGTCCGTGCACTACCTGGGCGTGAAGTCCCTCGCGCGGCACGACAAGGAGATGCTGCGCACGATGCTGCCGTGGCTGCCCTTCGAGACGACCGACGGGCGGCTGTCCCTGGAGGAGTTCGCGCAGCGGCACCCGGTGGTGCACTTCACGCGGAGCGTCGAGGAGTACCGGCAGGTCGCGCCGATCGCGTCCGCGCAGGGCGTCGGGGTGATCAACGGCGGTTACACGTACGACAGCGAGCTGGTCGAGGCGCTGCCGTCGGTGCGGCCGGGGACCGTGGTCGCCGAGCTGGACGCCGACACCGTGACCGCGCATCTGGACGCGGTCGATCCGGCGGAGGAGTTGGCGCTGGCGGGGTTCTTGGCGGCGGCGCGGGCGACGCTGGACCCACTGGGATGTGACATAGTACTGCGCTCCTTCCACCCGCTGTCCGTGCCCGCACTGCACCTCGACGACCGCGCGGCCCGGCACGAGCAGGCCCGGGCCGAGGCCGAGGAGCAGGCCGACGACCTCTGGGCGGGCATCCTCGGTTCGCTGCGCGGCAGTGCGCCACGCGCGCGGCTGGTGCTCAATCATCTCAACCCGCTGATCCGCAGGATCAGTTCCCTTCAGGACCCGGAGCTGATCGGCACCGCCACGGAGTCGCTGTACGGGCAGGCCCTGCTGATGGCGCAGCGGCCGCTCAGGCCCGCCGACTCGGCGTTGCTGAACCGGGCGTTCATCGGCCTCCTGGAGTGGGCCACGCACAGCGAGGACGGTCAGCGATGAATGAGATCACGGACTTCGACTCCCTGCGCCGGGCGATGGCGGAGAACGGCGAGCAGCCGGAGGGCCCGGCCCGCAACGCGCGCGCGGAGCAACTGCTCGCGGAGGCCGAGAAGCTGAACACCCCCCTTGCGGTGATCGAGGCGCTCGGGCACCAGCTGAAGGTCTACAACTACAGCTCCGAGAAGGACAAGATGTTCGTCCCCTTCGCGCGCCTGCTGCGCATGTGGGACGAGCGGCCGGAGGACTTCGACGAGTACGAGACCCATTCGCTGCACTGGGTCTTCAAGTGGATGTCGTCCGGCATGCTCGACCAGCCGCACATCCCGCTCGCGTCCGTCGAGAAGTGGCTCGGCGAGATGGAACACCGCTACCGGCTCGCCGGGCACTCCGAACGGGCCGTGCGCAGCGCCGAGTTCAGTGTGGCCGCGCACGTCGGGGACGTCGACCGGGCCGAGCGGGCGTACGCCGCGTGGCTGGCCGCCGACCGGGACAGCATGGCCGACTGCCACGCGTGCGAGCTGCACGGGCAGGGGTGGTGGCAGGCGGAGCGGGGGCGGGACGCGGCGGCGCTGGAGCTGTGGGCGCCCGTTCTGGAGGGCGAGTTCAGCTGCGCCCACGAGCCGCACACGGTCCTGGCGTCGTCCCTGGTGCCCCTGCTGCGGCTGGGCCGCCTGGATGAGGCCCGCGCCAACCATCTGCGGGGTTTCCGGCTCGTACGGCCCATGGAGAGCATGCGCGGCGCGTACGCGGACCACGTGGAGTTCTGTGCGCTGACCGGTAACGAGGCGCGCGGCCTGGAGCTGCTCGCGGAGCGGCCGACGTACTTCACCGACAGCGGGCATCCGCGCAGCAGGCTGGACTTCATGAGTGTCGTGGCCCTGCTCATGGACCGGCTGACCGCGCTGGGGCTGGGCGGCGGGCGGGTGCCGGGTCCGGCCGGGCGGGAGTGGAGCGCGGGTGAACTCGCCGCCCACGCGCGCGTGGAGGCCCTGGCGCTGGCCGGGCGGTTCGATCAGCGCAACGGCACGGCGCGGGTGAGCGAGCAGGCACGTGCGCGTATGGAGCAGCGGCCACTGGTGGAGCGGCTGCCGCTCGGGGTGCGCTCGGCACGTCCCGCGACGGTTCCCCTCCCGCCGGTTCCGGCGCACGATGAGGCCGTGGAGCCCGATCTGCCCGCGCTGCTGGCCGAGGCCCGGCGGCTGTCGGACACCCTGCAGCCGAACGCCGTCGAGGCATGGGCGGCGGTCGCCCGAGCCGCCGAGGGGGCCGAGCTGGACCCACGGGACCGCGCTGAGATCGCCGACCACCGTGCGATGAGCCTCGGCCCCGAAGGCATCGCCCTGTTCGAGCGCGCCGCCGAGCTGTACGCGGAGGCGGGCGACCCCGGTGAGGCCTTGGCGGCACGCGCGCGTGCGGCGTACATGCTCGCGCTCGCGGGCGACATCGACGAGGCACTGAGGTCCGTCGCCGGCCCGTACGACGAGGTCCTGGCGCTCTACGCCGAAGGCGGCACCGGCCTGCCGCAGACGGCGTCGGTATTGATGGGCAAGGCCCGGATCCTGATGCGGCGGGTGCACGAGACGGCGCATTCCGCGGGTGCCGCGGCCCCGGACGACGACTCGTCACCGAACACGAACGACGACTTCCCACCCGCCGAGATCCCGGCCAACGGCCCGGCCCAGGACGCGTCCGCCGACCGCCCCTCACCGGATCCAGGCGACAACGTCCGCCACAGCGACCCGCACAGCCACAGCGACCCGCCCGCCACACCCTCCCCACCGGACGCGACCGGGGACGGCGGCTCCCCGGAACACGAGATCCCGGGCCGCAGCCCGGCGCGGGATGTGTCCGTCGAGCAGTCCTCGCCTGTCGAGCTGGCCTTCGTGCGTGCCGAAGGTGCCGCTCGGGAGGTGCTGGCGCTGGTGGAGGGGCGGGTCGGGGGCGATGTGCGGCTTGCCTCGCGGGTCGCTGAGGGGCAGGCGATGCTCGCGGAGCTGGCCGCGCTCGCCGGGGACGTGGAGGGGGCCGCGGAGCTGTTCGCGCGGGCCGCGGCCGCGTTCGTCGGGGCCGGGCTGCCGTGGTTCGCGGTGGAGTACGAGGCCCGGCTGGCGGGACTTGCGCACCACCTGGGCGACACGGCGGAGGCCGAGCGGGCGCTGCGTGCGGCGCTGGAGCACGGCGGACCGCACCTGGAGCCGGTCGGCCGCGCCCAGCTGCACCTTCAGCTCGCCGAGGTCCTGGGCGGCCTGGGCCGGTCCGCGGAGGCCGCCGAACACGCCCTGGACGCGGCGCACTGGGCCGAGGAGGCGGGCGAGGGCCCGACGCTCGGCGCCTGGGCACGGCATCAGCTCGGCGGGTTCCTGCTGCGCCAGGGCCGTTGGGCGGAGGCCGCGGAGGTGCTGGAGTCGGCGCTGCCCGACGTGACCGCCGAAACACACGGCGACGGCGCGGTCGTACAGACGCAGTGGTGGCTCGGCGACTGCCTGAGCGAGCTCGGCGAACACCGCGCGGCGGCCGAACGGCGTTTGCAGGCCGCCGAGATCGCCCGGAACTGGCCCGAGCAGCACGACCATGCCACGCTCGCCCATCTCGCCGCGGAGTCCCTGGGGCACGCGGGGCTGCACGACGAGGCCGACCAGGCCTACGCGCGCGCGGGCGCGCTGTGGCGCGAACTCGGCAACGTACACGGCCTGGTGCGTTCCCTGCGCGCCCGCGCCTGGCTCGCGCTGCGCACCCAGGAGGGGCCGGAGGAGGCACGGGAGCTGATGGCGGGCGCAGTCCGCGAGTGCGCGACGGCACGGGACGCCACCGCCGACGAAGAGTCCCGGCAGCGGCTCACCGCGGAACTCGGCCACACCCACCGGCAGTTCGGCGACCTGCTCGCCCGGTCCGCCACCGAGGACGCCGAGGACGACTCGATCCGGGCCACCCTCGAAGATGCCCTGGGCCAGATGCTGGACGCGGTCACGGTGTTCGCCGCCGCCGGTGATGACGCCCTGCACGCCCGCACCGGCGCCGAACTCGCCGCCGGCTGGCTGGAGGCAGACCTGAGCCGCCCCGCGCAGGCCGCGGCACGCGCGCGTGCGGTGCTGGTCGCGTACGACGGTGCCGACGACGGCGACGAGACGGTACAGGCCCGGCGGGCGGAGGCGGAGCAGATGCTCCAGCTGATGCAGGAACAGGGTCTGGAGGGACAGGGCCTGTAGGGACGGGGCTGGAGGGACGGGGCCTGAACGAATAGGGCTTAGGAAGACCGCGGTCTACAGGAAGAACGCGGTCTATTCGACGCCGATGAGCAGCAGCGAACCCTGCCGCCCGCCCCGGTACACGACCGTGTCGACGGCGAGGTGCACCTCACGCACGCGTGCTTCGACGCGCTCGGCGATGGAGTCGGGCGCTTCATCGCCGAGGACGAGGGTGACCATCTCGCCGCCCGCCTGGAGCATGCGGTCGATGACCGTCTCGGCGGTGGCGGTGACGTCCGAGCCGATCACGGCGACATCGCCCTCGATGAGGCCCAGGACGTCCCCGGCCTGGCAGATACCGGCCGTGGTCCACGACTGGCGCTCGGCGACGGTCACCTCGGCGTAGCGGGTCGCACCGGCCGCCGAGGTCATCTGCACGACGTCCTCGTCGAACCGGCGGTCCGGTTCGTGCACGGCCAGCGCAGCGATCCCCTGCACCGCGGAGCGCGTCGGGATCAGCGCCACCCGGATGCCCTCCGTGCGAGCCTGCTCGGCCGCCGCGGCGGCGGTGTGGCGCAGGTCGGCGTCATTGGGCAGCAGCACGACCTCGCGCGCGTGGGCCCGTCGTACGGCGTCGACGAGCTCCCCGCTCGCGAGCGGCTCGCCGGGGCGCGCGAGCACCGTGGTCGCGCCCGCTTCGGTGTAGAGCCCGGCCAGCCCCTCGCCGGGCACCACGGCCACGACGGCACGCTGGACGCGCTCCCGGGACGGGCGTCCGCCGCCGGTGGTGTGCACGTCGCCGACGGCGAAGTGCGTGATCCTGATCCGGTACGGCCGCCCGGCCTCCACGCCCGCCTCCACGGCGGCGCCCGCGTCGTCCACGTGTACATGGACGTTCCACAGCCCGTCACCGCCGACCACGACGAGCGAGTCACCGAGTTCGTCGAGCCGCTCCCGCAGCCGGGTCACGGCCGCGTCCTCGGCCTCCAGCAGGTAGATCACCTCGAAGGCGGGCCCGCCCTCCTCCGGGGTCACGGCCCCGTCCACGCACTCGCCGGGGCTGTCGGCGCCCACGCGCGCGTGCTCGTCGCTCGTGCCGAGGCCGTCCACGCGCGCGTGCCCCCCGCCCACCGGCGACACGACGGCCACCGGGGGCACCATGGCTACCGGGGGCACCACGGCCACCGCCGCCGGCCGCTCCCCCGTGAACGTCTCCACCAGCGCCCCCAGCACCGCCACCAGGCCCCGCCCGCCCGCGTCCACGACGCCCGCGCGCGCCAGGACGGCCAGCTGGCCCGGCGTCGCGGCGAGGGCCGCTCGCGCGCCGTCGTACGCCGCCCGCGCGACCGTCCCGCAGTCCCCCTCGGTTCCCGTCGCGGCGTCCGCGGCGGCCGAGGCGACCGTGAGAACCGTGCCCTCCACGGGGTGGGCCACGGCCTGCCGGGCGGAGTCGGCCGCATGCCGGAGCGCGAGCCGCAGCCCCCGGGCGTCGCTGTGAGCGCTCTCACCGGGGGACGAGCCCCCGGACCCACCGCCGGCCCGTCCCCCGCCGCCCTCCCCGCCGCCCTCCCCGTCCGCGGCGAGCACCTGCGCCATCCCCCGCAGCAGCTGCGCCAGAATCGTTCCGGAGTTCCCGCGCGCCCCGATGAGCGCGCCGTGCGCCATGGCCTGCACGGTGTCGGCGAGCGACGGCACCCCCGCGCCGCCCCCGACCTCGTGGCCGGTGAAGACCGCCTCGACCGCGGTGAGCGCCGACTCCACTGTCAGATACAGGTTCGTGCCGGTGTCCCCGTCGGCGACCGGGTAGACGTTGATCGCGTCGATCTCCTCGCGCGACCTCCCCAGCGCCGCCAGCGCGAGACCGCACCAGGTGCGCACCGCGAGAGCATCGAGGAATGTCTGCGGCGCCTGCGCCACCTGCGCCTCCTTAGGACTGCCGGACGTGGGACGCAGCGTAGACCCCGGGCCGGTGGGCCGCCGGAAGTGGGCCGGAGCGTGGCCCTGAGCAGCCATGGTAGTTTCGTTGTACTGGCGCAGTCGTTGTATGCTGCTCCGGTTGCCCGATCCAGATCGGGCCATTCCCCTGGCAACGCCACCCAGATCTCTGATCCTGCGATCTTGATCCCGGCCTGCCGGGATCAACCGTAAGTGCATCTGAAGTCTTTGGAGTGACCCGTGGCTGCCAACTGCGACGTCTGCGGCAAGGGGCCGGGCTTCGGCAACAACATCTCGCACTCGCACCGCCGTACGTCCCGTCGCTGGAACCCGAACATCCAGCGCGTCCGTACCGTGGTCGGCGGGACGCCGAAGCGCGTGAACGCTTGCACCTCGTGCATCAAGGCCGGCAAGGTCTCGCGCTGACGCTACGCGGTAGCGCGCGGCCCATGCTGGTTCGCTGCAGAAGCCGGTCCACCTCGGGTGGACCGGCTTTTTGCTGCGCCCTCCGGGGCCCGGGCCTCGACGACCCAGGCGCCCACGACCCAGGCGCCCACGACCCAGGCGCCGACGACTAGACGTCGCCCCTGAACCGCCACCCGTGATCCACCGGCCCGATCCCCCCACCGAGCGCGAACCCCGCCTCGATCGCCCCGGTGACGTACTCCTTCGCCGCCGCGACCGCCGTCGGCACAGGCAGCCCCGTCGCGAGCCCGGAAGCGATCGCGGAGGCGAGCGTGCAGCCCGTGCCGTGCGTGTGCCGGTTGTCGTGCCGGGGCGCCCGCAGCCAGTGCTCCTCCGCCCCGTCGGTGAGCAGATCCACGGCGTCCCCGGGCAGATGCCCGCCCTTGATCAGCACCCAGCGCGGCCCGTACGCCAGAACAGCCGCCGCGGCCCTGCGCATCTGCTCCTCCGACTCGACGTGCACGCCCGTCAGTTGGGCCACCTCGTCCAGGTTCGGCGTCGCCACGGTCGCGACCGGCAGCAGCTTCGTCCGTACGGAGTCCAGCGCGGACGGAGCCAGCAGCGAGTCGCCGTGCTTGGAGACACCCACCGGGTCGATCACGGCCGGAACGTCCGTACCGGCGATCAACTCGGCCACCGCCTCGACGAGTTCGGCGGACGCGAGCATCCCGGTCTTCACGGCCTGGACGCCGATGTCGTCGACGACGCTCCGGTACTGCGCCCGCACCGTCTCCACGGGCAGCGGCCATGCCCCCTGCACGCCCAGGGAGTTCTGCGCGGTCACGGCGGTGACGACGCTCATGCCGTGCACGCCGAGCGCGAGCATCGTCTTCAAGTCGGCCTGGATTCCGGCGCCTCCGCCGGAATCGGAGCCGGCGACCGTCAGCGCTCTCGGCGGCGCGCTCACGACTCGATGTCCCCGAAGTGGTCCCAGCCGCCCTTGCTGGTCCACGGGGCCCCGTCGACCGTCACCTGGGGCAGCGCCGAGGGGCCCCGCACCTCGCCGATGACCTTCCAGCGGGCGGGCAGTTTCACGTCCGGCGGGAAGGTCGCCACGATCGCGTGGTCCTCGCCCCCGGTGAGCACCCACTGCATGGGATCGACGCCCACGGCCTGCCCGATGTCGTTCATCTGCGAGGGGATGTCGATCGCGCCGGAGCGGATGTCGATACGGACCTTGCTGGCCTGCGCGATGTGCCCGAGGTCGGCGATCAGCCCGTCGCTCACGTCGCACATCGCGGTCGCGCCGAGCCCGGCCGCGGCCGGCCCCGCGTGATACGGCGGCTCCGGGCGCCGGTGCGCCTCCACGAAGGCCCGCGGCGAGCGGAAGCCCCGGGACAGCACGGCGTAGCCGGCCGCGGACCAGCCCAGCCAGCCGGTCACCGCGACGAGGTCGCCGGGCTGCGCACCGCCCCGCGTCACGGGCTCCTGGTTGCGCAGATCGCCGAGCGCGGTGATCGACACCATGATCGAGTCGCCGCGTACGACATCGCCGCCGACCACCGAGGCCCCCGCGACCTGGCACTCGTCGCGCAGTCCGTCCATCATCTCGGTCGGCCAGGTCACCGGGAGTTCGGCCGGCACGACCAGGCCGAGCAGCAGCGCGGTCGGTACGGCGCCCATGGCCGCGATGTCCGCGAGGTTCTGTGCGGCGGCCTTGCGGCCGACGTCGTAGGCCGTGGACCAGTCGCGGCGGAAGTGCCGCCCCTCGACGAGGATGTCGGTGCTCGCCACGACCCTGCGATCGGGTGCGGCGACCACCGCGGCGTCGTCGCCGGGGCCGACCCGGACCGCCGGGGTGGTGGTGAGACGGGAGGTGAGCTCCCTGATGAGCCCGAACTCCCCCAGCTCACCAACAGTGCCCTTCATTGTCCTTTCGCCCCTTCTGTACCTGTCCGTGCCCGGTCGCGCGTCACCAGTGTGCTCGATACGGTCAAGTTGACCGTCAACTTCTGTCGTGCCTGCACCCCGGCGCGGGGGCCGCGGTCCCCGCAGGTCTCCCCGTGGCGAGCGGCGACGCGATACCGTGGCGTTCCTTTTCCCCACATGATCCTCGTGGCCGCCCTGGAGGTTCCGTGGTACAGGCGTACATCCTGATCCAGACGGAGGTCGGCAAAGCGTCGACCGTCGCCGAAACGATCAGCAAGATTCCTGGGGTGATCCAGGCTGAGGACGTGACAGGACCTTATGACGTGATCGTGCGTGCCCAAGCTGACACCGTCGACGACCTCGGCCGCATGGTGGTCGCCAAGGTCCAGCAAGTGGACGGCATCACGCGAACCCTGACCTGCCCGGTCGTTCATCTGTAGCCCCCGTCTACCCTTGGCCGGTGACCTTCTCTCCCCACCGGCTCGTCGGCCTGCCCACCGTCGCACTGTTGATCACCGTCGCGGGCTGCTCCTCAGCAGACGACAGTTCCCGGGCCGCGGTTCCCGGTCCGGGCACCGAGGTCACGACGCTGTGCCGAAACCTGGACAGGGCGTTGCCGTCCACGGTCGACGGTCAGGATCGCCGGGATCCCGAACCCGCCTCCGCGTTGACCGCGGGGTGGGGAGACCCGGCGATCATACTGCGGTGCGGTGTGGACCGGCCTGCGGACATGAGCGAGACCAATGCCGACGGCGTCGATGTGAACGGCGTCGGGTGGCTGCTGCAGGAGCAGGACGACGGGGACTTCCGGTTCGTCACGACGTTGCGCAAGGCGTACGTGGAGGTGACCATCCCCAAGGACCGCACGGACGACGGGATGGCGCCGCTGGTCGATCTGGGGCCCGCGATCAAGAAGGCGGTGCCGGAGGGGATCGCCGACTGAGCGCCGTGGGCGCGACAGTTGTGTCTCGCGCCCACGGATCAGTCACCTCAGACCCGTTGAACGGCGCAGCGCCGCCTGGATCAGCCGGTCCACCAGCTCCGGGTAGCCGACTCCGCTCGCCTGCCACATCTGCGGATACATCGAGATCGGGGTCATGCCGGGCATGGTGTTGATCTCGTTGATGACGAAGCCGTCGCCGGTGAGGAAGAAGTCGGCGCGGACCAGGCCCTCGCAGGAGGCGGCCTCGAAGGCGTCGACGGCGAGCTTCTGGACCTCGGCCGTCTCCTCCGGGGTGAGCGGCGCGGGCACGATGCCCGGTGTGGAGTCGATGTACTTGGCCTCGAAGTCGTAGTAGGCGTGGGTCTCGGGTGACGGGATCTCGGAGGGCACCGATGCCCGAGGGCCGTCCTCGAAGTCCAGCACCCCGCACTCGATCTCCCGGCCGCGCAGCGCCGCCTCGACGAGGATCTTGGGGTCGTGGCGCTGGGCCTCTGCGATCGCCTCGTCGAGCCCGGAGAGGTCGTCGACCTTGGTGATGCCGATCGACGAACCCGCGCGCGCGGGCTTCACGAAGAGCGGCCAGCCATGGTCGCCGGCAAGGTCGATGATCTTCTTGCGGGCGGCGGACCCGTCCTGGTCCCACTCGCGCGGCCGGATCACCACGTACGGGCCCACCTTGAGCCCGAAGGAGGTGAACACCCGCTTCATGTACTCCTTGTCCTGCCCGACGGCCGAGGCGAGCACGCCCGAGCCGACGTACGGCACTCCGGCGAGCTCCAGCAGGCCCTGAAGGGTGCCGTCCTCGCCGTACGGCCCGTGCAGCACCGGGAAGACGACGTCGATCTCACCGAGCGCCTTGGGCACCGATCCGGGCTCGGTGTAGACGACTTCGCGGTTCGCGGGGTCGACGGGGAGCACGACGCCGCCCTCGCCGGAGTCGGCCAGCTGCTCGACGTCGGGCGTACGGCGCTCGGTGATCGCCATGCGTTCCGGATCGTCGGCTGTGAGCACCCACCGGCCGCTCTGCGTGATGCCGATCGGCAGGACGTCGTACTTCGTCCGGTCGATCGCACGCAGTACGGCGCCGGCGGTGACCATGGAGATCCCGTGCTCGGAACTGCGTCCGCCGAACACGACGGCCACGCGTGGCTTGCGAGGCGGCTGCTGAGGGCTCTGGGCGAGGTTCTCGGTGCTCATATCGCGTTGAGGGTACCCGTTGGTAGCGCCCGGACACAGCGTCCGCACCCCGGCGTTGCCCGGGCGTCGCTCAGTGTCGTTCGGGCTTCGCGCTGCGCGACATCAGCTCCTTGAGGGCGACCACCGGGGGCTTGCCCTCGTGCACGATGCCGACGACCGTCTCCGTGATGGGCATGTCGACGCCGTGCCGGCGGGCCAGATCCAGCACGGACTCACAGGACTTGACGCCCTCGGCGGTCTGCCTGGTGACCGCGATGGTCTCCTGAAGGGTCATGCCCTTGCCGAGGTTGGTGCCGAAGGTGTGGTTGCGGGACAGCGGCGAGGAGCAGGTCGCCACCAGGTCGCCCAGGCCCGCGAGTCCGGAGAACGTCAGCGGGTCGGCGCCCATGGCCAGCCCGAGCCGGGTGGTCTCGGCGAGGCCGCGGGTGATCAAGGATCCCTTCGCGTTGTCGCCGAGCCCCATGCCGTCCGCGATGCCGACGGCGAGGCCGATGACGTTCTTCACGGCACCGCCCAACTCACAGCCCACCACGTCGGTGTTCGTGTACGGACGGAAGTACGGCGTGTGGCAGGCGGCCTGGAGCCGCTGGGCGACGGCCTCCTCGGTGCAGGCGACCACGGAGGCGGCCGGCATCCGGGCGGCGATCTCACGGGCGAGGTTGGGCCCGGTGACGACGGCGACACGGTCCTGGCCGACCTTGGCGACGTCCTCGATGACCTCGGTCATCCGCATGGCGGTGCCGAGTTCGACACCCTTCATGAGGGAGACGAGGATCGTGTCGGGTGCGAGCAGCGGCACCCAGTCGGCGAGGTTGCCGCGCAGCGTCTGCGAGGGGACGGACAGGACCGTGAAGTCGGCGCCGGCCGCTGCCGCGGCGGGGTCGGTGGTGGCCCGCAGGTTCTCCGGAAGCTCGATGCCCGCAAAGTACTCGGGGTTCATCCGGCTGGAGTTGACGGCGTCGGCGACCTCGGGGCGGCGTGCCCAGAGGACGACCTCGCAGCCCGCGTCGGCGAGCACCATGCCGAAGGCGGTACCCCACGAACCGGCGCTGAAGACAGCCGCCTTGACCGGCTTGCTCACGTGCCCTGCCCCTCTTCCTGTACGGCCTTGCCCTCCGCCTGGACCCTGCTCCTGCGTCGCTGCTCGATCCGCTCCTGGCGCGGGTCGTACGGCGTCTCGGGCGCCCGCTCGCCGCGGATGTCCTCCAGCTGGCGGGTGATGGCGGCCATGATGACCTCGGTCGCCTGCTTCAGCAGCTCCGGGGTCATCTCCTTGTCGTAGAACCCCGTCAGGTCCACGGGCGGGCCCGCGAGCACATGGTGGGTCTTGCGCGGAAGGAGGTTGGGTTTCTTGGCGTACGGCGGCAGCAGTTCGTTGGCGCCCCACTGGGCGACGGGGATCACCGGGCACTTGGTCTGCAGGGCGACGCGCGCGGCACCGGTCTTGCCGGTCATCGGCCACTGGTGCGGGTCGCGAGTGATCGTCCCCTCGGGGTAGAAAGCCACGCACTCGCCTCGCTCCACGGCGGCGATCGCGGCCCGGAAGGCGCTGAGCGCGTCCGTGGTTTCCCGGTAGACGGGGATCTGCCCGGTGCCGCGCATCGCGGCACCGACGAATCCCTTCCTGAAAAGGCCGCTCTTCGCGAGGAATCGCGGAACACGGCCGGTGTTGTACTGGAAGTGTGCGTACGCGAAGGGATCGATGTGCGAATTGTGGTTCACCGCGGTGATGAATCCGCCGTCGGCCGGAATGTGCTCCATTCCACGCCAGTCCCGCTTGATCAGAACCACCAGCGGCGGTTTGCAGAGGACCGCTGCGAAGCGGTACCAGAAGCCGATTCTGCGGCGGGGCACGCGGACACCTTCCTCTAGGGCCTGGGCTGCCGCACAAGTGTCGCCCCGGGCCGCCGGTCTGTCGAGAACACCGTACGCCCGCCCGTCTCCCACCACCGCCCTTGCAGGAGCTTCGCGCCCCTCCCCAGCACGCGCCTGCCAGATGGCCCGGGTGACAATGGCCGCGACAAGAGAGGGACGAACGCTCGTGCAGTGGACCTTGGTGATACCCCTGAAGCCTTTGGCGCACGCCAAGAGCAGGCTCTCGGACACCGCCGCCGACGGGCTGCGCCCGGGCCTCGCCCTCGCCTTCGCCCAGGACACCGTGGCGGCCGCGCTGGCCTGCCCGGCGGTCCGCGATGTGGCAGTTGTCACGGGCGACGCCCTGGCCGGCCGGGAGCTGGCCGCGCTGGGCGCCCACATCGTCGCGGACGAACCCGCGGGCGGCCTGAACGCGGCCCTGACACACGCCGAGGCAGTCGTCCGGGCAGCTCATCCCCGAACTGCCCTGGCCGCACTCAATGCCGATCTTCCCGCCCTGCGCCCACCGGAATTGGCCCGGGTACTGGACGCGGCCGCTGAATTCCCCCGCGCTTTCCTCCCGGATGCGGCCGCAATCGGCACAACTCTGCTGGCCGCCACTCCCGGCCGTGAATTGCATCCGGAATTCGGCACTGATTCCCGTACCCGCCACCGTGCCTCCGGCGCGGTGGAACTGACCGTCACCGCAGTGGATTCCGTACGCCAGGACGTCGACACCGGCGATGACCTACGCGCCGCACTGGCGCTGGGCGTGGGCCCGAGAACCGCGAAGGCAACCGCCGGCCTATTGATCACAGGGCTGTAGCCGCGTCCCATAGGGCCGCGGGGCTGTATCGATGTGCGGCTCCGCGGCGATGGGGGTCCCCCGGGTTCGAGCGAAGCCGAGAACGTGGGGGAGCGACCGGCCACAACGGCGCCGCAGACGCACGGCACCCCCTCGCGGCCCGCCCGGCGGAGCGCATACCCTGCGAACATGCAGGCCACCGCATACACCTACGACGCCGACACCCGCAGCGGCAGTGTGCTGCTCGACGACGGCACCCCCCTCCCCTTCGACACCGCCGCCTTCGACGCGGGCGGTCTGCGACTGCTGCGCCCCGGACAGCGCGTGCGGATCGAGGTGGAAGGCCCGAACGACGGCCTGCGCATCACGCTGGTGACACTGCAGACCCTGTAGAAGCGCCGCGGGCCGGACTCCATGAGGGAGTCCGGCCCGGCGCGTGAGTGCCCCTGTGCCCCGCTTACTTGCGAGCGGTGGACTTCTTGGCGGCGGTCTTGCGCGCGGACGACTTCTTGGCGGGGGCCTTCTTGGCCGTCGCCTTCTTCGCCGGGGCCTTCTTGGCCGTCGTCTTCTTGGCGGTGGTCTGCTTCGCCGCGGTCTTCTTGGCAGCCGCGGTGGTCTTCTTCGCGGTCGTCTTCTTGGCCGTCGTCTTCTTGGCGGTGACCTTCTTCGCCGGGGCCCGCTTCGCCGCGGTCTTCTTCGCGGCGGCGGCCTTGGTGGTCTTCTTGGCCGCGGCCTTCTTGACCGTGGCCGCGGCACCGCCGGTCAGGCTGCCCTTGGGCGCCTTCTTGACGGCGACCTCCCCACCGCGCGGGAGCTTCTTCGAGCCGCTCACCAGGTCCTTGAAGCCCTGGCCCGCGCGGAAGCGCGGCACGGAGGTCTTCTTGACCCGAACCCGCTCGCCCGTCTGCGGGTTGCGGGCGTAACGGGCGGGACGGTCGACCTTTTCGAACGAACCGAAACCGGTGACCGAGACCCTTTCGCCTCCGACCACCGCGCGGACGATGGCGTCCAGTACCGCGTCGACAGCATCGGCGGCCTGCTGGCGGCCGCCCATCTTGTCGGCAATCGCTTCTACGAGCTGCGCCTTGTTCACGTCTTCCCCTTCGGAGACATCGCCAGAACGAAAGTGTTCAAGCTTTTTCGCACGTTAGGCAGATATATACCGCAAATCAAACACGAAACGGGCTTATCACCCTTGTGCCGCAGCGGACTCGACGGCCTTAAGGGCTGTTCAGCGTTCCTCTTCGGGGAATCGACCCTCGTCGAGGTCGGCAGTGAACCGCTCCAGACGCCTTGCCGCATCGGCGAGATCGTGCTTGGCCGCGGCCGTAATGACCAGCAGCTTCCGGGTCAGCGCCATCCGTACGCCCTCCGGGACTTGCAGTGCGCGCACTCTTGCGTGCGCTTCCTTCAGTTGGCCCGCGACTGCCGCATAGAGCTTGAGTTGGCCGTCGTGTTCCATGCACAGATTGTGCCATCTGGGGCGAGTTGTCGCCTGCCCAGGGTGCAACTGCCGCCTCAAACGGCCTTCCGAGCACGCGCGAAAGCCGCGGCTACAAGGCTCGCGTACCCCGGCAACAACCGCTCTAACGTGGGAAGTTGAAGACGCGGTTCGGGCCGCGCAGGGCCGTTCGGGTGCAGACAAGGCCGTACCCCCGATCGGGCTGATCGGGGGTACGGCGGGGGTGTTGAGGTGGCCGAAACTCGACTTGCGCCGGGCCGTCGGCTCAGACTTTCAGCGTCTGCGGCTTGTGCGACGGCCGCTTGGCTTCGTACGTCGCGATGTCGGCCTCGTTCTGCAGGGTGATGGAGATGTCGTCCAGCCCGTTCAGCAGCCGCCAGCGGGAGTTCTCGTCCAGCTCGAAGGAGGCGGTGACGCCCTCGGCGCGCACCTCACGCGTCTGAAGGTCGACCGTGATCTCGGCCTGCGGGTCGTTCTCGGTGAGTTCCTGCAGCGCTTCCACGATCTTCTGCTCCAGAACCACCGTGAGCAGGCCGTTCTTGAGCGAGTTGCCGCGGAAGATGTCGGCGAAACGGGACGAGATCACCGCCTTGAAGCCGTAGTTCTGCAGCGCCCAGACCGCGTGCTCGCGCGAGGAGCCGGTGCCGAAGTCGGGACCCGCGACCAGGACGGTCGCGCCCTGCCGCTCGGGCCGGTTGAGGATGAAGTTCTCGTCCTTGCGCCAGGCCTCGAACAGCCCGTCCTCGAAACCGTCCCGCGTGACCTTCTTGAGCCAGTGAGCAGGGATGATCTGGTCGGTGTCGACGTTGCTGCGACGCAGCGGGACGGCCCGGCCGGTGTGGGTGGTGAATGCTTCCATGGCTGATCAGACTCCAGCGGGCGTACGGGTCTCGGCGTCGGACAGGTCGGCCGGGGAGGCCAGGTGGCCCAGCACGGCGGTCGCGGCGGCGACCCGCGGCGACACCAGGTGCGTACGACCGCCCTTGCCCTGCCTGCCCTCGAAGTTGCGGTTTGAGGTGGACGCGGAACGCTCACCGGGCGCCAGCTGGTCGGAGTTCATGCCGAGACACATCGAGCAGCCCGCGTGCCGCCATTCGGCACCGGCCTCCTTGAAGACGAGGTCCAGGCCCTCGGAGACGGCCTGCAGACCCACGCGAGCGGAGCCGGGCACGACCAGCATCCGTACCCCGTCGGAGATTTTGCGGTCTTTGAGGACCTCGGCGGCGGCGCGCAGGTCCTCGATACGGCCGTTGGTGCACGAGCCTACGAAGACGGTGTCCACCTTGATGGAGCGCAGCGGCTGTCCGGCCGCCAACCCCATGTATTCCAGGGCCTTTTCGGCGGCGTCGCGCTCCGAAGGGTCTTCGTACGAAGCAGGGTCGGGGACCGCGCTCGAAAGCGGCGCTCCCTGGCCCGGGTTGGTGCCCCAGGTGACGAACGGGGACAGCTCGTCGGCGTTGATGAGGACCTCGGCGTCGAAGACGGCGTCCTCGTCGGTGCACAGCGACTTCCAGTACTCAACAGCCGCGTCCCAGTCAGCACCCTCGGGCGCGTGCGGGCGGCCCTTGAGGTACGCGAAGGTGGTGTCGTCAGGTGCGATCATGCCCGCGCGGGCACCGGCCTCGATCGACATGTTGCAGATGGTCATCCGGGCCTCCATCGAGAGCTTCTCGATGGCGGGGCCGCGGTACTCCAGGATGTAGCCCTGGCCGCCGCCCGTACCGATCTTGGCGATGATCGCCAGGATCAGGTCCTTGGCCGTGACACCCTCGGGCAGTTCGCCCTCGACGGTGATGGCCATGGTCTTCGGGCGGGCCATCGGCAGCGTCTGGGTGGCCAGTACGTGCTCGACCTGGGAGGTGCCGATGCCGAAAGCCAGCGCACCGAAGGCGCCGTGCGTGGAGGTGTGCGAGTCACCGCACACGACGGTCGTGCCGGGCTGGGTCAGGCCCAGCTGCGGTCCGACGACATGGACGACGCCCTGCTCGACGTCGCCCAGCGGGTGCAGACGTACACCGAACTCGGCGCAGTTCCTGCGCAGCGTCTCCAGCTGGGCCCGGGAGACCGGGTCCGCGATGGGCTTGTCGATGTCGAGGGTCGGGGTGTTGTGATCCTCGGTGGCGATGGTGAGGTCGAGGCGGCGCACCCGGCGCTCGCTCTTACGCAGACCGTCGAAGGCCTGCGGGCTGGTCACTTCGTGCAGCAGGTGCAGATCGATGAAGAGGAGGTCGGGCTCGCCCTCGGCGTGCCGGACGACATGATCGTCCCAGACCTTCTCCGCGAGTGTCCTACCCATCGCTTTCCCTCCGGCCGACAAGAGTTGCGCCGACCCAACTAGAGATCTTGACGAAGCGGCTGCCCGCGCCCGCTTTTCCGGGCGTCCGCCGCCGGGCCCGTTGGTCCGTGGGCCGCTGCGCCTTTGTCCCTCCAGGGTGGCGCCTTCTACGGATAATTGAACTTGCGTTTCACAGAGTGAGACGCAAGTATCGTTTCATGGACAACAGTAGCGGCGTCGGCGTTCTGGACAAGGCGGCCCTTGTCCTGAGCGCCTTGGAGTCCGGTCCGGCCACCCTCGCGGGTCTGGTCGCGGCGACCGGGCTGGCACGACCCACGGCGCACCGCCTGGCCGTGGCTCTGGAACACCACCGTATGGTGGCACGCGACATGCAGGGCCGTTTCATTCTCGGCCCGCGCCTGGCGGAACTGGCCGTGGCCGCGGGCGAGGACCGCCTCCTCGCCACCGCCGGCCCGGTACTCACCCACCTCCGTGACGTCACGGGCGAGAGCGCGCAGCTCTACCGCCGCCAGGGCGACATGCGCATCTGCGTCGCCGCGGCGGAACGCCTGTCCGGCCTTCGGGACACGGTCCCGGTCGGCTCGACGCTCACGATGAAGGCCGGCTCCTCCGCCCAGATCCTCATGGCCTGGGAGGAGCCGGAGCGCCTGCACCGCGGCCTGCAGGGCGCCCGCTTCACCGCCACCGCGCTCTCCGGCGTACGACGCCGGGGCTGGGCCCAGTCCATCGGCGAGCGCGAGCCGGGCGTCGCGTCCGTCTCCGCGCCCGTACGCGGCCCGTCGAACCGCGTGGTGGCCGCCGTCTCGGTCTCCGGCCCCATCGAGCGCCTCAGCCGCCACCCGGGCCGTATGCACGCCCAGGCAGTCATCGACGCCGCGGCTCGCCTGTCCGAGGCCTTGCGCCGCACGGGCTGACCACACGGAAACGCCGTAGGGAACGAGCAGCCTCAACGCCGCGGCAGCTCATCCCCACGGCGCGGACGCCGCCGCTCAGCGGCGCGGTGCAGCCGCGCGAGAGCCCAACTGCTGTCGGTCAACGCCCGGTTGATGCAGGAAGCGAAGCATCAGGAACGACAAAGGCCCTCCGCCGAAGTGGAGGGCCTTGCCTTCGAGTACCCCCGACCGGATTCGAACCGGCGCTACCGCCTTGAGAGGGCGGCGTGCTAGGCCGCTAC
>NZ_WJBG01000166.1 GCF_009709555.1 Streptomyces blattellae | reverse complement strand
CTCCGCCTCGTGCGCGTCGGCGTGCCACTCGACGGGTGTCTGCGCCTGCCGGTGTGCCTGCGGCTGTGGACTCGGCGGAGACTGCGGCGCCTGCCCCGGTTGAAGCCGGTGAGACCAGTGAGGCGGAGCCGGCCGCGGCTGCCGAGGTCGCTGAAGCCGTCGAGGAGGCGGCCCCGCGTCGTACGCGTCGCCGGGCCACCCGGCGAGTGACCGCCGCCGAGACCGCTGCCGAGGCACCCGCGGGTGAGGCCCGCGCCGCTGAAGTGCCCGTGGCCGAGGCCGCTGAGGCGGAGAAGGTCGCGGAGGACGAGCCGCGCACCGAAGAGAAGGCCGTCGCCGGGGTTTCCGAAGGCGCCGCGACCCGGCGTTCGCGTCGCCGTGCCGTGCGTTCGGCTGCCGTCGGGTTCGCCGAGCCCGCGCAGCCCGCCGCTGCGGAGGCCGCCGAGGGCGAGGAGGAGACGTCGCGTCGGCCGAGGCGCCCGGTCGCGCCCGTGTTCCAGGCGCCCGTTTTCACCGAGCCGAAGTTCCAGACGCCCGAGCGGGCCGCGGCCGAGGCGGCTGCGGAGGCCGAGGTCGTCGAGCCCGAGGAGTTCCCGGAGGAGCAGGCGGAGCAGGCCGGGGCGCGGCGTCGGCGCCGGCGCCGGGGTGCGGCCTTCGACGAGGAGGCCGAGACGCAGACCGCCGCCGAGACCGCCGCCGAGACCGCCGTGGAGGACGCGGCGGAAGAGGCCGAGGAGCAGGCGGAGGACGCCGTCGACGGTGACGAGGCCGAGGAGACCGGCTCGCGCCGCCGCCGTCGCCGCGGCGGCCGTCGCCGTCGCCGTGGGGAGTCCGCGGAGCCGGGCGGCGAGGACGAGTCGGAGGAGTCCGAGGAGGTCGCCGCCGCGCAGGACGCCGAGGACACCGCCGAGCAGGGCGAGGAAGACGAGGAAGAGGCCGAGGGCCGTGAGGAGCACGGCGGCGGGACCGGCGGCTCCAGCAGCAGCCGTCGCCGGCGCCGTCGTCGCCGTCGGGCCGGTGACGGCGGTGACGCCGGCGAGCCGTCCGACGACGACCCCGAGCGCACCGTCGTCAAGGTCCGCGAGCCCCGCCCGAAGGCCGAGCCGTCCGACGAGGTGCAGTCCATCAAGGGCTCCACGCGTCTGGAGGCCAAGAAGCAGCGTCGTCGCGAAGGCCGCGAGCAGGGGCGCCGTCGCGTCCCGATCATCACCGAGGCCGAGTTCCTGGCCCGCCGCGAGGCCGTCGAGCGCGTCATGGTCGTACGGCAGAGCGGCGAGCGTACGCAGATCGGCGTCCTGGAGGACGGCGTGCTCGTCGAGCACTACGTCAACAAGGAGCAGGCGACCTCGTACGTCGGCAATGTCTATCTGGGCAAGGTGCAGAACGTCCTGCCCTCGATGGAGGCCGCCTTCATCGACATCGGCAAGGGCCGCAACGCCGTGCTCTACGCCGGTGAGGTCAACTTCGAGGCGCTGGGCATGGCCAACGGGCCGCGGCGTATCGAGTCCGCCCTGAAGTCGGGCCAGTCGGTCCTCGTGCAGGTCACCAAGGACCCGATCGGTCACAAGGGCGCCCGGCTCACCAGCCAGGTCTCCCTGCCGGGCCGCTACCTCGTGTACGTCCCCGAGGGCTCGATGACCGGCATCAGCCGCAAGCTGCCCGACACCGAGCGGGCGCGGCTGAAGACCATCCTCAAGAAGATCGTCCCCGAGGACGCGGGCGTCATCGTGCGCACCGCCGCCGAGGGCGCGAGCGAGGACGAGCTGCGCCGGGACGTCGAGCGGCTGCAGGCGCAGTGGGAGGACATCCAGAAGAAGGCCAAGAACGGCGGCAGCTCAAGTGCACCGTCGCTGCTGTACGGCGAGCCGGACATGACCGTCCGGGTCGTCCGCGACATCTTCAATGAGGACTTCTCCAAGGTCATCGTCAGCGGTGACGAGGCGTGGCAGACCGTCCACGGGTACGTCTCCCATGTCGCGCCCGATCTCGCCGAGCGGCTGCAGAAGTGGACCTCCGAGGTCGACGTGTTCGCCACGTACCGGATCGACGAGCAGCTGATGAAGGCCCTCGACCGCAAGGTCTGGCTGCCCAGCGGCGGTTCGCTGGTGATCGACAAGACCGAGGCCATGGTCGTGGTCGACGTCAACACCGGCAAGTTCACCGGCCAGGGCGGCAACCTCGAAGAGACCGTGACCAGGAACAACCTGGAGGCGGCCGAGGAGATCGTGCGCCAGCTGCGGCTGCGGGACCTCGGCGGCATCGTCGTCATCGACTTCATCGACATGGTGCTGGAGAGCAACAGGGATCTGGTGCTGCGGAGACTGCTGGAGTGCCTCGGCCGGGACCGGACCAAGCACCAGGTGGCCGAGGTGACCTCGCTGGGCCTGGTCCAGATGACCCGTAAGCGGGTCGGGCAGGGGCTGCTGGAGTCCTTCTCGGAGACCTGCGTCCACTGCAACGGGCGCGGTGTCATCGTGCACATGGAGCAGCCGACCTCCACCGGAGGCGGCGGCAAGCGCAGGAAGCGCGGGCGTGGCGGTGACGGGCAGGTGCACGAGCACGAGGCTGTGGCCGTCGTCGCGAGCGCCGAGGCCGTCGAGGCCGTCGAGACCGTCGAGCAGGAGGCGGAGAGCGAGGCGGAGGTGGCCGCCGAGGTCGCCGCGCCGGTCGCGCTGACCGCACCGGACTTCACGCCGGACGAGGAGCTGTACAGCAGCGTCGCCGAGGCGGAGGCCGCGGCCGGGCGAGGCCGTTCGCGGCGCCGGGCAAGCCGTCGGGCGTCGGCTCCGGCGGGCACGCCGAGGGGCGGGGGCGCGTCGGTGCCGGACGCGATCGAGCGTCCGGTGCAGCCGGAGCCGGCCGCCGAGGCGCAGGCCGAGCCGGTCGCGGTCGAGGACCCGGTCGTTCCGGCGGCCCCGGCTGCCGAAGAGGCCGCGCCCAAGGGCCGTACGCGTCGTCGCGCGACCCGCAAGGTGTCCGCGCCGGCCGGTTCGCCCGCGGGCGCCGAGGCTGCCGTGGTGACGGTGGCGGACACCGCGCCCACGGCTGTCGCCGAACAACCGCGGGCCGAGGCCCCGGTCGAGGCGCCGGCCGCCGAGGAGAGCGCTGCTCCGGCCCGTCCGCGGCGCCGTGCGGTGCGGAAGGCCACCGCGCCGACCACGTCCGAGGACACGGCCGTCGTGGTCGTGCCGTCGGCCGGGGAGGCACCTGCGGAGGCTGCCGCGCAGGCTGTCGCGGAGGCTCCCTCCGCCCCTGCTGAGGTGGAGGCTGCCGAGGAAGCGGAAGCCGCTCCGGCCAAGAAGACGGCCCGTAAGACGGCCAAGAAGGCCACGGCGAAGAAGGCCGCCACCAAGAAGACGGCTGCCAAGACCGCCGCCAAGAAGGCGACGGCCAAGAAGGCGGTCAAGACCACCGCCACCAAGAAGGCCGCGAAGTCGGCGTCGAAGAAGACCGCGGCGGCGCAGCAGACGCTGCCGTCCGTCACGGCCTCCGCCACCGACGAGAGCGCCGACGAAAGCGCCGACGAGAGCGCCCGCGAGAGCTAGGACCGACCGCTGGTGTGCGGCCGATCACATCGGCCGATCACGTCGACCGCACACCAGCGGCCGCACACCAGCGGCCGCACACCAGCGGTCCCGGTTTGACCCGTTCGGCCGTGGCCCCGTAACCTTGACCGTCGGCGTGTCCACAGATGACGTGCCACATCCCCGTAAACCTCTTCCTCTCGGGCCTGTCCGGCCGGGAGAGGCTGCTCGCTCTGCCGGGCGGCTGGACTGCGGGGGTGCCGTTCCCGAGCGAGAGAGTGAGATCCGCGTGTACGCCATCGTGCGCAGCGGTGGTCGCCAGCACAAGGTTGCTGTCGGCGACATCGTTGAGGTTGACAAGATTTCCACCGCCAAGGTTGGCGACACGGTCGAGCTCTCGACCCTGCTCGTTGTCGACGGCGACGCCGTGACCAGTGACCCCTGGGTGCTGGCCGGCATCAAGGTCCAGGCCGAGGTCGTGGACCACCACAAGGGCCAGAAGATCGACATTCTGCGCTACAAGAACAAGACCGGTTACCGTCGTCGTCAGGGCCACCGCCAGCAGTACACGGCGATCAAGGTCACTGAGATCCCCGCGGCTGCGAAGTAAGGGACTGAGGAGAGATGGCACACAAGAAGGGCGCATCGTCCACCCGTAACGGTCGTGACTCCAACGCTCAGCGCCTCGGCGTGAAGCGCTTCGGCGGTCAGGTCGTGAGCGCGGGCGAGATCCTGGTCCGTCAGCGGGGCACCCACTTCCACCCCGGTGCGGGCGTCGGCCGTGGCGGCGACGACACGCTGTTCGCGCTGCAGGCCGGTGCGGTGGAGTTCGGCACCAGCCGTGGCCGCAAGGTCGTGAACATCGTTCCGGTCGCCTGAATCGGCTGATCGGAAGCTTTCGCGAGGCGGACCTCACTTCCCGGTCGGGGAGGTGGGTCCGCCTTTCGCGTGTTACACATCTCGGCAATCTGTGACGTTTCTGGAGGCACCACACCATGACCACCTTCGTGGACCGCGTCGAACTGCACGTCGCCGCGGGTAACGGAGGCCACGGCTGTGCCTCCGTCCACCGTGAGAAGTTCAAGCCGCTCGGCGGGCCCGACGGCGGTAACGGCGGGCGCGGTGGCGATGTCATCCTCACCGTCGACCAGTCCGTCACCACGCTGCTCGACTACCACCACTCCCCGCACCGCAAGGCCACCAATGGCAAGCCCGGTGAGGGCGGCAACCGGTCGGGGAAGGACGGGCAGGACCTGGTCCTTCCGGTTCCGGACGGCACCGTCGTCCTCGACAAGGCGGGCAATGTGCTGGCCGACCTGGTCGGGCACGGCACGTCGTACGTCGCCGCGCAGGGCGGCCGGGGTGGACTCGGCAACGCCGCTCTCGCCTCCGCCCGCCGCAAGGCGCCCGGCTTCGCGCTGCTCGGTGAGCCGGGGGATCTGCGGGACATCGTCCTGGAGTTGAAGACCGTTGCCGACGTGGCGCTGGTCGGGTATCCCAGTGCCGGCAAGTCCTCGCTGATCTCGGTGCTGAGCGCCGCGAAGCCGAAGATCGCCGACTATCCGTTCACGACCCTGGTGCCGAACCTGGGTGTCGTCACCGCGGGGGCGACCGTCTACACCATCGCCGACGTGCCGGGGCTGATTCCCGGCGCCAGCCAGGGCAAGGGACTCGGCCTGGAGTTCCTGCGCCATGTCGAGCGGTGCAGTGTGCTGGTGCATGTGCTGGACACGGCGACCCTGGAGTCCGAGCGGGACCCGGTGTCCGACCTCGACGTCATCGAGGCGGAGCTGCGGGAGTACGGCGGGCTGGACAACCGGCCGCGGATCGTCGTCCTGAACAAGGTCGACGTACCGGACGGCAGGGACCTCGCCGAGATGGTGCGGCCGGATCTTCAGGCTCGCGGTTACCGGGTCTTCGAGGTGTCCGCGGTGGCGCACATCGGGCTGAAGGAACTGTCGTTCGCGCTCGCCGGGTTGGTGGCGCAGGCGCGGGCCGCCAAGCCGAAGGAGGAGGCGACGCGGATCGTCATCCGGCCGAAGGCCGTGGACGACGCGGGCTTCACCGTGACGCGTGAGGACGACGGGCTGTTCCGGGTCCGGGGCGAGAAGCCCGAGCGCTGGGTGCGGCAGACCGACTTCAACAACGACGAGGCCGTGGGCTATCTCGCCGACCGGCTCGGCCGCCTCGGTGTGGAGGACGAGTTGATGAAGGCGGGCGCCCGCAGCGGGGACGGCGTCGCCATCGGGCCCGAGGACAACGCGGTCGTCTTCGACTGGGAGCCGTCGGTGATGGCCGGTGCGGAGATGCTGGGCCGACGGGGCGAGGACCATCGCTTCGAGGCGCCGAGGCCCGCGGCGCAGCGGCGGCGGGACCGGCAGGCGGAGCGGGACGAGGCGGAGCAGGAGTTCGACGACTTCGATCCGTTCTAGATCAGTTCGATCCGTTCTGGATCCAGTTCGATCCGTTCCAGGTCCAGGAGCCCCATAGGCCGACCGGCGTCGGCGCCTGACGGCGTACAAGGCCCGTTACGACACGATCGCGTTGGTCGTTCTGAATCCGTGTCGCAACGGGTCTTCTCTTGTCTCTCTATTTGTCATGCACGTGAACACCTCCGTTCAGCGGGTGGACTGCCCGGAAGCGTGAGCTTCGCAGTGTCCAAGAGGCCAGCGAGGCAAGGAAGTTCGCGCATGACCGGAGCAGTATCCCCTGACCGTCGCCGCTTTCTGACCGCGGGCGCCGCCGTCCTGGGCGCCGCCGCTTCCGCCCAGCTGTGGCTGCCGTCGGCCGCCCGAGCTGCCGAAACCCCACTTCCCGACGGTGTGTTCAGCCTCGGTGTCGCCTCCGGCGACCCACTGCCCGACGGCATCGTGCTGTGGACCCGGCTCGCCCCCGACCCGCTGAACGGCGGCGGCATGCCCGAGCGCACCGTGCAGGTGGAGTGGGAGATCGCCGAGGACGAGCGGTTCCGCAGAGGAGTGCGCCGGGGACTCGCCCATGCCCGGCCCGAGTACGGGCACAGCGTTCACGTCGATGTACGAGGGCTGCGCCCGGGACGCGCGTACTGGTACCGCTTCCGCACCAGCGGCCAGCTCTCTCCCGTCGGCCGCACCCGCACCGCGCCCTCCCGCCACAGCTCCGGCGGCCGGCTGCGCGTCGCGCTCGCCTCCTGCCAGAACTGGCAGCACGGCTACTTCACGCCGTACGCCGACATGCTCGCGCAGGATCCCGACGTCGTGGTGTTCGTCGGTGACTACATCTACGAGTCGACGCCCTCGGCGACGGCGGTGCGCAGGCACGAGGGGACCGGTGAGCCGTACACCCTCACCCAGTACCGCAACCGGTATGCGCAGTACCACGCAGACCCCGATCTCGCGGCGATGCACGCGAACGCGCCTTTCGTGGTCACCTTCGACGACCACGAGATCGACAACGACTTCGCCGGCGAGATCGCGCAGGACCCGGGCAAGCAGAGCCACGACGCGTTCGTGGCCCGGCTGACGGCGGGCTACCAGGCGTACTACGAGCACATGCCGGTCCGGGCGAGCGCGATCCCCAGCGGACCGCACATCCAGATGTACCGCCGCCTGGAGTTCGGCCGTCTCGCCCGGCTCAATGTGCTGGACACCCGGCAGTACCGCAGCGACCAGGTGACCGGCCAGGAAGCCGCCAAGAACCCGTCGCTCACCATGCTCGGCGGGAGGCAGAAGGAGTGGCTGCTGGACGGGCTGCACGACTCGCCCGCCCGCTGGAACCTGGTCGCCTCGCAGATAATGGTCGCCGAGACGGACCTGCTGATCGGCGAGGGCAAGCAGTGGTTCTACGACGCCTGGGACGGCTACCAGGCCGAACGCAACGCGCTGATGGCGGAGTTCGCCGAGGTCCGCAACCCGGTCGTGCTCTCCGGTGACCGCCATCTGACGATGATCAGCGACCTGAAGAAGGACTACGCGGACCCGGGCTCCGACGTGGTCGGCGCCGAGTTCGTGGGCACGTCCATCTCCAGCAACGGCGACCAGGACCAGGCGGCCTTCCGCAAGGAGTGGGACCCGCGGATGCCGGACAACCCGCACTGGAAGCTGCTCGACGCCCACCGCGGCTACCACCTCTTCGACCTCCGCCGCGACGGGATCGACGCGCAGGTGCGGGTCGTGGACACCGTGCTGCAGCCGACGGCGGCGGCGAGCACGCTGGCCAAGCTGCGGGTGGAGTCCGACAAGCCGGGCGTACACCTCGTTTGACGGCAGACGGCAGACGGCAGACGGCAGACGGCAGACGGCAGACGGCAAGACGGCAAGACGGCAAGACGGCAGAACCTGGGAATCGCCTCAGTAACGGTTCCCAGGTTCTCTCAGCCAAGTCTCAGACACTTCTCTTACCCTCCTCTGACTATGGAGACGGACTGTACGAGAGATGAACTCCCGGACAACGCAGCCGCGGCCATAGCCCCGCTGCCCGCCGGGACCCGGCTGCTGCACATCGGCCCGCACAAAACGGGCACGACCTCGATCCAGGGCGCCCTGTTCGCGGCGAAGGATGCGATGCCGGAGCACGGCGTCGTCTTCCCGGCCCCTACCAGGCACCCCATGGAGGCCGTCCTGGCCGTCTGCGCCCGCCCCGGGATGCTGGGCAACGCCAAGCCCACCGAGCGGCACTGGGAACGGCTGGTCGAGCAGGTCACCGCGAGCGGCAGGCGCACCTCGGTGATCAGCAGCGAGTTCTTCGCCGACGCCCCGGACGACGAGACCATCGCCCGGGTCGTCGAGGAACTCGGCGGCGACCGGGTGCATGTGATGGTCACGCTGCGCCCGCTGGCGAAGATCATGCCCTCGCAGTGGCAGCAGTACGTGCAGAACGGCCTGCGCATGGGCTACGAGGACTGGCTCACGCACATGCTCCGCAAGGCCCCGTACGAGAAGCCCAATCCCAGCTTCTGGCGCCGGCACCGGCATGACCGGCTCGTCGAGCGCTGGGTCCGGGTGGCCGGGCCCGAGCGGGTCACCGTCGTCGTGGTCGACGACCGGGACAAAGGCGGGCTGATGCGCACCTTCGAGACGCTGCTCGGACTGCCCGCGAATCTTCTGCAGCCCGTTCCGGACACCGCGAACCGGTCACTCACCCTCGCCGAGACCGAAATGCTGCGGAATCTTAATGTGGAATTCCGCGGCAATGACCTCCCGGATGAGCTCTATTCGAAGCTCGTCCGATATGGCGCCGTGATGCACATGAAGAATACGTGCACCCCCGGCCCCGATGACGTGAAGATCAGCACCCCGCAGTGGGCCGTCGAGGCCGCCGCCGAGATCGGCGCCGAGATGGCCGGGCGGATCGGCGCCATGGGCGTCCGGGTGCTGGGGGATCCGGGGCTGCTGTCCGTCGTTCCGAAGCCGGTGACGGGGACCGAGGCGCAGCCGCGGATCGCGCCCGAGGTGGCAGCTCACGCCCTGTACGGCGCGCTGGCCGCGGCCGCCGCGGCGCCCGTCAAGCACAGCGCCCCCGCCAAGGCGCGCACCGTTCACCAGACGTCTTCCAGGGAGCTGCTGAAGGTGCTCGGGCATCGTTGCCTGAAGCGGCTGGGGAGGCGCTGAGCCGCCCGGGTGTCACGCTCCGCAATGCCGATCCCCTGTGGAGTTACTCACAGCAATTGCAAGGAGGTTCATGGAACGGACTCACCGATGACCAGGCGCGCAAGGTGAATGACAGGTTGCGCGCACATATGCAGTGGAGGTCGCTCACCTTGCACTGCGGTAACCACAAGTGGGACCATTTCCAAGTTCCCAGTCGCCTCAAGGTAGGTCACCTGTGTCACAGCACATTGCCAAGCCGCCCCGTACCACCGCAGTGATCCTGGCCGGTGGCACCGGTCAGCGGGTGGGACTCTCGATCCCCAAGCAACTGCTGAAAATCGCCGGCAAGGCAGTCATCGAACACACTCTGACCACCATTGAGAAGGCCGACTCGATCGACGACATCATCGTCCTGATGGCGCCGGGCTATGTGCCGGACATTGAGAAGATCGTCGCAAAGGCCGGATTCCGGAAGGTCTCCAGGATCATCGAGGGCGGCGCGACCCGGAACGAGACCACCGAGCGTGCCATCGAGGCGCTCGGCGAGGGCCTGGCCGAGGGCGAGGACCGTAACGTCCTCTTCCACGACGCCGTGCGCCCCCTGCTGTCGCAGCGGGTGATCGACGACTGCGTGACCGCGCTGGAGCGCTACCAGGCCGTCGACGTCGCCATCCCGTCCGCGGACACCATCATCGTGACCCGCACACACGGCGAGGACGGCGAGTTCATCACCGAGATCCCGGACCGCTCCCGGCTGCGCCGCGGCCAGACGCCCCAGGCGTTCAAGCTGTCCACGATCAGGCGGGCCTACGAGGTCGCGGCAGGCGACCCCAACTTCCAGGCCACCGACGACTGCACGGTCGTCCTGCGCTATCTGCCGGACGTGCCGATCCACGTCGTCGCGGGCGACGAGTACAACATGAAGGTCACCCAGCCCGTCGACGTGTTCATCGCCGACAAGCTGTTCCAGCTGGCCTCCACCGCCACCCCCGAGCAGTTCGGCGAGGAGGCCTACCGTGAACTGCTCAGCGGCAAGACGGTCGTCGTCTTCGGCGGCTCGTACGGCATCGGCAAGGACATCTGCGAACTCGCCCAGTCCTTCGGCGCCCGCGTCTACGCGCTGGGCCGCTCCACCACCGGCACCCACGTGGAGAACCCGGAGGAGGTCGACGACGCGCTGTCCAAGGCGTACGCCGAGACCGGGCGCATCGACTACGTCGTCAACACGGCGGGCGTGCTGCGCATCGGCAAGCTCGCCGAGACCGACAACGCCACCATCGAGGAAGCGCTGAAGGTCAACTACCTGGCCCCGGTGCAGATCGCGCGCTCCTCGTACAAGTACCTGGCCGAGACCAAGGGCCAGCTGCTGCTCTACACCTCCAGCAGCTACACCCGCGGCCGCGCCGAGTACAGCCTCTACTCCTCCACCAAGGCCGCCATGGTGAACCTCACCCAGGCCCTCTCCGACGAGTGGGCCGGCGACGGCATCCGCGTCAACTGCATCAACCCCGAGCGCACCGCCACCCCGATGCGCACCAAGGCCTTCGGCCAGGAGCCCGCGGGCTCCCTGCTCTCCTCCGAGGCCGTCGCCCGTACCTCGCTCGACGTGCTGCTGTCCGAGCTGACCGGCCATGTCATCGACGTCCGCCAGCAGGACCCGACGGCGGGCGTGGCGAAGGCCTCCGGCTTCGAGGCGGCGCTGGCCTCGGTGCTGGACCGACAGGACAGCGTGTAATAATCGGCGCCTCATAGATTTCCGGAATTCAGGCCTTTGTGGAGACCCATTTACGGGGTGTTCACAGAGGCCTGAAGCCGTACATAACAAAACCGGCATTCCCCCTCCAGGAGCAGGTTTCTCCGTGATTTCCACCGCTATTCGCGTCGCCCGGGTGGGCAGCGCGGCCGAGCTGGCCGCGGCGGCCATCATGATGCTGGGTTACCCGGCGCTCATGCTGGCCGCGCTCGTCCCGAGCGTTCCCGCCTTCGCGGCCGCGGCCGTTGTGACGTATCTGGCGGACCACTATCTGCACCGCAAGGGCAGCTATCTCGTCAACCGCCTGAGCAAGGTGCGCGCGGGTCTGTCGATCCGCTTCCTGATCCGGCAGCTCCTGCTGGTCCTGCTGCTGGCCCGGCTCGACCTCGCGGACGACCTGATCTTCTACGGTGCGGTCGCCGGCTTCATCACCTTCTACGGCCTCCAGGCCCCGCACGGCGCGCTGGTCACCCTCATCCGCAACCGCCGCCGGATGCCGGTCGCCACCCGCAATGTCGACCTGGCCTCCCGTATCCGCATCCCGGACGCCCCGCCGCGCACACTGATGCACCGCTCCGCCGAGAAGATGCTCCACCTCGACCTCGTGGCCGTCGCCGGCGTGCTCGTCTCCGCGGCCACGGAGTCGCCCGTGGCCGGCTTCATCGGCCTGGGCGTGACGCTGTTCCTGGGCTGCCTGTACGTCCTCGCGCTGGTTCCGTACGTCCGCGGCTCGAAGATCCCGCCGAACGCGGAGAAGGTGCTGGCCGCCGTCGACGACTGGCTGGGCGAGTACCGGCCGGACACGGCGCTGTACTTCTCCGGTTCCAAGGACTCCGCGTACCAGGTCAACATGTGGCTGGAGACCATGGAGCAGCTGGACTCCAAGCCGCTGATCATCCTGCGCGAGCGGGCCGTGCTGGACCGGATGGCGCCCACCACGGTCCCCGTCATCTGCGTGCCCGGAGGGGTGCACCTGATGAACATGGACCTCTCCACGGTGCACGTCACGCTGTACGCGGCGAACGTCGGCAAGAACATCCACATGCTGCGCGTCCCGACCATGAAGCACGTCTTCATCGGCCACGGCGACAGCGACAAGCTGGCCAGCGTCAACCCGTTCAGCAAGGTGTACGACGAGGTGTGGACCGCCGGGCGCGCGGGCCGCGACCGTTACGCCATCGCCGACGTCGGGGTCCGCGACGAGGACATCGTGGAGGTCGGCCGTCCGCAGCTGGCGCCGATCCAGACCTTGCAGGGCGTCCCGGACGGCCCTCGCGGCACAGCCGCCGATGGGCGCTGTCCCACGGTCCTGTACGCCCCCACCTGGGAAGGCTGGGACGACAACCCCGGCAACACCTCCCTCCTGCTCGCCGGCGAGAACATCGTCCGCACGCTGATCGCCGCCGACCCGCCGGTCCGCGTCCTGTACAAGCCGCACCCCTTCACCGGCACCCGCAGCGCCGAGGCCAAGGCCGCCCACCAGCGCATCACCGCGCTGGTCGAGAAGGCCGCCGCTGACGCCCGGGTCCCTGCGGACGCGGCCGGGCAGACCGCCGCCAAGGCCGAGCTGGCCCGCATCGAAGCCCGTATCGCGGAGCTGTCCGGCACGGGCGGCGAGAAGCGCGACGAGGCCGAAGCCACCCGTGACGGCGTGGCCGACGTGGCGAAGCACGAGGAGATCGCCCGGCTGCGCGCCGAGTGGAACGACGCCTACTGGCGCTCCTTCCCCGCCCACGAGCACCGCGTCATCGCGGGCGCCGAGCCGCGCCTGTACGACTGCTTCAACGTCTCCGACGCGATGGTCTCCGACATCTCCAGCGTGGTCTCGGACTTCATCGCCAGCGGCAAGCCGTACGCGGTCACCGACTCCGCCGAACTGGGCGAGGAGGAGTTCAAGCGGCAGAACACCGCCGTGCGCGCCGCGGTCATCCTCACCAACAGCGCCGCCGAGCTGGACAAGCTGCTGGCCGCCGTCCGCGACCCGGCCGCCGACCCGCTGGCCGCGGAGCGGAGGGAGCTGAAGCGGTATCTGCTCGGCCCGGACGAGCCGAAGTCCATCGACCAGTTCAACACCGCCGTGGCGAACCTGGCGGTGAAGGCCCAGACCCGCAACCTCGGCCAGGAGTCGCGGATCGCGGCGACGGAGGCGGAGCTGACAGGCTGACGGCTTCCGCCGCCGAAGGCCCCCGAGGAGCGATTCCTCGGGGGCCTTCTCCGTGCCCGATGAACGGACGTCGGCTGGAATTCGTATGAAGTAGGTCACTAATTCATGGTCTTGAGGCAACCGCTTCACTTGTTCGCTCATCTTCAAGGTTGCGAATAAGGCGATACGGGGGAAATGTCCCGTTGACGAGGGGGAAAACGTGACCGTGGCCCAGCCTGATGTCAGCGTGATCATCGGGGCGTACGAAGCGATGCCTTATCTGATCGAGTGCCTGGCATCCGTCGAGGCGCAGACCATCGACCCGGAGCGCATCGAGGTCATCGCGGTCGACGACGGTTCGACGGACGGCACGGGGGAGTATCTGGAGGAGTTCGCGGCCCGCGCGCCCGTGCACGTGACCGTGATCCGGCAGGACAACTCGGGCGGCCCCAGCGGCCCGCGCAACGTCGGCCTCGGCAAGGCATCCGGGCGGTACGTCTTCTTCCTCGACGCCGACGACCGGCTGGGCGCCGAGGCCCTGGAGCGGATGGTCGCGATGGCCGACCGCAACGGCACGGACGTCGTCCTCGGCAAGGTCGAGGGCATCAACCGCAAGCCGCCCGGGTCGATGTGGGGCAGGACGCTGGAGCGCACCGACGTCTACTCCTCCAATATCAAGTTCACGCTCAGCGCCCAGAAGCTGTTCCGCCGCGCGCTGCTGGACCGGCACGGCATGCGGTTCGACGAGTCCCTGTGGACCGGCGAGGACGCGCTGTTCACGATGGAGGCGTATCTGCGGGCCGACGGCGTCTCGGTGCTCGCGGACTACGTCTGCTACTACCTGGTCGGCCGCGAGGACGGCAAACACGTGACGAAGACCGGCGGTTACACCCTGCGCTTCGACTCGGCCCGCGCCCTGATGCGGCTGATCGCCGACCTGGTCCCGGCGGGACCGCGCCGTGACACGCTCATGGTCCGGCCCTTCCTGGTCACGCTGCTGCCGCAGTTCGGCCCCAAGTACCTCAAGGACAGCGAGAAGGTGCGGCAGCACAAGATGGAGCTGGCCAAGCCGATGATGGAGGCCCACTGGAACGAAGAGGTGGCCCGCCGCCTCAAGGTCGAGCAGCGGCTGCGGCTGCACCTGGTGGCCGGGCAGCGGTCCGAACTCCTCGTCGAAGTCCTGGAGTTCCTCCGGACGAAGAAGGAGGCCGCCGCCCTGCTGGAGAAGAAGGGCCGCCGCGTCTACCTCGCCTACCCCCTCTTCCGCGACCCCGCGGCCGGCATACCCGACTCCGTCTACCTCGCCGAGCCCCGCGAAGCCCGCGTCTTCCCCGGCTACCGCGAGGGCGGCGCCGACTCCTTCGCGAGGAAGGTGATCCGCCGGATCCGCCGGGTGCTGCCCGCACCGGGGGTGCGGACGGCGGCCTGACGCCGGACCGGGTCTCCGTCGCCGCACTCCGCGATGACGCCTGCCGAGGTGGTCACGTACTGGACAGACGGGCTGCGTCCGTCCCTCTTCGCGTAGATTGCTGCTACGCGCAAGGAAACGGGGGACAGGGCAGGTGGCAACCGTTAGGCAGGCCGTGAGTGAGGCCCGCAGGATCGTCGTCAAGGTGGGGTCCTCGTCGCTGACCACCGCGTCCGGCGGCCTGGACGCCGACCGGGTCGACGCGCTCGTCGACGTGCTCGCCAAGAGCCGCAGCGGAGGAGAGAAGGAGATCGTCCTGGTCTCCTCCGGTGCCATCGCGGCCGGACTCGCACCCCTGGGCCTGCGTCGCCGCCCCAAGGACCTGGCCCGGCAGCAGGCCGCCGCCAGCGTCGGCCAGGGCCTGCTCGTCGCCCGCTACACCGCCTCCTTCGCCCGCTACGGCGTCCGCGTCGGCCAGGTACTGCTGACCAGCGACGACATGAGCCGCCGCGCCCACCACCGCAACGCGCAGCGCACCCTCGACAAGCTCCTCGCGATGGGCGCCCTCCCGGTCGTCAACGAGAACGACACCGTCGCCACGGACGAGATCCGCTTCGGCGACAACGACCGCCTCGCCGCCCTGGTCGCCCACCTCGTACGGGCGGATCTGCTGGTGCTGCTCTCCGACATCGACGGCGTGTACGACGGCGACCCCAGCAGGCCGGGGACCTCGCGGATCGCGGAAGTGAGCGGTCCGTCGGACCTCGCGGGAGTCGAGATCGGCAGCGCGGGCAAGGCCGGCGTCGGCACCGGAGGCATGGTCACCAAGGTCGAGGCCGCCCGGATCGCCGCCGCCGCAGGCATCCCCGTCGTGCTCACCAGCGCCGTCCACGCCGCCGAGGCGCTGTCCGGCGGCGACACCGGCACCTGCTTCCACCCCACCGGCAAGCGGTCCGCCGACCGGCTGCTCTGGCTCCAGCACGCGTCCACCCCACAGGGTTCGCTGACCCTGGACGACGGCGCCGTGCGAGCGGTCGTCGAGCGCCGCACGTCGCTGCTGCCGGCCGGCATCGCCGCCGTCGAGGGCGAGTTCAGCGCGGGCGACCCCGTCGAACTGCGCGACACCGAGGGGCGCGCGGTGGCCCGCGGGCTCGTCAGCTTCGACGCCAAGGAGATCCCCCAGCTGCTCGGCCGCTCCACCCGGGAACTCGCCCGCGAACTGGGCCCGGCGTACGAACGTGAAGTCGTACACCGGGACGACCTGGTGCTCCTGCACCCGTAAAAGGTGACCGTTCCGCAAAACAGCCCCGCGGCGGCTTGCGGCCTGCTCAACTTTGTCTTAGAGGCCGATCCCATCGAGTCCCTTCGAGACCGGTCCCTTGGGGACCCATTCCGCACGAGCAGCGTAAGGAGGCCGTCGTGAGACGAGTGCGCCCTGGGGCGGCGGCGTCCCGCGATGGTGCCGCCTCCCGCGCGGGCGGCGAGGAGCGCGCCCTGACCAGCGTCGCGGCCGGCGACCGGTACGAGGAGCCCGAGGACGCGCCCCGCCTGTGGCATGTCACCTTGAGCGTCTCCGGCGCCGAGACCCCGCTGAAGGAGGTACGGCGCTGCCTGGAGCAGCTCGCCCACGACCATCCCTTTCTGCTGACCAGCCGCTATGCGGTCGACCACGCCGAGATCCGCTACTGGGAAGAGGCCCGCGACCTGCACGACGCCGCCGCCGTCGCCCTGCGCCTGTGGGGCGAGCACCGCCAGTCCGCGGGGCTGCCGCCCTGGGAGATCGTCGGCCTGGAGGTCATCGACCGCGAGACCTACCACCTGCGGATCGCGGAGGGGTACGGACCGCCGCCGGCGTCACCGGTCGGTGTCCACCCGTTTTAGGCCGGGTGTCTCGGGGGTTGGGATAAGCCCCGGCGTGCCTGGTGAAGCGCACTACCCTTCCCTCATGACCACGCTTTCGCCGTACGACTCGATGTCCCCGGTCACCCGGGCCGCCTACCGCGCCAAGGCCGCCGCAGCCGACCTCGCGCCGCTGCCGCGGGCCGAGAAGGACGACGCGCTGCTCGCCATGGCGGACGCGCTGGAGGTCCGTACGAGTGACGTCGTCGAGGCCAACGCCAAGGACATCGCCAAGGCACGCGAGGCCGGCACCAGCGAAGCCGTCATCGACCGGCTGACGCTGACGCCCGAGCGGGTGCGGGCGATCGCCTCCGACGTGCGGGACGTCGTGGCCCTGCCGGACCCGGTCGGCGAGGTCGTCCGCGGCTCGACCCTCCCGAACGGCATCGACCTGCGCCAGGTCCGCGTCCCGCTGGGCGTCGTCGGGATCATCTACGAGGCCCGCCCGAACGTAACCGTGGACGCCGCCGCGCTCTGCCTGAAGTCCGGGAACGCCGTGCTGCTGCGGGGCTCCGCCTCCGCGTACGAGTCGAACAGCGCGCTGGTGCGGGTGCTGCGCGACGCCGTGGGCGGCGCCGGGCTGCCCGCCGACGCCGTCCAGCTCGTGCCCGGCGAGAGCCGCGAGAGCGTACGCGAGCTGATGCGGGCGCGCGGACTGGTCGACGTACTGATCCCGCGCGGCGGCGCCTCGCTGATCCAGACGGTCGTCCAGGAATCCGTCGTCCCGGTCATCGAGACCGGCACCGGCAACTGCCACGTCTACGTCGACGCGCACGCCGACCTCGACATGGCCATCGACATCCTGATCAACTCCAAGGCGCAGCGCGTCAGCGTCTGCAACGCCGCCGAGACGCTCCTGGTCCACCAGGACATCGCGCCGAAGTTCCTGCCGCGCGCCCTGGACGCCCTCGCGGAGGCCGGGGTCACCGTGCACGCCGACGAGCGGGTGCTGGCGTGGGCGAAGGACTCCAAGGCCACGGTCGTCGAGGCAACGCCGGAGGACTGGGAGACGGAGTACCTGTCGTACGACATCGCCGCGGCGGTCGTCGACTCCCTCGACAAGGCCGTCGAGCACATCCGGCTGTGGACCTCCGGCCACACCGAGGCGATCGTGACGACCTCGCAGCAGGCCGCCCGCCGCTTCACCCAGCTGGTCGACTCCACCACGGTCGCGGTGAACGCCTCCACGCGCTTCACCGACGGCGGCCAGTTCGGCTTCGGCGCGGAGATCGGCATCTCCACGCAGAAGCTGCACGCCCGCGGCCCGATGGGGCTGCCGGAGCTGACCAGCACGAAGTACATCGTCACCGGCGACGGGCACGTACGGCGCTGACGCCGGTGCGTCACTGCGGGTGCGTCACTGCGGGTGCGTCACCGCTGGTACGTCACTCGCCACCGGACTCGCCACCGGCGCTCGGGCGCGCGGCCTGGGTATATGCGGGTGGCACGCGCCCCCGGCTCGCGCCCGTGCAGCACGAGAGGTGTCTCACAGGGCGGATGAATTTCCATACCGTCTGCCCAAATTGACCCCCCAGGTCTACTCTGGATGCGTGCCGGAGGACGTGGGGGGCACGCCGTTCCCTGACGGCTGGGAGCCCGACGACGACCACGACCGCGGGGTGTCGGACGAAGAGTTCGCCTCCGTGGTCTTCGACGAGGCCTTCATCCGGGCGGCCGTGGTGCACGAGCCGACCGCCGTCGAACGCCTCCTGGCCGCTGCCCAGGCCAGAGCCGAGGCCTCCGAGGCGGAGGCCCGCCGGGCCCACCGCAGAAGCGAGCGCTACGGCGACGGCTTCGGCCCCGACGGTCGCGGCGGTTTCGGCCATGATCCGGAGTTCGACGACCTGGACGACCCGGAATCCCCCGACGGCCGCTACGGCGCCCCGGGAAGCTACGGCAAGCAGGTCCGCTGGCACCGCCCGGTCGCGTGGCTGCTCGCCGTCCTGATGGGCATCGGCATGGTCGCGCTGGCCTTCACCGCGGTCTACCGGGGTGCGTCCTCAAACAACCGGGACCGGGTCCCGACACCTGCCTCGACCGGCCTCGAACAGGGCAGTGCGGCGGCACCCTCCGCTTCCGCCAGCTACTCCCAGCCGCCGGTCCCCGCGACCCCGCGCACGCCCTGACGCCTGCCCGCACAACTTGACGTGTACCACAGCGTTTACCTTGCCTCCCAGAGACCTACCCTGAAGATATGGGAGGGCCTTCAGACCCACCCGAGGGGACACCCGAGGGCGGCCCCGGAGGTGGCGAGGACGAGTACCGATCCGTCGTCTTCGACGAGTCGTTCGTCCGGGCTGCCCGCCTCCAGGAGTTCTCCGCGCAGGAGCGCATGGCCGACCACGCGCCCGCCGTGCGACGCCGTCCGCCGGTGCGCCATGGCCTGTCCCGACAGGCGCTGATACTGGTCCTGCTGATCGCGGTCGCCTTCAGCACCGCGGTCTACATGGGCGTACGAAACCCTTATCAGACCCCGCAGTCCCGGCAGTCTGCCGAGCCCCTGCGGATGACGGTCATCCCGCTCGCCCCGCAGGGCAAGGTGCCCGGCGCGGCCGACCCCGAAGAACTGTTCGCGCACAGCCCCGCCGCGCAGTACCGCATCGGCGCCGAGGGCATACCACTGCCCGCCACCCGGCGCACCGAGCACTTCTCGGACAGCCAGGTCGTGACGGCCCTGAACACCGCCAAGGACTACCTCGTCCGCTCCTCCCTCTACCCGGAGGTGCTCACCGGCGGACAGGTCCGCCCCGTCCGTGTCCTGGTCGCCCCGGACCAACTCGACCAGTTCGACCAGAGTTTCCGGCAGCCGACCGCCGACGGCAGGCATGCGCCGACCGGATGGCTGGTCCGCTTCGACCCGAACAAGGCCGAGCTGGCCGACGACGAGATCCGTGTCCAGGGCAGCCTGCACGCGACCGAGGCCGACTCGTCCACGCTGGAGGTCACCTCGGACCACACCTTCGTGTACGCGCTACGGCCCGCCGGCGCCGGCGAGAAGGCCGAGGCGTCCCTGTTCACCGTCCGCCGGGAGCTGCACTTCCGCTTCGACCGCGACGACCTGCGCCTCCAGCAGACCCAGCTGACCGCCTCCTACGTCCAGGCCGGGCCGGTCTCCTGCTCCGACGACTCCACCAACCAGCTGCGCCCGCTGCTGGCCGGCGAGACCGCCAAGGGCGGCGGCCCGGCCGGCACGGACCCCTACGCCACCGGCAGCGCGACGGCGCTGTGCGGAACGCTGGCGCAGAGCGCGCAGCCGAAGGTGTGACTCCGCGGCCTGGGTGGCTGCCGTTGGGTGTGATCCCGCGGTTCGGTTGGCTGTCGTTGGGTGACTCCGCGGCCCGAGCGGCTGCCGATGGGTGTGATCCCGCGGTTCGGTTGGCTGTCGTTGGTGTGGCCCCGCGGCCCGGACGGCTGCCGATGGGTGTGATCCCGCGGCTCGGTTGGCTGTCGTTGGTGTGGCCCCGCGGCTCGGTTGGCTGTCGTTGGTGTGGTCCCGCGGACCGAGCAGCTGCCGTTGGTGTGGTCCCGCGGCCCGGACGGCTGCCGATGGGTGTGATCCCGTGGCTCGATTGGCTGTCGTTGGTGTGATCCCGCCGCCCGGGCGGCTGCCGATGGTGTCCCGGCGGGTGGTGTAGCCGGTCGACGGACCGGAACGCGCAGGTCACGCCGGGCGGGCACCGCGACCGGCTGGAGCGCTCCCGGCGCCTCACCGGGCCACTTCGCCTTCCCGGGTCGACGGCGAGATCGCCGCGGAGCCGGGTGCGGGAGGCTGAAGCGAATGATCGCTTGCACCACCTCGCGGGACGCGACCCGGCTGCCCCGGTGGGGTCAGCGGCTGTCGCCGTCCGGGTCCGTGCTGTCGTCGCGCGGCGGCTGGTCCTTCGGCGTGGACTCGGCCGAGCCGCCCGCCGAGCCGGCGAAGCCGCTGAAGCCGCGGCGCACCCGGCCGCCCAGGTCCCCCGCGCCGCCGGCGAGATCGCTGACCAGCTTCATCAGCGGGTCCTTGGAGGTCTTGACCTGCGTGGCGTAGTGCGACGCCGACTCCCGGAACGAGTCCGAGACCGAGGTGTCCTTGTCCTCGCCGCGCCGCGGGTAGTGGCCGTCCATGATCCGCTGGTAGTCGCGGGACTCGGACCACTTCTTCAGCTCGGCCGCCCGTATGGTGGTGAAGGGGTGGGAGCGCGGCAGCATGTTCATGATCTTCAGTACGGAGTCGCGCAGGTCGCCGCCCGCCTCGTACTCCTCGGCCTGCTTCAGGAACGCGTCCACGTTCATCTCGTGCAGGTGGTTGCCGCCGGCCAGCTTCATCAGGCCGCGCATCGAGGCCTGGAGATCCTGGCCGACGAGCAGGCCCGCGCGGTCCGCGGACAGCTCCGATTTGCGGAACCACTCCCGCAGCGCGGTCACGATCGCCATGATCGCCAGGTTGCCCAGCGGGATCCAGGCGACCCTGAGCGCGAGGTTGGTCAGGAACAGCAGGATGGTCCGGTACACGGAGTGGCCGGACAGCGCGTGGCCCACCTCGTGCCCGATGACCGCCCGCATCTCCTCCTCGTCGAGCAGCTCGACGAGGCCGGTGGTGACGACGATGATCGGCTCGTCCATGCCGATGCACATCGCGTTCGGCTGCGGGTCCTGGTTGACGTACAGCGGCGGGACTTTCTCCAGGTCAAGGATGTAACAGGCGTCCCGCAGCATGTCGTTGAGGTGCGCGAACTGCTGGTCCGAGACGCGCACCGAGTCGGACAGGAACAGCAGCCTGAGGCTGCGCTCGGGCAGCAGACCGCTGAGCGCCTTGAAGACCGTGTCGAAACCGCTCAGCTTGCGCAGCGCCACCAGGGCGGAGCGGTCGGCCGGGTGCTCGTACGCACGCGAGGAGATTCCAGGGAAGCGCCTGCGCTGCCTGCTGGGCACGTTCTCGTGCCCGTTGTGCTCGTGGCCGTCGGACATGTCTTCCCCCATGTGCGTGTGTGTGGCCTTTGCGGACCCTTGTGCGGCCCTTTGCGTCCCCGAAGCAGTGCCCAGCCTAGGCGGATATACCGTGGACGGGCAGTACAGCGAAGGAGTCCCGTCATGGAGCACAACCCCGCGTCCGCCTGGCTCGCCGGAGCCGCGAACGCCGCAGAACAGCAAGGGGCGGGGAACCTGCTCCGGGTCGTACTGATCGTGATGGTGCTGGGCTGTGTCCTGACTGCGTGGTTCCTGCTGCGGGGGTACAAACAAGAGGACGACTGAGGCGGCCGGGAAGTTCCTCCGCCCCGCCCGCCGAGTACCAACGGCGGAGTCGGGGTGAGGCCTGCCGGGCCGCCCGCTTACCATGGGCCGACGTCTTTGTCCCGCCCACACCGGATAGGTCCTGCCGATGATGAGCTTCCACAGCACCGCAGCCCAGTTGGTCACCCTCGCCGCCGAGGGCGAGGAGCACGGCGGCAACCACGAGAGCCTCAGCCCCTATCTGACGGGCGGCGCCGCCTTCTTCATCCTGATGCTTCTGCTGTGGATCACCACCCGCTTCAACCGCGACCGCTGAAGCTGCCGGCCGGAGTCCTCAGGACGGGCCGGTAGGGTCTGCACGCATGGGAGAGCAGGACATGCCTACCGGCCCGACGAATCCGGGCAAGCGTCGCCTCGGCGTCATGGGCGGGACGTTTGACCCGATCCACCACGGTCACCTGGTGGCGGCCAGCGAGGTCGCGGCGCAGTTCCACCTGGACGAAGTGGTGTTCGTCCCCACCGGCCAGCCGTGGCAGAAGAGCCACCGCAAGGTCTCCCTGGCCGAGGACCGCTATCTGATGACGGTCATCGCGACCGCCGAGAACCCGCAGTTCTCGGTGAGCCGTATCGACATCGACCGCGGCGGGCCGACGTACACCGTCGACACCCTGCGCGACCTGCGCGCCCTCAACCCCGACACGGACCTCTTCTTCATCACGGGCGCCGACGCCCTCGCCCAGCTCCTCACCTGGCGGGACACGGCGGAACTGTTCTCCCTCGCGCATTTCATCGGGGTCACCCGCCCCGGCCACCATCTGACCGACGCCGGCCTTCCGGAAGGCGGTGTTTCGCTCGTCGAGGTTCCCGCTTTGGCCATCTCGTCCACCGATTGCCGTGCGAGAGTCGCCAAGGGGGACCCCATCTGGTACATGGTGCCGGACGGAGTCGTGCGCTACATCGACAAGCGCGAGCTGTATCGCGGCGAGTGAGCCGAGAGGGGCACCGGTGAACGACCGATACGACGCGGGGTACCCCGGCGATCACGGCGACCAGTACGAAGTCGTCGGCTACGACGAGTATGGCCGGCCGGTGTACCGGCAGGTCCCGGCCCAGCAGCTCCCGCACCAGCAGTCGTACGACCCGTACGCACAGCAACAGCAGCAGCAAGGCGGTCGGCAGGGCTACGGCTACGACCCGTACAGCACGGGCCAGCAGCCGCCGGTGCCCTCCTACGACCCGTACGACACGGCCTCGCAGCAACCGGTTCCTCCCTATGACACCGGTTCCCAGCAACCGGTTTCGCCGTACGACCCCTACAACGCCTACGACACCGGTCAGCAGGCGCCCGCCGCCTCTTCCTTCGACGCCTTCGGCAACCGCGGCCGAGGGGGCGCCGGCACCGCCACGCCGTACGACCCCTACGGCCAGGCCGCGACCAGCGGCCGGCAGCCGCGCGTCGAGCAGCGCACCGCCGAGCAGCGCACCGCCGAGCAGACCGCCTACATCCCGCAGCAGGCCGGTCCGGCCGAGCACGAGGCCGCGGCGCAGCCCGAACGGGAGTACCACACCGAGCAGTTCGCGTTCGTCGAGGAGCCCGACGCCGACTCCGAGGACGTCATCGACTGGCTGGCGTTCACCGAGAACCGCACCGAGCGCCGTGAGGAGGCCCGGCGCCGCGCCCGCAGCCGGGTCGTCGCCCTGGTCGTCGCCCTCGCGCTGACCGCGGTCGGCGGGGTCGGCTATCTCTGGTACGCGGGCCAACTGCCCGGCCTGTCCTCGTCGGACGACTCGGAGGCCGGCTCGGCGACACCCGTGGGCGCCCAGAAGCGGGACGTGATCGTCGTCCATCTGCACGACACCAAGCAGGGCGGCACCGCCACGGCGCTGCTCGTCGACAACACCACCACCAAGCAGGGCACCACCGTCCTGCTGCCCAACTCCCTGGGCATGACCGACGACGACGGCACCACGACCACCCTCGCCAAGTCCGTCGAGGACGACGGCTCCTCCGGAACGCGCGAGGCCCTCGACACCGTCCTCGGCACCCAGATCCAGGGCACCTGGCGGCTGGACACCCCGTATCTGCAGAACCTGGTGGACCTGGTCGGCAACATCGATGTCACCACCGACACCGACGTGCCCGACCCCGACGCCGAGAAGAAGGGCACCGCGCCCCTGGTGAGCAAGGGCGAGGACCAGACCCTCAGCGGCAAGATGGCCGTCGCCTACGCCACCTACCGCGCGTCCGGCGAGGACCAGAACGCCCAGCTGGAGCGGTTCGGGCAGGTCATGCAGGCCGTGCTGCGCAAGCTGTCCTCCGACCCGGCGGCGGCCACGACCACCGTGCAGACGCTGGCGCAGATCCTCGACCCGTCGCTGACCGACGACGACCTGGGCGCCTTCCTCGCCAAGCTCGCCGACCTCGCCAAGGGCGGCGACTACAGGACGGCGCTGCTGCCCGTCCAGACCGACGGCACACTCAGCGCGCAGGCGAGCGACGGCGTGGTCAAGGACGTCCTCGGCGGCACCGCGAAGAGCCCCGACAAGGATGCCGCCGTCCGCGTGTCCGTGCAGAACGCCAGCGGCGTCAAGGACAACACCGAGCAGGCCCGCGTCGTGCTCCTCAACGGCGGCTTCACCTTCCTGGAGGGCGGCACGCCGGCCGGCGCCCAGGCGGCCTCCAAGGTCACCTACGCCGATGCCGCCGACAAGGAGAACGCCACCGAGGTCGCCAAGACGCTGGGCCTGCCCACCAGCGCCGTCACCAAGGGCGAGGCGTCCTCGAACGCGGACGTGTCGGTGGTGCTCGGCCAGGACTACGAGCCGGCCTCGTCCTGAGCCCCGCGGCGAACGACCGGGAGTGATCTCCTAATCACCCGGGGTGCCGTCGGCGGTCGTGAGACCCTTGATGTCAAGTGACCGCCGACCGAAAGCCACGTAGTGACCGCCACTGACCGTTCTCTTGAGCTCATCAGCACCGCCGCCCAGGCAGCGGCCGACAAGCTCGCACACGACATCATCGCCTACGACGTCAGCGACGTGCTGTCGATCACGGACGCCTTCCTGCTGGCCTCCGCGCCCAACGACCGCCAGGTCAAGTCGATCGTCGACGAGATCGAGGAGCGGCTGAACAAGGAACTCGACGCCAAGCCGGTGCGCCGGGAGGGCGACCGCGAGGCCCGCTGGGTCCTGCTCGACTACGTCGACATCGTCGTGCACGTCCAGCACAGCGAGGAGCGTGTCTTCTACGCCCTGGAGCGGCTGTGGAAGGACTGCCCCGAACTGGAGCTGCCCGCCGACGCCAAGGCCACCCGCGGCAAGGCCGCCGAGCACGCCAAGCTGCAGGCCGAGGAGGACGCCGCCGAGTTCGGAGAGCTGCGGTGAGCGCGCCCGCCGGCGCGAGGCCGGGCCGGGGCCGCCGCGTCATCCTGTGGCGGCACGGCCAGACCGCGTGGAACGTGGAGCGCCGTTTCCAGGGCACCACCGACGTCGCCCTGACCGACGCCGGCCTCGCCCAGGCCCGCCGCGCCGCCCGGCTGCTGGCCTCCCTGAAGCCCGACGCGATCGTCGCCTCGGACCTGAAGCGGGCCGCCCACACGGCCGCCGAGCTCTCCGGGCTCACTGGCCTGGAGGTGGCTCACGACGAGGGGCTGCGCGAGACCTACGCGGGCGTCTGGCAGGGGCTGACGCACGAGGAGATCATCGCCCGGCACGGCGAGGAGTACGCCGCGTGGAAGCGCGGTGAGCCGGTCCGCCGCGGCGGCGGCGAGCTGGAGACGGAGGTCGCCGACCGCGCCGCCCCCGTCGTGCTCCGGCACGCCGAGAAGCTGCCCGACGACGGCACGCTCGTGGTGGTCAGCCACGGCGGCACGATCCGCACCACCATAGGCCGTCTCCTCGGCCTGGAGGCCCGCCACTGGGAGAGCCTCGGCGGCCTGTCCAACTGCTGCTGGTCCGTCCTCGGTGAGGGCGCCCGCGGATGGCGGCTGCTCGAACACAACGCGGGGACGCTTCCGGAGCCGGTGCTCGGCGACGACGACTGAGCGCTGCGCGGCCCGTGACCCGGATTTCACTTTCCGGCAGGTCGCAGGCTACAGTTCTTCTTGTTCGCCCGCCGAACGGGGCGAGACATTATGCGGCTCCGCCGCGTGGTGCAAGGGGCTATAGCTCAGTTGGTAGAGCGCCTGCATGGCATGCAGGAGGTCAGGAGTTCAATTCTCCTTAGCTCCACAGGAGGACTGTTCTTGAGATCTATCAGGAGTGGTTCACGAGATCCCGTCCGATCGAGTCGATCTGGCGGGATCTTGCAGTTTTCGGGGGTGGTTCGGAGGTCGGCCGGGGCTGAGGGGCGGTTCCGGGGCTTGCGGATCGGGCCTTCCGGGGGTGGCCGATGCCGTGGAGCGCGCGGTGGTGTGGCTGCGGGACTGGGGAAGTCTCGTGGCGGCGGTTAGTGTGGCTGTTCACTTGCGGGTCATCGGGGTGTCCCGGGTGGGAGACGTCCGATCGGCCGGGCTGCGGAACGGTCCGGTGGGGCGGGCGGGAGTTCCGCGAAGGCGGCCTGGGGCAGGTGCTCGCCGTGGGTCGTCTGGCAGTAGACGTCCAGGATGAGCAGGTTCGCGATGGTCACCATGAGTGCGGCCAGCAGGGTCTGGGCGACGCGGCCGTGGGCGAGCCGGTTCTTTGGCTGGGAGATGTCGATGTGGTGGCCCTTGAGGATCCCGTTGATTCCCTCGTTCTGGGCCCTGACGACCTTGAAGGTGTCGGTCCAGGTGTCGGTGAGGTAGGGCAGGTCCTGGCGGAACTTGTCCATGGTGCCCAGGTCGCCGGGGTGGATCGTGATCGAGTGCTGGCGGCAGATGTCCGGCAGGGAACCGGCCGCGAGGGGCGGGATGGTCACGGTGGGGCGGGCCGCCGGGTGCGCCTGTGTCTGTCGCGGGTCGGTGAGATCGATGGTGCGTGGCGGGGTGCGGGCAGGTGGCCTGCGCGGGCAGTTGACGGTGGGCGAGGTGCCGGTGGCAGGGCAGGCGAGCCGGATGGCCCCGCCCTCGTCGGGGCCCTGTTTGAGGTGGAGGAAGTACGGCTTCCGGTTGTTGATCTGTGTCTTGGTGAGGTCATCCGGCTGGCGGGCGGTTTTGTCGTCGAGCCGGTGGGTGGCGTTCGCGAGTGCGGGTGGGATGAAGGGGCAGGTGAGGGTGCCGTCGATCATGACGGCGCCGCGGTGGCTGCCCTGGATGCCGCGCTGGTCCTGCTTGTAGTCCAGGACGAGCCGGTAGCCGAGCGCGCGGGCGGGCAGGGCGAAGGTCTCGGGGCGGGTGTCGGTGTAGAGGCGGTCGACGGCGAGCGTCCCGACGGGGAGTTGGAGCCTGGTCAGGGGTGTGAGCAGGGTGATCGCGTTGGGGCCGGTGCGGACACCGGGGTAGTCGACGACCAGGCCGAGTGCGATCTGCGCGACGCGCCCCGAGTGGGGGCGGGAGGCGGCCGCGAGAGCGAGGTGCCCGCTCAGGCCGAAGGTGGGTTCGCTGGAGCCGCCGGAAAAGTGCCAGCCCGCGGTGAGGTCGACGGAGGCCATGTTGCGCTTGGTGCTGGGCGGCTTGTGCCAGGAGGCCAGGGCGGTGGCGTCGATGCCGACGTCGCCTCGCCAGTGCTTCAGTGCCCCGCAGCGGCGGGCGATCCGGATCGTGTTGGTGATCAGGGCGGTGCAGATCTGCTGCAGCACGGCCCTCCTGCGCATGTGTTCGGGATCATCGTCTTCCCAGGCCGCCGCGAAGGTGGCGGCCTCATCCAGAGGCAGGCGGCGTCGGCGGTCGCAGCGGGCCGGGTCCAGTGCGGTGGTGACGCGGTCGAAGGCCCGGTAGACGCGGCGGGAGAGGGCCAGTCGGGCCCGGGGGTCGGCGGTTTCGCCGGGCTCGATGCCGAGGCGGCCTTGGGCGGTGGGCGAGAGGCTGAAGGTGAGGATGCGCCAGGCTTCGGCCAGGGTGGCCTTGCCGGTGTAGTGGACGGACAGCAGCAGTCCGGTCAGCACTGTCCGGGGCGCAAGGCCGACAGGGCCGGGCCGCCCGGACAGTTCGCCGTTGATCAGGTCGAGGGCGCCGGAGCGGTCCAGCAACGTGGCCAGCTGGAAGACCTTCGAGTCCGGGATGCGGGCCGGGGCGTCGGTCACCGGCCGTGGCCGGCTGGAGCGGCCGGCCGGATGGTCTGGCGGCGGGGCCCTCACCGCTGGCCTCGCAGCAGCCGGGCCGTCTCGCGGTCGCTGAGCGGGGGCACGAAGTGCTGGTAGCGGGCGAGGGAGGCGGTCGAGGCGAGCCCGGCCGCGGCCGCGATCACTCCGGGGTCGATGCGGCGGCGCATCAGGGAGACGATCCAAGAAGCCCGCAGGCGGCGGGCGTTCAGCTTCGGCAGGGGTGTCTCGGGCTGGTGCTGGTGGGTCCAGGAGGCGATCAGGTTGTCCGGCGGCGGGTCCTTGTGGCCGGGGCGGAACAGGAAGTCGTCCCCGGCCTGTCCGGTGAGCTCGGCGAGAATCTCTTCCCAGCCGGCGTGGGCCACCAGGAGCCGTCCGAGCACCGCGGCGTCGAGTACGCAGGCGCCGGAGCGGGTGCGGCGGATGTCCGTCCCGCGCAGGCGGGCGATTTCCCCCGGTGCGAGTCCCATCCCGTCCGCGAGCGCCATCAGGGCCAGCGCATCCGACCGCGCCCGGGGGCGAAGCTGCCGGGCCCAGGACCGCAAGGCGGCGATCTCTTCGTCCTCGTAGGGAGACGCGGGCGCCGGCGGAGCGGACAACTTCAGCCCCTCCTGCCCGCCATCGTCGAAGACCAGTACCTCTCTCACGCGCCGCAGCCAGGTGCGGTAGGTGCGCAGGGTGCCAGGCTTCAGGCCCGCGCAGCCGGTCAGCACGAACGCGTCGACCGTCTCGTTCTTCAGCCAGGCGGCCGGCTCACGGGCAACCCCCCGCCCCTCCGCCCAGAGCGCCAGCCGGGCGACAACGTGCAGCAGGTCCACAACCGCGTAAGGGACACGCTCGACGGTCGCCGTGACCACCGCCTTCACCAGCGGCCCCACCTCAACCCAGCAGGCGGGAGCCTCCCGCGGGGTGTACGCGTCGATGACCGAAGACGTCGCCAGGTCGAGTGCCATGGACCACGAGTAGTGGCAGGACAACCTGCCGCCCAAGTCGCGTGCGACGTCAACAGACAGGAGCGTGGAAGCATGGTCGGAGGCAGCGCGCGCTCCCGCGCGCCCAGGGAATGCGCCAGCGACCCGGAAGCCTGGCCCCACGCGGTCGTCGACGACGTCGCCGCAGCAGTCGTCCAGACCATCGCCCGCCGCCTCGCCGACGCTCTGCGCGAACGCGGTCTGAGCCGCCGCGGTGCCGCTGACCTGCTGGGGGTCAACAGGCAGACCATCGCCGACGTGATCGAGGGCCGCTGCTGGCCCGATGTCGCCACGATCGCCCGCCTGGAGACGGGCCTGAACACCCCGCTGTGGCCGCCGCTTGCGCGCCGGTAACGGTGCAGACATGCCGCCAAAGCCCTCCCGGCCCGGCCAACAGACTGCAATTCCCGCAGGCCAGAGCCCAGTTACGGCCCGGCGAACCCAACACGGCGCAACAGCACTAACCTGTCGGACGCGCGAGCCTCTTCTTCATGGTTCAGGGCGCTCACGCAACCCCAGGCGCCGCCGGGACGGCCATCCCGACGGCGCCGCCTCACGCGTCCCCGCCCGCCGCCTCCACGACCGCACCCGCCGACGCCGGATCCCCGACCCCGGGCGCGATCGCGAACAGCCCCACCTGGTCCTCGGTCAGCCAGCCCTGCTTGACCAGCCGCTTCAGCCTCACCCGCATCCCTTCCACCGGCCGGTGCTCCGTTCCCGCGCCGACCGCCTCGCAGATTTCCCTCGACCGCAGCGGCCGTCCCGCCGACGCCAGCGCGAGCACCACGTCCTCACTCGCCCCGGCCAGCACCTCGCCGTCCCCCCGCGTCACCGGCGCCGAGACCACGGCTTGCGGCCTCCTGGCCGCGGCCACCGCCACCGGCGGCAGCCCGGACGCCGGCTCCCCACCGCCGGCGTCGTCCTCGGCCAGCAGCTCGGTCACCGCCTCCTCAGCAACCGCCCACCGCGACAGCTTCGCTTCCTCGGCGGCGAGCTCCTTTTCCAGCGCGGCGATCCGCGAGCGCAGGTCCTCCACCCTCGCCCGCGACTGTGACGCCCTCGCCCTCAGCCTCTCCAGCAGCGATGTCATCAGCCGCCCCCTTCACCCCAAGGCCGACGCCCGCCAACTCGCAGACAAGGGAGCCAAGTTGGCGGCACTCCCCTCACGCTGTAGGAGGTGATCATGGAGTGGGGCAGGCCGGACCCGCACATCCCGCGCCCGTGATCACCGACTCCATACTTCTCGGATGGACACACCAAGGGCCTCCTGGCGTATCACCACGCACGACTGGGCGAGCACCGTCGACCTCGACCACCTTGAACACATCCGCCAAAACCTAGCCGTATTCGCCCCCGGCGGCCTCCGGCACCTGGTTCTCGAAGTCGTCGCCTATGCGGCGGACGAGGCCGAGTGCAGCAACAGCGGACACTGCCGCATCACGCTCCACTCCGACGGCTCCGTAACCATCGCCGACGACGGACGGGGCACCGACACACGCCTCGACGAACACGGCCAGGTCGTAAAGAAGCCGGTCATGGCGACGAAGGACCTCCGCTTCTTCGACCACCCCGACGCACCACCACTGCCCGACACCCACCCCCGCCGGGGCATGTCCGTCGTCGCCGCACTCAGCACGTGGCTCGTCCATACCAACCGCCGACGCAACGGATCCTGGACCCAGCGATACGAACACGGCATCCCCACCACCGACCTGGAACCGATCACCGACGACGGCACGACCGGGACCGCCGTCCATTTCCTCCCCGACGAGCCCCTGCGTGCGGCTCACGACTTGACGGCCGACGACCTGGCACGACTCGCCGCGGCATGGCCACAGCTCTCCTTCGAAATCGACCACTGGCGCACGGCTTGAGTCATCCCCCGCAGCCACCACCGCGCCCAACCCTCTGCCGCCGGGTAACGACCTACTCCGCAACGGGCAACGCAACCCTTCCAAACACCCTGATAAAGCCCACTCAAGAACAGCCCACAGTCTCCTTAGCTCCACAGGATGAAGATCCCGTCCCCTTGGGGGCGGGATCTTTTTGTTCACGACCGGCTTGAGTGAGTTGGGCCCCGGAGGCGTATACCTCTAAGGAGACGCCGTCGGGGTGCGGGTTCGCGCTGGCCGGGGCGGCCACGGCGACCGCCGTGTCCGGACTGGTACTGAGGCGTCGCTGACCGTATCGGTCCGGCCGTGGCAGAATCAAACGGCCGGAAGGGGGCGCGGCCCGACGGGAGGGAGCCAGTGATGCCTGCGAGCATCCGCGAGGCGGTCGGTGACCACCTCGACGCAGCGTTGACACGGGACACGGTGACCCGGCTCAGCTGCCCTTCCTGCGGTTCCGTCCATGTGGCCCAGGTCCTCGGCGACAACGGCGGAATTTCCTACGTGTGCACGGCCTGCGGCCACAGCTGGAGCTGATCGATGGGTGCACACAGGCGAAAGTGCGACTGGTGCGGCAGCGGGACGCCGATCGTCCGCGACATGGAGCCGGTCAACCCCGACTACCAGTACTGGTGCGAGGAATGCGCGCGGGCGCTGATCATAAAAGGCGACCCCATCGAGACGTACCGTGAGCTGGAGGGCGAGCCGATCTACGGCCGTCTTCTGGAGGAGCACTGCACGCTCAAGCGGTTCTATTCGTTCGTCACCGCCTGACGCCGCCGGCCTGACGCCGGACGGGCCCCTGGGACACCTGGTCCGACGGAAACGATTTGGTGTTGCACCCGGTGGACCGTGTAATGTTGGCGTCGCCGCCGGGGAAACCGGCAGCACACGCAAGGGGCTATAGCTCAGTTGGTAGAGCGCCTGCATGGCATGCAGGAGGTCAGGAGTTCAATTCTCCTTAGCTCCACAGGAATTGAGGGCGGGCCATCCGATCGGATGGCCCGCTTTCGTCGTACTCCCGGCTCAGCGGCCCAGCGCGCGGCGTCCGCGGCCCTGGGACAGGACCGGCAGGTTGCGGGTCGGTGCCTTGTCGCGCGGGGTCTCCTCCTCGATGCGCAGGGCGAGGGCCGGGCAACGGCGCACCGCACGCACCGCCTTGGCCTCGGCGTAGCGCGGCACCTGTGCCTGCGCGACGGTCGGGAAGCCGTCGGCGCCGAGTTCGAAGACCTCCGGGAGGATGTCCGCGCACAGGCCGTGGCCGCGGCACAGCGTCCAGTCGACGTAGATCTTCTGGCGGCTGGGACCGTTCTCCTCGGACTCGCCGCCGCCGGGGATGCCCGTCGGGGCCCTGCCGCCCTCGAAGAGGGGCAGAACACCCTCCACGGGTCTTCCACAGCCGTTTCCGAGGACATGCGCGGCAAGGTCGTCGGTGAAGGCCTTGACGGTCGACTCCAGGAACATCGCGGAGCCGTCGGGGTGGGAGCACGCGCCGCGCCGCTTCACGTTCTTGGCGACCTGCTTGACGGCTTCCAGGGCGGCCGGACCGCCGCCGTTGAGGATGTCTTCCAGGCCGCGCGCCGCGGCCGGCAGACCCAGGTAGCAGGGACCGCACTGTCCCGCACTCTCCTCGGCCAGCCACTGGGCCACGCGCAGCGACTCGCCCAGCGGGCAGGTCTCCTGAGTGATCGGCAGGATCGCTCCGGCGCCCAGCGCTCCGCCCACCGCGTCCAGCGAATTGCGCGAGACGATCGCCTCGTTGACCGTCGCGGCGTCGATCCACTTGCCGTGGTAGCCGCCGGTCAGCACACCCTGCGGAACCGGCGGGGCGCCGGCGAGCTGAAGGACGTAACGCAGCGGCACTCCGGTGGGGACCTCGATCACCATGGGGCGGGCCACCGCGCCGGAGACCGTGAGCATGACGGTGCCGGGTTCGTCGTACAGGCCGGTGTTGCCGTAGCGCTCCGGGCCGATGCGGGCGGCGATGGCGAGTTGGGCGAACGTCTCGGCGTTGGAGAGCAGGGTCGGGGCGCCGCCGACGCCGTTCTGCGAGGCGCTGACCTTGCGGCCGGGCGGGATCGCCGGGCCGCCGTCGATGGACCGGATCAGCGACGCCGCCGCTCCGGTGACCATCCGTACGGGATTGCGCTGCACGCGCGCGCGGAGGGCCGATCTACGGCCGTTGCTCAGGCCGCGTTCGGCGAGGGCGGCTTCCATGGAGCGCTGCGTGGACTCCCGGGTGACCCCCACCACGAGCGTGCGGGCACCCAGGGCCTCGGCGCACAACAGGGCGCCGTCCAGGATCAGATGAGGGGCACGGTTGATGAGCACCGTGTCCTTGCGGCAGGCCGGTTCGTCCTCGCTTCCGTTGACGACGACGACCGGGCGCACACCGCGCTTGATCGCCGCCTCGGCGACCGAGCGCAGCTTCTTGTGGAAGGGGAAGCCCGCGCCGCCGCGGCCCTTCAGGTTGATGTTCTCGGCGAGCTTGGCGAGTTGCTCGCCGCCCAGGGGTTCGAGCGGCCCGTGCACCTTCAGGTGCATGGGCAGATCGAGTCTTTCGACAAGGTCGAAGCCCGACGTGAGCTGGGGAAGGCCGACCACGCGGACTTCTGGTACGTCGGGCAGGGCCTCGTTCACCTATAGCCTCCGGAAGGCGTGTTCCAAGGTTCGCCCGGACCTGGTGAGTCGAAGTCGTACGAATCACCGGGGGATGGTTCATTGGCGGGACCGCTGTTGTACGTGTCATTGGGGGAGTACGTGCCGTAGAGGGTGTTCGTCTCACCGGTGTCGTACACATCACTCTGGCCGTACCCGCCGGTGTCCTGATTGCCATAGGCCGGGATGTTGTATCCCGTGTCGGTGAGCGGGTCGTACGCCGACGGGGGCGCCTCGCCGACGGGCGGCGGCGACGGGATCGGCCAGCTGCCCGAGGTGCTGCCGCCGTTGTCGACCCGCGGGATCGCCTCCGTGGCCTGCATGTCCAGCGGCAGCTCCATGCGCGCGGTCTGGTCGGCTGCGTACGGCTGCTGGGAGCGCGGAGGCGTCACGGCGCGGTAGGCGGCCGCGAAGCCGTTCGCGGGCTCCGGGGCGGGCCGCTCGTACAGCGGCGCCGAGGGGGGTGTCATCCGCGGCTGGGGGCCTGTGGCGTCGGCTCGCTCGTAGCCGGGCAGGGTGGCGCGCTGGGGGCCCGTGGCGTCGGCCCGCTCGTAGCCGGGCAGGGTGGCGCCTCCCGTGGCCCGGGCGCGGCTCTCCTCCAGGTCCTCGCGGCCCGACTTCTCCTCGGTGCCGAGGATCGCGGCCACCCTGTCCTGGACCTGGCGCTTGAAGGGGCGCGGTGCCGCGCGCAGAGCCAGGGCCGCGATGACGCCGACCACGCACAGCCCGTACATGACCGTGAAGATCGGGCTTTTCACGGCGCGTCCCGCGTACAGGCCGTGCAGCAGCCCTGCGCACCAGGCCGGATAGGCCAGCATGTGCATCGCCCGCCAGCGGGCCGCGACCGGCGCCGGGGAGGCGAACTGGGTGCGCAGCGCGCCGGTGATCCCCACGAAGATCATGAGCTGGCCGGCCAGTGTGCCGAGGCCGATGAGGGCGGCGCTGCCCGGGATCTCGTCGCCGCCGGCGAAGACCAGCCCGAAGGGGATGAACACGGCGATCCAGCCGACGTGGTCGAGAGCCAGCTTGACTCCGATGTGCAGCAGGAGGAACGCGATCGAGCCGACGGCGGTCACCCGGTGGATGCCCTGCGAGATGATCCGCTGCCGGGTGTCGAGGATCATCCGGTCCTGGGCCACGAGCCCCCAGATCACGGAGCAGGTGAGCAGGACGAGCGACACCACGCCCGCCCCGAAGTTGAGGAATTCCTGGAGCCAGAGGCCTCCGTACACCACGACAAGGGGTATGGCCAGCAGGAAGACAGCCGTCGCCACCCCGTAGGCCGACCGGCCTGCCTGGGGGAGCGAGCTGTTGCTACTACGAGGGTTCATGGGGGCAACTCCGAGCAGTTCGGGAAAGCGGTCCCGCTGCCGCACTCTAAGTCCAGCCAAACCGAGCGGTACGCCGTTTGAGTTATTGCGTTGTTATCTACGGGCTCTGAGGGGCCTGTGTTGTCCTTTAGCGGCTGTTACGCCGGGTAATAATTGAACTATGTTCAGCTTTTCGGAATCTTCACAAGCGGCCGTGGGGCGTCAGTGTGCCCCATGGAAGCCCGTCGCGGCCCCCTCGACGGCTGCGGTACCCTGACGCCATGCGTGCCGTACGCCTTCTGCTTAGCGAGCCGCGCTGATCAGTCCCGACCCACGGTGAGACCGGGTGGTCGGAATCGGCGCGGCGTCCCCTCCTGTGCGAGGGGATTTTTCGTTTCTTGAAAGTCGCCGCTGGCAGAGACGATCGATGGAGCTTTGAGGACCATGAGCGAGACGAACCCCGCTGCCGCCGCCGAGGTGGCCGCGCCGCACCGCTACACCGCGGCCCTGGCCGCGGACATCGAGGCACGCTGGCAGGACTTCTGGGACGCCGACGGCACCTATGCGGCGCCGAACCCCAAGGGCGACCTGGCGGGCGACCCCGAACTGGCCGCCAAGCCCAAGAAGTTCATCATGGACATGTTCCCGTACCCCTCCGGTGCGGGCCTGCACGTCGGCCACCCCCTGGGCTACATCGCCACCGATGTATTCGCCCGGTTCCAGCGCATGACCGGCCACAACGTCCTGCACACCCTGGGCTTCGACGCCTTCGGCCTGCCCGCCGAGCAGTACGCCGTGCAGACCGGCACGCACCCGCGCGTGTCCACCGAGGCCAACATCGAGAACATGAAGATCCAGCTGCGCCGGCTGGGCCTGGGCCACGACAAGCGCCGGTCGTTCGCCACGATCGACCCGGACTACTACAAGTGGACCCAGTGGATCTTCCTGCAGATCTTCAACTCCTGGTACGACGACGAGGCTCGCACCGCCCGCCCGGTCTCCGAGCTGGTCGCGCAGTTCGAGAGCGGTGAGCGCGCGCTGCCGGGCGGCCGATCCTGGAACGAGCTGAGCGCCGCCGAGCGCGCCGACGTCCTGGGTGAGTACCGCCTGGCCTACGCCTCCGACGCGCCCGTCAACTGGTGCCCGGGCCTGGGCACCGTGCTGGCCAACGAGGAGGTCACCGCCGACGGCCGCTCCGAGCGCGGCAACTTCCCCGTCTTCAAGGCCAAGCTGCGCCAGTGGAACATGCGCATCACCGCCTACGCCGACCGGCTGCTGGACGACCTGGACGCGCTGGACTGGCCCGAGGCCATCAAGCTGCAGCAGCGCAACTGGATCGGCCGCTCCGAGGGCGCCCGCGTCGATTTCCCGATCGACGGCGAGCGCATCACCGTCTTCACCACCCGCCCGGACACCCTGTTCGGCGCGACCTACATGGTGCTGGCCCCCGAGCACCCGCTGGTCGAGAAGTTCACGCCTGCCGCGTGGCCGGAGGGTACGCACGACGTGTGGACCGGCGGCCACGCGACCCCGGCCCAGGCCGTCACCGCCTACCGCGCGCAGGCCGCCTCGAAGTCCGACGTCGAGCGGCAGGCCGAGGCCAAGGACAAGACCGGCGTCTTCATCGGCGCCTACGCGACCAACCCGGTCAACGGCGAGCGGATCCCCGTCTTCATCGCCGACTACGTCCTGATGGGCTACGGCACCGGCGCGATCATGGCCGTGCCGGCGGGCGACCAGCGCGACTTCGAGTTCGCGCGCGCCTTCGAGCTGCCCATCCACTGCATCGTCGAGCCGACCGACGGCCGGGGCACGGACACCTCCACATGGGAGGACGCCTTCTCGTCGTACGACGCGAAGATCATCAACTCCAGTGGCGAAAGTGTCTCCCTGGACGGCCTGGGCGTCGCCGAGGCCAAGACGCGCATCACCGAGTGGCTGGAGCGCACGGGCATCGGCGAGGGCACGGTCAACTTCCGGCTGCGCGACTGGCTGTTCAGCCGCCAGCGCTACTGGGGCGAGCCCTTCCCGATCGTCTACGACGAGGAGGGCATCGCCCACGCGCTGCCCGAGTCGATGCTGCCGCTGGAGCTGCCGGAGGTCGAGGACTACTCACCGCGCACCTTCGACCCGGACGACGCCGACACCCAGCCCGAGACGCCGCTGTCGCGCAACGAGGAGTGGGTCGACGTCACCCTGGACCTGGGCGACGGCCGCGGTCCGCGCAGGTACCGGCGTGAGACCAACACCATGCCCAACTGGGCCGGTTCCTGCTGGTACGAGCTGCGCTACCTGGACCCGCACAACGGGCGGCAGCTGGTCGACCCCGAGATCGAGCGGTACTGGATGGGCCCGCGCGAGGGCCAGCCGCACGGCGGCGTCGACCTGTACGTGGGCGGCGCCGAGCACGCCGTACTGCACCTGCTGTACGCGCGCTTCTGGTCCAAGGTCCTGTACGACCTGGGGCACGTCTCGTCGGTCGAGCCGTTCCACAAGCTGTTCAACCAGGGCATGATCCAGGCCTACGTCTACCGCGACAGCCGTGGCATCGCGGTGGCGGCCGCCGAGGTGGAGGAGCGCGACGGCGCGTACTACTACCAGGGCGAGAAGGTCTCCCGGCTGCTGGGCAAGATGGGCAAGTCCCTGAAGAACGCGGTCACTCCGGACGAGATCTGCGCCGAGTACGGCGCGGACACGCTGCGGCTGTACGAGATGGCGATGGGCCCGCTGGACGTGTCCCGGCCGTGGGACACACGCGCGGTGGTGGGCCAGTTCCGGCTGCTGCAGCGGCTGTGGCGCAACGTCGTCGACGAGGCGACCGGCGATGTGACGGTCGTCGACGCGGAGCCCGACGAGGACACGCTGCGTGCCCTGCACAAGGCGATCGACGGGGTGCGCGGTGACCTGGAGGGCATGCGGTTCAACACCGCCATCGCCAAGGTCACCGAGCTGAACAACCACCTGACCAAGGCCTCGGGCGCGGTGCCGCGGTCGATCGCCGAGCCGCTGGTGCTGCTGGTCGCGCCGCTGGCCCCGCACATCGCCGAGGAACTGTGGCGCAAGCTGGGCCATGAGGGCTCGGTGGTCCACCAGGACTTCCCGGTCGCCGACCCGGCGTACGTCGTCGACGAGACCGTGACCTGCGTGGTCCAGGTCAAGGGCAAGGTCAAGGCCCGCCTGGAGGTCTCGCCGGCCATCTCCGGGGAGGAGCTGGAGAAGGTCGCGCTGACCGACGAGAAGGTCGTCGCGGCACTGGACGGCGCCGGGATCCGCAAGGTGATCGTGCGGGCGCCGAAGCTGGTGAACATCGTTCCGGTGTAGGGGTCGTTCCGGCGCAGGGGTCGTTCCGGCGCAGGGGTCGTTCCGGCCGAGGCGTTGTTCCGCGGCGGGTGCGGCGGGTGCGGCGGGTGCGGCGGGTGCGGCGGGTGCGGCGGGTGCGGCGGGTGCGTCCGGGCGTGGTGCGGTGCTACGCGGGCGCGGCGTGGGTGTGAGCATGGGCGTTGGCACGGCGCGGGGTGTGCGCGGGTGCGGGTGCGGGTGTCGTGCCGGTTGGGGCCTCGGACTAGGGGTGATCCCCTACGGGCAGGATCGGGGTTTTTCTGGAACCCCGGGCCTGCCCGCTGCGTTTACCGTTGAAGAGCGGCGCGGCGGCCAGTGCCGGGCCCGTTCGGAGGAGGAGCGTCGTGGAAGCAGTCGTCGCAGTTTTCGCCCTGCTCTTCATGCTCTTCCTCGGACTCGGCGCCTACGCCACGGTGAAGGCGGTCGGCGCGGCCAAGCGCGGCGTGGACCGCACCCTCACCCAGGCCCGCCGCACGGTGGAGGACCACACCCTGCGGGCCAAGTCCCTCGCCCAGATCGGCCCCGCGGGCGAGATCGCCCAGCTCCGGCTCAAGCTGCGCACGTCGATGCGGGCCACCCAGGACGCGCTGCACGCGCGCGTGGCGCAGGACGAGTCCCTCAAGGAGTCCATCGGCCTCTTCGAGCGTCTCAGCGCGCACGGCCATGAACTGGACGACGACCTCAAGCGACTGGAGTCCGAGCCCGACCGCGCGGCCCTGGCGGAGCGTCTGCCCGCGCTGCGTGAGCGCACCAGACGCATCACCGACTCGGCGGACTCGCTGCGCTGGGCGGCCCGGGACCGGGCCCACCGCTTCGCGGACGACGACCTGGACTCGCTCAGCACCCAGATCGACGTGGAGACCGGCGCCCTGCGGCACTGGACCGGCTCGGAACCCGCGCCGCCCCCGTGGCCCGAAGCGCCCGCCGCCGACAGCCCCGGAACCCGGCAGACCTGGCCGGAGACACCCCGGTCGGAGCCGGCCGAGGAGTCGGCACGACCCGCCATCACCCCGCCGGCCTCGCGTCCGACGTACCCCTGGCAGAAGAAGCACCGTCCCGAGAGCACCACTTGATACGGTTTCGGCCTGCCCGCCTCAGCGGGGCCGGGCTGCCGCCCGGGCACTACGCCAGGTAATCTCCAGCTCATGTCCCGCCATGTCGCGATCGTCACCGATTCAACGGCCTACCTGCCGCCGCGGACGATGGAGCGCCACGGCATCACAGCGGTGCCCCTGACCGTCGTCCTCGGTGACCGGGCACTGGAAGAGGGCACCGAGATCTCCACCCGTTCCCTGGCCCAGGCGCTCCAGAAGCGCCGCCCCGTCACCACCTCACGCCCCAGCCCAGAGCTGTTCGCCGAGACTTATCGCACGGTCGCCGAGTCCGGCGCCACCGACATCGTCTCGCTGCATCTGTCCGCCGAACTCTCCGGTACCTACGACGCGGCGCTCGTCGCGGCGCGCGAGGCAGCGGTGCCGGTTCGGGTCGTGGACACCGGGATGGTCGCGATGGCGCTCGGGTTCTGTGCGCTCGCGGCCGCCGAGGCGGCGGAATCCGGCGGCACGGTGGACGAGGCGGTCACGGCCGCGGAGAAGCGGGCCTCCGGCATGTCCGCCTACTTCTACGTCGACACCCTCGACTATCTGCGCCGCGGCGGGCGGATCGGCGCAGCGCAGGCCCTGCTCGGCTCCGCCCTGGCGGTGAAGCCGCTGCTGAAGCTGGAGGGCGGCCGTATCGAGCTTCTGGAGAAGGTACGGACGGCGTCGAAGGCCATCGCCCGCCTTGAGGAGATCGTGGCCGACCGGGCGGGCGGCGCCCAGGTCGACATCGCCGTCCACCATCTCGCCGCCCAGGAGCGGGCGTCGGCCCTGGAGGACCGGCTGCGGGCGCGGGTACCCTGCCTCGCCGACCTGCATGTGAGCGAGGTGGGGGCGGTGATCGGGGCGCATACCGGGCCCGGGTTGCTGGGGGTCGTGGTGTCGCCGCGGTGACAGCGGCGTGGTGGTGTGGGGTTCCGACGGTGGTGGGCGTGGGTGTGGGTGCCTCACTCGTGTGAGTGAGGGAGTTATCCACAACTCGGCGGTAGTCCCCGGGATTTGACCAAGATCATCGCGATGGGGCGGGGCTGGCCGATCCTCGTCGCATGGCACTTCGATCACGTTCAGGCACAGCGATCGCAAGCAGCGGCCCTGGTCGCGGCCCCGCCTCCGACGGCCGCATCCGCCATCGCCGCCCTTACCCACGGAGCCGGGCCCGGTACCGATACGCGTCGGCGGATGAGCTTCGACGACGAGCGGAGATTCTGTTCGGCGAACGGGCCGGGCGGCGAGGGGAGTTGGCGGAAGAGGCGGCGGGTGCAGGCGGGGGTCGGGGCGTACCTGATGTCCCGTGCGCCGAGCCTCACATCCCGTACGCCGACATGGATGCCGGTGACGATATGGCGGGCGTGGCCGGCGCAGTCGGTGACCACGCCCCGAGTGCTTCCGTGGACGTCGGCGACGAGGTCGAGGTCCGGCCGAGCGTGGGAACTCGGCGAGGGCGGGTCGGGCCGGTGTTGCGGGAGCGGATGCCGGTGTGGCTCCAGGCGCGGTGCGGGCTGGAGCGGAGGAGCGTTGTCGCTCTCACCGCGCTGCTGGTCATCGCCGCGGCCTTGGCCGTGCAGCACTTCTGGACCGGCCGTACCCAGCCCGTGCGCCCGCCCGAGGTAGTACGGGCGGCGGCTGCCATCGGGGAAGCAGCGCAAGCGGAAGGCGAGCCGGGCAAGGCTCCCGGCGGCCCCACTGCCGGAGGGACCGCGGCGGCCGAGATCGTGGTGGACGTCAGCGGCAAGGTCCGGGAGCCCGGGATCCAGAACCTCCCCGCGGGTTCGCGGGTCGTCGACGCGCTCCGTGCGGCGGGCGGGGTACGTCCCGGGACGAACACCGACGGTCTCAACCGCGCACGCTTCCTCGTGGACGGAGAGCAGGTGATCGTCGGCGCTCCCGGTGCGGCCCCGGGCTCGGTCCCGGGCGGTGCGGCCGCCGGAGGCACGATCGGCTCAGCCGCGGGGGCGGCTCCCACGGCTCCCGTCTCGCTCAGCACGGCAACCGTGGAACAGCTCGACACCCTGCCGGGTGTGGGACCGGTGCTGGCGCAGCACATCATCGACTACCGCACCCAGCACGGCGGATTCCGCTCGGTGGACCAGCTGCGCGAGGTGAACGGCATCGGTGACCGTCGCTTCGCCGATCTGCGGAATCTCGTACAGCCATGAGCGCCACCCAGGGGCACGGCACGGCTGAGCGGGATCCCGGGCCGGCGACCCCCTCCAGTACCGACGTCTGCGATGTCTCCCACGATTCCGGCGTTGCCGGTCCCCGCGCCCCGGTGCACACGGCCTCCGGCAAGCGGCTCGGCGCTGCACACCCTCGACAGGAAGGACCGACGGACCTACGGCTCGTTCCCCCCGCGCTCGCTGCCTGGGCGACGGCCGCGCCGGCGTTGGACGCGCCGCCGGAGTGGGTCATCGGCATCGCGGGCGTCTGCCTGGTCGCGGCGGGTGTCCTGTTGGCGATACGGCGACGATGGTCCCGCGTCTCGATCGCCGCGGTCCTCCTGTGTGTCGCCGCCGGTGCGGCCTCCGCCGGGTTGCACGGGGCAGATCTGCGGCGCGGGCCGGTGCCCGGGCTGGCGCGGGATTACGCGACCGTGACGGCCGAGGTCGAGGTGACCGCCGATCCCCGGCTCACCCGGCCCCGGATCAGCGGGAACCACGCGGCGCCGAGCGCCGTGCTGATCGGCGCGGACGTGCGGCACGTCGAGACGGCGGACGGGACAGCGGTGGAGACGCGAGCACCGGTGCTGGTGATCGTCGATGCTGGGCCACGCCCCACCGCCGAGGGACCGGCGGCCTCGCCGTGGCTGCGGCTGCTGCCCTCCACGCGGCTGCGCGTCACCGCACGGCTGGCCCCCGCCCTGGTGGGCGGAGACCGGGTCGCGGCCGTGATGCGGGTGCGGGACCAGGCGGTGCCGCGGATCGTGGGGGAGCCGTCGGCGGCGCAGCGGTTCGCGGGGCGACTGCGGGCCGGGCTGCGGGAGGCCACGGACGGGTTGCCGGCGGATGCGCGGGCGCTGTTGCCGGGCCTGGTCGTCGGGGACACCGCACGGATCACTCCGGAGCTGGACGAGGCATTCAAGGAGACGGACCTCGCGCACACCCTCGCCGTCTCCGGAAGCAACCTCACGATCATCCTCGCCCTGCTCATCGGACCGCCCGGCCTGGCCCAGCGCGTCGAGCGGCGCGGCCTTGCGCCCCGCCTCGGCATCCCGCTGCGGACGACCGCGTTGTTCGGCGGCGTACTCACGCTCGGATTCGTCGTGGTGTGCCGTCCTGATCCGAGCGTGCTGCGGGCCGCGGCCTGCGGGACGGTCGTGCTGCTCGCCCTCGCGACCGGACGCCGCAGATCGCTGATCCCCGCGCTGGCGACGGCCGTCCTGCTGCTGGTGCTGTACGACCCGTGGCTGGCCAGGAGTTACGGCTTTCTGCTGTCCGTGCTGGCCACCGGCGCCCTGCTCACGCTCGCGCCCCGCTGGAGCACCGCGTTGCGGCGGCGCCGGGTACCGCCGCGGCTCGCCGAGGCGCTGGCCGCCGCTGCCGCGGCTCAGGCGCTGTGCGCGCCGGTCGTCGCGGTGCTGTCGGCGCGGGTGAGCCTGGTGGCGGTGCCGTGCAATCTGCTGGTGGAGTTCGCGGTCGCGCCCGCCACGGTGCTGGGCTTCGCCGCGCTGGTGACGGCGCCGGTGACGATGCCGGTGGCCGAGGCGCTGGCGTGGTGCGCGAGTTGGCCGGCCGGGTGGATCGCGGACGTGGCCCGTACCGGGGCGGCCCTGCCCGGCGCGGGTGTGGACTGGCCGGGCAGCTGGACCGGGGCGGCACTGCTGGCGCTCGCCACGGTGGTGTTCCTGCTCGTCGGTCGCCGGCTGCTGCGGCATCCCTGGTGGTGCGGGGCCTGTGGGGTGCTGCTTCTGCTGGTCGTCGTACAGCCGCCGCCGCTGGCCAGGGTGATCACGGGGTGGCCGCCGCCGGGCTGGCGGATGGCGATGTGCGATGTCGGGCAAGGGGACGCGCTGGTGCTCGCGGCGGGGGAGGGCGCGGGCGTGGTCGTGGATGCCGGACCGGATCCGCGGCTGGTCGACCGCTGTCTGCGCACGCTCGGCATCACCCGCGTTCCGCTGGTGGTCCTGACCCATTTCCACGCGGATCATGTGGCGGGCCTGCCCGGGGTGCTGCGCGGGCGCGCGGTGGGTGCGATCCAGACGACGGGGCTCGAAGAGCCGGTGGACCAGGCGGAGTTCGTACGGAGAGAGGCGGCCTCGCGGCACATTCCGGTGACGAGAGCCGTCGCCGGGGAACAGCGGCGCAGCGGCGCGCTCAGCTGGCAGGTCGTCTGGCCGCCACCGCATGCGGCGGCGGTGCCGGAAGCGGAGGGACCGAACGACGCCAGTGTCAGCCTGCTCGTCCGGTCGGCGGGGCTGCGGCTCCTGCTGCTCGGGGACCTCGAACCCCCGGCCCAGCAGGCGCTGCTGAGGTCACCGGCAGGGGCACAGCTGGGTGGCGTGGACGTGCTCAAGGTGGCCCATCACGGCTCCGCCTATCAAGATCCGGAGCTGATACGCCGGGTCGCGCCGCGGCTGGCGTTGATCTCCTGCGGTGCGGACAACCCGTACGGGCATCCCGCGCCCGGTACGGTCGCGGCGCTGCGGGCACAGGGAGCGATGGTGCTGCGGACGGACGAGCACGGAGCCTTGGCTGTCGCGGGTACGGGCGTGGAACTGCTCGTGACGCGGGACTGAGGGCGTGAATCCCGCAGAGGTCGATGCCTGGCTCCGTCGCCTGAGCGCAGAGCACCCGGCATGGCCCACTGTCGACGTCCCGCGCGAGTTGCATCTGCGGCATCTGCGGAGCGTCCCGTTCGAGGGAGGGGCGCGCTCGGCGGGCGGGCGCTCACGGTGACCGAGGCGGACGGGGCGCCGGGGGGCGGGATGGAGGTGGCGGCTGTGCCGGTGGTTCGAGGGTCCGGCCAGCGCGGCTGACCTGGTGCTTCGGTGTCGGGGTGGGTGCCGGAAAATGGGGGCGTGAGTGATGTGAGACATGTGCTGGTGCTGCCTGACCGGGATGCCGCGGAAGCGGTCGTGGAGGCGTTGGGGGAGCGGTTCGGGTTGCGTGAGGAGCCGCAGGTGGTGCGGGACGCGCTGGCCGGTGAGGACGATGCCGAGGATGCGCAGTGGCTTGTTGTCCTGCGGGATGTGGAGGGGCGGTTGGACCCGGGGGAGCTGGATGTGTTTGCGGGGGAGTGGGAGGGGTGGAGGGAGGAGCCGTAGCGCTGCGCTGTGCTGCGTCGGTGCTGTGTTGCCGGGTGCGCGGGGCTGGGCTCTGTTTGAGGGTGCGTGGTGCGTGGTGCCTGTGCCTGTGCCTGTGCGGGTGCGGGTGCGCGGCGTTGGTGCTGAGCGGGGGTGGGTGCGCAGCCCGGCGCTTGCGGGGTGCCGCCTGCGCCCACCCGTGCCGCCCCAGGCGGCACGCATGCCCGCAGCTTGGCGTGCCTGCTGTGCGCAGCCAGCCGTGCCAGGTCTTGCCTTCGTTGTCAGTGGGGCGTGACATGCTTGTCGGGATGGCCAGGAAGAATGCACATGACGATCCGCTGGCTTCTGTCACGCTTGCTGTGGGGCAGGAGGATCTTCTGCTTGACCGTGCTGTGCAGGAGGTGGTGGCTGCGGCCAGGGCCGCCGACGCCGACACGGATGTACGGGATCTGACGCCGGACCAGCTGCAGCCGGGGACGTTGGCGGAGTTGACCAGTCCGTCGCTGTTCGCGGAGCGGAAGGTCGTGGTCGTACGGAATGCGCAGGACCTGTCCGCGGACACGGTCAAGGACGTGAAGGCGTATCTCGGGGCGCCCGCCGAGGAGATCACGCTCGTGTTGTTGCACGCGGGCGGGGCCAAGGGCAAGGGGCTGCTCGACGCCGCGCGGAAGGCCGGGGCGCGGGAGGTCGCCTGCCCCAAGATGACGAAGCCTGCGGATCGGCTGGCCTTTGTCAGAGGTGAGTTCCGGGGGCTCGGGCGGTCGGCCACGCCCGAGGCCTGCCAGGCGCTCGTCGACTCCATCGGGAGTGACCTGCGGGAGCTGGCCTCGGCGGCCTCCCAGCTCGTGGCCGATGTCGAGGGGACGATCGACGAGGCCGTCGTCGGGCGCTACTACACCGGCCGGGCCGAGGCTTCCAGCTTCACCGTCGCCGATCGCGCCGTCGAGGGCCGGGCCGCGGAGGCGCTGGAGGCGCTGAGATGGTCGCTGGCGACCGGGGTGGCGCCGGTGCTGATCACCAGCGCGCTCGCCCAGGGCGTGCGGGCGATCGGAAAGCTGTCCTCGGCGCGCGGCGGGCGGCCGGCCGATCTGGCGCGTGAGTTGGGCATGCCGCCATGGAAGATCGACCGGGTGCGCCAGCAGATGCGGGGCTGGACTCCGGACGGAGTGGCCGTGGCACTGCGGGCCGTCGCGGAGGCCGACGCGGGGGTGAAGGGCGGCGGGGACGATCCCGAGTACGCGTTGGAGAAGGCGGTCGTCACGATCGCGCGGGCCGCTCGGTCCAGGGGGCGAGGGTAGCCCGAAGAGAGGAGAATCGGGTGTATCAGCCGTAGATCGCCGATATGACGGAAAGGTGGCGTCTGGCATGGCTGAACACCCGCACGCAACTCTCGTCCGCAAGGGCTACGAAGCCTTCACCCGCGGTGACATGGATGCCCTGCGCGGGCTGATGACGTCGGACTGCACGCACCACGTACCGGGAAGTCACCAGCTGTCGGGCGACTTCAAGGGGCAGGACGCGGTCATCGACATGTACGGCCGACTGTTCCAGGAGACGGCCGGCACGATGCAGGTCGAACTGCGCAACATCCTCGTCGACGGCCGGGGCCACGCGGTCGCCGCGCATCACTTCACGGCGGAACGCCAGGGCAAGCGCATCGACGAGGACGGAGCCATCGTCTTCCGGGTCGTCGGAGACAAGATCAGCGATCTCGACGAGTGCGTCACCGATATCGACAAGGGCAACGAGTTCTGGTCGTAAACGCCCGGCGAACGAGGTCGGCGCACACCGAAGGCCCCGGCGCCCGCCCTGGGGAAGGGCGAGGTGCCGGGGCCTCCGGTTCGAGAGGGTGAGCCCGTACCCGCGTGGCGAACGCAGGCCGCGTACAGGCTCGGGGTGCCGGACGGGAGCGGATGAGAGAGGGCCCGCTCGATTCCCTCCGGCGGTCAAATCAAGTGTCAGCCGTTGAGCGAAGCGACCTTGGAAGCCAGCGCCGACTTCTTGTTGGCGGCCTGGTTCTTGTGGATGACGCCCTTGGAGACGGCCTTGTCGAGCTGACGCGCGGCAGCGCGCTGGTACTCGGTGGCCTTCTCGACGTCACCCGCGGCAGCGGCCTCACGGGCCTTGCGGATCGCGGTCTTCAGGGAGGACTTGACGGCCTTGTTGCGCAGCCGGGCCTTCTCGTTGGTCTTGATCCGCTTGATCTGGGACTTGATGTTCGCCACGAATGAGCCTTTTCAGGTTCTGGCACGGGACCGCACGGGACCCGTACCGATGATTTTCTGGAGCGTGCCTCGCGCTGAGAGGGCATGAGACACAGCCACCCAGACTACCAGCGGCCCCGGCGACGGCCCAAAACGGTGCCCGGTCGCCGCCCGTGGGACCATGGAGCCTACGTATCGATCCGACCCGAGCCGCTGACCCTGCGGATATCTCAAGAATCAGGACCCTGCGTGCCCGCGACCCCTAACAATGTGCCCGAGCCGAGCCGTACCGCCCCGGCTCTGATCCGCAATTTCTGCATCATCGCGCACATCGACCACGGCAAGTCCACGCTCGCCGACCGGATGCTCCAGCTGACCGGGGTGGTCGAGCAGCGGCAGATGCGCGCTCAGTACCTCGACCGCATGGACATCGAGCGCGAGCGCGGCATCACGATCAAGTCCCAGGCGGTGCGTCTGCCGTGGGCTCCCACCCACGACAAGAACAACACGCACATCCTCAACATGATCGACACCCCCGGGCACGTCGACTTCACCTACGAGGTCTCACGGTCGCTCGCCGCGTGCGAGGGCACCATCCTCCTCGTCGACGCCGCCCAGGGCATCGAGGCCCAGACCCTCGCCAACCTGTACCTGGCGATGGAGAACGACCTCACGATCATCCCCGTACTGAACAAGATCGACCTGCCGGCCGCGCAGCCCGAGAAGTTCTCCGAGGAGCTCGCCAACCTCGTCGGCTGCGAGCCCGGCGACGTCCTCAAGGTCTCCGCCAAGACCGGCCTGGGCGTCGAGGCGCTGCTGGACAAGGTCGTCGCGGAGATCCCGGCCCCGGTCGGTGTCCAGGACGCCCCCGCGCGCGCCATGATCTTCGACTCGGTCTACGACTCCTACCGGGGTGTGGTCACCTACGTCCGTGTCATCGACGGCCAGCTCAACAAGCGCGAGCGGATCCGGATGATGTCGACCGGCGCCACGCACGAGCTGCTGGAGATCGGGGCGAACTCGCCGGAGATGCTGCCCGCCGACGGCCTCGCCGTCGGCGAGGTGGGTTACCTGATCACGGGTGTGAAGGACGTCCGGCAGTCCAAGGTCGGTGACACCGTCACCAGCCAGCAGAAGGGGGCGACGGAGGCACTCGGCGGCTACAAGGACCCGAAGCCGATGGTCTTCTCCGGTCTGTATCCGCTGGACGGCTCCGACTACCCCGAGCTGCGCGAGGCCCTCGACAAGCTGCAGCTCAACGACGCCGCCCTCGTCTACGAGCCGGAGACCTCCGCCGCCCTCGGCTTCGGCTTCCGCGTCGGCTTCCTCGGCCTGCTGCACCTCGACGTGATCCGCGAGCGGCTGGAGCGCGAGTTCGGCCTCGACCTGATCGCCACCGCGCCGAACGTGGTCTACCGGGTCGTGATGGAGGACGGCACCGAGCACACCGTCACCAACCCGAGCGAGTTCCCCGAGGGCAAGATCAACGAGGTGTACGAGCCCGTCGTACGCGCCACGATCCTCGCCCCGACCGAGTTCATCGGCTCGATCATGGAGCTGTGTCAGACCCGGCGCGGCACCCTGCTCGGCATGGACTACCTGTCCGAGGACCGGGTGGAGATCCGCTACACGCTGCCGCTCGCGGAGATCGTCTTCGACTTCTTCGACCAGCTGAAGTCCAAGACGCGTGGCTACGCCTCCCTCGACTACGAACCCACCGGCGAGCAGACCTCCAGCCTGGTCAAGGTCGACATCCTGCTGCACGGCGACAAGGTGGACGCCTTCTCGGCGATCACGCACAAGGACGCGGCCTACGCGTACGGCGTGCGGCTGGTCGCCAAGCTGCGCGAGCTGATCCCGCGGCAGGCCTTCGAGGTGCCCATCCAGGCGGCCATCGGCTCCCGGGTCATCGCCCGCGAGACCATCCGCGCCATCCGCAAGGACGTCCTGGCCAAGTGCTACGGCGGTGACATCTCCCGTAAGCGGAAGCTGCTGGAGAAGCAGAAGGAGGGCAAGAAGCGGATGAAGATGGTGGGTTCCGTGGAGGTTCCTCAGGAGGCCTTCATCGCCGTTCTGTCCAGCGACGAGAGCGCCGGTTCCGGCAAGGGCAAGAAGTAGCCGACCGTCACCCGCGAAAATTGGGGCTCGTCGCGTCACAGCGTGGCGAGCCCCCGCGCATGCGTACGGGCGCTCGATGGAGGAAGTGACAGGCCGCAGCCCCTTACGCACCGGCCGGTCGCGCTCTACTCTGATCTCTGCTCGGTAGTTACTCGTGAGTTAAACAACCGATCGGCAATCGCTCGTGAGTGACGATCGGCAACCGCTCGTACGTGACACAGCAGCAGTGAAAACAGCCGCAATGAGCCAGCCGCGCAGCAGCGGGCCCCGGAGGATGTCGTGAGCGACACACAGACCTTGATCGAGAACCGTCCGCCGTCCGTGGCGGGCCTCTTCCTGGAACGCGTGGCCGCCACGCCGGATGCCGAGGCGTACCGCTACCCGGTACCCCCGGCCTCCGGACAGGGCCCGGACGAATGGAAGTCGCTGAGCTGGGCGCAGACCGCCGAGCGGGTCCACGCGATCGCCGCCGGACTGATCGAACTGGGTGTGCGGCCCGAGCAGCGTGTCGCGCTCGCCTCCGCCACCAGGATCGAATGGATCCTCGCCGACCTGGGCATCATGTGCGCCGGCGCCGCCACCACCACGGTCTATCCGCAGACCAACGCCGAGGAGTCGGCGTTCATCCTCTCCGACTCCGGCAGCCGGGTCCTCGTCGCGGAGAACGCCGAGCAGCTGGCCAAGGCGCAGGAGAAGCGCGCCGAGCTGCCCGAGCTGACCCACGTCGTGGTCATCGACCCGGACGGTGTCGAGACCGGCGACTGGGTGCTCACCCTCGCCGAGCTGGAGAGCCGGGGCGCCGCGTACCTGGAGAAGAACCCCGACCTGATCAAGGAACGGGTCGGCGCGATCACCAAGGACCAGCTCGCCACCCTCATCTACACCTCCGGCACCACGGGCCGGCCCAAGGGCGTCCGCCTTCCGCACGACAACTGGTCGTACATGGCGAAGGCGATCGCCGCGACCGGGCTCGTCAGCCAGGACGACGTGCAGTACCTCTGGCTGCCGCTCGCGCACGTCTTCGGCAAGGTGCTCACGTCCGGGCACATCGAGGTCGGACACGTCACCGCCGTCGACGGCAGGGTCGACAAGATCATCGAGAATCTGCCGGTGGTGCAGCCGACGTACATGGCGGCGGTGCCGCGGATCTTCGAGAAGGTCTACAACGGCGTCGTGGCCAAGGCCCGTGAGGGCGGGGCCGCCAAGTACAGGATCTTCCAGTGGGCCTCGGGGGTCGCCCGCGAGTACGCCAAGGTCACCCAGGACAACTTCCGCCGCACCGGCACCCACTCCGTGCCGTTCGGGCTCGCCGCCAAGCACAAGGTCGCCGACGCGCTCGTCTACGCCAAGCTGCGGGAGGCCTTCGGCGGGAATCTGCGGGCCTGTGTCTCCGGCTCGGTCGCCCTGGCGCCGGAGATCGGCTACTTCTTCGCCGGCGCCGGCATCCACATCCTGGAGGGCTACGGCCTCACCGAGTCCTCCGCGGCGTCCTTCGTGAACCCCGGCGAGGCCTACCGCACCGGCACGGTCGGCAAGCCGCTGCCCGGCACGGAGGTCCGCATCGCCGACGACGGCGAGATCCTGCTGCGCGGTCCCGGCATCATGGAGGGCTACCACGGGCTGCCCGAGAAGACGGCGGAGGTGCTGGAGCCGGACGGCTGGTTCCACACCGGCGACATCGGCGAGCTGTCGGCCGACGGGTATCTGCGGATCACCGACCGCAAGAAGGACCTGTTCAAGACGTCCGCCGGCAAGTACGTCGCGCCGACCGAGGTCGAGGGCGGCTTCAAGGCGGTGTGCCCGTACACCTCGAACATCGTGCTGATCGGCGCGGACCGGAACTTCTGCAGTGCGCTGATCGCCCTCGACGAGGCGGCGATCATGGGCTGGGCGAAGGACAACGGGCTGGAGGGCAAGTCGTACGACGAGGTCGTCGCCGCGCCTGCCACGGTGGCCCTCATCGACGGCTATGTGAAGCAGCTCAACGAGGGGCTTCAGCGGTGGCAGACGGTGAAGAAGTTCCGGCTGCTGCCGAGGGATCTCGATGTCGAGCATGGTGAGTTGACGCCGAGCCTGAAGTTGAAGCGGCCGGTTGTCGAGCGGGAGTACAAGTACCTCATCGAGGAGATGTATGAGGGGGCGCGCGAGGCGTAGGGGGCGGCGTAGGACTGCGTGGCGGCCGCGGGCACGTCGTGGCTGGTCGTGCCCGCGCGGCGGAGCCGCAAGTCGACACAGCCCGCGCCCCTGATGTCAGTATCCTCGGCCCTCGCTTACCAGTTGGCGCAGTTCCCTGATCTGCCTCAGTAGAGTCGCCGTATCTTGGGGTTCATTCCCCGTCAGCTGTTCCTCCAGTACGGCCAGCCGCGCGCCCATCTCGCCGCTCAGCCTCTCCAGTTGGCGGTTCTTGCGGTGCAGGTCCAGGAAGACGCTGACCTTGGCTCGTAGGACCCAGGGATCGAACGGTTTCGTCAAGTAGTCCGCGGCTCCGGTCGCGTAGCCGCGGAAGGCGTAGCCGGAGTCGTCCTCCGCTCCGGTGAGGAAGATGATGGGGACGTCCTTGGTCTGGTCGAGCCGCTTGATGTTCGCGGCGGTCTCGAAGCCGTCCATGCCCGGCATGCGGACGTCGAGGAGGACGAGGGCGAACTGCTGCCGCAGCAGGGCCTTCATCGCTTCCTCGCCCGAACGTGCCCGCACGAGCGGTTCGTTGAGGGACCCCAGGACGGCCTCCAGCGCTATCAGGTTGTCCTCCATGTCGTCCACCAGGAGGATGTTCGCGCGCTCGTCGGTCGTTGCCTCAGCGCTCATGATGACTGTGCCTCACTCTGTGGATCGTCGTCGGCCTGCTGGGCGTCCGCGTCATCCGGATCCAGGAGTGCGCAGACGACGGTCAGCAGCTGGTCGACGTCGACGGGCTTGGGGACGTAGCCGTTGGCGCCCCGGGCGATGGACTTCTCGCGGTCTCCCGGCATCGCCTTCGCGGTCAGCGCGACAATGGGCAGGCCTGTCCAGCGGGGGGTGCGGCGGATGGCGGCGATGGTCTCGTAGCCGTCCATCTCCGGCATCATGATGTCCATCAGGACGAGTTCGACGTCCGGGTTGCGCTCCAGGGTCTCAATGCCCTCGCGGCCGTTCTCCGCGTACAGCACCGGCATCCCGACCCGGCCCAGGACATGGGTGAGGGCGAAGACGTTGCGGATGTCGTCGTCCACTATCAACACCCTTCGTCCGGGCAGTACTTGGCCCGCGCGACCGGATTTCCACTCCTCCAGTTTGGTGGGTGCCGGCCAGCTGTCATCGGGCTCGTGCGCGGCGTACGGCTCGGCCGACAGCTGCTCGGGCACCGGCAGCGGACGTTCCTCGGGGACCGGGCCGGTCGCCGCGTGGCCGGGGCTGACGACGGGGACGTACAAGGTGAAGGTGGATCCCTTGCCGGGCTCGCTCTCGGCGACGATACGGCCGCCCAGCAGACCGGCGATCTCCCGGCTGATCGACAGTCCCAGTCCGGTGCCGCCGTACTTGCGGTTGGTGGTGCCGTCGGCCTGCTGGAACGCCTCGAAGATCACCGGGAGTTTCTCCGGCGCGATGCCGATGCCGGTGTCCGAGACGGTGAAGGCGATCACTTCGTCGGTGTCGCGGACTCCCCCACTCTCGACTTCGTTCGAGCGGGGGGACCCCCATCGGTGCTCGGGGTCCTTGACCCGGCTGACGCGGAGTTCGACCCGGCCCGTCGCGGTGAACTTGATCGCGTTGGAGAGCAGGTTGCGCAGGATCTGCTGCAGCCGCTGCTCGTCCGAGTACATCTCGCGCGGCACGTCCTCGCCGACCGCGACCTCGAAGGCGAGCCCCCGGTCGAGGGTGAGCGGGCGGAAGGTGGCGTGGACGTAGTCGAGGAGCTTGATCAGCGGCAGCTTCTTCGGGCGTACGTCCATCCTGCCCGCCTCGATCTTCGACAGGTCCAGGATGTCGTTGATCAGCTGGAGCAGGTCCGAGCCCGAGCGGTGGATCGTCGTCGCGAACTGGACTTCCTGGTCGGAGAGATGGCCGTCCGGGTTGTCCGACAGCAGTCTCGCCAGGATCAGCAGGGAGTTCAGCGGGGTGCGCAGTTCGTGCGACATGTTGGCCAGGAACTCCGACTTGTACTGCGAGGAGGTGGCCAGCAGGGCGGCCTTCTCCTCCAGTTCGGCGTTCGAGCGCTGCAACTCCGCCTGCTGCTCCTGGAGTTCGTCCGAGCGTTCCTGGAGCTGCATCGCCAGGCGCTGGGACTCGCCGAGCAGGGACTCGGTGCGGGAGTTGGCGATGATGGTGTTGATGGCGACGCCGATGGTGTTCACGAACTGGTCGAAGAACGCCAGGTGGACGTCGGAGAAGCGGGAGAAGGAGGCCAGTTCGATCACGCCGAGGAGCTTGCCCTCGAAGGGGATCGGGATGATGACGACGCTGGTGGGCGCCGCCTCACCGAGACCGCTGTTGATCTTGATGTAGTCCGGCGGGGCCTCCTCCACCAGGATCCGCTTCTTCTCGCGGGCCGCCTGCCGGACCAGGCCGTGCACGGGGAGACCGCCGGTCTCGACGGTCGCGCCCTGCGCGGCGCCGTATCCCGCGATGAACGCGAGGCCCTTCGAGGGGAGGGTGGGCCGCAGCGAGGCGCCGTCCTCCTCGGGGTCGGCCAGGTAGAAGGCGCCGTACTGGGCGTTCACCAGCGGGGTCAGCTCGCGCAGGATCAGGTCGGCGACCTCCATCAGGTCGCGGTGGCCCTGCATCAGGGCGGCCAGCCGGGCGAGGTTCGACTCCAGCCAGTCCTTGGCGCGGGTGGTCTCGCGGAGGTTGGCCACCATCAGGTTGATGTTGTCCTTCAGCTCGGCGACCTCGCCCTGGGTCTCCACGGTGATCGAGCGGGACATGTCGCCCTGGGCCACGGCCGAGGCGACCTCGGCGATGGCGCGGACCTGGGTGGTCAGGTTCGAGGCGAGTTCGTTCACGTTCGTCGTCAGGCGCTTCCAGGTGCCGTACACGCCCTCGACCCGTGCCTGGCCGCCGAGTTGGCCCTCGGAGCCGACCTCGCGGGCCACCCGGGTGACCTCGGAGGAGAAGGAGGACAGCGTGTCCACCATGGTGTTGATGGTGGTCTTCAGCTCCAGGATCTCGCCGCGCGCGTCCACGTCGATCTTCTTCGACAGGTCGCCCTGCGCCACGGCCGTGGCGACCTGGGCGATGTTCCGCACCTGTGAAGTCAGGTTGTCGGCCATGTAGTTGACGTTGTCCGTCAGATCCCGCCAGACACCGGAGACACCCAGCACCTGCGCGCGTCCGCCGAGCCGGCCGTCGGTGCCGACCTCGCGGGCCACGCGGGTGACCTCGTCGGCGAAGGCG
>NZ_WJBG01000165.1 GCF_009709555.1 Streptomyces blattellae | reverse complement strand
CAAGGAAGCGATGGAGAAGCAGATGCGGGCCGAGCGTGACAAGCGCGCGGCCATCCTGCACGCAGAAGGGGAGCGGCAAGCCAAGATCCTTACAGCGGAAGGCACGAGGCAGAAGGACATCCTGGAGGCGCAGGGCACGCAGCAGGCCATGATCTTGCGGGCGGACGGTGAGGCAAAGGCGGTGGAGCTCGTCTTCCAGGCCGTCCATCGCAACAATGCCGACCCGAAGGTCCTGGCCTACAAATACCTGGAGACGCTCCCGCACTTGGCGGGCAGCGACAACAACACGTTCTGGGTGATCCCGGGGGAGCTGACCGAGGCGGTTCGGACCGTCACCCGTGCGTTCGGTGACCAGTCGGCGGCGGGTCCTCCCAGAACCGCGCGATCCGAGGAAGCGGGAACGGCCCTCGCTGACGACACGTCGGGCGAAGGCCGTACTCCGGAACTCGGCGCAGGCTGGACGGCTTCGCTCGACGCCGCCGCGGCCGCTGACGAGGCCGAGAAGCAGGCCGCCGCCGCGGTGAGCGACGCCAAAGCAGAGGCCGAGGCTGCGAAGTCACCCCAGCCGCTGCGCCGGGGGCAGACGTCCGGCGGTTGAGCACCGGTCGAGCCCAACCGGTCGAGCCCAACCGGTCGAGCCCAACCGGTCGAGCCCAACCGGTCGAGCCCACTGTCGACTCGGGGGTTTCAGGAGGTTCGAGCCCGCGAGCCGCCCCAGTCCTGACGCAGCGCCATCTTCAGCGTGCCGAGCAGGCGCTGCTGGTGGAGGGAAGCCTCCGGTGTCGTAGATGCTGCCGTCAGCCGCCGCCACGCCCGTCGGTCAGCACCCACACTCCAGTCCCGTTCTCACCGGGACTGTAGCCGCAACTGAGGTCGGTCCTCGCACCCTTCGCCGCGAGGCATTCCGCCTCAGTGTCGTAGTAACCGTAATTCTGGGCATGAGCTGGAGCCGCTATCGCGACGGCCACTCCAATGGCCGCCGCGAAACTCGCTGCGACCAGCGAGGCCTTCTTGAGCAACACGTACATACACCGCCTTTTCTAGTTGTGTCGTCGGCAGAAACGGCAGATCAGCATGCCGTTTCTGCCGATATTGCAGCCGATCAATCCGGCAAAGAGTTGTCAACTGGTGTTAACTTCTTCTTCGCCGACGAGCCCGAACGAGCCCGAACGGGCCCGAACGCCAGCCCGAACGAGGTCGAAGCACCGACGACCGCGGCAAGGCCCACCGAACCCACCGAACTCGCTGCGACAAGGGAAAATGTGCCGCAGTCAGCCGCCGTCGACTTCGTCGTCAAACTACCATCGCGGAGTTTGTGGGAAATACGCAGATGCGTTCAAAACGGAACTGGCCGACCCGGCATTCTTGAATTTTCACGCCTCTGCCACAAGTTACTCGGTGGTCAATTCAGTCCCGTCGCGGAGCACGAATTCGTGCCGGCCCGATGCGCGACCGGCATTCGCAGTTGTCGCCCAGGACGGAGACCGCCCGGCCGGGCGGCTCGGCCGGAGTGACGGGGCGTCTGTTGCCTGCGCATCGGGGCTCAGAAGATCCGCCGGCGGGCGGTCCGCTCTGACGTCGCTCGGACGGCTTCGCGTTGTGATCGACGGCTTCGGGTTGTACAGGCCGTGGAACTTATGCGAAGCCTCAAGAACTGTGGGTCATCTGCGCGATCACCGGTGATTGTCCGAGATCGGTTTCGGGCCACGGCGATCAGAGGCAATCGCCCTGTCGCCGCGCGCACATGTTCGTTCCTCAGCAGGGATTCTGCATGCCCCCGCGCCCCGTTGTGCCCCGATACCGGGCGCGGCACGTGCGGCCCGCCGCGCCGTCGTCGCGGGTCTGGTGGCCGCGTTCTGTGCCGCCGGGCCGACACCTGGCGCCTTCGCGGCCGACGTCCCGCAGGCCGCTCCCACCTCCGACGACCCCCTCAAGGCCGACGGCTCGAAGGCGGTGAAGCTCGGCACGGGAGCGTCGAGGAAGGTCTCCGCGCACGTCACGCCCGCGGCGGCCCCCGGCAAGGGCCGTCGGCCCATCGGCGAGATACGCACGGCACGGTTGCCGGGTCGGGCTCGGTCGGACGTCCGGTCGGGGAACGCCGTCGCGCGTGTACGGAGCTCGCGCGTGTACGGAGATCGCGCGTGCACAGAGCTCGCGCCTGCACAGAGCTCGGACGAAGCCCGCTTCACGCGGCACGCCGAGGGCCGCGGCTTCCTCGGAACGGCCGACGCTCGCCCTTGGCCCAGCGCCGGATTCGGGGCCGTACCACTGGAGCGCGCCTGGCCGGTGCCGGCGGTGACGTACTCGAAGTCCCGCTCGCGGCAGTCGGAGCGTGAAGAAGGGACCGGCGAAGACCCCGCTCTCGGCCCGGCGATCACCACGGCGACCGCGTCAGCCATCCGCGGCGCGGTCGGCGGGCGGGGCTCGCCGCACGCATCCGGCGCAGGCAGCTCCTGCTGCCTTCGAGCCGGCTCTCACCGACGCCACAGCGAAACCTTTCGAGCTTCAGGGCGAATGATGCGAGAGGGATTGACTCCCCTTCAAGGACTCGTATGCTCCGAGGACGTTCACAGAATCAATCAGCGTTCGGAATACGGAACGACGTCACATTCGGAGCGCATGGCGATCGCGCTACCGCGGGCCCGGCTGAGCCTTCGTATTGGTACTGGTTACCGGCCCACCGCTCGAACCACAGCTACCGCACGGCAGGCCCACCCGGAAGGGCAGCTACGTAGATGGCATGGACACAGCAACCATTCAGTCGCCGTAAGGCTCTCACCGCGACCGGTGGAATGGCCGCCGGCGCCCTGTCACCCCTCGGTGCGACGAGCCGGGCCCGAGCAGTCTCGACGGACTCGGCAGCAGCCCAGTACACGAACCCGGTGATCTGGCAGGACTTCGCGGACGTCGACATCATCCGGGTCGGCAACACGTACTACTGCTCCGCGTCGACGATGCACTACTCGCCGGGCGCTCCCGTTCTCCGCTCGTACGACCTGGTCAACTGGGAGATCGCCGGCCATTCCGTGCCCGTCCTCGACTTCGGGTCCAAGTACGACCTCAGCGGCGCCCGCGGCTACGTCCGCGGCGTCTGGGCGTCGTCGCTGGCCTACCGTCCCGGTAACAGCACCTTCTACTGGCTCGGTCAGATCGACTTCGCCCGGACCTACGTCTACACGGCCACGTCCGTCGAGGGGCCGTGGAGCAGACATGCCTCGCTCCCCAACGTCTACTACGACGCGGGGCTGCTGGTGGATGACGACGACACCCTGTACGTCGCGTACGGCAACGGCGCCATTCACGTGGCCCAGCTCTCCGCCGACGGACGCAGCCAGGTGCGGACACAGCAGGTGTTCAGCACGCCGTCGAGCATCGGCACGCTGGAGGGTGCCCGCTTCTACAAGATCAACGGGAGCTACTACATCTTTCTGACCCGCCCTGCCAACGGCCAGTACATCCTGAGGTCGACCAGCGGCCCGTTCGGCCCCTACACGCTGCGGCAGGTTCTGCTCGACCTGCCCGGACCGATCCAGGGCGGCGGTGTCCCGCACCAGGGCGGACTCGTGCGGACGCAGGGCGGGGCCTGGTACTACATGGCCTTCGTCGACGCGTATCCCGGCGGACGGATGCCCGCCCTGGCGCCCGTCACCTGGACCTCGGACGGCTGGCCCGTCCTCCAGCTCGTGAACGGCGCCTGGGGCACGTCGTATCCGAGCCCCGTCGTGCCGACACCACCCCGACAGGTCACCCCGCTGACCGGCGTCGACACCTTCGACGGTACGACCCTGAAGCCGAAATGGGAGTGGAACCACAACCCGGACAACAGCAGGTGGTCCGCGGGGGGCGGGCTGACCCTGCGCACCGCGACCGTCACCAACGACCTCTACTGGGCCCGCAACACCCTCACCCACCGCATCCAGGGCCCTGCGTCCACGGCGACGATCCAGCTCGACCACTCGGCGATGCGCGACGGCGACCGGGCCGGGCTGGCGTTGCTGCGGGACTCCTCCGCATGGATCGGGCTCCAGCGCGACGGGGGTACCACACGTGTGGTGATGGTCGACGGGCTGACCATGGACGGCAGTTGGAACACCACCGGAACGGGGACCGTGCGGGCGAGCACGAGCGCACCGAGCGGCGGTCGCCTCTGGCTGCGGGTGAACGCCGACATCCGTCCCGGCGCGTCCCGTCCCGGCGTCTTCTCCTACAGCACCGACGGTGTCACCTTCACGCGCCTCGGTCCCGCGTTCTCCATGGGCAACGACTGGCGGTTCTTCATGGGCCACCGGTTCGCCCTCTTCAACCACGCGACCCAGGCGCTCGGCGGCTCCGTCCACGTGACGCGGTTCGAGCTGTCCGCTCCCTGACAGCTCAGCCTTCCACTCCGGTGGCGCCGTGGGCCGCTCCGACCGGTTTCGACTCCGGGGAGCCGCGTTGTCGCAGGTAGATCGAGAGTACGGCCATCGAGGCGACGGCGAGCAGTTCGGACTGCCAGTTCTGCAGGGTGCGGTTCCAGAAGTCCGCCGCGCCCAGGTAGCCGGCCCAGCTCAGCGGGGCTTGCAACTGCCGTAGCCGCTGTTCGTTGTAGGCGGCGACCCCGGTGATCGACTGGACCAGCCAGGACAGCAGGAAGATCGTCCCCATGACGAGAAGCAGCGAGTTCGAGTACACCGCCTGTCGCCATCCGCCGACCCCGGCCCACTTGGGCGAGTTCTCCTTGGCATGCCTCCCGACCAGTTGGTCCTCGTCGGACTCGGTGCCGGCCTTGTGCAGCATCTTGGACTCCGGGGAGCCGCGTTGCAGCAGCCAGACGGTCACGCCGACGTAGAGGAAGAACTGCAAGTACTCCGACTGCCAGTTCTCGGACACATCGACGGCGAAGTCGGACGTGGTGACGTATTCGCCGAGCGAGACCTGTTGGAGCTGGTCGGTGGCCATCTGGTTGTTGAAGTCGGCGTGGCCCGCGATCGCCTGCCCGACCAGCGCCAGCAGGAACGCGACAGTGAAGAACAGCCCGAGCCCGTTGTCCCGCGCAAAGTCTCGCAAAAAGCCCCGCCCGCCTCCGCGCCCGCCTCCCCGCCTGCTCATCGGCGCATCAGCCCCAGGGCCGCCAGGCAGACGAGACCGACCGCGATGATCCCGACGACGACGGTGAACATGGTCCTCACACTTCACCCGCCCTTGATCCGGCACTCGTACGGCTCCTGCGGCCGCTGTTCGCAGTCGGCGGCCACGACCTTCCAACCGGAGGCGAAGTGGGAGAGGAACAGGGTGTCGGCGGACAGCACCGCCCGCGCCTGGTTGCCGTACACGTCCGTCCGCCGCACGGCCCCGCCCGGCGTCGGCGACTCCTCACGCAGAGCTTGCGCACACGGGCTGCCACCCGAGTGTTCCAGCTCCTCCACGGTGCCCGGCGCGAGCAGGGCGCAGACCCTGTCATATGCCTGCGCGTCCAGCGCCGCCTGGAAGGCGGCCGCGGTGTCGCGTACGTCGTCTCGCCGTTCCGTCACCGTGCCGCACCCGCCGATGCCGACGACGCTCAGGCCACTCAGCAGGACGCATACCGCAACCCAGCACGAACGCCCGGCCATCGGCCCACCTTCCACCGAGTACACCGCAGTACGCCGCACTACACCGCAGCACACCGCACTACACCGCAGCACACCGCACTACACCGCAGCACACCGCACTACACCGCAGTACACCGCAAGAACCGCCCGGCAGGCCGCTACCACGCAGCGGCTCTACCTCACCCGGCCGATCGCAGGGATGAGGCGGCCCGACAGGGATGAGAGGACACCGTCATCCTTGATCATGGTGTAGGTCCAGCGCGCAGAGAGTTCCGTACGGCGTCGAGACGGAGGTCGCGCAGGTCGCGCAGGAGGAGCTCCTTGGTCGTCCGCGATCTCCAAATCGGCCGTGCACGCCGACCTTGCGCGTCTTCACGACGCACGTCAATGCGTCAACGCGTCAACGCGCTGCTGGCCGGCCCGTCGCGCCGCGCCTGCTGGTCCACGCCGAGGCCGTCGGCCCTTGGGGGAGGTGCCCGATCGGAACTCGCCCCGCCCGCCTGGTCACTTCGGCGCGAGGAACACATGATGCGCTGCCCGCCGTCAGAGGGGGTGCCCGCCGTGTTCTCGCAGGGCTTGCGCCAGGTGACCGGCGAGCGGCTCGGGCAGGTTGTGGCCGTGCACGGCGTTCAGGAGTGTTTCGGCGAGCAGGTGGAGTTTGGTGTTGCTGTTCTGCGAGGTGCTCACCAGGACCTGCCATGCCTGCTCGGCGCTGATGGTGTAGGAGGCCATGAGGATGCCGCGGGCGATGTCGATGACCGGGCGGGTCTGCATGGCGCGTCGCAGTTGATCGTTCTCCGTCTTGATGCCGTCGGCGGTCGGATCCGCGCCATGCGCCGGGCCGAGCGGTGAGCTGTCGTCTCCCGGGTCGGGGGCCCGCGCCGTGTCCGTCGCGGTGAGCACGTCGCCGGTGCCGGTCAGCGCCAGGGGGCGCTGTACGGCCGGGCTGGAGACACGGATGGTGAGGGTCTTGGCGGCCTCGCGGGCACGTCGGCGGACGTGCAGGAGGACGTTGAGTCCGGAGCAGTCGCAGAACCCGATCCCGGTGAGATCGACTTCCACGCCGTCCGCCGACTGGTCCAGCGCGTCCTGCAGCATGTGCCCCAGCGCGGGACTGCTGTCGAAGTCGATCTCACCGGACGCCGTCACCTCAGTGGGTCGGCCGTCCGCGCCGACATGGACGGTCAACGACAACGGGGGAACGTACGAGACGGGACGCCGTTCGGCGCCGCAGTCGGCGCAGAACTCCTGGTCGCCTCGCAGGGCGGTTACCTGATCGGACATGCTGGCTCCCCGAGCATTTGTCCTTCCAAGCCTCTTCCCATGCCTCTTCCCATGCCTCTTCCAGCATCCCCACCCTCCGGCTTCCACGTCAAGAGATACATGAAACGAAAGTCGTGCTTTTGAAAGCGTGAAACAGCCGCCCTACTCTGTGGGTATGGAAGGAGTTCCGGAGCCCTACCGGGGCTGGACGTTTCTGACCAACCACGCGCGGGTGCTGGCCGCCGTCGCCGAGGACGACACCGCCCGCATCCGTGACATCGCAGCGCGCTGTCAGCTCACCGAACGGGCGGTCCAGCGGATCATCGTCGACCTCGAAGAGGGCGGCTACCTCACCCACGTCCGCCAGGGCCGTTCCAACCTCTACCGGATCTCTCCCGGCACCGTCCTGCGTCATCCCGCCGACGGTGAGGCGACCGTCGCGGGTCTGCTGGCCCTGCTGGCCCGTCATGACCGCGTCGGCGCCGCCGCTTCCGCCGACGCGAGTCCGGACGGCCGGCCGTGAGTGGGCATGAGCCGTGAGTGGGCATGAGCGTGGTGCAGTTGTGAGTGAGTGCCCACCAGTCGGATTAGCGTTCCGTAGTGACCCTGTCCCAGACTGTCACGCGCACGCCCGGCGCCCAGGCGACGTCGGGCACCCTCCTCGGTCCTATAGCCGTGCAGAGACGCTCCGTATACCTGTAGTGCCTGACGGGGACATCGAGGTCTTCGAGGAGGCGTACCAGGGCCTGCCGGTCCTGCGAGATCTCCTTCCGCAGGTCCTCCGGGGCGTCACCGAACGGCGACTTCCGGTGCTCCTGGGCCGTGTGGCGGGCGAGTTCCGCGCCCGCCGCACGGCCCGGCCAGGTGGTCGTTGAAATAGATGACCAGCCGTTTCTGCTGTGTCGGACCGTCCCGGCCGGTCCGTGCCGTCGTGTTCATGGTTCCCCTCCGGGTGCCGGAGTCCTGTCGTGGCCCCGAGTGCGCCCACCGGGCCGGTCAACCGCTCCGGCCGGAAACACCCGGCGCTGACCACGTGTCCGGACCCGTCCGCCGGCGGTGTACCAGCCCACCCCCATCGGCACGGCCAGGCCCGCTTCCACGAGGTCGTCGCCGCCGCCGTACGCACTACGCGACCGGCCCCGCGCCGCCCCCGCCGCGCAGGACGCGGTCGGGGCGGTCGGTGTTCGTTCCTCCGTCGTCTTACGCCTTGAGCAGCGCCGCCGTCAGGTCGTCGGGGCGGGTGAACTGGGCCTCATGGGTGCCGGTGTACTCGATGACGGGCGTGTCCGGGCCGAGGCGCCGTGGGAAGCGGGGCGTCCAGCCGTACTCGCCGGGCGGCAGGGCCAGATCCTCGGTGCCGACGACGTAGGAGGCGGGGACGCCGAGCGCGGCCGGGCTGATCGGGGCGACCGTCTCGGTGAAGTAGCGCAGGGGCTGGGGGACCAGCAGGCTGTGGACCAGGCGCTGCGCGCCGTCGTCGCCGTCCTGCATGAAGGCCGCCGTGAAGACCTCGTACGGGAAGAGAATGCTGTCGTTGCCGGACGCGGCGGCGAGTTGCTGGAACATCTCGGCGTAGTGCGGCGGGACTTCGTCCATCAGGGACCGGCCCTCGGCGGGGACGAACGCGCTCCAGTAGACGAGCTTGCGCAGGCGCGGCGCGAGGCGTGGGGCCGCCGCGGTGAGCGGGTAGCCGCCCCAGCTGTGCCCGACGAGGGTGACGTCCCGCAGGTCGTGCCGTTCGACGAGGTCGACGACGAAGTCGCCGACGTCGGCCAGGCCGTACGCGCGCGGGTCGTCCCCGTCGGCGAGGCCGGGCAGGTCCGGGGCCAGGACGCGATGGCCGGCGGTGCGCAGCCGCTCGGCCACCCGCCGCCAGGTCCAGCCGCTGTGACAGGCGCCGGATATGAGGACAAAGGTCTCTGCCATGGCGTCTCCTTCGACGTGAGGAGTGACGTGAGGAGTGATGTGAGTGACGTGAGGAGTGATGTGAGTGATGTGAGTGATGTGAGTGATGTGAGGAGCGACGTACCGTCTCGGAGACGGCCGTCGTACGGTTGAAATATCCGTCGTCCGTGAGACGATCGTCAAGTAGTTGACACGCGTAGGGGCGGGGTCCGAAAGGGCCAGGAGGTGCTTGTGAAGCCGCGGTCATTGGTCTTCGACCTGTTCGGCGACTATCTGCGCTACCGGGGCGGCGAGGTCCGGCTGCGCGGTCTGGTCGCTCTCATGGACTGCTTCGGCATCCCCGAGAGCACGGTGCGGGTGGTCGCCGCCCGGATGCGCAAGGAGGGCTGGCTGGACAGCCGCAAGGAGGGGAGGGAGACCGTCTACGCCCTCACCGACGCCTCTTGGCGGCTGCTCGACGAGGGCCGGGAGCGGATCTTCCGGCGTGCGCCCGGTCCGTGGGACGGCCAGTGGCACATGGTCATCTACTCGGTGCCCGAGGCCGACCGGGCGCTGCGCGAGCAGCTGCGCAAGAAGCTGTCCTGGCTGGGCTTCGGCCTGCTGTCGGCGTCCGTGTGGATCAGTCCGCACGACCGGGTCGCCGAGGTCAGGGAGAGCTTCGCCGACCAGCCCGCGGCGCGGATCGACGCGCTGCACGCACGCTCCGAGGGGGCGGTGGCCGACCGGGACATGGCGGCCCGCTCCTGGGACCTGGCCGCCCTGAACAAGGAGTACGGCGAACTGCTCGACCGCTACCGGCCGCGCCTCGCCGGCTACCGCGCGGGCGAACTGCGCGGCCGGGACGCGCTGATCGAGCGCATGCGCCTGATCCACGACTACCGCATGTTCCCCTTCCGGGACCCCGACCTGCCGCCCGAGCTGCTGCCCGAGGGCTGGGTCGGCCGCCAGGCCCACGAGCTGTTCCTGGAGGCCCATGGCCTGCTGCGGGCGGAGGCGGAGGGGTACGTCGACGAGGTGATCGGCGGCAGCGGGGGCTGACTGAGGGCGCCGGGGCGCAGGGGCGGGGCGCCGGGGCACCAGGGCGTCCGAACGGCTCGGGCGCCCGAGAGGTGAGTTTCAATATCTAGACGACCGTTATTTCTATGTCGTACGTTGGATTGAGTTGATCCCGAAGGTCCGAAGGCTGGAAGGCCCGAAGGAGTGAGTCCGTCGTGAGCGAACTGGTGACCCGGGCCGAGGGCATCGGCGAGTGCCGCAACCCCCTGGTGAGCGACACCTTGGTGAGCGACACCCTGGTGAGCGGCGAGCACCCGGTGAGGAACTGACCATGCGCATCGCTGTCGCAGGCGGAGGCCCGGGAGGGCTGTTCTTCGCCGCCCTGGTCCGGCAGGCCGACCCGTCCGTCGAAGTCACGGTCTTCGAACGCAACCGCGCCGACGACGCGTTCGGCTTCGGCGTGGTGTTCTCCGACCGCACGCTCGCCGGCATCCACGACGCCGACCCGGTGCTCCGTGAGGCGCTGGGCGCACACGGCCGGCACTGGGAGGACATCGAGGTTCGGCTCAAGGGCGAGCGCCTGCGCTGCGGGGGCAACGGCATGGCCGCGATCGTCCGCCGTACGCTGCTGGCCCTGCTCCAGGAGCGGGCGCGGGAACTCGGCGCGGACCTGCGGTTCGAGACCGAGACGGACCTCGCCGGCCTGGACGACTACGACCTCGTGGTCGCCGCCGACGGCACGTCGTCACGCATCCGCGGAGCCCTGGCGGACCGTCTGGAGCCGTCCTTCGACACGGCGACGGCCAAGTTCATCTGGTTCGGCACGGACTACATGTTCGACGGGCTCACCTTCGTCCACGAGCGCGGTCCGCACGGCGTGTTCGCGGTGCACGGCTACCCGATCAGCGCGGACGTGAGCACGTTCATCGTGGAGACGGACGAGCCGACCTGGCGGGCGGCGGGCCTCGACGCCTTCGACGTCACCAGGCCGCCGGGCCCGAGCGACCTGGCCACCAAGGCGTACCTGGAGGAACTGTTCGCCGGGCAGATCGACGGACACCGGCTCCTGGTCAACAACTCCCGCTGGGGCAACTTCCGCACCCGCCGCACCCGCCACTGGTACGTCACCGACCCCCGCCCGGTCGTCCTGCTCGGCGACTCGGCCCACACCGCGCACTTCTCCGTCGGCTCCGGCACCAAGATGGCCATGGAGGACGCGATCGCCCTCTCCGCCGCCCTCACCAAGCACGCCGACGACCTCCCGGCCGCTCTCGCCGCGTACGAGGCCGCCGCCCGGCCGTCGGTCGAGGCGATCCAGAACGCGGCACGGCCGAGCCTCGGCTGGTGGGAGCACTTCGGCGAGTACCACGACGCCTTCGAGCCCTGGCAGTTCGCCTACCACTTCCTCTCCCGCAGCATCACCGACGGCCGACTGGCCCGCCGGGCACCGGAGTTCGTGCGCGCCGCCCACGACCAGTGGGAGACGCGCCATGGCGCCGAACCGCTGGACACCCCGCTCGACCTCGGTGCGTGGCGGCTGCCCGGCCGGATCATGCTGGTCGCCCCCGACGGCGGTACGGCGATCGGCGGCACCGGAGACCCGCTGCCGCTGCGCGAGTCGGCGCCGGGCACCGCCGCCGAGCCCTGGGGTGCCCGGGTCACGGCCCCGGACGACGAGTCCGGCCTCGCGGCAGCGTATGAGCGTCTCGCCGGACTGGCAGCCGGGGAGCCGCTGTTGATCGCCGTACACGGCGGTACGCCGTACACCCGAGCCCTCCTCACCGAACGGACCCGGCTGCGCCACGGCCTGCCCGCCCTGCTGATCGACGACACCCTCGACCTCGACCGCGCCCTCACGGCCGTGCTGTCCGGGCGTACCGACCTGGTCGGCGCGGGCGCCGCCACGGTCGCCGAGTGGGAGGTGTCGTCATGACGCTTCAGGCGCTGTTCTCCCCACGCGGTATCGCCGTCGTCGGGGCCTCCACCGACCCGGGGAAGCTGGGGGCCGCCCTCGCGCGGTCGGTGGCCGCCTTCCCCGGGTGGGTGGGGCTGGTCAACGCCCGCCGCCCGGACCCCTCGACCGGGGTGTACGGCTCGGTCGCCGAGGCCGCCGAACACGGCCTCGTCGACCTGGCGCTGGTCTGCGTACCCGCCGCGGGCTGCGCGGACGCCGTCGCCGAGGCCGCCAAGGCCGGGGCGCGGGCCGCCGTGGTCTACGGGGGCGGTTTCGCCGAGGCCGGACCGGACGGCGAGCGGCACCAGCGGGAGTTGGCCGAGGTCGCCCTGCGCACCGGCATCCGGCTGCTGGGCCCGAACACCTCCGGCTTCCTCACACCGGACCTCACGGCCAGCTTCGTGCCGGGCGCGGCCGACGTGCCCTCCGGCCGGATCGCCGTCGTGGCCGCCAGCGGAGGCGTGAACCACGCTCTGGCGTTCCTGCTCGGCGAGGCCGGACACGGGGTGAGCCTCGCGGTCGGCCTGGGCAACAGCGCGGACGTCACGACAGCCGACGTCCTCGACCACCTGGCCGACGACCCGCGCACCACCGCCGTGGCCCTGCACATCGAGTCGGTCGCCGACGGCCGCCGCCTCACCGACGCGGTCGCCCGGCTCACCGCCACCCGCCCGGTCGTCGCCCTCGTCGTCGGCCGCCACGACGTCGGCGCCTTCGCCGCCTCCCACACCGGCGCCCTCGCCACCTCCTGGCGCACCACCCGCGCCGCCCTCGCCCAGGCCGGCGCCGTCCTGGTGGACGACGAACGGGAACTGGTCGACGCGGTGGGCGCGTTGTCGCTCCTGCGGCTGCCCGCCGCCATCGACCCCGGCGTGGGCGTGGTGACCGCGCAGGCCGGTCCTGGCCTGCTGCTCCTGGACGACCTGCGCGGCCGTCGAGCCGCCGTACCGGAGCTGGCCGAGGACACCCGGCGTGCTCTGGCCGCCGTACTGCCCCCGCTGACGTACCAGGCCAACCCGGTCGACACGGGCCGTCCCGGCCCCGGCTTCGCTGCCGTGCTGACGGCGGTGGCCGCCGACCCGGCCGTGGACCTGATCGCCGGGTACGCGCTGCACGAGCCCGGTGCGTTCGACCTGGTCGAGGCCGTGGATGCGGCCCGGGGGAGCGTGCCGACGGTGCTCGGAGTCGGTGGGGCGGGCGATGACGTACGACGTGTGCGCCGCGCCCTTCTGGAGCGGGGCGTACCGGTGACCGGCGACCCGCGGGGGCTTGCCGCGATGACCGGCGCGCTGCTGGCCGACGCACGCGGTCGCAGCCGTACGACAGCGATCTCCGCGGCCGCGCCGCCCGTGGACGCGAGCCCCAGCCCGGACATCGGTCCCGGTCCCTGGGACGGGGGCCAGGTGACCGGTCCCTGGGACGGGGGCCAGGCGTCCGGTCCCTGGGACCAGGCGTCCGGTCCCTGGGATGAGGACCAGGCCAAGACGCTCCTCGCCGCGCTCGGCGTTCCGACCTTGCCCCGCCGTGCCTGTGCCGACCGCGCTGAGGCACACCGGGCGCTGGCCGAACTGCCTGGCCCGGTGGCGGTCAAGTTGCTGGACGCGGCCGTGCCGCACAAGACGGACGTCGGCGGGGTGCGGCTCGGCGTGCGGACTCCGGAGGAACTGGACGCGGCGCTCGACGTGATCGAGGCGGCGGGAGCGAACCGCTTCTTGATCGAGTCGATGGCCTCGTCCGGCGTGGATCTCGTGGTCGGCGCCCGCCGGGACCCGGTGTTCGGACCCGTCGTCCTGGTCGGCTTCGGCGGCACCACCGCCGAAGCCCTGCCGGACGTGAGCATCCGGCTCGCCCCGCTCGGCGTGGGGGAGGCCGCGACCATGCCCGCCGAACTGGCCGGACACGCCCTGCTCGACGGCTGGCGCGGCGGGCCCGTACTGGACCGGGCCGCGCTCGGCGTGGTGGTGGCGGCCCTGGGCGGCCTGCTGGCCGCGCACCCCGCCCTCACCGAGATCGAGATCAACCCGCTGCGGATCACCGCTCAGGGCCTGGTGGCGCTGGATGCCGTGTGTATCGCGGCCGAGATCGCTGAGACGGTCGAGATCACTGAGACGGCTGAGACGGCCGAGACGGCCGCTGAGACGGCTGAGATGGCCGAGATGGCCGAGACGACCGAGATC
>NZ_WJBG01000164.1 GCF_009709555.1 Streptomyces blattellae | reverse complement strand
CTGGACGACCTCAACCTCCTGGGCGCCGACCGGGACCCGGTCGCGGCCGTGGTCGTCGCCGCCGGCCCGCACAACGTGGACACGGTCCTCGTCGCCGGGCAGGTCGTGAAGTCCGAGGGCCGGCTGGTCAACGCCGATCTGCCCCGGGCGACCCAGGCCCTGCGGGCCACCGCGGCCGTCGTCAACGGCGGCTGACCGCCACCCGCCACAAGAACACCCCCACGAACACCCTCACGAACACCCCCGAAGACCCCACGAAGACCCCCACGAACACCCCACGAACACCCGACGACCGGCCGGCGGGACCGGCCGGTCGAGCCGGGCCAACTGGCCTCCGTCCGGCGACGGCCGTCGCCGGGTCCCCGGGGGCCGTCTATCTGATGCACGCAAGACAAGGAGCTGCAATATGACTGGAAGGTTGGCAGGCAGGATCGCCGTGGTCACTGGAGGTGCCAGCGGGATCGGTCAGGCGATCGCGAAGAAGCTGGCGTCCGAGGGCGCCGACATCGCGGTCGCCGACATCAACCCGGCGGACGAGACCGCGGAACTCGTCAAGGCCGCCGGGCAGCGGTTCTTCAGCGCCCAGGTCGACATCTCCGACGAGGCACAGATCAACGCCTTCGCCGCACAGGTGCGGGACGCTCTGGGCTCGGTCGACATCGTCTCGAACAACGCGGCCCTCGTGGAACTGGTCGACTTCGACAACGCGACCTTCGACAGCTGGCTCAAGATCATGACGGTGAACGCCGGCGGCATTTTCCTGACGTCCAAGGCGTTCCTCGACCAGCTCAAGGAGTCCAGCGCCGGCCGGGTGATCAACATGACGACCACCGCCTACTGGGAGAACACTCCGCGTTTTATCTCGTACCTCTCCTCCAAGGGCGCCATCAACGGGCTCACCTACTCGATGGCGGCCGACCTCGCGCAGTACAACATCACGGTCAACGCGGTGGCCCCCAGCGTGGTCCGGACCCCGTTCACGCTCTCCCGGCTTCCTGAGCAGGTGTTCGAGCACCACATGCAGCAGCAGGCTCTGAAGCGGCAGCAGACGCCCGAGGACGTCGCCAACACGGTGGCGTTCATCGCCTCCGACGAAGCGGCGTTCATCACCAGCCAGATCTTCGCCGTCGACGGAGGCCTCACCCGCCGCTGACGTCGGTTTCGCAAGCACCGCGGGCCATGACGCCCGGGTGCCGGGCAAGCCGGAGCCCCGTCCCGCACGCTGTGCGGGACGGGGCTCCGGATCTCGGCGGGAGGGGGCGCTCACCCTTCCTTTTCATACGGCTGGCGAGAGACGGCTTCCACGTCGAAGTCGTCGGGCAGGTCAGGACGCTGACGGACCAGGATGTCCCGGCTGATCGTCGGCGGCCTGAGGCCCAGGAGCTCCGCCAGTAGGTGCACGGCGTGGCTGCCGCGGCCGAAACGGCTCTCGGCCGGCAGTCGCCCGGCCGCCTGGAAGAGCTTTTCGACCCGCAGCAGAACGAGGGCGAAACGCAGGGCACCGAAGATCTCGTAGTAACGGATGTCGCCGACCGGCCGGCCCAGCGTCCGCTCGTACCGGGCGATCGTCTCCTCACGACCGGGCAGGCCCTCCAGGCGCTCCAGGAAGACGCCGGGCCCGAGCAGGAAGTCCATCACGATCCAGTACCCCAGGTCGAGTTCGCCCGGACCCAGCGAGGCGAGCTCCCAGTCGATGATGGCGTTCACCTCCCCCTCGACGTCGAAGAGGATGTTGCCGATCCGGGCGTCTCCCCACAGCACGCTGTCCGTGTGGTGCGCGGGACGGTTCTCGACGATGTAGGCCATCGCCGCGTCGAGGACCTCGTGGCGCTCGCCGCCGCAGATCCATCGATACCAGTCCTGCATCCAACGGAGCGACTGGTCAAGGCCGGTGGGCCCCAGCTCGGGCCGGTCGAGGAAGCCGAAGCGCTCCCATGGATCGATCGCGTGCAGGCGTGCCAGCATGTCGACGCCGTTGTTCCAGTGCCGCGCCCGCTGCTCGGGCGTGAGGTCCTGGATCCAGCCGTGCACGTGATAGGGCGGGTGGTCCTGGACCACCCGCCCGTCCACATGGCCCATGATGTAGAAGGGGAAGCCGAGCTCGGCGCCGTCCGCCTCACCCAACACCAGGGGCGGCACCCGCACTTCGGAGTCGGCGAGCTGCTCCATGACCCGGAACTCGTGCAACAGGTCGTACTCGTCCGGGGGAATGAGCCTGATGTCCACCTGTTGCATTCGGCTGACGAGCGGACGCCGCTCGACGGTACCGTCGGACTGCCGGTACCGCGCGGTGAACAGCACCATGTTGGCCGCATGCCCACCGCCCGGTCGGCGGGCGTCCTCCACCACGACGTCGGCGAGCCCGCAGCGTCGCTCCAGGACTCTCGCCAGCTTGCCGGCGATCTCGCCGAGGCCGTCGTCGGGCCCGCCCGTCACCGGGCCGCTCCGGAAGCGTCGGTCTGTCCCACAGTGCTTTTTCTGACATGGGATTCCCGGAAAGCGGCCACCAGAGCCCGGCACTTGTCGGCCGAGGTTCCGTGGAGGACGAGTTCGTCGGCACCGGCTTCCAGGAACGGCCGCAAACCGTCCGCGCACTCGGACGCCGTGCCGATCGAGGAGCCGGCCATGAGGTACTCGTCGTCGATCAGCCGGCTCACCTCGACGAGTTCGTCCGCGCGGAACTCGCTGGAGGCCGTGCCCGGACCCGAGAACTTGGGGTGGTGCCAGAGCGGTTCGAAGACCTTCGCGTCCCAGCCGTTGATATTGGCGATGCGGCGAGCGACCCGCGGTTCCTGGAAGTACCCCACTGCTCGGCCACCGACGATCGCCGCCTGCTCCTCGGGCGGCAGGTCGGGAGCGACCACGACGATGCCGTAGATGCGGACTGCGGCCGGGTCACGTCCGGCGTCCGCGGCAGCGTTGCGCACGATCTCGGTCGAGCGGCGGACTCCCTCGGGCGACACGAAGGGGGCGAGGATGACGCCGTCGAAGCATTCCCCCGCCAGCGCCAGCGTCTTCTCCCCAATGGCAGCCAGCAACAAGGGCGGAGCCAGCCCGGGGGGCGTGTTGCGGCTGCCGAGGTGGGCGAACTCACCGGCCGGACCGCTGTACGAGAAGCGCTCACCGGCCCAGATGCGGCGCAGGATGGCGGCGTGGTCCCGCATCGCCGCGATGGTGTCGGCCCGGCCGCCGAACTCCCGCAGGACCGGACCGGCCGCCGCGCCACCACGCCCGAAACCGAGCACGAAGCGCCCCTGGCTCAGCGCGTTGAGCGTGGTGCCGAGGCCGGCCAGTACGAGGGGGTGGCGGGTGCCGAAGTGCGTCGTGGCCGTCACGATCCTGGTGCGCTCGGTCACCTGGCTGACCGCACCGGCGAGCGCGCCGAGCTCTTTGGTGTCCCAGCTCTCGGAGAGCCAGACCGACCCGAAGCCGATCTCCTCGGCCACCCGGGCCTGGTCGAGTCCGTCGCGCGTGGCACCGCCCCGGCCGGGCAGCACATAGGTGCCGAGTATCGCGGCGGGGTCGGATGCGTTGTCCGTGAGCTGAGTCGATGCTGAAGTGGGCCTGCCGTCACCAGTCATTTGGAACTCCCCGCGAGCTCACCGTGCACGCCGGATGGTGCCGAGCGGCCGTCCGGCCAGGTGCTCGTCCGGGTGCCCGGTACGGGGCCCCGGGCGGCCTCGATGATCAGCGGCGCAACCTCGGCGAACTCCCAACGGCTCCTGGCGGTCCAGGAGTCCGGCAGCTTGCGGGGGATCTCGGCTGAGATCACCAGGTGCTCTTCAGGCATGCTTCCCTCTTCCTTGCTGCGGTTTTCCTTCCGCCGCCCGGTAGGCGACGATCGCGGTGCCGCGTGAGCGCGGCACCGCGAGAGCGGTTACATCGAGTACGACCGTTCGGATCGTCCGGCCCGCGAAGGCTCAGAGAGTGCGGCCGAGCAGGTCCAGCAGGCCCACCCAGTGACGCTCGGCCGCCTCCTTGTCGTAGAGGGGGACGAGATCGTCCGCGGCGAAGCCGTGCTGGGCGCCCGGGTACATCTCACTCCGGTACCGGACACCGGCCGCGGAGAGGATGCCGTTGAACTGCTCGACCTCCTCGGGCGTGTTGACCGTGTCCTTGTCACCGTTGGCGAAGAAGACCTCGGCCTTGATGCGGTCGGCCACCAGGTGAGGACTGTCCGGAGCGTCGGTGATCAGGTGGGAGCCGTGGATGATGGCCGCGGCGGCGACCCGGTCCGGATAGGAGCCCGCCGTGCGCAGGGAGAGCATGCCGCCGTTGCAGTAGCCGGTGATGCCCACGGGGCCGTCGGTGGTGAACTCGCTGGCCTGAAGCCAGTCGAGCCAGACGAGGGCGTCCTGCATGGCGTCCTTCGGGGTCAGCGCCTGCGCCACCGGAACGGCCTTGCCGACGACGTCCCAGAGATTGTCCGGGGTCATGGGGTCGGGGAACTCCACCACGGGCGCCGGGCTGGTGCGGTAGAAGACATTGGGCACCAGGACCGTGTAGCCGGCCGAGGCGAGTCGGTCGGCCATCTTCTTCATGCCCGGCCGCACGCCCATGATGTCCGTGTAGAAGAGGACGGACGGGTGCGGGGCATCGTCGTCCGGGCGGGTCAGGTACGCGTCGGCGTCGCCATCCTGGGTGGGCAGGATCAGGGTTGTTCCCTGGACAGTGGTCACGGACATCTCCATTCAGTAGAGCTGAGCCTGGTCGCGGTGCTGCCACCACTCAGGGGTGGGCAACCGCGCAGCGGTGGCGGCGAAGACCGCCGGTCGTCAGGACGGCGTCGCATGGATCTACTCGATGCGTGTGTCGCCCGGCGCATGGGGTCTTGTGCCGACGTGGGCGGCGAACGTGACGTTCACGGAGCGCCGGACACGCCTGCTGGACGCGTGGATAAGGCGATACCAGGCCTAAGCGGACAATCGTCCACAAGGGCTGACCGTAGTGGACAGCAGTCCGTTTGGCAAGGGGTGTCGACCGAAGACGGTACTGGTGGATGACGGGATGCGGCGGTGCGGTAAGCGATCGAACGGATGCCGAAGGGGAGCCGAGGGGCCGTCGCCACCGGGCCGTGCGGCTCACCCGGGTGGCGTAGGCGACGCTGCCGGTCCGATCCCGGTTTCGTGCGGGTTCCGGCAGTTTCGCGATCAGCCTCGATCGGGGAACGGCGTGTCGACCCCGCGTGCGCGCAAGGAGTCGGCCACCTTCTCCAGCAGGCTGAGCAACTCGGCTCGCTCCTCGGGTGTGAAGTCGTCGAACAGCGCCGCCGCGGTCGATTGCGAGGGTGCGAGTTCCTGCTCC
>NZ_WJBG01000163.1 GCF_009709555.1 Streptomyces blattellae | reverse complement strand
GCGCGCGGTCTCCTCCGGAGACATGACGCGCCGTCACTTCGCGACGGAAGATGTTGGGTTGCTCCGCAACCCTCTTGAAGACGTTGAGAGTTGAACGTTACTCTCTGTTGTCCGCTTCTCGTGGTCCCGGGTGCCGGCCTCGGGGTGGGATCCTGGCCTGTGGGGCGTGGCTCCCGATTTTGGTGGCGGCTCGATCTTCTGTTTTCCCTGTTCAGAGGCTTGATGCCTCCTGTTTGAGGGGGTTTGCGTCTCTGGTCCAGCTGGGCCGGGGCGCCCGCCGGGCTTCCCGGCCCCGGCTCGTTGTGGTTACAGTATGGCAGCAGCAAGGGGAGGTTGGCAACCGGTGCCGCATCGCTGCTGTCTGACGGTTCATCAGATCAAGCGTCCATGCTTGGTTCTGAGTGGACTAGACCTCTCTAGAATTGATACGCATTCCATTACGGGTTACGTGGCGTCAGAAACTTATTCCGCTGGAATTGACAGTGCGTCATCCAGAGGGAATCCCGATTAGCGGGTTGTTACGGGTTCGGGAAAGGACACGTAACGCGTAACGGAGTTGCGGGGAGAGAAAGGCGACCCGTAACAGAATAGGGCACGGGAAGGAATTGGGGAATTGAGCGCCACAAATTCAGTAGTTGCCGTAGTCGACGGTACGCGCGGGGCGGGCGAGGAGCGGGCGGCGGGCGGTGGTGGCGCTGCGGACGGGAACGGTGTGGCGGCCGAGGTCCGGCCGGTGCGGTACGAGCGCTGGGGCGACGTGCCGGCCGGGCTGGTCACCCGGGCCCGGCTGGGCGACGCCGACCCGCCCCGGCGTCCCGGCGGGCCCGTCCGCGCCCGCGTGTCCACGACTACAACTGGCGGGGCAAGCTGCAGACGTTCGACCTGTACGCCGTCGCCGAGTCCGTGCCCATGCGGCCACCGGCCGCCAGCTGGCCGCCGCGGCGCAGCGGCGGGCGGTGGGGCGGGTGTGTGAGGGGTGCGGGGGTGGCGGTCAGCTGCCGCTGCTGGAGCACGAGGGGCGGCGGGTGTGTGCGGCGTGCCGGCATCTGGCGCAGCTGGCCGGCACGCAGGAGGCGTTGCGGGTGCGCAGGGCTGAACTGGGGTTGTGGGCTGGGGGGTTGGTGTCGCGGCCGCTGGCGGTGGTGTGGGTGGAGGTGACCGCGGCGCCGTTGTTCGGGTTCGGGGCGGGCGCGGCCGCCGCTGGCCGGGCGGGTCCAGGTCGCGGACGAGACGGGCCGCGTCCTGGAGGACGTCCTGGTGCGCCTCGCCGGGCCGCGCACGAGCGGGGCACCGGCGGGCGCGGTTTCGGCGGCGGAGGGGTCGGGGCGGATCGCGCGGGTGCTGGCGGTGCGCCGGCGGGTGGTGTGGGGGCCGCTCGGGGACGTCACGGCGCGGCTGGAGGTGCTGGGGCATCCCGCAGGCCTCGACCGCGCCCTGGCCGTAGCGGGCGGCTGCGGGGGCGTCCGGCCGGACGCCGTACCCGGCGGGCACGGGATCCTGTGGCCGGACGACGTCGCCTCCCGGTACGCACAGTGGTGCGGCGAACTCGACCCCGCCACGGGGAAGTTGCGCATGCCCTGGCCACCCGGGAGCGCCGACCGCCTCTGGTACGTGATCGCCCAGATGGCCGGCGCGCACGGGGGCGTTACGGGCCCGGTGGGCGCGGCGGCGCAGCCCAGCGGGTGACGGCCGGGCGCCCTCCGGTCGCCGGCGGGGTGCAGGACGGGCGTGACCTTCCGGGGGTGCGGCTCGTTGTGGGGGTTGGGGTGGCCTGTGCCTTCGCGGGTGCCGGCTTGGTGTGCGGGGTGTGTGCCGGCCCAGGCTCGGCCGGTCGAGATCAGATCGCCTGGTTAGGGTATCCGGTCCCTCGGACGGGACGGGCGCCCCGGACGCTCCCGCCCCGCGTACGCCGCCGTCGAGACCGAGCCCCGCGCGGTCTCGACGGCGCGGCCGGGCAGGCCGGCTGACGGCCCGTACGCAGGCCGGGCCGTGCCGCAGGGGTGGGCGTTGGGCGCGGTGGGCCCTGGCGGGGCGTGGACGGGGACTGCTCGGTTGTGGGCGCTGGCCTGGGCATTGCCGCGGGAGGCGAGGAGAACGTCGGGTGCGGGGCAGGCGGTGCGCGAGTCGCGGAGACGGGGCGGGCGCTGCCACCATCGGCTCACCGCGACCGGGCGCACCCCGGGCCGCGGACGTCCCGCCGAACCGTCTGGAGGCACCCCCTCATGTCCGCTCCCCCGCCCGCCGCCGGGCCCGTTGTCGAGCATGGCGGCGCCCGGTCGGCGGCCCGGGCCGAGGCCGCCTTGGGCAAGCTCGGTGCGGGCGAGGCGGCCGTCGTCATCGCCGTGGTCGCCGCGGTGACGCTGCTCGCCGTCCTTCAGCGCCCGATCCCGATGGTGCTGACCCTGCTCGCGGGCGCCGTGATGGTGCTGCTCGCCGGGCGCCGCGCGGGCCGGCTCCTGGCCGTCGTCGCCGAGCTCGCCACCAGCGGCGGCGGCCGCGGGTGAGCCGCCCGGCGGCCGAGCCGGTGGAACTGGCGCGGCTGCGTGGCTGGTTGCGCGCGGCGAAGGGGCGGCGCACCTTCGAGGCCCTGGCGCGGCGGGCCGGTGCCCGGGAGATGCCGGTCTCGGCGTGCACCGTGCGCCGGGCCCTGGACGGGCGGCTTCCCACCCTGTACACCGTCCGCGCGTTCGCCCGCGGCACGGAGGCCGACGAGGAGGAGGGCGCGCGGGTGTGTACGGCGGCCGCGGCCGCCGTACACCCGGTGCCCGTCAGGAGGCCGACCGCGTACGTGCCCGGACGCCAGATCACCACCCGGGCCGGACTGGCCACCGCCATGGAGAAGATCCGGGCGGCGGCCGGCGGGCCGAGCCTGCGCCGGCTGGCCGACTCGCCCGCGGCCGCGGGCCGTATCTCGCGCAGCGCCCTGCACAACGCCCTCACGGGCCGACGGCTGCCCGGCGAGGAGTTGCTGGCCGGCTTCGCCGCGGCGTGCGGCGCCGGCGAGGAGACCGCCCGCGCGCTGCTCGCCGCCCGCGCACGGATCCTGACCGGCCCCCCGACCCCATCGCGGGCGGGGTACCCGTGCGAGATCGCCGAAGAGGCCGAGGCACGGCGCGAGCGGGACGCGGCCGTGCGCCACTGGATCCGGGACGAGGACGAACTCGACTGGTACGAGAAGCAGTTGCGCGACGAGGAAGAGGCCGAGCACCGGCGGACGGAAGCCTGGGTCGACGACCTCACCGACGACGAGCTCCAGGAGCTGCAGCAGGCGCGGGACGCGGCCGGCGCAGGGCGGGGCAGCCTTCGCGCCGAACTCGCCGCGTACACCCGGACGGCGAGCGGGTCCGGCGACTGACGGCCGTATGGTGCCGCCGTTACGGCGGCGCGTGCTGGTCCCGGGCCGAGCGGAGCGCGGCGCACAGCCGGCGACCGTCCGCGGTGTCCGGGATCTTGGCGCGGCCGGGGTTAGCCAGCCGGTGTGTTCGCCTTGGGTGCGGCGGGCGTAGGCGTCCAGGCCCGCGAGGCCGGGCCGGGCCGCGGCGACCTCGGCGGTCAGCGCGCGGACCGAGGGACGGCGGGCCTCGCCGGGTGCGGCGAGCTCGATCCGGCGTAGCTGGGCGAGGGCGCCGGCCGCGTCGCCGGCATCCAGCAGGGCGCGGGCGGTGTCGGTGGCGGCCCGCGCGCGGCGCTCGGCCGTCGGCACCGAGGTCACCGGTCGGCGAGCAGACCCTCCAGGACACCGTGTCCGTACGACACCCGGCCGGTGAGCGGGCGCACCAGGTGCCGCATCGACGCATCCGCCGGGTACCGGAGCCGGCCGATGGGCAGCCGCAGGTCGAACGGGGCGCCGGGCGCCAGGACGTGGAATCCGTCGGCCTCGTAGTACGGCGCCAGGTGGGGCTTGTGCGTGTGGATGCCGCCGAGCATCGCCTCGTAGCCCTGGCGGGTGTAGGAGTCGACCAGGTGGCCGACGAGCCGGTGCCCGAGCCCCTGGCCGCGGGCGTTGTCGGCCACCGACACCGCCTCCAGCTCGACGAGCGACCGCGACAGCCGCATGCACCACTGCAGATCCAGCCCCGCCTCCGCCAGCCACTGGACCGGCGGGACCGCATGGGCGAGGCCGACGACCTCACCGCCTGGGTGTTCCTGGGCGAGCAGCAGGGTCGCCGTGCCGAACCCGGCCGGCAGACGCCAGCCGGTGCGCATCCGCTCAACGATCCCCTCAGCCATCGCCGCGTCCATGAAGTCCACCGGCTCCAGCAGCGCGCGCACCACACCGGGATCATCGTCCGGGGTGGCCGGACGCAGGAGATACCGCCCCAGCACCACCGCTCCCGGGCCGGATCCGGGTTCCGGCGCCGCCGCCGGTGCGGCGCGGCGTTCCGCACGTCGTCGAGAAGCTCGTCCCATACCCCACATCCTCACCCAACACCGTCCAGTCCGGCGGACGTTGACTGCCGGACCGGCCGGTGGGCGAGCGGGAAGGGAGAAGGCCAGCGGCTGAACTCCCGTGCGCCCAGGTCCCGTACCGGGAACGAGGCGCGGGGCAGCCGGCGGAGCACGCCGGTGACGGACGGACGGCCGTGTCGGCGCCGACGGCCGCTCACGCGCTGGTGCCCGGCAGGACCTGCGCCAACACGGCCTGCGGGGTGTCCTGATGCGGCGGAATCGCGACCCGTACAGCTCAGGAGCGCCGCCGGCTCGGTGAGCCGGTCAGCGGATGCCCCACATCGTGAACCCGACGCTCGCCAGGGGCAAGCACGTCTGGAATACGACGCCCCGGGACAGCAGCAGTCTGCGTCAGCCGGCGGGCGGCCGTCTTCCCTCCGGATGCGCGTCAAGGCCGGCACCGAGGGCGGTGCCGGCCTTGACGCGGCGGCGGGCGCGGGCCAACGCGCTCGCCTTCCAGGACGGGTTCGGGCTTGCGACCAGGAGCCGTCAGGAGGACACCGGCGAACTCGCCGTCGGTGTCGTGCTGTTAACCACCGTCTTTCTGATACGGCCCAGGCCGCAAGTCGGCCCGAACAAACGGTGGGCCGCCAGGAGGGTCTCGGGCACGCAACCCGTCGTCGTCTCCCTGGTTTTGGCGGGCCGGCCGGGCGCCGGATTCCTCGCCGGGACGGGGAACACCGACGGGGCCCGCAAGCCGCATAGCGACCAAAAGGGGCGCTGGGACGGGGCGGCGGGGTACCGGGGCGTGGAAGGCTGTACGCCGCGCAGCCCGATCAGCGGCAGGGCCAACTGCCCCTGGACCGCGCACCCTTGCGACCACAGCACCGGGCCCCGGCATGCCGCCGGGCGGCCCCCGTCAGGAATGAGTCCTGCACACCATGAGCCTTCCCCCGCTCCCCCGCCCGGCCAGCCCCGGCCCGGCCTGTACCTGCGCACCCGCCGCCGCGCCGACGCCGCCGGCGGGCGGCGGCGAGCCGGACGGCACCACCGGGCGCTTCGGGCCCACGCACGCGCTGATCCTGCTGATCGCCGTCCTCGGGCTCGGCACCGGCCTGTTCCTCGCCGGCACCGAGCTGCAGACCGTCTTCGCCCTCCTGGGCGGCTGCGGGGCGATCGGCGCGGCCACCCTCACCGCCGCCGGCGGCGGACGCCGCCTGATCAGCGTCCTCGCCGAGGCCGCCGTACGCTCCGGCGCGGGCAGGTAGGCGCCGGCCATGACCCGTTCCCCCGCCGACGACGCCGGCCGGCACCCCTTCGCGCACCTCGCCGGGCACCTCACAGCCCTGCGCGGCGCCGCCCGGCTGACCCAGCGCGCCCTGGCCGAGGCCGCCCACATCTCCCGCGGCGCCGTCCAGCGTGCCGAGTCCGGCACCGCCCCGCCCACCCCGTCCGTCCTCGACGCCTATCTGCGCGCCTGCGGCGCCGGCCCGGCCGACCAGGACAAGGCCCGCCGCCTGCGCGCCCGCGGCCGTACCGCCCAGCGCGACCGGCTGCGCGAACTGAAGGCGCCCTCCCCCGCCCTCGTCCACGACGAGCGCGACCTCGGCCTCCTGCTGGCCCAGACCTACGAACGGGCCGGCGCCCCCCGCCTCCCGTTGCCGCGCACCACCGCGTGGCGGATCGTCAACCGCAAGGGCCTGCCCGCCAGCCGCGAGCAGCTGATCACGTTCCTGACCGCCTGCGGCATCCACCCGCCCGCACAGCGCCCCTACCTCGACGCCTACCACCACGTCATCGCCCAGCGCGGCACCCGCCCCGCGCCCCCGCGCGGCCGGCGCAGGCAGGTCACCCAGCGCATTGTCCGCAGCCACCCGCTCCCCCTCGCCCGCGGCGGGACCGACACCGGCGCCCTCCTCGACATCGACTTCGACCGGCTCGCCGCAGCCCTCCGCCCCGTCCTCGAAGCCCTCGCCGCCTACCAGTCCCGCTACTACGACGCCGACCGGCTCGCCGCCGGCATCAAACCGGCCGTCGACGCCCTCGCCGCACAGTCCCGTCACTACGACTACGACCGGCTCGCCGCGGGCATCCAGCCGGCCGTCACCGCCCTCGCCCTCATGTTCCGGTCGGCGAGCCGCGAGGCGCACCGCAACGGCACCACCCCACCCGACTGGATCACCGCCACCAGCCTCATCACCCACGGTGTCGACCTCGCCCGGCCCGACACCGCCGCCGTCTCCCGCCCCGCCGACGACCACGGCACCGACCTCGTCGTGCACACCGCCGACGGCGGCACCCAGCTCTACCAGGCCGCACACAGCCAGCGGCCCGGCACACCCCCGGCGCTCCCGCCGGCCCTCGTCCCGCAACCGCCCCCAGCCACACCCGCCGCCCGCGCCGCCTGACCGACGGCGACGAAGCCGGCGAAGCCAACCGGCACGCCCAGCCGTAACGGCGCTGCTCCGTCGCCGTCGGCTCGCGCAGGACGGCGGAACCCCTGCGGGCCTCGCAGGCAGACCCGCTCGCGTACGGCGGGGCAACGGCGTCGTGCGAGCGTGAGCAGCTGTCCGGCGCCGTCCTCAACTCCCCCAGGACACAGAGGTGGAGGTGTTCGTCGCCCGGGCCCGGCCCTCGCGGCGTGCCGACAGAACTGCCCGCCGCACGGCGCGGCGCGGAGCCGGACGACCGGGACGGCGACCAGCAGCAGCGCGTCCCCGACGCCGGGGGGACAGCGGCGCGTCCGGTGATCGAGCCGGCCGGGACGAGCTCGGCGCGCGCCCGCGTCTGCGGAAGCCGCACCGCCTCCCCGACGGCCGCGTACCGGGACTCGGCGCAGGCCGCCGCCAGGAACCGGCCCGGGGCCCGTGACGTGCGGGCGGCGCCGTCGTTGGCCATGCGGAGTCCTGTGCCGCTCAGCCGCCGTCCGCCCCGCCGTACGACGGGTTCAGGCTCGGGCGAGGCCCTCGTCCGACGGCGGACAGCGGACCGGGTCCCCCCTCCTCAGGCGCCGAGGCCGACGTAGGAGACGTAGGTGTAGGCGCCCCAGTCGGAGTCCAGGTCGGTGATGATGTCGTCCCAGATTTCCTCGAGTTTGCCTTCGTCGCCGGCTTCCATGGCGTCGACCGCGTCGTTCCAGACGTAGCGGACCGCGGGCAGGGTGCGGATGGCCTGGTCGCCCATGAGGTTGGGGCGGCGGGCGTGTTCGTCGACGAGGTCCTGGTTGATGGGGTGGATCTCGACCGCGGTGCCGTTGCCCTGGTTGTTGAGGTGCTGCTTGAAGGCGCCGGGGTTGTCGCGGATACGCCGGGTGCGCAGGTCCCAGTACGCGGTGTCGACGAGTTCGAGGTTGGCCGGGTTGGGCTTCTGGGTGCCGGCGAACCAGTTCTTCAGGGCGCGGGACTTGACGGTGATCCCGGCCTCGCGCATGGCCTGGATGCCGGCGTCGCTGTTGAGGTAGTTCAGGCGCGCCTTGAGGCCGCGGGGGGTGGTGACGGGGGACTTGATGCCGCCTTCGAGGATCTGGCGGGACAGGGCGTCTTCCAGGGCGCGGCCGAGGGCTTTGCCGCCGCGGACGTTCTCGGCCGACCGGTTGGCGCCGTAGGTGCCGAAATTGCGCCAGCCGCTGTCGTCGTACGGCATCGGTTATTTTCCCCCGAGGGTGTAGAGGCGCTTCACTTTCATCTGGGTGGGCTTGCGGCCCTCTTCCCACACGGTTTTCCAGTCGCCTCCGGCGACGTGGAGTTCATCGACGCCGGATACCTGGACCAGGATAAGGCCTGCCTGGTGTGCTTTCCACGCCTTCAGCCAGAGGCTTGCGAACGCCTGGGAGCGGATGGTGTGGACCCACTCGGGTCGGCGGAGTTCTCGGTTCTTTCCTGATTCGCCGATCGTGGAGGTGAACCGGGAGTACATGGCCTTGACGTATTCCCCGGTGACCGGGTCCCCGGTGTCGATCGCTGTCTGGCGGGCTTCCTGGAGGACCCGGCGGAATTTCTCCAGGAGTGCTTCGGAGGCGCCGGAGGTCCACGATTCCAGGATCTGCGGCGGCTCGCTCAGGCCGAGTTCGTGGCAGCGGATCAGGAGGCGGACGGTGGCCTCGTCCAGGAGGTAGGGGCCGGGCTCGATCCGGTTGCCGAGCGGGCTGGGCAGGTCGGTGTGATCCCAGTTGAACTGGGCAACCCGGTGGATCCCGGCGCGCTTGCGGTCGAAGCCTCCGGTCGGGTCGTGCTTGAGCGCCCCGATCGGCAGGTGCGTCTTGAACGCGGAGAGATAGGCCGCGTTGATGTCCAGGCCGACCACGTCCAGCGGATGGCGCTCCCCCCGCTTGATGGCCTCGTAGAGGGGGGCGTTGCGCCATTTCTGGCGCCCTTCCCACACTCCGTCAGCCTCGCCCTGTCCGGGCTTGGAGAGGAAATCCAGAGCGGGCGGGTAAACGGTGTGAACGTAATTTCCCCCGACCCGTGTGAGTTTGAAAAGGGCCATTGAGTCCGGCACGGCTTTCTTCTGCAGCGCCTTGACGGCGGCCTCGATGTCGCCGTCCGTCTCGTCCAGGGCCTGCTCGACCGCGTCGCGGATCTTGCCGAGGAAGAAGGAGTAGTTCCGGCGCCCGCTGCCGGTCCCGGTGCCCGGGGTGCCCTCGGGCGGAGGCGTGTCGTCGCTGAACGAGGCCGAGGGCGCATCCATGACCACTCCCTCCACCACGTGCCGGGCCGGAACGGCCGTACCGGACGCCGGTGCCTCGCCGGACTCCGGGACAGCGGTACCGGGCTCAGTGGCGGGGGCGGGCTCGGTGACCGTCAGGGACGCCGTGGCCGGGGTGTTCAGGGGCGCGGGGGCGGGGAGGGCGGACGGGGTGATCCCTGCGGCGGTCGCGGCCGCGTGGTAGGCGGTCAGGGCGGTGCGCAGCCGGGCGGCGTCGTCCGTTGGGGGCAGGCGCAGCCGGCGGGCGCCGAGCTCGGCGGCACGGGCCCGGGCGGCCGACAGCACCGGGAGGAGGTGCTCGTGGCCGGGAGCGAGCGCATCGCGCAGGGCGGTCAGGACGTGCTGGGCGTGGACCGACAAGGGCGAGCGGTGCTCGTTGCCGGTGAGGAACGGCGCGGCGGCGGCGAGGAGTTCGGCCTCCGCCGCGTCCAGGTCCGGCACCTGGGCGGGGACCGGACCCGCCTCAGGCGTGCCGGCGGCGGGGACCGGCTGCGGGCCGGCCGGCATCGCCGGCACCGGTGACGCGCCCGGGGCGGCGACGCCGGTGGGGGTGTCGCGGTGGGCGGCGGTGAACGCGGCCAGCGCGGCGCCCAGGCGCCCGCCCTCCGGTGTGGCCGGCACCGGCGGCCGGCGGGCGGCGAGATCGGCCAGGGCCTGGCGCAGCCCGGGCAGTTCGTCCGCGCGGCCGGACACGGTGGAGGCCTCGCGCAGCGCGGCGAGCGCGCCGGTCAGGCGGGCGGACAGGCCGTGGCGGGCACCGGAGGTGAACGGCAGCGCGGCGTCAAGGAGTTCGGCCTCCGCGGCCGCGAACCCCTCCCCCGCAGCCGCCGCCTCGGCCGGCCCGACGGCCGGTGCGGAAGCGGGCTGCAGGGCGGCGGCCGGGGACGCCAGGGCGCCCCCGGCGGACGGCGACGTCGTCACGGCCGGGCCGGCAGTGGCGCCGGACGGCGTGCCAGGGCCCGCGGCCGCGGACGGCTTCACCGCCCCCGCCGAAACCGCCCCCTGGACAGCCGAAACCGCTCCCTGGACGGGGGCCGGTACGGCGGAACCGTGGCCGTGGGCAGCGGCGTGCGCACAGAAGGCCTCAAGAGCCTGCTGAAGCCGCCGTCCGGGGCCGGTGTCAGGCAGACGCGGCCGGTGAGCGGCGGCGCCGCGCACCGCCCTCTGGAAGTAGGACAGGTTCGAGGCGGACGCATCCTCGCCGTCGAGGACACGGACCATGGCGAGCAGCACAACCCGAAGGTCGTCCGGGAGCTGCCCGAGCGTGCCATCTTCCATGTAGGGGCGGACCGCGTCGGCGAGGTCGGCGGTGACCTTCTCGCCCTCCGCACCGCGGAAGGCGTGTTCGGCGTCGAACCGGTACCCCGGCTCGGGCGCGTCGGTGAAGCGGGCGCACGCGAGATCGGCACGCAGCGGCACCCTCGTCAGCTCGCCGAAGTCGCGTTCGGCCACGGCTACTTGGGCGTCGTTGCCGGTACGGGTCAGGGTCAGGGTCACGTGGGCGGCGTCCAGCGCGGCCAGGACCTCGGGGTCGGCGGTGTCGAGCACGGCCACCACCGGCACGTTCCGGGTACGGGCCACATGCGCGAGCAGCCGGGCCGCCTCCGGAAGCGCGGGACCGGACAGCGGGATGAACCGGTCGGCCGCGTGCTGGAACCGGTCGACGACGACCAGGGCCAGGCCCTCGACGTAGGGGGCGGTCTCCGCGATCGCCTCCGCTGTCAGGCCGGTGCCGTCGTCGACGTGCAGGGCGGCGCCGGCGAGGCGGGCCTGGACGGCGGCCGCGGCCCGCTGCTCGTCCTCGGTGAGGGCGCCGGTACGCAGCCGCCGGTAATCAAGCCCCGCCTCGGCCGCGATCACCCGCATCGCCACATCCGTCCGCGACAGCCCCGACGCCGCGTACAACACAGGCAGCCGGCGGGCGAGCGCGGTGTGCCGGGCGGCGTGCACGGCCAACAGCGAGCCGCCCGCGTGCGGCTCGGCCGCCACCACCGTCAACACCCCCACCGGAAGACTCCCCAGCACAGCATCCAGGGCGTGCAGACCGAACCCGAACCGCGGCACCACCGACGGCGCGACCGCCTTGCTCAGCGCCTGCCCGGCGACATCACCGAGGCCGTGCAACCGGTGCAGCCCACCAGCAGCCGGGACGGATGCGGGGGCCTCGGCCGGACCCGCCAACGGCACCGGACCGTCCCCACCCGCCGTACGGACCATGTCCCGACCGTCGGCAGCAGCCGTGCGGTCACCGGCACCGTCGTGAGCAGCAGCGTGACCGGACGCGGCCGCCGGAGCACCGGGAACTGCCTCGGCGCCTGTGGGGGGCACGTCACGGGGGACGGCCACCGGGATACCGGAGTCGCCATCAGCAGCCGGTACGGCGGCCGGGGCGGCGGAGGCTGTGTCAGCGGCGGGGGTCGGGACCGGGGCGCCAACGTCTGCATCGGCCCCCCGCCCGGCGGCGGGCAGGCCCTTTCCAGGGGCTTCGGGGGCCTGGGGCGCTGTGGACACGACAGACGGGAGATGTGCTGTGTCCACCCACGCTGCGGCCGGTGCGGGCGCGCCGCTGATGGGGACGGCAACCGGTGCGTCGCCGGGCGGGACCAGAGCGGCGTCCACCAGGACCGCAAGAGGCGTCGTACGGTCCAGCAGAACCTGCGGCACGCCCGGACGGCGAGCCGCGTCCATCACGCGGTCACCGAGCTTCGGCCGCGCCGCTGTGCGCGCCCACGACGGCCATCCCGCAAGCCGCATCCGCGCGGAGTCGTCCAGCCGACCCACCGGGATCAGTGCGGCGCGGTAGGCACGGTGCGATTTCCCGTCACGTTTCACGATCACCGTTACCCGGCCCTCGTCCCGCGCCGCGTCTACCAGCTCGTACAGCCGGTTCCGCGCCTCGGTCACCCCCAACACCTCCGGCGCCTCGACCGACGTCGGCGCAGCGGCGGCCGGCTCGGCAGCACAGGCACGCGCGGGAGCACCACCTGCCTCCTCCGCTGCGGGCCCAGCAGCGGAAGGATCGGGGACAGCGGAGTGGGCAGGCATCAGGATCTCCAGACACGCGAAGCGGGACGGATTGGGAAGCACGGCCCCAGGGCACCGGCACGCCACCGGACGCTGAACACGACCATGCCCCCGCCTTCACGAACCACCAGCAGCGGGCGGCGGGGCTCGGTCGAGACGGCCAGGACGCAGCCACAGACACAACACACCTACAGCGCAGCCGAGTTGACTCGGGCAGCCGCCAGCAGCAAGCCCCACCCTACTCGACCCGTAACGCCATCCGCCACACAACTCCGACGCCGACACGTAACGCGGCGAGGTGGAAGGGAGTGACGTGACCGGTGGGGCGAGAATGCGTAACGCAAGGCCGAGTTGGGCGCGGGGCGGACACGGGCGGGCGCTCCTCACACCGCTGCGGACTACTCCCCGGCCGGGGACCGCAGTCCGGCCCGTGCTGGAGGGCAACGTGCAGGGGCGCGTCGGGGCGGTGGGCAACAGTTGCGCTGCTGGTGAGGATGAGGCGGTCACGCCGTGCGGCCGCAGTGTTCATGGTGCGGGTACCTGCCCTGGCTGCACAAGCGGTGCCGCACCATGATGGGGTCCCAGGGCCAGGCGGGAACGGGCTTTTGACCGTGAGACGCGGTGCGCAGAGGGCACCGAGCAGCAACAGGAAACGGCGTCGGGGAGAGCTGTGGCAGCAGGGGTGTTGCGGACCGTGCCGTTGGCCGGGGAGCTGACCACGTCGCTGATCAGCCGGGTCGCGACCCGCTACGGTCTGGCGGCCGGGAATGTGCTGCGGCTGTGGACATGCCGAAACTTCGCCGCGCGGTACGACGGCGGCGGCGTGCGGGCCGATGCGGAGGTCGTGCTCAACGATGCCGGGCGGCGTGTGCTCGCCGAGTTGTGCAGGGTGGAGCCTCACGTGCTGGCGCGCGCCTTGCCGGCCTTCACCGTGGACGACCCCAAGATCAGCACCGGCAAAGAGGCCGCCGTGGCGCAGGCGCGGTGGCGGGCCGCGGGCACGGTGGTGGGGCCGGCCGCGTTCGGCTGCCAGCTGTGCACCGCGCGGCGCACCGGGCAGGCGGTACGTGCGGTGCAGTACGTACCACGCTGGCGGCGGGTCTGCCTCAAGCACGGACGCTGGCTGCTGGACGCGGACGCCGACCAGCCGCTGGAACACCTGACCTTGCACAGTGTTCCCGAGGTGATGGCCGCGCAGCGGCGGTGGCCGGGCGTGGCGCGGCGTGCGATGCGGGCCGGAGTAGAACCGGAACAGGCGTTCACAGTGGCGCATGCAGTGGTGGCCCGCTGGTGGGAGGAGGCCCTGTACTGGGAGCACGAGGAGACCTGGCCGCGCCGTCTGCACCAGCTGGCGGGCAGCAGCGCGGGGACAGAGCTGGAATGGTGGCGGATCGTGGGCCGGGACGCGGCCATCCTCCCCGAGGTGGTGGCCGTGGCGGGGGCGCTGCTGGAGCCGGCGATGGCTGAACTGGCCTGGCGCGCAAGCGGCGGGATGCGGCCGCGTGCGCTGGAGGATGACGACCCGTTCTGTCACCGGCTGGGCGAGCGGGTGGGCCGCCCATGGCTGGGTTCATTGGTCGCGGCCGACTACGGCAGCCCGCTGAGCGACTTCACGGGCGCGATCGTGCGCGGACGCCGCGGCGGCGGGCCGCCGGGGTGGCGGGACGATCCGTGGCAGCTCAAGCGTGAACAGCAGCCCGCAACGATGGCCGGTCAGCTACGCGTCTTGGTGGCGGAGAGACACTCGGGCGGCTCGGGTACCCGATGGCGTGCCACCGTCCGTGCCGAACACCGCCTCCATATCACCCAGTTACTCGACGACGCCCGGGAGCAGCTGGCACAGCTGCACGGCACGCAGAACGGCACCACCGCCGAGGTGGCCCGCACGCTGCTGGAGCACCTCAGCCACAGCGCCGGCCTGATCGACCAGGCCCTCCTGCACACCGCCGCCGCAGCCGTCGCCGCCGGGGTGGCACTGGAGGAGGTCGCCCAGTGGTCCCGCCTGCCCGCCGACGAGCTGGCACAGGTTCTTGCCGCGGGCCAGGATGACGGCTGACGCCCCCATCGTGAGTCCTGTCCTCGCGTTGTCGCGCGGGGCGGGCGGCGGTGGATCCCAAAAGGTGTGAGGCAGGCCCCGATGACGCCGGTGGACAACCCCGAACTCGCGGTCATCCTCGCTGGTGTCCCGGACTCACTCGTCCTCACGTACGCCTCGCTGGTGGACCGCGGCGACTACGAGGCCCTCCAGGAGCAGGAACGCCCCTACGAGCCCTGGCAGGGCAACGGGGAGAGTAGGGCGCAAGAAGACGCGCGGTCCGCTGGAGGCCGCTCTGGCGGGCGGAGAGCGCCTCTACGGCCAGCAAGACAGGGCGCAGTCGTACGGACCGCGTAGGCCGCTGGCAGCCACGGGAAGAGACGCCACCAGCGACCGGCTCGAACCGGATTCGCCGCCGTGTTCTACCAGGTACGGAGTCACGGCGTGAACTATCCAAGAGTAGGGTTCCAGAACATCAAAGATCACCGTCTGAAGCGTTAAAGGTTCCAGGTGTCGATTACGTGACTGCCTGCGGCTGTGGCCGCCAATGGTTTCCTACTGGGGTCATCAGTTATCCCATGTTTTCCGATAGCCCGGTCTGAACGGGAAGCGGCCAAGCGGCCCGCACCGGAATTCGGCACCCGCTTCGTGCGGCCGATCGGTGAACATGGACTCCGTGAACACCGAACTGACCGTGCTCAAGCGGGACATGGCCGTGAGCCAGGACGACACGATACGGATGCTGCTGGAGCAGTCCAAGCGCACCGGCCGTGCCGTCCTCATCCGGCGTGCCTTCGTCCAGGATGCCGATCCCGGCCTCCGCCTGGTCACGCGGCCCGGCCCGTTCTCCAAGATGCTGCGCAGCAACGAGCGGCTGGACCTGTTCCTCCTGATCCACTGTGTCACCGCGCGCGCCGACTGGGGCGTCGCTCACCGGTCCGAGACCTGGGGCCGCGCCGCGGGGATCTCCTTCGCCACCAACGGCACAGCGAGCGCCGCGGTCTCCCGGCACCTGCACAAGCTCAAGGAACTGAAGCTGATCAGCACCGAGCCGTACGGCCGGATGACGAAGATCACCAAGTTGCTCGAGGACGGCTCCGGCGACCCGTACACGCTGCCGTCGGGCGACAAGGAGGGTTCCCGCAAGAGCACCTACTTCAAGGTGCCGTTCGCGTACTGGGAGCAGCACTACTACCGGAAGCTGTCGATGCCGGCGAAGGCGATGCTGCTCATCCTCATGAGCCAGCGCAGCCCGTCCTTCGCCCTGTACAAGGCCAGGGAGTACGCACTCTGGTACGGGATCTCCCCGTCGACGGTCGGGCGTGGCATCGAGGAGCTGAAGAAGAAGCGCCTGCTGTACGAGTTCCTCTCCGAGCAGCAGTTGGACGGTTTCTCCGTCCTCGGGCAGAGCACGCACGTCCGCTGGGCCCTCGCCGCGCCGTTCGACCTGAACGTCAACAAGACGGAGCGCGAGGCGGCAGTGGCCGCCTGGACTCCCGAGGGCATCGCCCGCACCGCGCTGCGGATCGGCTCCCGTATCCCCGCACTCTCGGGGGCCGCGATTCCGCGATGAACACCACCGGGGCGCTACAGCCCCGGTCCTACGACTCCCGGCCCCGCGCACACGGGTCGGGCGCGGCGCAGGCCGCCGCCCCGCAAACGGGCGGCGGCCCCCTGTTCCAGCAGGGAGCCGCCCAGTGAAGAAACCGACAGTCACTCCCCAAGGAGGCACCATCAGCATGTCCAACGAGCCTAAGGGCACTGACCAGCCGGCGTCGACCCGGCATCACCAGGGCAACGGCAAGCTGCGCCACATCCGGTCCGAGATCCGGACCCGGCTGCGGCGGCTGCTGGACGGCGACCTCCGCCGTCGCCTGCGCGCCCTCGCCCATACGGCGGGCCACGGCATCGTCCGCGGCTCCGCCGGCGCCGTGGGCGCGAGCGGAACCGCGTGGATCATCTGGTGGATCCAGCAGCGCTGACCCGGCGCACCCGCTGATTTCACATCCGCAGACCTGGTGGTCCCGGTCCCAGCCGGGGCCACCAGCGGCTCACCCCGTACGACGGTCACCACACGCGGGCCGCCGTACGTACTGAACGCACCCACAGGCCAACCAGACAGGTGGATGGGAGCCTTAGCGATCTTCGACGATGAAGCACGCCCGCTGGTAAAGCTCATCGAACGTGATGATCTCGACGTCCTGGATCGATGTCCGGTACAGCTCGAAGGAGTTGATCTTCTCGGGGTTCACACGGCCGTTGTGGGTGAACTCGCGCAGGCTCCCGATCACCACGACCTGCCGGGGCCGGGTGGTGGACAGTTCGACGCCGGTCGGGGTGCCGTCGTCGTCGTAGATATGGGTGAGGAACTCGCGGGAGATGAGCTGCTGGGCCTTGCTCACGGTCTTCTGCACCTGCGCCACGCCGCCGCCCAGTTCTTTCGATGCCTGGTAGACGCCCGCGCGGTACGGGGTCTTGGCGAGCAGCTCAGTGTCGTGGGTCTTGATTTCGCAGAAGAGCATGCTGCTGATCAGGCCCTTGGAACGCATGATGGCGTCGATGCGTTTCCCGGCTCCGCCGAAGATATCGGCACCGGTGGTGATGCGTTCCAGTTTGCCGTCGTCGATGGATTCACAGGCGATGAGGTTGAGCCCGTAGCCGAAGATCCACTGGTTCGCCTCGAAGAAGGCCTGCCAGACCGCCTCCGCCCCGCGCGTCGTCGCAAGGCTCTCCTCCTGCTGGAAGTAGTCCGGATCGTTCAGCAGCCGCTTGAACCTCTGGAGTTGCTCTCTGCGGTTGCTGATCAACCGGATGTCCGCCTCGGTGAGCCCGCCGCCTATCGCGGTCCTGACCGCACCGAGAACCATCATCCGGTCCTGGCCGGTCAGCAGCTGGGTCAGCTGGGCCTCGTCTCCGGCCACGAGCTGGAGGGAGCCGCCGGGCGTGCTCAGCCCGGCGCAGCCCTGGAGGAAGTTGATGACCTTCCAGAAGTTCTCGTGGACGTCCCCGGTGTCGACGAGCGCCTTGACGGCCCGGGTGGCCACGGTGTCGGGCACCGTCTGCGTGGCGGGGACCTCCCCGGCCTTCTTCTTGTCCTTCTTCCACAGCTTGATCCTCGGCGTGAAGGTGTTGCCCTTCTTGATGATGGTGACGCTGCACAGTGTGGCCACCTGGGGCCGGTCGTCGAGGACGAAGTCGGTGATCATCCGGCGTGCGCGGGTGTCGTAGAGGTAGTGGAACCCGCTGCTGTCATGCGAGGCACGGATCTCCAGGTCGGCGAAGTCCCCGCGGGTGACGTCGAACTCGGTGGTGGTGAAGGGGAGGCGGAGACCGCGAACGATGGGGGTGGCGGGTGCGGTGGCTTGGGCCCGCCAGTCCGGCGGAATGTGGGGCAGCGGCCGGGTGTCGCCTTCGACCACGAGGTCCTGGACGTCGGTGCGTCCGAGCTGGCTGAGCAGGGTCTCCAGTGTCCGCCAGATCGCCTCCTTCGTCTCCGGGGCGCAGGTGGGCAGGAGCTCGCGCTCCACGGTCAGGACCGCCTCATAGGTGTCCGCCGTCCAAGCATCACCAGGCGTGGGGTGGAAGATTCCGCCGTCGGGGCGCAGGGTCAGGACAGCTGTACGCAGCAGGTCGCATGCGGTCTCCTCGCCGGCGCAGTCCAGAAGGCTGTAGGTCTGCCCGAGGACCAGGTCGAGCTTGCCCGTGTCGTCGTCGTTCAGCGGCAGCGGGACCAACGGGCCCGTGGGCGGAAGCCGGACCGGCGTGTAGATCGGGCGGCCGGAGAGGAACTCGTAGGAACGCAGGCCCCACCCGTCCGGTGCCAGCAGCCGGTTCAGCTCCTCAACCTGCTTCATCGCCTCCTCGACGCCGGCCGCAACCTCGGGATGGACCGTTCGTGCCAGGAAGGCAAGCAGCACCTCGTCCGGCCCGTCGGAGAGCTCCAACCGAGAGTCCTCGAAGATCCAGTCGTCGTCCAGGTCGTAGTTGTTAATCCGGTGCTGCTGGATGTCAGCGCGGACAGTCGGGAGCCGACCGTTCTCGGATGCAGGTCGGTCCAGGTCGTAGAGGTCCTCCAGGAACGTGACCTCGTCCAGTTTCCCCCACCAAGGGCTCGATATCCCGCGCAGATAGCTGAAAATGTCATGCCGCGTCACCGTCGTGATCGACGGCTGCGCGTATGCCGGGGCGGGGCCGCTGGACGTCATATGTCCAGGATGGAGGGCAGAGCGGTCAGGTACCGGTCGATCGGAACTTTCCATCTGCCGAACGAGACGTCAGACGACGAAGCGCAGCGCGGCAACGGGGGAACCGCCGAACCGGCCCGCCCCGGCCCACGCGACCGCGTAGGCCATGAAGGCCGCAGCGCCGGTGAACGGCTCGAAGCTCCGGGAGGCCAGGAACTGAGCGGCTGTGGCGGCGAACCCCACCAGGAAGATCGCCTTCGTGTCTACCTTCGCGCCCGACTCCGACTGCCGCGCCAAACGCGCCGCGAGTTCGCTGTTGATCAGCTCCAGGGTCTGTTCCTGATCTTCGAGCTCTTGCGGCGTCATCGTCATGTCCTGAGCGTATGTAGCGCGGAGCGTCCGTTCATGGTGCCTCGATGAACGGCAGTCCGACTGCGGCGAGCTTCGTCTGCAGGTTGATGTCGTCGCTGGCCACGTAGACGGAAGACCCGGGATGCCGGGACTGCAACAGCAACGTGGAGGCCACCAGGCGGTCATCGGACACGTCTAGCTCCAGCCAGTTCGGCAGCCCGTCGCCCTTGGGTTCGATGTGCTCGAAGACGGCGTGCACATCGCCGGCGACTCGGACGCCGCGCCGCACGTCGCCGTTGGTCCGCAGTCCCTTCAGGCGGCGGTCGGCCTTCTTCGCCGCCTCTCGGATTTCGGGGTTGCGTCCGGCGCGCTTGTGGTCGTCCAGTTCCCGCAGGACAGCGGGCATCAGGTGAACCATGTACCGCTTCCCCAGCAGCGGCGTGTAGATCGCCACGTCGGGGTCGTCCAACAGCACGTTCGTGTCGACCACCAAGCGCACCGCCCAGGGGTCAGAGGGCAGCAGCTCACCCAGTTTCCGGAGTGTGGTCACTGCGTCGCGCACATGGTCGGTGGCCTTGTCGATGGTGGCCGGCACCGTTCTGTCACGCGGGCGCTCAAGCCAGCGCCGCAGTAGGTCAAGGTTCTCCTCAAGACGCTTGGTGACCTCGGGAGTCGGATGCGGGAAAAGCAGGCGGAACAGCGGCTCCCAGTCCCGCACGCGCCCCAGCAGTTGCATTCGTCGCGCCTCGAGTCCGGGGCTGCTGGGCACCCATCCCCACTTCGGAGCGCCAAGGTGCATCACGTAGTCGCGTCCCCGGTTGGGGTCGGTGTTTCGGATCTGTGAGTCCGCGAGGATCTGCACGAAGTCCGCTTCGATCAGGTCCAGGTCCGTCCGGAGGCGATCCAGATAGGTCGGTGGAGCTGCTTGCGTGGCCATCTGCCGATGATGTCGCACGCCACTGACATCCCTCACCGGTCGGACATCCCAGAGCACCTCCGCCGCCGGGCTGATGGCGGCGCGGCGCGGCGGCCCCGGCCGACGCGCAACCGGGCTGAGCGCGCCCCGATTCCGCCTTCAACTCGGCCAACTATCAGGTCAGGCATGATGCGGCGGCATGGACTCAGCCGTCATCGCTGCACTGATCACCACACCCACCGCCGTCCTCGCAGCAGCTACCGCCTACGCCGCCCCGCCCCGCGTGGCGCGCATAGTGCTCGCGGGGCGGGCGGGAAGGTGCAGAGACCCGCACTGACACGGGCGGCACCAGGTGACACCGTGGGCGCGCATGCTCATGGCGAGGGGCCTGGAGCCGAGAAGAACGTGTCCTGGTTACCGCCCGGTTCGCCTGCGCGGCGCGACCGGTATGACGTTGTCTGGAGTACGTGATCATCGACAGCAGCCAGGACGGCGCGCCGGCCGGCTTACCCGCCGTCGCCGGCAGCGTCTACCGGGTACCGGAACCGGGCACGGTGGAGGCGGAGTTCACCGGGGTGGACGGCACGCTCGTGCAGCGCCGCTGGGTGGAGGCCGCCGTCGCGGTCAGGTTCGAGCGGCTGGCGCCGGTGGCCGGGTTCCCGGTGGTGCCGGGGCGGCGGTGGGGGCCGGGCTGGTGGTGGTCGGCCACGACCGGGCGGCATGTGATGCACGGTTCGCAGGCGATGTGCATGCAGCTGATGGTCCTGGACCGCGATCCGCACGTGGTGGGCCTCTCAGCGCGGCCGGTGCGGCTGATCTGGCGCGATCCTGACAGTGGGCGGGTGCTGACGTGGGTGCCGCAGCTGTTCGCCCGCTACGCCGACGGGGGCGCGCTGCTCGCCGACTGCCCCGCCGCGACGGCTCCCGCCGCCGGCCGGGCCGAGCGCGCCGGCGCGGTGCTGGAAGCGGCCTGTGCGGCGGTGGGGTTCACCTACCGGCGCCTGGTGCCGCCCGAGACAGTGGTGGCGGCGAACGTGCGGTGGCTGGCCGGCTACCGGCACCCCCGCCACCGTGACGCGGGCGGCCTTGAGCAGGCGGTGCTCGAGGCGTTCGCCGCGCCGCGGCCGCTGATGGCCGGGGCCGCGGCGGCGGGCGAGGTACTCACCGCGCTGCCGGTGCTCTACCACGCGCTGTGGAGCGGTCGGCTGGCCTGCGACCTGACGCGGCCGCTGGGCGAGCACACCCTCGTGACGCCCGGCCCGGCCGCAGGCGGCGGAAAGCGGCGGGAGCAGCAGGAGAGTTGAGCAAGCGCGTGGTGACCGCCCCTGGCGGGCGGTGTGTTGAGGTGGGCGCTCAGGTCACGTTCGAGGGCCGCGCCTGGCAGGTGACCGGCCTGGCCGGCGGGCGGGTGCACCTGGTTGCCGAGGACGGGGCCACCGGGTGTGTGCTGGCCGCCCATCTGGTGTCCGCGCCCGGCTTCTCGGTGACCGCTCCCGCGGCCGCGGAGCCGCCGGCCCCGGCGCTGTGGGAGACGGTGCCGCTGGCCGCGCAGGAGCGGGCCCTGGCCTGGCTGCGGCACATCCGCGAGGTCGAGACCGGGCTGCCCGGCGGCCCGGCAGACGGCGGGATACCGCGGCCCGAATACGACCCGCAGCGCTTCACCCTCGCCGAGCGGGAAGAGGCCAAGGCGCGTGAACTGGCCGCGCTGGGCTGGACCCGGGCCAGCCGGACCACGGTGCAGCGGATGCGGCTGGTCTACCAGCGGCAGGGGCTGTGGGGGCTGGTCGACAAGCGCCACCTGCGCACCGGATCGGCGACCGGGCGTACCGACGAGCGGGTGGTGGCCGCCGTGCTGGAGGCCCTGCGCCGGCGCCGCGGCCGGTCGAAGACCACCACCTTGCAGGTCATCGAGTTGGCCGAGCAGATCGTGGCGGACACCTACGGGCCGGCCCGGGTGAAGCTGCCCGCCCGCTCGTCGCTGTACCGGCTGGTGAAGGTCCTGGCGGATCCGGCCGAGCCGCCGGGCAGTGCGGCGCGCACCGCCACCGGCCCGGCCCGCCCGGGCGGCCCGCCGCCTGCGCTGCGGCCCGCCGAACGGGTCCACATCGCCACCGCCCGCCTGGGCCTTGAGGCGGTGGGCGAGGACGGGGGTGGGGTGCCGGTGGCGGTGACGGCGGCACTGGACGCGGCGAGCGGCTGCGTGCTGGCCGCCGTGCTGCACCCGCCCCAGGACGGGCCAGTGCAATTGTCGGTGCTGCTGGCCGAGATGGCCGTGCCCAGGCCGCAGCGCCCGGGCTGGCCGGCCCTGCTGGAGCAGGCCCACGCGGGCGGGCCTGCCCGGCGGCTGGTGTCCCTGCCCGCACGGATCGAGGCCACCGCGGCGCGTCCGGCGGCCGTGCCCGAGACGCTCGTCGTCGCCCCGTCCACAGCCGCCGTCACCCCCGCTGTCCTGGCCGTGTGCGAGGGCCTGGGCATCAGCCTGGAGCCGGCCCCGTCCCGGGCGGCGGGCGCCCGCCGCGGCGCCGCGTACACGCTGGAGGTCTTCGCAGGCCTGTTCGCGCGGCACGCCACCGCGGCGGAAGAAGCATGCGCAGCGGGAGAGGCCGCCGGGGCGTACTGGAGCATGCCGCAGCTGCAGGACCTGCTGGACGAATGGATCACCGTCAGGTGGCACCAGCGGCCCCAGGAGCAGCTGCGTCATCCGCTGCTGCCCCGGGCGGGGCTCGCCCCCCAGGAGATGTGGGAGGTGTTGCTGGGCGTGGCCGGGGTGGTGCCGCTGCCGCTGGCCGGGCAGCACTACGGCGAGCTGCTGCCGGCAGCCCGGTGCGCCCTCACCGATTCCGGGATCCGGCTGGGCGGGCGCCGCTACGACGATGCGTGTCTGGACGAACACCGCGGCCGCGGCCGGCGGTGGGAGGTCCACCACCATCCCCACGACCCGCGGCAGGTCTTCGTCCGGCTGCCAGACGGCCTGCTCCACGCGATCGGGTGGGCCGACGGCGAGCACACCCTGCGCCCGTTCGACGAGCTGGTCCGGCGCCGCACCGGCGGCGTCCTTGCGCTCCGCGGCACGGGCACACAGCCGGACAGCGAGACAGCCGGCGGCTCCGGTGAGGCAGGGCGCAGTGCAGACGTCGCGGCCATGGAAGGGATCGCCGGCGCCACGATGATGCACTTGGTGCACGACGCTGACGGCGGCGGTGCCGGCGACCGCGTCGCCCGGGATACCGGCGGGTTCGGGGTGTACGACCCGCTGGCGGAGGCCGAGCTGTGGTGAGCGCACACGGCGGCCGCCCGGTGGCCGCAGCCCGCCACCGGCAGGTGAAGCTGGGGGCGTACGTGATGTTCGAGGGCCGCGCCTGGCAGGTGGCCGCCGTGGCCGGGGCGTCGGTACGCCTCGTCGACACCCGCGGGCAGACCGCCTCCGTGCTCGCCCCCTTCCTGTTCGCCGACCCCGCCTTCGCCGTGGTGGACTCCCCCGCCGCCGCGGTGCCGCCGTGGGGGCTGCTGGAGTCGGTGCCCGAGCGGGAACGCGAACGGGCCCTGGCCTGGCAGCGGCACATCCGCGAGGTCGAGACCGGGCTGCCCGGCGGCCCGGCCGACGGCGGGACGCCCCGGCCCGAATACGACCCGGCACGGCGGTCGATGGCCGAGCGGGAGCAGGCCAAGGCCGACGAACTCGCCCGGCTGGGCTGGCCGCAGGCCAGCCGGGCCACCGTGCGCCGCATGCGCGCCCGCTACCACGCAAGCGGCCTCATGGGCCTGGTCCCCCGCCGCAAGCCGTCGCGTGCGACGGGGCGGGCCGATGAGCGGGTGGTGGCCGCCGTGTTGGAGGCGCTGCGCCGCCAGCGCGGCCGCTCGAAGGGCACGCTGAAGGGGCTGCGGGAGCTTGCCGGGCAGATCCTGGCCGACACCCACGGGCCGGGCACGGTCGCGGTGCCTGCGCCGTCGACGTTCAACCGGCTGGTGCGCGTGCTCGCCGACCCTCTGGAACATCCCGGACGGCCGGCCCGCACCGCCACCACCACGCCGGTACGGCCGTACACGCCGACGGTGGCGCTGCGGCCGGGCGAGCTGGTGCAGGTCGACACCACCCGCCTCGACGTGATGGCCGTGGGCGAGGACGGGAAGCCGGTGCGCCCGGAGCTGACGATCGCTCTCGATGTGGCGACCCGCTCGGTGGTCGCGGCCGTGCTGCGCGAAGAGGGCACCAAGGCCGCGGACGCGGCGCTGCTGCTGGCGGAGATGGCCGTGCCCCATCCCGCGCGGCCCGGCTGGCCCGGCCATCTGCGCCTGGCCCACGCCGCCGTCCCCTACGACCGGCTGCTCGCCCTCGACGCACGGCTGGAGTCGGCGGCGGCGCGGCCGGTGGTGGTGCCCGAGACGATCGTCATCGACCGCGGGGCCATCTTCGTCTCCGCCGCTTTCCTCGCCGCCTGCGAGACCCTGGGGGTGAGCGTGCAGCCGGCACCTCCCCGCTCCCCCGCTGCCAAAGGCGCCGTCGAGCGGACCTTCGGCAGTATCAACACGCTCGTCGCCCAGCACATCGCCGGCTACACCGGCTCCCATATCCTGGAGCGCGGCGAGGCAGTGGAGGACGAAGCACGGTTCACCATGGCCCAGTTGCAGGAACTGCTCGATGAGTGGATCACCACCCGCTGGCAGCACCGCCCCCACGAGGGCCTGCGCCATCCCCTCCTGCCGAAGAAGGCCCTCACCCCGAACGAGATGTGGGGCGCGCTGCTGGGCGCGTCCGGGTACGTGCCGCTGCCGCTGACCGGCGCCGACTACCTGGAACTGCTGCCCGTACGCTTCCACCCCATCACCGCCCGCGGCATCCGCATCAACTACCGCACCTACGACCACGCCTGTCTCAATGAGCACCGCGGCCGCCCCTCCCCCACCGGCCAACCCGGCGGCAAGTGGGAGGTCCACCTCAACCCGCACGATGTGCGACAGGTCTACATCCGCCTACCCGACGGGCTCCTGCACGAGATCCCGTGGATCCACCGCGACCACGTCCACGCCCCCATGGGCGAAACCGCATGGCGCCACATCCGCGCCGCCCTGAACCGGCGCGGCGACCGCGAGCGCCACGAGGCCGACCTGGCCGAGGCCGCCGACCAAATCCTGCGCCGCGCCCGCCCCCTGCCCGGCCACGGCGCTCCCGCCCCAGCGGCGCCGGGAACGGCGGGCCCGCAGACGGCGGATGACGACGCGGAGGCCGAGGAGAGTCCCGACACCGCCGACTCCCACGCCCCTGACGCTGACGCTGACGGCAATCTTGCCGACAGCGATGAACTCTCCCCGCCTGCGGGCCGATACGCGCTGTACAACGCCTTCGAGGAGGCCGAACACTGGTGACCAGCCCCGATGTCACACCCACCGTCGAGGAGACGTCCCCGGGGACGGTCACCACGTTCGACGCCTTCGCCCGGTTCGCCACCACCGCCCCGCCCACGCCGCCGCAGCCGGGCCAGGCACCCCGCCCGCCGGAGGAACGCCTGGCCTACCACTCCCAGTTCGTCACCGTGCGCACCCCGGCCATCGAAACCCTCTCGCGCAATGTGCGCACCCTGATGATCCTCGGCCGCCACCAGCAGGTGACCGCACGCCCGTCCCTGATCGTCACCGGGCCGGCCACGACCGGCAAGACGACCGCGCTGCTCGAAGTGGGCCGCACCTGCCACCTGGCCCACACCCGCCGCGCCGCGCCCGGCGACGACAGCGTGCCCGTCGCCTACGTACTGGTGCCGCCCGGCGCCACCGCCAAGACGCTGGCCGGGGAGTTCGCCCGCTACCTCGGCATCCCCGTCACCACCCGCATGACCACCACGCAGATCACCACCGCCGTCTGCCACACCTACACCGCGGCCGGCATCAAGCTCGTGCTGATCGACTTTACCGACCGCCGGTAGTCCTGCCCGTGATGTCCGTCTGGGACTGTGACCAGCACGTCCTGGGCTTGTTTACCGACCGTGTCCGGGGCGTCTGTCATGTTCTGGAGTCGGTACGGAGGACAAGTGGTACGGCACGTGGTGGTCGGGGACTTGAGGGTCCAACGGATCGAGCGGAAGGAGGGGCGACGGTCGTGGACGATCGTCTGGCCCGAGGGAACGCTGCACACGGAGGCGGACCGGTTCCTGCGTGAGCACGAGGGCTCGGGCACGCAGAAGACGTACGCGTACTACCTGGTGGACCACCTGCGGTGGCTGGAGCGCGAGTGCCTGGGCTTCGACACGGTCCAACTGCGGGACCTGGAACGGTACATGGGCATCGTCGGCGCCGAGGTCCGCATGCCGCTCGGGGAACCGTGGCGGGTGGGCAAGCGCCCCTACGGCCGCTCGGCTCTGTCGACCGCAGCCGCCTGCCTGAAGGGCTTCTACCTGCAGCAGGCTTCTCGCGGCATCAACGGCGAGCTCGGCAAGAAGCTCGATCAGTCCCGGCTGCCGTCGCGGGTGGACAAACGCCGCTCGTTCCTCGGGCATGTGAAGAACACGCTGCCCACCAACCCGCTGGCGCCGAAGGGGCCGCACCGCCGGCACCCGAAGATGCTGCCGGACGGCGCCCGGGAGAGGCTGCTGGAAACGGTGAACGCCGCCCGGGACCGGCTGGTGGTCACCTGGCTCGCCGACGGCGGGCTTCGTATCGGCGAGCTCTGCGGACTCCACCTGGTCGACCTGCACCTGCGCGAGAACGCGGCCTGCGGCGAGTGCCACACCCCGCACCTGCACGTCTGCCACCGGCCCGGCAACCCGAACCGGGCCGAGGCCAAGACCAAACACCCCTGGCGGGTCGAGCACGGCACCGTGACTGGCGGGCTGATCAAGCGGGTCAGCCCGGCGATGGTGCACTCCTACTTCGAGTACATCACCACCGAGTACCCGCAAGGGGTTCGGCACGGCATGCTCCTGGTCCAGCTGCACGGCGCCGATGCCGGGCAGCCGTGGGCACCGGTCGGGGCCCGGCGGATGCTCGGTCGGGCCGGGAAACGCGCTGGTCTGGGGCTGGTGAAACCCCATGCCTTCCGGCACACCTTTACCTCGGCGGTTCTCGACGCCGCTGACGGCAACCTGCTGATAGCCCGGGACGCCGGCGGTTGGGCGTCGGCCGCGATGGTCGACGAGGTCTACGGGCACGTCGATGTCCACGACCCGGCGTTCGACGCCGCACTGCGCGCGGTCTGGGGTGGGGCGTGATGCGGCGGCAGGAGTACCTTCGGCCGCTGTTCACCGAGCGTCCGGACCGGGTCGGCCGCGACCGGCTGGAGATCCTGACCGCGCTCATCGGCGGGCCGTCCTTCGACCCGATCTACCGGCCCGACATCATCGAGATCCCGCGCGGCCACGCGATCTACCGGTGGGAGTGCGTCGTCGGCAGCTGTGAACGCACCCGGACGGGCGGGTCGGACCTGTGCTCGGAGCATCAGCGGCAGTGGGTCTGCGACCGCGAGCGCGGCGTGGGCAAGGCCGCTTTCGTGGCCGCGGCCCAGGGGCTGGAGCGACATGTCGGAGCGGAAGAGAGCATCTGCCGGATCTGCCCTGAACGGCCCGCAGCACACAGCGACCTGCGGCTTTGCCAACGACATCTGAGCCGGTGGGTCGCGCGCAAGAAGGAGGGAGATGACAGCGACTCCTTCGCCACCTGGGTGAGCGACGAACAGCCGTGCCCTGGCTACGGTCCCTGCGGCGCGGTCGTCTGCCCGAACCTGGCCGATGCCCCGCTGGGGCTGTGCTCGTGGCACGGCAGCCGCTACCGCCGTGACGGCAGCCCTGGAGGCGCCGCGATACCGCCCAACTGGTGGCAGCGATATGAGAAATTCGGGAAGACGGTCCCGATTGAGTACGGCGACCAGGAGGAATTCCGACACTGGTGCGCTACCGTTCCCGCGCATCCGTGGCCGGGGCAGATCAACCTGCGCGGGCTACGGCCCCTGGTGCGGGCCGAGATCCAGTGGGGGCTGTTCGTCCACACCCGCCGGGCCCGGCCCAGCCGGTGGGATCTGGGCTGGATCCGGTCGCTGGTGACCACATGCCGCACGCTGGAAGTGAACTCGCTGATCGACTTCGAGTTCGGGACCGGTGGTTCTGCCGCGTTCACCGGGGCGATCGCCAAGGAGATCCTGCACGAGCTGCGATTGGTCTACTTCACCCCGCAGGAGGCCAAGGACGCCGGTTTCCTGGAGACCGAGCACTTCGGAGTGCTGTTCCCGCACCGGATGAGTCACATCGACCTGACCGGCATCCCGCAGCGCTGGCTGCGGGATCTGACGTGGGACTACCTGGCGGACCTCCTTCGGTCACCACGCTGTCCGCGCTCTGCCGGCCCGATCGACGATCTTCGCCGGGCCGCCATCGAGCTCGGAGCATTCCTGGAAGTCGAGGCGCCTGGCGGTGGCCACGACCCTGCAGTTCTGCGGGAAGAACACGCCCAGCGATTCGTCACCGACCAGCGCCATCGTGAACGCGAAGGGCTCCCCTCTCTGGCCGTGAAGCGGCCGGACGGGACCGCGAGCATCGTCACCACCGTCACACGGTCGGTCGTATTCAACGCCGTGCGCAAACTGATGCGCGACGCGCTGGACACCGGCACTGCCGAAGGGCTGGGCCTGGAGCGGGAGTTCATCATCGCGTTCCCGACAGCCGGCGCCACCACCGGCCGGACCGCGCGTCGGCCCTTCCCCGACGAAGTCGCCCGGGCCCTGGCCGACGAGGCGAATCTGGCCGAACTCGCTGCCACCTACGACGCCCAGGACAACGGCGTCCGCGACATTTGGGAGACCACCGTCACCACCGGTCGCCGCATCGGAGAGGTGATCAAGGTGCGGTGGGACTGCATCGGCCGCTACGGCGGCCTGGCGATGTTCTGGCACGACCAGACCAAGGTCGGCAACTACGACGCCGCGATCCGCATACCCGAACGGCTCTACGAGATGCTCGCCGAACGCCAGCGCAAGACCCTGGACCGCTTCACTGCCCGCTACGGCTACCGGCCGACCGGCGCCCAACGCGCCGGACTGGCCCTGTTTCCCACGATCTACCGCAGCCAGGACGGGACCGTGTCGCTGACCCATCAGTGGTTCTACAGCCGGTTCCGGCCCTGGGTGGACGCCATGGACCTCGGCCACTATGTCCCCCACCAGGCTCGCCATACTCTGGCCACCAATCTGTTGCGCAACGGGGCGACTTTGACCCACATCCGCCGCTATCTGGGACAGGTCAGTGATCGGATGGCAGAGCACTACGTCCATCTCACCAGCTCCGATCTGGAGAACGTGCTCCAGCACGTCTGGGTCGCCGGTCCCGGCGCCGCACACCCCGGCGAACTTCTGGCCGGGAAGACCACCCCGCTCACCCGGGAGCAGGCTCAGGCCCTGGCGATCGACCTGTCCCGCCGCAGCACCCCGGCCGAGGGCGGGTTCTGCACCTTCCAGCCCGTGGTCGACGGCGGCGCCTGCCCCTGGAACCTCGACTGCCACAACTGCGACAAATTCGTCCTGTCCGGCGCCGACCTCCTCTACTGGCGTCGCAAACGCGAGCAGTGGCAGCTGCTGGCCGAAGGCGCCCCCGACGACGCGACCGCCGACTACCTGCACCGCTACTTCGAACCCACCGCCCGCGCCATCGACGGCCTGGAGAAGGCCCTGGCCGGCCTCGGCCTCCTCGACGACGCCCTTGCCCTGGACCTGCGCAAACCCCAGGACTACTTCCACCGGGTCTGGTCCACCGCCTTCCGCGCCGCCGACCTCGCCGACGCGGGCAGCGACGGGCCAGACGAGTACAGCGGTACGTGCACAACCGACGGCGACGACCCCGAACAGGAAGCTGCATGAACACCGCCACCATTCCCGGACCCCGCACTGCGGCGGCCCTGGCAGCCCGCCGCCGCAAGACCGAAGCCGCCCTTGAGCGCGTCCACCAGGCCATCGCCCGGCTCCGACGCGAGAAAGCCCAGGTCAGCGTCGCCTCTGTCGCCCGCCGAGCGAACGTCTCGCGCACCTTCCTCTACGACAATGCTGAGGCCAGAGCCGCAGTCGCCGCAGCGATGACTCAGAACGGTGAACGCCGGTCCCGCATGCTCGTTGAGCAGGACAACGAGCGCGAGGCGACCTGGCGCGAACGCGCCCTGAACGCCGAGGAGGCCCTCAAGGCCGCCCATACCGAGATCCTCTCCCACCGCACCCGCATCGGTGAACTCCTCGGTCAAATACGTGACTTGGAGGATGAGTGGCCGCAGGAAGCCGTCCAGCGGATCACCACCGAGAACACCACCCTCAAGCAGCGCGTCCGCCAACTCACCACCGACAACCGCACCCTCGACGAACGGCTCAAGGCCGCCCGCTCCAACCTCCGCTTCCAGGACCGCCGCCTGGCTGACCTCGAAGCCCGCCTTGCCGACCCGGGATCAGGCATGTGATCCCGTCCGCTGACCGCCTCATGACCAAGTAACCACCTTGGTGACACCATCGGCGAAGTCCGGTGGCGCCCCAGATAGGCCAGAGGAAAGGGGGCGGTCCTGCCCCCTACACCTGGCAGGATCGCCTCCCATGAGTTCTGACCGATGGAGCACCCACACGATCGAGATGGGTCCCGACAGCGTGATCAAGCGCTTCCGGGACGCGGATCGCGAGCGGTGCGAGCGCGAGTGGCGTGCCCTGAGACTGCTCGACACATACGTCCCCGGGCTCGCACCGCGACCCATGCCCGCCGATCCCTCAGCCGCAGTGCCCACCGTGGTGATGTCCCGACTCATCGGCAGACCTCTGCGCGGGCGCCCCATCGACGAGCGGCAGACCAAGGCCCTGGCAGAAACCGTCGCCGCGCTGCACAGCGCAGTGCCGTCGTCAGCACTTGACGAAGTCCCCCTCAGACCAGGACGTCAAGGCGAGCTCATCGCCCACATCGACACCTGGTCCGCGCGCATCCCCGCTCGCGCCAGCAGCCCGGTGTCCCGGGCCATGGCCGCGGGCCTGGCGTGGCTGGCCAAGTCGGGCCTCGAACCTTCGGGCGAGCCATCAGTGCCCACAGTCTTCGGCCCTGGCGACGGCAACCTCGCTAACTATCTTTGGGACGGCTCGAAAGTTCGGGTCGTCGACTTCGAGGACTCCGGCCGCAGCGATCGCGCCTTCGAGCTGGCGGAGATCACTGAACATGTGTCGAGCTGGGTGGAGCACCCTCTTGATGTCCCGGCGTTCCTGGGGCACTTTGACCTGACCCTCGTTGAAGCCTCCCGGCTCCGAGAGTGCCGACGGCTCCTCGCCCTCGTCTGGCTGTTCCTGCTCTCTTTCGACGATCCAGACCATCCCAGGAACCCTCCCGGCACGGCGGATCGGCAGGCCGACCGTCTGCTGGAACTGCTGGACTGAACAGACACCCCTGCCACCTCGATAGGCGGGATGCGTCGCACGAGACAACTCGGACGAGCAATAGCATCGGCCGCACACGACCGCGCGGACATGTAGTCTATGAATCGTCGCAGTTCAGAGCCGGTTCACGAGCTCCTGCGGTCGGTAAAGTCGACGAGATCCACCGGCTCAACCCCCGCACCTCCAGCGGCTCCGAGGCCGCCGACTGGCTCAAAGACCTCACCGAACGCGTGCGGGCCACGTTCGTCTACGCGGGCATCGACGTCACCGACAGTGCCGTTTTCACCGGGCTGCGCGGCGCGCAGCTGGCCGGGCGTGCCTCTCTGATCGACTGCGGGGCACTGCCCGCCCGAGCTGGCCAGCGGGAGCCGTTCCGGGAGCTGATCGCCGCCCTGGAACGCGCCCTCGACCTGCACGCCCACCGCGCGGGCAGCCTGCCGAAGCTGGCCCCCTACCTGCACGAACGGACCGCCGGACGCATCGGCAGCCTCTCCCGCCTGATCCGCCAAGCCGCCATCGAAGCCATCCTCGATGGCAGCGAACGCATCACCAAGACACTTTTGGACGGCATCGCGCTCGACCACCTCGCCGAAGAGCACTACCGGCCCCGCAACCCCGCCCGCCGCCGCACCCGCCCCAGCGGCCGGTGACCTCCCCGGCCTCAACCAGGCCATCGCCCCCGGTGCGGGCCGCCACCGCGTGGCCATCCGTGCCCGGTCCGCTGCGCGTACGGCCGCTGCCCGGCGAGGCCACCGCCTCCTACCTCACCCGCCTCGCCGCCACCTACCGCCTCAGCCCCGCCCAGCTCCTCGACGGACTCGGAACCACGGTCACCGGCACCGAGAACGCCCCGCCCGCCGCCGAGATCCGCCTCAGCACCGAAGCCGCCCGCCGCCTGTCCGGCTTCGCCCGCATCCCGACCGCGCACCTCACCCGTGCCCTGCCCCATCTGCGCCCGCCCGCGCCCTCGTCGGCCAAGATCGGCGTGCACGGCACGGCCACCGCCCACTGGCATGTGGTCGAGCCCGCCCTGCAGCCGTTGCCGGCGTGCACCGCCTGCACCATCCGCCGCAGCCCGCACACGTCAGCCTCCGCGTGGATCCACCCGTCGCCGGGCCTGCCCCGGATCATGATCTGCACCCGCCACCAGCAGGCATCGAGCGACCCCAGGCATCCCGCGCCCCTCGACATCCGGGCTGTCCCCGAACTCACCCAAGCCCACCTTCGCGCGCGCCGCCCGGCGACACCGGTCTCCCTGAGCTGGGCATCGACGATCACCACACGCTGGTACGACCACCATCAACACCTGCACCAGCGCTGGCGGATGCGCCTGCACCGGCTCATCGCCGCCAACCCCCACATCCCCACGGGCCCGGCCTCCCCCGCCCTGACTTGCCGGGACCTGATCACCTATCCCGAGACCCTCACCCTCGCCGCGGCCCTCGACCGCCTGCGCCCGCACCCCCTGACACGCACACAGCAGACCGCCTTCCTCCACCACCTCGCGGGCCACCTCCGACTGCCCCGCCTCGCACCCGCCGACCACGACCTGCTCTGGCAACGCCTGCACACCCGCTGAACCAACACACGCCCCTCGCTGCCCGGCCCTGACAGAACAGGCTGACAACTCCCGTACCTATAGACGCGCCAACTACCCTGCGCAAAAACCACCACCACACTCAACTCACTGCGCAGCCATAAACGTCCAGCTCAGCCCACGTGCCACCCGTCGTCGGCGCCATGGCCCCACGTAAGCCTCCCCCGCCGAACAGGCATACCGCTCACTACAACTGAGCAACAGCAGACCACAACCAAGATCAATAAGCAGGCTCACCAGCTACGCCACACCTGGACGATGCGTATCCGCTCGGTGTAGGCCGCGGTTGTCATGCCGGGGTCGGCGAAGTCGTAGGTGAACCGGTTGGGGTGCAGGTACGGCAGCGCGCCGATGCGCAGTGTCAACTCCTCGCCTTTGGTGGGGTATTCGGCCACGAGCAGCCCGTCGGGGCGGGCGTCGGTGGCGAAGCGGACCCGGACCTCGTCCCCTTCGCGGGTTCCCATGTCGCTCAGCATGAACTTCAGGAACGCCAGGACGTAGGTGGTGTCGTGGTTGCCGGCGACGACGACCACGGGCGCGATCTCGCCGAGGCGGCGCAGTGCCTGCGCCGCACGGCGCAGGTCGTCCAGGCTCGGCCGGGAGCTGTCGAACAGGTCGCCGCTGTGCACGATCAGGTCGGGGGCGAAGTCGGCGGCGATGTCGATGATCTCGTCCAGGACGGCGTCGACTTCGGTGTCACGCCGGTAGCGGCCGATCTGGCGGCCAAGGTGCCAGTCGGAGGTGTGGAACACACGTCCCGTCACGGGGTGCCTCCAGGGGAACGGTCTGCGGAGCGGCGCGGGCTGCGCCGCTGCGGCCGGAGGTTCGGTGGCGCCGACTGTACACCGGATCTCGGGAAGAAGTCTGGAAAGCTCTGGAACTCTGGTAGCCTCTGGGGCATGAGTGATCCGCTGGACGCCTTGGAGAAGAGCATCAGCACCCTGCGCCGCGCGATCCGCGACGCTTCCGCCGCCGGTGACACCGAGCGCGCCGGCGAGCTGCGGATGCAACTGCGCCGCGCCGAGCGGGCCTGGGACGCCCTCGTCGACGCCGACGAACCGGCCACCGCCCCGCCTCACCCCGTACCGGCAGCGGCTCCGGCCGCGCGGGGGTCACAGCTCCCGGCGCGCGAGCACGTCCACCGTGCCCTGATGCTGCTCGGGACCCCGGCCGCCCCCAAACTGATCGTCGGCGTGCACGAGGCGTTCTTCCCGGGCGAGCTGTCCGCGTCCAAGCTTTCCAGCCTGCGCCGGGACGAGGAGCGCTCCTACCGGTCCAGCCCCGGCGCCCGGCCGTACTACCTGTGCCCGGCACTGGCGCACGACCTGCTGACGCCGGTGCGGGCGCTCATCACCATCAGCACCTGGACACTGGACCAGCGAGTGATCGGCCCGCTGTCGCCGCGCGTGGACTTCCTCACCAGCGCGATCCGCATCGCCGAGGCCGTGCGCACCTCGGCCGAGTCCACAGCCGGCGGGCCCGGTCCGGAGGCGCTGCGGCTGCTGTGGCGCTTCGCAGTGAACATCCCCGACGCCCTGCCGAGGAGCGTGGCCGGTCACGAGAGCGCGATGGACCCGCAGCAGGTGATCGACGCCGCCGGGGCCGAGCTGGACGTGCACGCCGACGCCGACCGCGCCGCCCGGGCGGAGGCCGCACGGCGGGCACGCAAGTCGCTCAAGGACGACCAGCAGTTGTTCGGCGCGCCCGCGCAGGGCGTGACGTACCTGCGGACGGCCCGGGCCTGACTCCTGACGCTCAGCAGTCCCTTCTCCCCCGCAAGGATCTACGAGACCGTGAATGCACCAGTCGACGAACGCCTCGCCGCGCTTCGCGGATCCGCGAAGCGCCTGGACTACAACGCCCGGTCGCTGGCGGCCCTGCAGAACAACCCGCGCTGCACGCTGCGGGCGCTGCTCGACGCCTCCGGCTCCGACAAGGCCGCGATCGCCGCGCACGCCGGCCACCCCTCGCCCTTCGGCCAGTCCGTCTTCGCCCTCGCGCGCGGAAACGCCTTCGAGACGATGGTGAAGGACAACGGCTGCGCGGAGCTGGTACGGGTCCTGCGCGAGACCCTGCAGCTGACGCTGCCGGAGGTGGGGTACGAGGACCTGAACAACGTCGGCGGCGACGGCCGCGCCGCGGTGCGCCACGACCGCACCGCACAGGTCCTGCTGCAGGCTGCCCGGGGTGACGGTGACGGCACCTTGTTCGACCATCCGATGCTGCGCCTGCGGGTCGGCGGGCACGAGGCGTTCCTGGAGCCGGACCTGGTGGCCTTCCGTATCGACGGGCGCTTTCACATCGTGGAGATCAAGAGCTTCCCGATCCTCGACGGGCAGGCCGATCCCACGCAGGTGCGGGCGGCGACCACCCAGGCGTGCGCGTACATCATCGCGCTGCGCGACCTGCTCGCGCGGGCCAGTATCGACGGGCAGGCCGTGTCCGACACGGTCGTGCTGGTCGCGCCGAAGGACTTCACCAACCGGCCGACCGCGGCGTTCGTCGACGCCCGCAAGCAGGTGGCCGCACTGAGCCGCCAGCTGGCCCGCATCGCGCGCATCGGCGACCTGGTGGACCTGCTGCCCGAGGGCCTCACCTTCGATCTCGACCTGGATGAGGAGCAACGGCCCCGGCGCCCGGCCGGGGAACTGGCCGCATCGCTGGATCGGGTCCTCGTAACCTACCGTCCGGACTGCCTGAACCACTGCGAGATGGCGTTCTACTGCCGCAGCCGTGCCCGCGCGGAGGCCTCGCTGGATGTCCTCGGGCCGGTGGTGCGCGAGCAGTTCGGTGGTATCGACACCACGACCATGGTGATGGGACTGGCCCACGGCGAACTGCAGCCCAGCGAGGCCCAGTCCGAGATGGCCGACGCCCTGCGGCACGCAGCACGGCTGCGCGCCGAACTGGAAGGCCTCGGAGGTGCGGCGTGAGCATACTGTCGGCGTTGGCGCATGTGCAGGCGATGGAGTCGATGCGGGCGGTGCCGCTGACCGAGTTCCGGCACCGGCGTCTGTCGGGCCGGCCGCTGGTGATCGTCCCGCTGGCCATGGCTGGCGAGGCCGGGGCACCCCTGGCCGCGATGGTCGGCTCCGCCAGGAGGAACGGTACGCTGCTGGTCGTGCCGCAGCCCCGCAACCGGGACCAGCGGTTCGCGTTCGCCGCCGGCCTCGGCCGGATCGTGGTGGACTACATCGATTCCTTCCGTCACAACCGCCGCGGTGAAGACGAGCGTTCCCTGTACACCGACGCTCCGCAGGTCCTGGTGCCCAACCCCGGCGGCGTCAAGGCCCTGGCCGATCTGGGACGCATGTGCCGCTTCCGCTCGACGTCCGGTCCTCACGCGGTGCCGGATGTCGTCCCCGAGTTCGGCATGTGGCTGACGTTCCTGGTCGACAGGGCCGAGCAGGCAGGCACCTCCCTTCTGCTGCCCGTCACCGGAATGCTCGCCGAGCACTGGGCGACCGGCCAGAGCACGCTGGAGGACCAGAACCTCGCCTCCCTGATGGCCTGGATCGCTCCCCCGGCGGGCCTGAGCGTCGAGCAGGCCATGGCCGAGGCGGAGAACCCGGACGTGTGCCCGCCAGCGGGCCCGACGACCTCCCCCGAGTTCGACAACCGCGACCTGGCGCCGGCGATCAGACGGTTCGACACAGCCCGCGCCCTCGGTGACCCGCGTGCGCTGGCCACCGCCGAGTCCGACCTGCGGGAGCTGATCGCGGGGCAGATCCAGCCCACCTGGCGCATGGTGTGGGAGGCCATATCGCTGCTGCGGTCCGTGCCCGAGGCTCCGCAGACCGCCAGGCGCTTCGAACGCGATTGCGCGGCCTTCACCCGCTACTCCGACGACCGGGACGCCGGGGGCCTTCCGCAGCGCAAGCGGGACACCGCGATCGGCGCGGCCCGGAGGCTAAACCGGCTGGAACGCGCGCTGGCCGACTTCGAGTCCGAGACGGCGTTCGACGACCGGTTCGTGCGGGCCGACCGGCGTAGCGCCGGGGAGGCGTTCGCCGGGACGGTCGTGGAGACCGAATCCGGCCGGACGGTCACCACGGTCAAGAACAGGCGGGTGCCACGGCCGCGGGTCACCGTCCGCACCGAGGATCCCGTGCGGCTGGCCGCCGACACCACGCTGATCAGCCCAACCATGCCGACCAGTCACAAGGCCGTGATCGTCTCCGTCCTCCCCGACGGGGACGCCACGCTGGTCATGGTGGAGGTCACCGGCGGGATGGGGCGCTCTGTCGTCCCGAAGCCGGGCACGGTGCCGGAGCTCGGCCAGAGCATCGACTACCTGCCCGACCCGGGGTGGCGCCCGGAGCCACGATTCCCGGTGTCCGATCACACCCCGTGGACGCACAGTGCCGGCCCGGACGGGCCGGGCATCGAATCCGCCGTACCCGAGGACGCCGCCGCAGAGGAGTGGGGCAATGACGACTGACGACACCACCGCGTTCGACGCGTCCGCGGCTGCGGGCGCCGCCACCGCGGCGATCCTGGCCGACCTGGCCGACTCCCGGCACAGGGCCGTCGTCGTCGACTCCCCGCCGGGCGCCGGCAAGAGCACCCTGGTGATCGACGCCGCCCAGGAACTCACGGCGGGCGGCGAACGCCCGATCATCGTCGCCCAGACCAACAACCAGGTCGACGACCTGATCGAGCGGCTCGCCGAGAAGCATCCCGACCTTCCCCTCGGCCGTCTGAGCGCAAGCACCTACAGCCCGCCGCAGTCCCTGAGCGAGCTGACGAACACCACGATCGGGCACACCCTGGCTGATCTGGCCGGCTGCCGGATCGTCGTCGGTACCGCCGCCAAGTGGGCCACCGTCCGCGACGCCACCACGTTCGGCTGGGCCATTCTGGACGAGGCCTACCAGATGCGCTCGGACATGCTGCTGCAGATCGTCGAACACTTCGACCGCGGTCTGTTCGTCGGCGACCCCGGCCAGCTGGACCCCTTCACGATCGTCGGCACCGAACGCTGGATCGGGCTGCCGCACGACCCGACGCAGAACGGCGTCAGCGTGATGCTGGAACACAACCCCGGCATCCCCGTGCACCGGCTTCCGGTGTCCTGGCGCCTGCCCGCCTCGGCCGCACCGACCATCGCCCAGGCGTTCTACCCCTTCAACCATTTCACCGCCGGAACCGAAGAGGCCACCCGCGCCCTGGAGTTCAGCACCACCGGGTTCGCCCGCACCGACCTGGACGAGACCCTCACCAAGGCGTTCACCACCGGCTGGGCCCTGCACGAACTGCCCCGCCGGCACGTACCGCGCACCGACACCGAGACCCTCCGGACCGCCGCCGATCTCGCCGCCCGGCTGCTGATCCGCGGAGCGGTTGCCACCTGCGAGCGCCACCCGGACGGACGGCCCCTGAACGCCGGTGACATCGCCATCGGCGTCGCCCACCGCGACCAGGCCGACCTGGTCCGGGCCGCACTCGCCCGGACCGGGAACCCCCGCGCGCGGGGCGTGGCGGTGGACACCGCAAACCGGTTGCAGGGCCGCGAGTTCGAAGTCGTCGTCGTCGTACACCCGCTGTCCGGCCGCCGGGACGCCACCGCCTTCCACCTGGAGGCCGGGCGGCTGTGCGTCCTCACCTCCCGCCACCGGCAGGCATGCATCGTCGTCGCCCGCGAAGGCATCACCGACCTCCTCGACAGCCACCCCTCGATGGACCCGGTGCATCTGTCCGTGCGCGCCAAGTTCCCCGACGGGTGGGAGGCCAACCAGGTCATGCTGGCCAAACTCGCTCAACACCGCGTCGCCGCATGATGCCCGTACAGCACCCCATATCCGGAATGCCCGGGCGCGCAGCCTTCCCGTCTGCCTTGGTGGACGGCCGGGACGGGAAAGTGCTGGTGGGTGGCACTTTGCGTCTGGTGTAAAACGGCCGTTATTCCGGGTTCGTGGGGGATCTGTCAGTGGTGGCCTTCAGACTAGGAAACTCTGTGCACGCGGGGAGCGTACGAGGGGGCGGTATGGATCAATCGCGACAGTGGTGGCGGAGCGTTCTGTCCAGCGACTGGACCGTGTTCGCCTTGCCCGAGGACCTGGTGCGGGAACGCTATACGGCCCTGCTGGCCGCGTTGGAGGAATTGTCCACCCGCGGCCCGATGTGGACACCGGCTCAGATCCTCGAGCAGCTGCACATCGTGGGCTACCACGATGGGCTGTCCGAGGAGCAGTTGCTGTCGTCGCTTGAGCAACTGGCCAAGTGGGAGCTTGCCAAGCCGTTCAGGGACTATGCGGCGCCGGTGCGCAACTACCGCGGGGTGATCTCGCGGCAGGAGGCCTGGGCGCTGACGCTGCGGGGCCGGGCGCTGGTGGCCGCCGTACGGGCAGCGGTGCTGGACTCCCGTCGTGCACTGCAGCTGCCGAGCCGATTGCTGGACGGTGTGGAGCAGACGGTCCGCCGGATGCTGGAGCATTTCCAGAGCGATCCTGGGCTGCTGACGGGTGATCTCGATGATGTGCGGACGCGGATCGATGAGCTCCAACGGGTGACGGCCGACTTCTACGGTGCGCTGGCGCAGATGGTCCAGTCCGATGTCACCGACGACGACGTGTTCGGCAGGAACCGGGACCGGGTGCTTGAGGCACTGCGGCAGTTCCCGCGGGAGTACGGGCGGGCGCTGCGGCGGGTGGGAGACGCGCTGACAGCGCTGCGGGAGGTGGGCCACGGTCCGGTCGTGGAGACCGCAGCCGTGCACGCGGGTCTGGTGGATCCGGCCGAGCAGCAACGCTGGGTGGACGAGCGGACGCGTCGCTTGGCCGACTTGGAGGCGTGGTTCACGCCTGACGGGACGGTCTACCGGCTGATCGCTTCGGCCACCGGTGCTGTGCACACGCTCCTGATCGCGATCGACCGGCGGTACGCGGCCAGGAGACGGGGTGCGGATCTGGGAGCCGACTTCCGCTCCGTGGCACGTAGCCTGCACCGGCAGGGCGACGAGGAGCAGGCGCGGCGCGTGTACGGCGCGGCGTTCGGGGACTGGCCAGCGTGGCACGCCCAGATCGGGCCCGCCGAGGAAGACGTGGCACATGCGACGGTGGCGGCGGCCGGACTCACCGTGCACCGCGTAGAAGTGACGCTGCGTGAGCATGAGCGGGTGGGAAGACCTGGTGGCAGGCCCCGGAAGCTGGCGGACACCACCGTGGACCGGGAGAGCGCGCTGGCGCTGGCACACGAGGAGGCGCAGCTGCGCCGCCGGTTTGCCCGAGTGCTGGTGACGCCTGGAGAGGTGGGGTTGGAGCATTTCGCAGGGTTGGCGGCAGATGCCTCGGTGATCTTGCTGCGGGCGGTCGAGGCGGCGCTGCAGGAGTTCGACCCGGTGCTGGGGTTCGGGTCCGCGGTGGCCGAAGGGGCCAACGTCGTGGTGCGGGTACGGCCGGGGGTGGCGGACCGGCAGGTCCGGGTGGAGTTGGCCGAAGGGGTGCTGACCGGCCCGGATCTGCGTATCCGTGTCGATGCGAGCGAGCGGGCCGACGAAGCGGTCGCGCGGGGGGCGGCATGAGTGGCGAGGTACTGGAGGCCGATCTGCGGGATGCGGCCCGGGCGCTGGTGGATCGGGGACGGCTCCGGGCCGAGGCTGAGCCGGAGCTGTACCGGGCAGCGGTGAAGGGGCAGGCCGCGTTGGCGGGGCTGTTCCGGTCGGAACTGGGCTGGACGTTCGAGGTGCTGGAGGTGGCGCAGCTGGTCCGGCTGCACAAGCGGCGTGTGGATGTCCCTGGTGACCGGGGACCTTCGGTGGCCCGCGGCGGAGGCCGTCCGGTGCTGCTGTCGCAGGAGGCGCTGGTGCTGGTGTGTCTGGTGTGTGAGCAGTTGTGGCGACGGCCGCGGTTGAGCGTGCGGGAGTTGATGCAGGCGCTCGCGCAGGTGTGCGCGGAGGAGGCTGCCGCGGGTGGGCTGCCGCGGGTGCAGTGGGTGGCCGGGGAGGGGACGTCGAAGCAGGAGGCCCGCTGGCACCGGCAGAATCTGGTGGACGCGTTGCAGGTGCTGGAGGCCGAGGGTTCGGTGGAGGCGGACTCCGACCTGGAGCGGGTCGTGGTGGACGAGGACGCTGACCTTGTGGTGACGGCTTCGAGGGACCGGCTGGCGGCGCGGTTCTCGTCGCTGTCCCCCGCGCTGCTCGGCCTGGACGCAGTGCCCCCGCAGGAGCACGCGGCGGCACTGTCGACCGCTTCGTTGCTCGACCCGGTGGCACCGGAGCCGGACCAGGCAGCGACGGTGGAGGAGCGGCGGCTGCAGGCGCTGCGGCGGCTGGTGGACGACCCGGGCGTGGATCCCTTCGACGAGCAGACGCCGGGGACGGCGTACCTGCACACGCTGGCCGGCCGGGAGCGGGGGCTGGCGCTGCTGGCCGGCTTGGGGTTGGGGGTGACAGTGCGCCGGGACTGGTGGGAGGTCACCGATCCCAGTGGGCTCGGGACCGCGATGGACTTCCCCAACGGGCGGCGGATGGAGCGGCAGGCCGCGCTGGCGCTGCTGGCTCATCTGTCCGAGCGGGACCGGGCCGGTTCGGTGGTGCAGGTGGGCGACGTGGTGGAGCTGCTGGAGGGGGTGCGGGCGGTGATGCCGAACTGGGCGGCCGGTCACAAGGCGCAGCTTCCCGCGTTGGCACGGGCAGCGATCGGTGAGCTGGCAGCGGCGCGGCTGCTGGTGCCGGTGGTGGGTGAGGCGGAGCAGTGGCAGGCGACGCCTGGGGTGCACCTGTGGCGGGTGCGGGTGGCGCACGCCGCCCGCAGCGCGGCGGGGCCGGAGCCCGGCGAGGCGTCCGGTGTGGAACCGGCTGAGGGGGATGTGTGAGGATCGCCGGAAACGGGCCCGTCGGGGCCGAAGGCGTCGGGCTGGGGGTGCCGGTCGCACAGGGCCGCTGGCAGCCCACGCGGGCCGGGGTGGTGAACTCCTGGGCCTGGGCGGAGGAGGAGCTGCTCTTCGGCAACGGGTGGCTGACACTCGCGGGGCCGAACGGGTCGGGGAAGTCCTTGTCTGCGTCGATGCTGGTCACGGTGCTGCTGGACGCGGACGTGTCGCAGACTGCCTTGTCGGTGTCGGGGAAGGCGGCGGGGACGCTGCTGAGCCGGCACACCGACCGGGACGAGCAGCAGGACCGCACGGGGGTGTGGTGGCTGGAGTACGGGCGGCGCACCGATGGCGGGGCTGTGGAGTATGTGACGACCGGGTTGTGGCTGAGGGCAGTCGGCAAGGCGGTGCACCGGGTGTTCTTCCTGGCGCGGGGCCGGGTCGGGGAGCAGCTGCGGCTGCAGGTGGACCGGGAGCCGGTGCGGATCGGTGACCTCGCAGCGCAGTTGGCTGCCTGTCAGGGGCAGGCCTTCACCTCCAGCGCTGCATCTGCAGCGTCGAACCGGGCGCGGTTGTCGGAGCATCTGCGGGTAGTCGGGGACGAGCACGACTACCGGCGGGCGGTGCGCGAGGAGTTGTTCGCTCCGCTGGACGAGGTGCAGTTCGACGCGCTGGTGGGGGTGCTGCGCAGCCTGCGCAGTGTGCGCACTGCGGAGGCGATCTCCGCGGCCGAGATGGGCCGGCTGCTGTCCAGCGCACTGCCTGCACTGGACAGCGAGCGGCTGACGGTGATCGCTCAGGCGATGGAGCGGATCTCCGAGCTCGAGGACCAGTTGGAGCGTGCCCGGGCGGAAGAGAAGCTGCTGCAGGGCGCGGAGCGGACGTATCGCCGGTATGTGGAGGCAGTGGCGGTGGTCGAGGCCGCCTCGCTGATCGCGGCAAACACCGGGTTCGACGCTCAGACCAGGCGTGAGCGCCAGGCGAGCGAGGAGGCGCAGCAGGCCGGGGCGCGGGAAGCCGAGGCCGTAGAGCTGCTGGCCGGGACACGGGCCGAGATCGGGGAGTTGGAGGGGCGCAAGAACGCTGCGGAGGAGGAGCTGCGTGGGCACGCGGGCGCGGTCCTTCCGCAGCGTGAGCAGCGGGCGGTCGAGCTGGCCGCTGCCGCCCGCACGGCGGCCAAACGGTCGGACGAGGTCGGTGGCGAGGCTTCCCGGGCTGAGGGCGCCGCCCGGGAGTCGGCGGATGGCGTCCGGTCGGCGCAGGGCGCCGTGTCGGCGGTGTCCGGGCCACTGCGGGTGGTGGGGGGCCGGCTGGGCGCGGATGCGGCCCTGGAGGGACTGCTCGCCCTCGACGAGCGGCTGGTGGCGGCCGAGGCCACGGCAGTGGCCGCAAGCGTGGTCGATGAGGCGTGCGCGGCGCCGCTGGCGTGGGTGGACACCCGGCTCTCCCAGTTGCGGAAGGTGGAAGCCGCGCTCGGCGACCATGCAACGGCGCAGGGGCTGGAAGTCGCGGCGGCGGCCGATCTGCGCGAGGCCGAAGGGATCGAGGAAACGGACCGGGCCACGGCCGACCAGGCGGGCAGGACGCGGGCGCGTGCCGAGGACACGCTGCTGGAGGAGATGCGGCAGTGGGCGGACGCGGCAGTGGAGTTGCGCGGTCCCGCCCTCGAACTGCTCGTACGGGACGGTCGCGGCGACGGGGAGCGGTTGCCCGTCGGGAAGCTGACAGCAGGGCTCGCTCAGGTCGCGGGCGAGGCGCGGGCGAGGATCGACGCGGCAGGGCACCACCGGCAGGCGGCCGCGGACCGCGCGGTGGCCGAGCAGGCGGCCGAGGCATGGGGGCAGGCACGCACGCTGTGGGAGGAGGAACGCGGCGCGGCCGAGCAGGCCGCGCAGGCGTTGTCCGGGGCGCAGGCGGAGGCCCGGGAGCAGGACGCGGCCGAGCAGGAGGCCCGGGAGCAGCACCAGGAGACGCACCGGCGGCAGGTTGCACAGGCGGAGGCCGCCGTCGCGCAGGCTCAGGAGGCAGCGGACGGGGCCGGATCGGCGGCCGTGGCAGCATGGGAACAGTGGCAGGGCCTGGTCGGCGTGTGGCGGCGTGACGCGGTCCTGATCGACGTCGGCATGGTGCCGGAGCCGGCCGGGGACGGGGCCACGGTCGACGCCGCGCAGACAGTCGCGCAGATCCAGGTGTCCCTGGAGCGGGCGCACGCAACGGCCGCCGGGCAGCTACAGCGTGCGGTGGACGCCGCCGACCAAGCAGCGGGACTCGCGCAGGAGACGGTCCGTGACCTGGAGCAGCAACTGGAGCAGGCCCAGCAAGCGGCGCCGGTGCCACCCGCACCGCCGTGGCGCAGCCGTCAGCCCGTGGACGGCACCCCGTTGTGGGCGCTGGTGGACTTCGCCGAACACCTGACGGACGAGGCCAGAGATCGCCTCGAGGGTGCTCTGCTGGTCAGTGGCCTGCTGGACGCACTGGTCCGCGCCGACGGGCAGGCGGTGACAGGGGATGTGACCCTACGCCCGGGAGCTGCGGTGGCGTCGGGGGCGAGTCTGGCGGACGTGCTACGGCCCGACGCACAGGGCCGGATCGCCCCCGAGCGGGTCCACCAGCTGCTGCGATCGATTCCCCTGGACCCGTCGGCGGGCGATCAAGTCACCATCGCGGTGGCGACCGCGGTCGCGCCGGACGGCTACCAGGCGCGGTTCATCGGGCGAAGTGCCCGCGAACGCGCCCGGCTCCAGCACGTTGCCGGCCTGGAGCAACAACTCGACCAGGCTCAGGGCGCATTGCACCGGGCACGCGAGGAAGCCGCGCGTGCCCGCGCCCGGGTGAACGCCGCCGCGACGGAACGGGACCACTTCCCCTCCCCCGCCGGGTGGGAGCAGGCCCGCGAGAGGTGGCAGGGCCTTCTCCAGGCGCTGCAGGAGACCCGCAACCAATCCGCTCAGGACATCCGCCTGGCCGAACACGGGCTGGCGCAGGCACTGCACGCCCTGGACGCGGCTGCCGCACGGCGCCGTGCCGCGCTGGAGCTGCTGGTCCAGGATGCACGGCACACCGAACAGGTGGCGGCCACGGCACTGACCACCGCCCGGACGGCTGAAGGCACCGCGCGGGAGACGGCCCAGACCGCGGCCGCCAGTCACACCGGGTGGGAGCAGGCGAAGGATGCCCAGGCGCAGGCCGATACCGAGCAGGCCGGTTTCCCGCCGCTGGATCAGGTCTTCTCGGCCCAGCAGCAGGAGGACGACGCGAGCGAGCAACTGCAGCACTCCATCAGGCGCACGGCCGACGCGCGCGAGCGGCACCGCCGGGCCGGCGAGGCCGTGCGCCAAGCGCTGCGGGCGTTGAACCGGGCAGCCGACGCGGGCGGCGGCACCATGCTGCCCACGGATCCGAAGGCGGCCGGCGCCCACCGTGAGGACACCACCTTGATGTTCCGGCAGGTCGAGGCCTGGCGGGGTGCCGCAGGGCGGGTGATCGACCTCGCGGGACGGGCACGCCAGGACGCGGCAACCGCCGGGCGCTGGCGGACCCTGGCAGCCGACGCCGCCCGGGAGGCAGAGCAGACCGCCGTGGATGCGGGGCGCGAGAAGGCGGCCGTCGAGGAGATGCGGCGCCTGCACGGCGCCGAGTACGAGGAGCTGCGCGCCTCGCTGCAGGAGGTCACCGGTGCGCTCGACCGTGCCCGGGCACGCGTGGAGGAGCTGCAACGCGCCAAGGAAGAGGCTGCTGCTGACGCGGCGTCGGCCCGGGCGCGGCTGGATGAGGTCGCGCCGCTGCGCCAGGCAGCCGAGGAGCACCGCGATGCCTGCCTCACCCGGTTGGGCCGACTCGTCGACGAAGGCCTGGCACTGGTCGGCGAGGACATCTCCACCGGGCCGGAAGGCCGGCCCGCGAACCTGACCGCGGGACTGGCCTGGGCCAGGCACCTGCTGGCCGACCGCCCCACCGGGCCAGGCACAGGGGTGGGGACGGATCGGCTCGCCGCGGCGTCCCGGGCCCGGGACGCTGCACTGAAGACCCTCGAGGGCGCCGCCCGCACCGCCAACAGCGCACTGGCCCGGTTCAACCGCCAGGTCATCCTCACCAACGTATCGGGCACCGGTTGGCAGCGTGCCGAGGTCGCCGACCCGGCCGCCGCCCGCGGCCAGGACCTGCGCGCAGCGGTGGAGGCGCTGCGCGGGGCAGTCTCCCAGCTGGAGCGGGACCTGCGCGCCGACATCAAGAAGGCCATCAAGACCAGCATGTTCGCCCAGCTGCAGAGCGACGTCCAGGTCCGCCAGGATCTCGCGCAGCGACTGGTGCGGCAGATCGGCCAGACCCTGGCGGACGTGCGCACCGGGGTGGCCCGGGTGGGCGTGAAGGTCGAGTGGGCGGTGCGCAAGGACACGGACGCGAAGGCCATGGTGGAACTGGTGAAAAGTCCCCCCTCGGACGAGATGTTCGAGCGGATGTATGACGTGCTGCGGCAGCGGATGGACGAGTCCGTCGGGGACACGTGGGCGGACCGGGTCGCGCACACCTTCGACTACCGGGCCTGGCACGAGTGGACGATCTCGGTGACACACTCCTCGTTCAGCGACGGAGACGGTGACCGCTTCAAGGAGGTCAAGCCGCGCGGCATGAACCCGCTGGAGACGTTGTCGACCGGGGAACGGCGCCTGGCCACGATGCTGCCCCTCCTGGCGGCCGCGTGGTCGATGTACAGCGGGGAGTACCGCGGGCCGCGGCTGCTGTCGATCGACGAGCTGGACGCGGCGTTCGACGACGCGAACCTTCGGCAGATGCTGGGACTGCTGCGCCGGTGGGAGTTCGACGTGCTGGCGACCGCACCGTCGATGACCCCAGTGATCAAGAAGGAGGCCGGGCAGGTCGTCATCCACCAGGTCATCACCAGCGGGAAGCACCGCGTGACTGTGCCGTGGCTGTGGCAGGGCCACGGGGAAGCGCAGCCGCTGACGCTGGACCTCGGCCCGGGCTTCGACGATGGGATCGCCGGCTGATGGGCACGACATGGGAATGGGTCGCGGCCGATGAGGCACTCGCCCCGCTGTGGGCCGCCGTGCACGACCGGCTGTGCGCAGGGACGGATCCGGCAGCAATGGCGAGTGTGCGGGTGACCGGTCTGCCGCCGGCAGGGGTAGCGGCGTTGCGGGCGTGGCTGGACGACGCAGGGCGGCTGCGGCGCGGCACCTCCGCGGTGGTCGTGGACGCCCGCGGGGCGCGAGTACCGGTGCGAACGCTACGCGAGGTACTGCGGCTGGAACCGCAGGACTTGGTGGCACTGGTGGAGCAGGCTGTGGGACGGCCGGTGGTCAACCGCGCGCGGCAGCGCACGAGCGACACGGCGCTGCGCCAGGATGTGTGGCAGTACGCGGCCGCACAGCTGCCGGCGTGTCCGGGGCTGGTCGCGCGGATGCGCGCCGCCGGGATCGGCGTCGACGAAGGCACAGGGGTGCGCAAGCTGGTCGACGCCCTCGCCGCCGTGGTGACACGGCTGCCGGCCGAACCGCCGGTCTCACTGCCCAAGCTCGCCCACGACACCGCCGGCGACCCCCATTTCTTCGACCTCGACACCCTCGCCGGCAGCCGGCTCGTCACACTGGTCGCCGAACTGACCGGACAGGTGGAGCCGACACGGCCGGACCGAATCCGCGCCCTGCTCGAGCAGACCGGAGTGGTACCTGACCGGCTCACCGCCACCGTGCTGCTCCACCACGTCCAGGCCACAGGCGACGGACCGGTCGACCGGCGCCTGCGCGACGCCGCCGCCCCAGTCGCGCTGCACCTGTTCGACCTGACCCGCACTCCCCCGCGTCTGGACCCGACCCAGGTGCTCACCGTGGTGGAGAACCCCTCCGTCCTCGAAGCCGCCCTCGCCCGCGGCCACACCGCGCCACTGGCGTGCACCAGCGGGCAGTTGCGCGCCGTCGACCACGCCCTGCTGCAACTCGCCGTCGACCAGGGCGTGGCGCTGCAGTACGCAGGCGACCTGGACGGGCCAGGGCTCGGCATCGCGCACACCGTCGCCCGCCTGTACGGCGCCAGACTCATCGCCATGGACCTGGCCACACTCCACGACGCCGGAACCCACCCGTCCGCAGTGCTGCTGGGACCGCTCCCCGCCGAAGGCATCGACCCGCAACTCGCCCGCGAACTGCACGACGTGGGGCGGGTGGTGTTCCAAGAACACGACGCCGTTCTGGACCGCCTCCTCCCACCCGCCTCGACGTAATAGAGCCGGTGCGCCGAGGTCGCTGCGGTGATCAAGGCGTGACGCAGTTCCCACAGGGGAGAACCGGGTCAATGGCCGTGCGGCAGCTGTGCAGCATGGGTCAGCAGGCGACGGGCGTGGGTACGGGCGGCGTCGTATCAAGGGGTGGTGAGTCAGATCTCGACCTGCCCACGGGCGGCGTTAGATCCGCACCAACGAAACGGTGCCGTCCTGCGCGACGTGGACACGGCCAGGGTGCCTGCCGGGCTTTGGGCATGCGAGACGGAGGGGGCGGGCTCGCTCGATAACATGCAGCACCCGCCGGCCGATAGGCGCCGCTGATCATGTTTTGAGGAGCCTTTGTGTCCAGCCGTATCCAGCCGGTGCACCCGGGCGATCCCCGCCGCATAGGCCCCTACCGCGTCATCGGGCGGTGGCATTAACGCTTTGAAGTGGCCCCACTTTTTCGGTCCGAACTGGCCCCACTGTCGGGGCGCACGGGAGCGTTCGGGGGTTGTTTCGGCTTGAGTTGGCCCCACCCTGGTGGCCCGAACTGACACGCTCGGTGTGGGCCGCCGTGAGGGGGCGATGCCGGGTGGCGTCCACGAAGGAAGAACTGTTCCTGCTGATACGGCGTGACTCGTGGCGGGAGGGCCTGTCGGTACGTGCGCTGGCGCGTAAGTACCGGGTGCACCGTCGGCTGGTGCGGGAGGCTCTGTCGTCGACCGTGCCTGCTCCGCGGCGGACGCCGCGGCGGCATTCACCGCGGCTGGAGCCGTTCAAGAAGACGATCGACCAGTGGCTGCTGGAAGATCTGGACGCGCCGCCGAAGCAGCGGCACACCGTCAAGCGGATCCTGACGCGGCTTCAGCAGGAGCTTGGAGCCGACATCGCCTATACAACGGTGT
>NZ_WJBG01000162.1 GCF_009709555.1 Streptomyces blattellae | reverse complement strand
CCCTCAGGGCCTCCGGCGCGCAGATCGACCTCCGGGCGCAGGGCGTCGACGTCGTCAAGCGCATGGGACTGCTCGATGCGGTCGAAGCCCGACAGGTGCACGAGGCCGGCTTCGAGATGATCGACAGCGAAGGCCGGGTGAAGGCGCGCATGATGCCGAACACGTCCGGCCGCGGGACCGCGTCCATCACCTCCGAGTACGAGATCATGCGCGCGGACTTCCTGCGCATCCTCTACGACGCCGCGAAGGACAGGGCGGAGTTCAGGTTCGACACGATGATCGAGCGCTTCGAGCAGGACGACGAGCACGTCAAGGTCCACTTCGCCGACGGCTCCTCCGAAACGTTCGACCTGCTGGTCGGCGCGGACGGCCAGGGGTCGCGCATCCGCAGGGCCATCCTGCCTCCCGGCGCCCCGGACCCGTACCGGCGATCGGGCGTGAACGTGGCCTACTGGATCGTCCCCCGCGACGAGTCCGACAGCGATATCGCCACGATGTACAACGCCCCCGGCGGCCGACTCGTCATCCGTCGCAGCCACAGCGAGACCGAGACCCAGATCTACTTCTTCCTCAGGGACAATTCCCCCGAGGCCCGAGCGATCCACAGGAAGCCCGTCGACGAGCAGAAGCGGTTCTATGCGGACAAGCTGCGAGGCGCCGGCTGGCAGACCGATCGCTTCCTCCACGCCCTTGAGTCCAGCGACAACTTCTACTCCCAGGAGGTCGTCCAGATCGTCGCGGAGCGCTGGCACCAGGGCCGCGTCGTCCTCGTGGGGGACGCCGCGCACGGCCTGCCCCCGGCGGGCTGGGGAGTCACGTCGAGCCTCATCGGCTCCTACATCATGGCCAACGAGCTGGAGCGCAACGCCGAGAAGCCGTCGACCGCCTTCGGCAGCTACGAGACCGCGATGCGCCCGTTCATCAAGTCCAAGGAGCCCGCCAGCTTCCGCTCCATGCGAATCCTGCTCCCCAGCTCCCGTCTGGGAATCCGTCTGTTCCACACCGTCGGCCGGACCGCACGACCCGTCATGCAAAACATCTCCAAGCTGAGGGCGAGGCTCTCGACGCTGGCCAGCCGGGACGGGGGCGTGGGCGCCTGGGCGCTGCCCGACTACGACGACCTGCTCTCCCCTGCCGCGGATCGGCCGACGACACAGAACCCGCTCCGCCGAGGCTGACCCGGGAATCCGTGACCGACCCGGCACGCCGTCGGCCAGGCGCACGACGTGGAACGGGTCCGCTGCCGGGGACCGCGTCCGGCAGTTCCCCGGCAGCGGCCTCGAACCCGCTGAACCGTCCATCGCGACTGCGCGATGGACGGCGATCAGGCACAGCACGGAGGAGTGGCATGTCCCAGGCGAGGGAGACCACACTGCGCGCGGACGCGCGCGGGGCACGCCCGCTTCGACCGGAGCGCGGAGACCGACGCGAACGTGTTGCTGCGCCGACACCGGCACGGGAGCACGGCGGCGCACCGGCGGCCACCCGCCGCCCGTAAGGACTCGTCCCCTTGGCCGCTGATCACCCGGTCGCGGCTCCGTAACCCTGCCAGAGCCCGGATCGGGACCGAAACGCCGACTTTTCGCGGGTCAGGGGGCTGCCCACCCCTAAGAAGGTGAACCGCCCGCCCCAGACCCCGGCGGGGACTGCGCCCCCTGCACCCCTCGCAGGTCTCCGCCCCTCCACCCCGATTCGGGGCCCACCCCGGCCCCCCGCCCCTCGAACGCCGGAGAGGCTGATTCTGTCTACCCCCGCGTCAGCGACAGCAACTCCCTCGCCGGGCCCGTGGGGCGGTGGCCGGTCGGCCAGACTGCTCGGAGGTCTCTCGCCAGGGAGACCTCGCTCAGGGGGACGCTGACCAGTCGCCGGAGGGACAGTTCCTCGCCGACTGCGAGTTCGCTGAGGACGGCCGGCCCGGCGCCGCTCACCGCTGCGGCCTTTACCGCTGTGGTGGAGGAGAGTTCGATGAGGGGTCTGGCGAGGCCGCCGAGGGCTGCGTCGAGGACCTGACGGGTGCCTGAGCCCTTCTCGCGGAGGATGAGGGGGGTTGCGGCGAGTTCGTCTGCGGCCAAGGGGCGTCGGCGGCGGGCCCAGGGGTGGTCGGGGGCGGTGACGACGATCAGGTGGTCATGGGCTATGACCACCGAGTCGAGGCCGGTCGGGACCGCCAGGCCTTCTACGAAACCCAGGTCGGCATCGTCGGAGAGGAGACGTTCCGCGACGGCCGCCGAGTTGCCGGCGTGGAGGGACACCGCGGTGTCGGGGCGGGCGGCGCGCAGGGCCAGGAGCCAGCCCGGCAGAAGGTATTCGGCGATCGTCATGCTGGCCGCGACCCGGAGGCGCGAGTCCCGTCGGTCACGCAGTGCCTGGGCGCCCGCGTCGAAGGCCTCGGCCGCCTCGACGATCCTGCGCGCCCAGTCCGTGACCAGCGCGCCGGCGTCGGTGAGGCGGGAGCCGCGTGGGGAGCGGTCCACCAGGGCGACGCCCAACTGGCGTTCCATGGAGCGGATCCGGCTGCTCGCCGCGGGCTGGGTGATGCCCAGTTCGCGGGCCGCCCCGCCGAGGCTGCCGAGCCGTGCCACGGCCAGGAGCAGTTCCAACGCTCCCAGGTCCGGCACCCGGTGGGCGAGGGAGGCCGGGGTGCGATGGGGCTCTCCACGGGCGTCCATGGCGCTGCTGCTCATAAAGACAGGTTATGCCCTCATAGGAACATGCTCCCTGGTCGGCGTCCTCGCTCGACGAGACCGTGGAGACATGGTCACCGCAGCCCAGCCACTCCCCCGGCATAGCCCGCAGCGTGCCACCGCACGACCCCCGCGCGCCACGGTCGTCCGGCACCTCGGGCCGAACTGGTACGCCACCGTCATGGGCACCGCCATCGTCGCCACCGCGGGCGCCACCCTGCCAGCGCCCCTCTCCGGCCTCCCCGGCCTGCGCACCCTCTGTACCACGGTGTGGGCCTGCTCCCTCCTCCTGCTCGCCGGAGTCCTCTGCGCCCGGGCCCTGCACTGGGTGCACCATCGCGACCAGGCCCGCGCCCATCTCCGCGACCCGGCCGTCGCGCCCTTCTACGGCTGCCTCGCCATGGCCCTGCTGGCCGTCGGCGGCGGCGCCCTCACCGTCGGGCGGGACTGGATCGGGACGGACGCGGCGGTCGCCCTCGATGCCGTGCTGTTCACCGCCGGTACGGTCGTCGGGCTCGCGGCGGCCGTCGCCGTCCCGTACCTGATGGCCGTACGGCATCGGGTGGAGCCGCTTCAGGCCACGCCCGTGTGGCTGCTGCCCCTCGTCGCGCCCATGGTCTCGGCCGCGCTCGGGCCGCTCCTGGTGCCCCATCTGCCGCCGGGGCAGGCTCAGGAGACGCTGCTGCTCGGCTGCTTGGCGATGTTCGGGGTGAGTCTTCTCGGGACGCTGCTCATGCTGCCGCTGGTCTTCGGCCGGCTGATCACCGGGGGGCCGTTGCCGCTCCCGCTCACGCCCACGCTCTTCCTCGTGCTGGGGCCGCTCGGGCAGTCCACCACCGCCGTCGGCCACTTCGCGGACGTGGCCCCCGGGGTCGTGCCCGCGTCGTACGGCGACGGGTTCGGGATGCTCGCCGTCCTGTACGGCGTGCCGGTGACGGGCTTCGCACTGCTCTGGTTCGTGTTCGCCGCCGCCCTTGTGGTGCGCGCCCGGCGGAACGGGATGCGGTTCGCCATGACCTGGTGGGCGTTCACCTTTCCGGTCGGCACGTGTGTCACCGGTGCGGAGGCGCTGGCACGGCACACCGGGCTCGTCGCCTTCGAGTGGCTTGCCATTGGCCTGTACGTCGTCCTGGTCGCCGCCTGGGGCACGGCCGCCCTGTATACGATGCGCGGACTCGTCAGCGGTGAGCTGCTCGCAGGGCCTCGGCCAGCACCCGGGGGGCCTCGGCCAGCGACGGCCCGTACCAGGTGAGGTGGCGTCCGCCGACCAGGGCGCAGGGCAGATCCGGGAAGGCCTCCGGGCCGTCGTCCGCCGTGAAGCGGTACGGCTCGTCCGGGAGCACCACCAAGCCGGGGGACGCCGCGCGGAGTTCGGTCACCGGGATGCGGGGGTAGCGCTCGGCGTGGGTCGCGTACAGGTTGTCCACGCCGAGGCGGGACAGTACGTCGCCCGCGAAGGTGTCCCGGCCCACGACCATCCAGGGGCGGCGCCAGACGGGGACGACCGCCGTCGTGCGGGCCTGCGGGGCCGGGAGCGCCGACCAGGCCGTCTCCGCCTCGTCCAGCCAGCGGGGGCGGCTCTTCGCGCCGCACGCGGTCAGCATCCGGTCCAGTTCGGTGAAGGCCTGCGGCACGCTGCGCACCTCGGTGACCAGGACGGCGATGCCTCTGGAGCGCAGGGCCTCAAGGTCCGCCGGCTGGTTCTCCTCCTCGTTGGCGACGACCAGGTCGGGCCGCAACGCGGTGATCCTGCCGATCGCCGGGTTCTTGGTGCCGCCGACGCGGGGGACGTCCAGGTCCGCCGGATGGGTGCACCAGTCGGTGGCGGCGACGAGGGTGCCCGGCAGCGTCCTGGCCACCGCCTCGGTGAGCGACGGGACGAGGGAGACGACTCTCACCGGTGCGGCCGATCCCGGACGGCCTCGATGTGCTCGGCCACCGCGACGACGACCACCCGGGTGTCCGGCTCGGTGGCACGCCAGCGGTGACGCACCCCGCCGGTGAGGTACAAGGTGTCGCCGCGGCCCAGGCGGTAGGCGCGGCCCTCCGCCTCGATCTCCACCACTCCGTCGGCGATGTACATCAACTGGTCGTTGCGGTACTGGAATTCGCGGCCCGCGTCGTGGTCGCCGGTGAACTCCGAGGCGTGCATCTGGTGGTGACCGCGCACCAGGGAACGCGTGCTGGGCTGCGGACCCGTGTCCCCCTCCGCGCGGACGACGTCGACGCTGCACGCGGGGTCGGCGGCGGCGAGGAGTTCGACGGCGGTGGTGCGCAGGGCGTCGGCCATCTTCTCCAGGGAGCTTCTGCTGGGGCGCGCGCGGTCGTTCTCGACCTGGCTCAGGAACGGGACCGACAGGCCGCTGCGCTCGGCCACGACGGCGAGCGTGAGGTCCAGCGCTCTGCGCCGCCGCCGTACGGCCGCGCCCACGCGAAGCGGTTGTTCTTTGTGGTCGCCCATCGCTCCGGCTCCCTCCTTCGCTCGTCCTCGTCGGTCCGCCGCCCGCACCGCCATCCGGGCGCACTCCTTCTGATGAGTTCTCTGCACCCTACGCATGTTCGGCAAACCGTTTCATGCGCCTGTCACATCGCCGGCACACAGAGTGCGGGACGATCTGGCAGTTCTCGCCAGTAGATCAGCTCTGCGGATTCTCCGTGCGGGGATTCCTCCTTAGGGGCGAAGAGGCCGATCAGGAGGGCCGGGTGACCGGGGGCCGAGCCCTGACCTTCGTTCAGCACGAAAGGGGTGCTGTTCAGTTCAATGCGCGCACGGTCCCCCGTGTTCCCGGGCTCGGGGGTGACGTAGCCCTGTGTGGTTGTCCGGATCCTTTTCGTAGGCGCGGACATACGACGGCGCGCGCCCCGGTCCGTCAGGTGCCGGGGCGCGCGCCGGTCGGCGGCTGTGCGGCCGGAGTTATGCGGTGGCCGGGGTCATCCGGTTCACCATGTCCGGGTGCTCGTCGAGCCAGGCGGCGACGGCCTCCTCCTCGTGGCCCTGACCGCGGTCCTTGATCTCCTGCTCCAGGGTGCCGAGCTCGTCCTCGCTCATCGTGAAGTTCTTGATCCACTTCGTGAGCTGCGGGTACTGCTCGGGGAAGTCCTGGCTGGAGATGGTGCGGATCGTGTTGCCCTCGCCGAAGTACTTCTCCGGGTCGGCGAGCTTGGTCAGGTCGTACTCGCTGTACGCCCAGTGCGGCGACCACAGGACGACGGCGATCGGCTCCTTCTTGGCGTAGGCCCGCTTGAGCTCGGCCAGCATCGCCGGCGTGGAGCCGTCGACGACGTCGTACTCCTTGTCGAGTCCGTACCCGGGCAGGACCTTCGTCTTCAGGAGGTTCATCTCACCGGTACCCGGCTCGATGCCGATGATCTTCCCGTCGAAGGTGTCGGCCTTGCCCTTGAGGTCTTCAAGGGAGTCGACGCCCTTCACATACGAGGGGACGGCGACCTCCAGAGACGTCGGTTCGTACCAGGTGCCCAGGTCGTTGAGTCTGTCCTTGTGCTGATCCCAGTAGTTCGACTGGGCGTACGGCAGCCAGGCGTCGAAGTTGAGATCGAGGTCGCCGGAGGCCAGGCCGGTGTAGACCGGGCCGACGTCCATCTGCTTGAGGTTCAGCTGGTAGCCGCGCCGCTCCAGGACGTTCTTCCACAGGTAGGTGACGGCGATGTCCTCGTCCCAGGGGAACCAGGCCACGTCCAGCGGGCGCTGCGCCTCGGCCGGGGTCGCGGCGCTCTGCACCGGGGCCAGCTTGTCGACGAGCCCCGGGTTGTCCGCCAGCCAGGTGCGTACCGCTTCCTGCTGCTTGCCCTGGCCGGCCTTGTTGATCTCCGACTCCAGGCTGGTGAGCTGCTCCTCGCTCAGCTTGAAGTCCTTCAGCCACTGGCCGACGACCGGGTTCTCCTCGGCGAAGCCCTTGCGCGCGAGGGTGTGCACGTCGTCGCCCGAGCCCCAGGCGCCCTTCGGGTCCGTGAGCTTCTTCAGCTTGTAGTCGCTGTACGCCCAGTGCGGCGACCAGAGCGTGACGACGATCGGCTCCTGCTTGTCGTAGGCGCGCTTGAGCTCGGCCAGCATCGCCGGCGTGGAGCTGTCGACGACCTTGTACTCCTGGTCGAGGCCGTACGCCTTGAGGACGTCGCTCTTGAGCAGGCTCATCATGCCGGCGCTGGACTCGATGCCGGTGATCTCGCCGCCGAACTCCGCGGACTTGCCCCTGAGGTCGCCGAGGGAGTCGACGTCCGTCATGTAGGCGGGCACGGCCAGCTCCAGGGAGGTGGGGCCGTACCAGGCGCCCAGGTCCTCCAGCTGCTTGCCGTACTTCTTCCAGTACTGCTCGTGCGTGACCGGCAGCCAGGAGTCGGTCTGGAAGTCGATGTCGCCCTGGGAGAGCGAGGTGTAGAGCGGTCCGGCCTCGAACTGCTTGGTCTCCACCTCGTAGCCGCGCTGCTCCAGCACCTCCTTCCAGAGGTAGGTGGAGGCGACGCCCTCGTCCCAGGGGATGTAGCCGATGCTGATCTTCTTGCCCTGGCCGACGTTCGTACCGCCTCCGGCCGCCTGGGTCTCGTCGCTGCCGCCGAAGACGCCCATGCCGCCCGCGACGAGGGCGAGGACGACGACGCCGATGACGGCGACCGACGGACGCGGCCGGTAGGACCAGATCTTCAGGCCCTGGGCGGCGCGCAGCCGGGCGGCGGCCCGGCGGCCCAGCGGCGAGACCTGGGTGCCCAGGGCGCTGGTCATCCGGTCGAGGTAGATCGCGAGGATCACGATGGCGATGCCCGCTTCGGCGCCCAGACCCACGTTGAGCTGGCCGATGGCCTCGTTCACGTCGCCGCCGAGTCCGTCGGCGCCGACCATGCCGGCGATGGCGGCCATGGACAGGCCGAGCATGATGACCTGGTTCACGCCGGCCATGACGGTGGGCAGCGCCAGCGGGAACTGGACGCGCAGCAGGATGTCGCGCGGGCTGGTGCCGAACGCCTCGGCGGCCTCGACCAGTTCCTTGTCGACCTGGCGGATGCCCAGCTCGGTCATGCGCACGCCGGGGGCGAGCGCGAAGATCAGGGTGGCGACGATGCCCGCCGCGGCCCCGCTGCCGAAGAACAGGATCGCCGGAATCAGGTAGACCATCGCCGGCAGCGTCTGCATCAGGTCCAGCGCGGGCCGTACGACCGCGCTGACCCGGTTCGACCGTGCCGCCCAGATGCCCACCGGGACCGAGATGACGAGCGCGAGGACAGTCGCGACGAAGACCAGCGACAGCGTCATCATCGCGTTCTCCCACAGCTCCAGGGAGATGATGAAGGCGAATCCCGCGAAGGTGAGGACGCCGGCGAGCGCGCCGCGCAGCCAGCAGGCGATCACCGCGAAGATGCCCGCGAGGAGCAGCGGTTCGGGCGCCTGCAGCACGGAGTCGACGCCGTCGTAGGCGCCGCGGAAGACCTCTTCGAGGAAGTCGAAGAGCCATCCCAGGTGGGTGGTGAGCCAGTCGACCGCGTCGTTGACCCAGGAGCCGAACTCGATCCTAGGCACCGGCCGTCACCTTCTCTCCGCCCTTGTCGCGCGGGGAGTCGCACGGCTCGGGGGTCCCGGTCTCGTCACCGAGGAAGCCGACGAGCCGCTGCCGCGGTACGACGCCGACCAGCTTCCCCTTTCCGTCGAGCACGGCGACGGGATGGGACAGGCGGGCGCTGATGGCGCACAGTTCGGCGAACGGGGTGTCGGGCGTCGCGGTCGCGCACCGGCAGTCGGCCTCGTCGCCGCGCGGCTCCGTGTCCATGACCGAGGACGCGGTCAGGACGCGGGAGCGGTCGACGTCCTTGGTGAAGGAGGCGACGTAGTCGTCGGCGGGGCGCACGAGGATGTCCTCGGCGGTGCCGATCTGGACGATGCGGCCGTCGCGCATGACGGCGATGCGGTCGCCCAGGCGCATGGCCTCGTTCAGGTCGTGGGTGATGAAGACGATGGTCTTCTTCAGTCGCTGCTGGAGCTGGAGAAGCTGGTCCTGCATATCGCGGCGGATCAACGGGTCGAGCGCGCTGAACGACTCGTCCATCAGCAGCAGATCGGCGTCCGTGGCCAGCGCGCGGGCCAGGCCCACGCGCTGCTGCATGCCGCCGGACAGCTCGTCGGGCCAGGACTTCTCCCAGCCGGCCAGGCCGCACAGCTCCAGCGCCTCGGTGGCGCGGTTGTCCCGCTCTGCGCGGGGCACTCCCTGGACGGCGAGTCCGTACGCGGCGTTCTCCAGGACGCTGCGGTGCGGGAACAGCGCGAAGTGCTGGAACACCATGCTGATCTTGTGCGCGCGGACCTCACGCAGTTCCCGGGCGCCGAGAGCGGTCAGGTCCTGTCCGTCGAACCGGACCTGTCCCGCAGTCGGCTCCAGGAGCCCGTTGAGCATGCGCAGCAACGTGGACTTGCCGGATCCCGACAGGCCCATCACAACGAATATCTGTCCGGGTTCCACGGTGAAGGACGCGTCGATCACCGCGGCGGTGGTGCCGTCGGCCCGCAGCTCGTCCCGGTCGGCACCCTGCCGTAGCCGGTCGACTGAGTCGTCCGGTCGTCTGCCGAACACCTTGTACAGATGCTCTGCCTCAAGCCTTGATGACACGCGTACCTCTCTGCTCGGCGGCCAGGAAACGGGCGGCGTCGGCGCAAGAGTTGACATGCGCAACCGGCATCGCTCCGAGCCGCGCCTGCCCTCCCCCTAGCTGGTCAAACGAATCAGTGGTCCAGTTCACAGGGCTTTTACCTATCCGTCGCAAACCCGATGAGCTGGGCATACGGGTGACGCATCCGAGTGACTGTCGGTGCCGTACGGCATGATGGCGAGCCGTGATGGGACGACTGATGCTCCTCGACACGGCCTCGCTCTATTTCCGCGCCTATTTCGGCGTTCCCGACTCGGTGAAGGCCCCGGACGGCACGCCGGTGAACGCCGTGCGCGGGCTGCTGGAGTTCATCGACCGACTGGTCAGGGACCACCGTCCGGACGCGCTGGTGGCATGCATGGACGCCGACTGGCGGCCGCAGTGGCGGGTCGAGCTGATCCCCTCGTACAAGGCGCACCGGGTGGCCGAGGAGCACGAGGCCGGCCCGGACGAGGAGGAGGTGCCCGACACGCTGTCGCCGCAGGTGCCGGTCATCGAGGACGTCCTGGACGCGCTCGGCATCGCACGCGTGGGCGTCGAGGGGTACGAGGCGGACGACGTGATCGGCACGTTCACCGCCCGCGCCACCGGCCCGGTCGACATCGTCACCGGCGACCGCGACCTGTACCAGCTGGTGGACGACGCGCGCGAGGTGCGTGTGCTGTATCCCCTCAAGGGCGTCGGCACGCTCCAGCTCACCGACGAGGCATGGCTGCGCGAGAAGTACGGCGTCGACGGGCGGGGGTACGCGGATCTGGCGCTGCTGCGCGGCGACCCGAGCGACGGACTGCCCGGCGTGCCCGGCATCGGCGAGAAGACGGCGGCCAAGCTGCTCACCGAGTTCGGCGACCTGGCCGGGATCATGGCCGCGGTCGACGACCCGAAGGCCAAGCTCACCCCGTCCCAGCGCAGACGGCTCGACGAGTCGCGGCCGTACGTCGCGGTGGCGCCCACGGTCGTGAAGGTCGCGGACGACGTCCCGCTGCCGGACGTCGACACGACCCTGCCGCACGCGCCGCGCGACCCGGCTGCGCTGGAGAAACTCGCGGTCCGGTGGGGTCTGGGCGGCTCGTTGCAGCGGCTGCTGGCGACACTTGGTACATGACGGTCACGGTCATGTGATGAGTGCCATATCGATACATGCGATATCGGCGTGAAGCTCTCAGACATTCTTCACGCGCGAGGTGTTAACTGGGGGGAAGTGCTAACTTAGGTATACCTAAGCTAAGGGAACAGGAGGCCGTCATGGCAGAACGTCCGGCCCGCAGGCCAAAGCCCTACGCCGCACAGGTCGTGCGCACCGAACGACTGACCCCCCACATGCAGCGAGTCGTACTCGGCGGCGACGGGCTCGCCGGCTTCGCGGCGGACACCTGCACCGACCACTATGTGAAACTCCTGTTCCCCAGCGGGGGCGCGACGTACCCGGAGCCCTTCGACATGGAGCGGATCCGGGCCGAGTTCCCCCGCGAGCAGTGGCCGGTGACCCGGACGTACACCGTGCGCCACTGGGACGGGGAGCACCGCGAGCTGACCCTGGACTTCGTCATCCACGGCGACGAGGGGCTGGCCGGACCCTGGGCGATGCGGGTGCAGCCCGGTGAGACCGTGCTGCTCATGGGCCCCGGCGGCGCCTACGCCCCCGACCCGGGCGCCGACTGGCATCTGCTCGCCGGGGACGAGAGCGCGCTGCCCGCCATCGCCCGGGCCCTGGAGGCACTGCCCGCCGGCGCGAAGACCTTCGCCTTCGTCGAGGTCTCGGGCCCCGAGGAGGAGCAGAAGGTCGACTCCGACGTGGAGATCGTCTGGCTGCACCGCGGGGACCGGCCCGTCGGCGAGACGCTGGTGGAGGCCCTGCGGGCGCTGGAGTTCCCCGAGGGCCGGGTGCACGCGTTCGTGCACGGCGAGGCGGCCTTCGTGAAGGAGCTGCGCGCGCTGCTGCGGGTCGAGCGGCAGATCCCGCGCGAAGACCTCTCGATCTCCGGCTACTGGCGGCTCGGCCACAACGAGGACGGCTGGCAGGCGAGCAAGCGGGAGTGGAACGCGCGTATCGAGGCGGAGCAGGAGGGTGCGGCGCCCGCCGCGTGACACAACGTATTGAGGCGGCCCGCGCGTTCACGGCGCGGGCCGCCTTCGTGCTTATCCGCTTGATGACCGGTCGCCGTTGAGGTACCCGGCGGCAAAGGCGTGAGCAAGTGGGCCCGCCGTGGACATGCCGGCGTGACGCACCCGAAACAGGTGCTCCCTAATTTCTGTCACGCGACAGGAATTCAGCCCTTCCACGCCGAAGGCAGGTGCCGCCGTGGCCTCCACTTCAGGAACCCCCGCCGACGTACGTCCCGACTTCCCGGAGCCGTCCGACGACGGCGCTCTCGCCGAGTTCGGCTACCGCCAGGAGCTGCACCGCAGCCTCGGCGACTACGCCTCGTTCGCGGCCGGGTTCTCCTTCATCTCCGTACTGACGACCGTCTTCCAGTTCTTCGCGTTCGGGTACGCGTTCGGCGGCCCCGTCTTCTTCTGGGCCTGGCCGGCGGTGCTGATCGGGCAGCTGCTGGTGGCCGCCTGCTTCGCGGAGCTGGCGGCGCGCTATCCGATCTCGGGCGCGATCTACCAGTGGTCGTCGCGGCTGTCGAACCTCACCTTCGGCTGGTTCGCCGGCTGGATCATGGTGATCGGGCAGATCGTGGTGGTCGCGGCGGCGGCGCTCGCCCTGCAGGTGGTCCTGCCCGCCATCTGGTCCGGCTTCCAGCTGATCGGCGACGACCCGGCCCCCACCTCGGCGAGCGGCGCGGCCAACGCGGCGCTTCTCGGCGTGCTCCTGCTGGCCCTGACGACGCTGGTGAACGTCCTCGACAACCGCATCATGTCGCTGGTCAACCGCATCGGCGTCACCGCGGAGATCATCGGCGCCGTCCTCATCGTCGTCCTGCTGTTCACCCACTCCGAGCGCTCCCCCAGCATCACCTTCGAGACGGGGACCGCCGCCGAGCCGGGTCTGGTGGGGGCGCTGCTGGTGGGCTCGTTCACGGCGGCGTACGTGATGATCGGGTTCGACAGCGCGGGCGAGATGAGCGAGGAGACCCACGCCCCGCGACGCACCGCGCCCCGCACGATCCTCACCGCGCTCGGCTCGGCGGGCCTGCTCGGCGGCCTGATCATCCTCGGCGGTCTGCTGGCCGCGCCGAGCCTCACCGACGGCCGGCTCGGCGTCGAGGGCCTGAGTTACGTCCTCACCAGCAGCCTGGGCGACGGCGTAGGGCGTGCCCTGCTCGTCGACGTGGTGGTGGCGATCGCCGTGGCGACCCTGGCGATCCAGACGGCGGCCTGCCGGATGCTGTTCTCCATGGCCCGCGACGGCCAGCTGCCCTTCGCCGGCCGCCTCGCGAAGGTCAACCCGCGCACCGGCATGCCCAGCGCGCCCGCCCTCGTCGTCGGCGTCCTCGCCGCCGCCCTGCTGCTGCTCAACTTCGCCTCCCCGGAGGCGTTCCTGGCCATCGGCACCACCTGCATCGTGCTGCTCTACCTGGCCTACGCCATGGTCACCGGTCCACTGCTGCTGCGCCGCCTGCGCGGCGACTTCTCCACCGACGGCACCGACGAGCAGGGCCGCCCCCTGTTCTCCCTCGGCCGCTGGGGCATCCCGGTCAACGCCATCGCCCTGCTCTACGGCCTGTTCATGACGGTCAACCTGGCATGGCCCCGGGCGGCGGTGTACGACCCGGCGGGCGGGCACTGGTACTTCCGGTGGTTCACGGTGCTGTTCCTCGGGGTGACCGCGGTGGTGGGTGCGGCGTACCGGATCTGCAAGAGCCGGTCGGCTGCCGAGGTCTCGTACGCTTGACCGGGTGAGACGTAAGACCCGGATTCCGCCCTCGCCGCTGCCGCAGCGCGACGGGGTGGATGCGGTGCGGGTGCGGCTGCCCGTCGAGGGGCCGTGGGGCACGGTGCGGGAGCATCTTGTGGAGCGGCTTTCGGGGGCGGGGGCCGGGGTCGTCGACGGGATGTTCGGCGACGGGCTGTTCGTGGGGGCGGACGGGCGGGCCGTGGCTCCGGACGCGCCCTATGTGCCGGGGATGTTCGTGTGGTTCCACCGGGAGCTGCCGGACGAGGTGCGGGTGCCGTTTCCGCTGGAGGTCGTGTACCAGGACGAGCACCTCGTGGTCGTCGACAAGCCGCACTTCCTTGCGACCACGCCGCGCGGCAGCCATGTCGCCGAGACCGCGCTCGCCCGGCTGCGGCGCGAACTGGGCATCGAGACGCTGGGCGCCGCGCACCGGCTCGACCGGCTCACCGCGGGGCTCGTCCTGTTCACCGTGCGGCCCGGGGAACGCGGTGCGTATCAGACACTGTTCCGCGACCGGCGGGTGCGCAAGGAGTACGAGGCCGTCGCACCGTACGATGCCGGGCTCGCCCTCCCCCGGACCGTACGCAGCCGGATCCTCAAGGAGCGCGGGGTGCAGGCCGCCAGGGAGGTCGAGGGAGCCGTGAACGCCGTGAGCCGCGTCGAGCTTCTCGAACGGCGAGGCGACGGACTGGGGCGCTACCGGCTCATCCCGACCACCGGGCAGACTCATCAGCTGCGGGTCCACATGAGCGCGCTCGGGGTGCCCATCCTCGGCGATCCGCTGTATCCGGAGGTGACCGGTCCCGTGCCGGCCGGTGACTTCCGGCGCCCGCTCCAACTCCTCGCCCGTTCACTGGAGTTCACCGATCCGGTCACAGGGGTCGAGCATGCCTTCCGGAGCGGGCGGGTGCTGGAGGCGTGGGCGTCGTACGACATGTGGCGCTCCACTTGACGCTTTGACGCTCCGCTTGTGGGGCGGTTCGCTCGCCGCGGGCGGTGGGGGCTGGTCGCCCCACGCGGCGGAGCCGCATATCGGCACAGCCCCGCGCCCCTCATGGGGCTCTGCACCACACGTCGTCGACGAGCAGCGGGGCGGCAGCCCCCGGTCGGTGGCAACCGCCCCGTTGGTTCCGCCGGTCAGTCGCCGCGCCACCAGCGCAAGAAGCGGCGCCAGGCGCTTGGGCGGTGGGGTGGTTCGGTGGGGGCCGGCGTCGGAGTGGGGGCGGCCGGATGGACGGCGGCGGGGGCCGTGGAGGGTGCCGGCGGGGTCGGCTGGGGTGGGAGGGTGCCGATCTGCCAGGTGTCCCGCTGTTGCGGGATGGGGGCGTGGCTCGGCTTCTGCATGACGTCCTGCTGCGGCTTCGGTGCGAAGCGGACCGGCAGTTCCACGAGGTGGCGGGAGGCGATCGACTCGGTCCACTGCAACTCGTCCTCCTCGCAGTCGAGTTGGACGTCCGGCAGCCGCATCAGCAGCGCGTCGACGCCGACGTCGGCGATGGCGCGGCCGAGATCCTGGCCGGGGCACTCGTGCGGGCCGCCGCCGAAGGCGAGATGGGAGCGGTTGCCCTGCATGTTGGCGGACAGGTCGGGGCGTACCCGCGGATCGACGTTGCCCGGGGCGGGGGCGAAGAGCAGCCCGTCGCCCTTGCGGATGCGCTTGCCGCCCAACTCCGTGTCGTTCTTGGCGAAGTAGGCGAAGACGGTGCTGAACGGCGGCTCGTCCCACAGCGACTGCTCGACCGCCTCGGGCACGGTCATCTGGCCGCCGTTGAGCTGGGCGAGGAAGCGCGGGTCGGTGATGACCATGCGCAGCGCGTTGGAGAGCAGGTTGACCGTGGCCTCGTATGCGGCGAAGAGCACCAGGCGCAGGTGTTCCCTGACCTCGTCGTCGGTCAGCCGTGCCGGGTGGGTGATGAGGTGGCTGGCGAAGTCCTCCTGCGGCCGGGCGCGGCGGGCGACGGTGAGCCGGCTCAGCGCGTCCATGACGTAGGCGTGGCTGGCGATCGCGGTCTCGGTGCCCTTCAGCGCGTCACGGGCGGCCTGCACCATCCGGTCGTCGTACTCGTCGGCCATGCCGAGGACTTCGCACATCACGGCCATCGGCAGATGCTCGGCGAACTGGCTGACCAGGTCGGCCTTGCCCTTCTCGCAGAACTCGTTGACGAGGCGCTGGGTGTAGCGGTTGATCTGCCGGCGCATGCTGCGGTGGTCGATGGTCGACATGGCCCCGGTGACCGCGCTGCGCAGCCGCTGGTGCTCGTCGCCCTCGGCGTGGGCGCAGATGGGCTGCCAGGCGATGTGCGGCATCAGCGGGTGGTCGGGCTTGACCATGCTCTGCACGAGCGGGGTCCAGGTGCGGCTGTCCCGGCAGAACTGCGAGGGCGTGCGCACCATGTGCAGGTTCTCGGTGTGACCGAGGACGATCCACATCGGCACGTCGTCGTGGAGCAGCACGGGGGCCACCGTGCCGTGCTCGTCGCGCAGTTGCTCGTAGAGGTCGCTCAGGTCCGCCGCCTCGGGACCGTAGAGCCGGTACAGTCCCCCGGGGCCGGTGCCGTGGGCGGGGCAGCCCGGGGGCGGACCGGTGAGCGGGTCGGTGAGCGGACCGTGCGTACCGGTCCGGGAGTGGGATTCAGGCGTCACAGGGGGTCGCTCCGAAAAGGGTTCCGATTGTGTTGGGGAGTGGCGCATACGGCGGTCAGGTCAGCGCGCCCGTCATCGCGAGCGAGTGCAGGAAGCGCATCAGGGTCATGAGGGTGTCCCGGCTGGAGGCCCGGCGGCGTGCGTCGCACTCCACGATGGGGATCTCCTCGGGCAGGTCGAGTGCGGCGCGCAGGTCGGCCATGGGGTAACGGGGCGCGTCGGGGAAGGAGTTGACGGCGACGACGAAGGGCACGCCGCGCTCCTCAAGCCGCCCTATGACGTCGAAGCTGACTTCGAGCCGGCGGGTGTCGATGAGTACGACGGCACCCAGTGCGCCTTCGAACAGTCCGTTCCACAGGAACCAGAAGCGTTCCTGGCCCGGGGTACCGAAGAGGTACAGCACCAGCTGGTCCGTGATGCTGATACGGCCGAAGTCCATGGCCACGGTGGTGGCCGTCTTGGTGTCGGAGCCGTAGTTGTCGTCGACTCCGATACCGGCCTGCGTCATGGTCTCCTCGGTGGTCAGCGGTTTGATCTCGCTGACGGAACCGACCATGGTCGTCTTGCCGACGCCGAAACCGCCGACGATCACGATCTTCACCGCGGCCTGGGCCGTGTGCGGCAGATGGTCCTCGGTGCGTGGGCCCGGGATCGTGTCAGAGCTTTTGAAGTCCATGCATCACCGCTTCGAGGAGGGTCCGGTCGGCGATCGACTGCCGCGCGATCGGGGCGCGCGCCTGTACCAGGTCGGCCGCCAGCAGCTCGGTGAGCAGCACCGTCATCACGCTGTACGGCAGGTTGAGGTAGGCCGAGAGCTCGGCCACGGACAGCGGGGCGGTACACAGCCGGAGCAGCGCCGTCTGCTCGGGTGTGGCGGAGAGCGGCGGGTCGGCGCACGCCACGATCAACGTGACCAGGTCGAGGTCGGCGCGGGCACCGTCCTCGCCGGAGATCACATACAGCCGCTCGACCTTCTTGGGCCTTTTGCCCCCGCCGTCCGTAGGGGTCGGAGGCGGGGGCGGGGTTGGTGGTGCCGCCGTGGGGAATCGCCGCCGGCGTTGCGGAGGAGTCATACGGTCTGCCCGTTGCGCCTCGGCGGACTGGTGAGATGGGCGCCGATGCGGATGACCAGGTCGCTCATGCGGTTGCTCATCAGCCCGGGTTCGGCGAACGTGTCGGACAGCACCGCGAGATAGGCGTTGGCGCCGGCGGCCATCAGATAGAAGTAGCCGCCGTTGATCTCGATGAGGACCATCTTCATCTTGCCGTCGCTGTCCGGGATCTCCTGGGCGACCGCGCCGGCCAGGCTCTGCAGGCCCGCGCAGGCCGCGGCGACCCGGTCGGCCGCGTCCGGGTCGCCGCCGTGGCGGGCGATGCGCAGGCCGTCGGCGGAGAGCACCACGATCATCTCGATGCCCGGTACCCCGTCGGCGAGATCCTTGAGCATCCAGTCGAAGTTGGCTCGCGATGGGATCACTTGAGGTCCCCCTCGTCGTCGGCCGGGGCATGGGCCGGCTCGTTGGTCGGCTGGGTGAGTGCGGTGGGGTCCTGGTCGCGCTTGAGGCCGTTCCAGAACGCCTCCACCCACTGCCCGGGTACGGTCTCGTCCTTCTCTTCCGGTTCGGGCTCGGGCTCCCTCGCCCAGACGGAGGTCTGGCCGGCCTCCCGGGCGGCCGCTTCGGCGCGCTCGAAGGCGGCCTGCTCGGCGAGCCGCTGGCTGAGCGGGATCTGGACCCGGCGGCGGCGCTGCGGCAGGCCCTGGGCGGTCCACTCGGTGACGACGGGGATGTCGTCCTCCATGGAGACCGACCCGGGGATCTTGGGGCTGGTGGGGCGGCGCCGCTTCTCCTTGCGCTTGGGCCCTTCGATCGCGCCGAGTTCGGGCTTGGGGGCGCCGGCCACGCCGATGCCGTGCGCGTAGGCGGTGGCGGGCTCGTCGGTGATCATCTCGCGCGGTACGACCATGACGGCGCGGACACCGCCGTATGCCGAGGTACGCAGCGAGACCTGCATGTCGTAGCGCGAGCAGAGACGGCCGACGACGGAGAAGCCGAGGCGCGGGCTCTCGGTGAGGTCCTGGAGGTCGCTGGCGGTCTTGGCGCGTTCCAGCATGCCCTCGACGCGGGCGCGGGACTCCTCGCTGAGGCTGACGCCGGCGTCCTCGATCTCGATGGCCACGCCGGTCTGCACCTCGACGGCGTTGACGTGCACCTTGGTCTGGGGCGGCGAGTAGCGGGTGGCGTTGTCGAGGAGTTCGGCCGCCGCGTGGATGACGGGCTCGATGGAGATGCCGCGGATGTTGACCTTGGCGATGGAGTCCAGCGAGATGCGCCGGTACTCCAGGATGCGGGACATGGCGCCGCGCAGCACGCTGTACAGCGGCACGGGCTCGGGCCACTGGCGGCCCGGTCGGCCGCCGCCGAGGACGGAGATGGAGTCGGCGAGCCGGCCGATCAGTGCGGTGCCGTGGTCGATGCGCAGCAGGTCGTCGAAGACCTCGGGGTTGCGGCCGTGGTCCTCCTCCATCTCCCGCAGTTCCTTGTTCTGCTGGTGGACGATGGCCTGGACGCGGCGGGCGATGTCGACGAAGGAACGCTGTGCGGAGTCACGCAGGTCTTCCTGGTAGCTGATGACTTTGAGCACCGACTCGATCAACAGCAGCTGTGATTCGGGGAGTTCGCGGTAGGACGGGTCGATCTTGCCGAGGTCGCGCATCACCTCGAAGACGGCTTCGCCGCAGCGCAGCCGGTAGATCGCGGCGGGCAGGATCTCCTCCGCGAGGCGGCGGATCTCCCCGTCGTGGGAGGCGAGGCGCTGTTCCAGGTACGCGCTGTGACGGGCGTGCTCGGCGCGCACGTTCCGCAGGGTGCGGCCGCGGCGGACGGCTTCGGCTGCCATGCCGATCACCAGCAGGGTGGCGATGGCGCCGCACAGGCCGACGGCCGTCCGGGCCGGTCCGGTCACCAGGGCGACGGCGGCTCCGGTCGCCGCGGCCATCGTTATGGCGGGCAGCAACAGCAGGCGCGCGTACGACAGTTCACGTCGACGAGGCGGAGAGGCGGGAGGAGTGTGAACGCTCACCATGTAGGCCCTCTGAAACGAATCGGCGGGGTGTCGGGGGAGCTTGCAGGGGGTACGTCTTGGAGTTGTCGGGATCTTCTGCATGTTTGGGAACAAGCGCACGAATATGTGCCAACTCGGTGCGCTGCGGGCGAGCTTAGTCCGACCGGATCATCGCTGTGTCATATTCAGCAAGCACCTGAAATGGGGCGCGGGTCAGGAGTAACCTCGGCCCCATTTGTACGCTCAGAGATCCTTCGCACACGATGCGTCACGACGTGCGACTGTACGAAGAACACTCACCGTGACGTATGAAGATCGCGCCGGCGTCGGCGGCGCTCAGATCCCGGCGATCCGCAGCGCCGCGTCCGCCGTGGCCTCGGCGAACACCGAGACGGGCCGCTCGGGTTCGGACCGGTGGACCAGGATGACACCCTCGATCAACCCGAACAGCAGATCGGTCCGCAGGGTGAGCTCGCTCTTGGACAGTGCGCCGCCCGCGGCCGTGGCGGCCAGCAACTGCCGGTAGGCGTCCTTGAGTTCGGCGCGCACGGCATGGAAACCGGCGAACCGCTCGGCCCGCACCTCCGGCAGCAGATACAAACCGCCGAGATTGTGCGGGCCGCCGCACAGCAGCTTCACGTCGGCGCGGCACAACGCCCAGAGGCGGCTTTCGGCCGGGGTGGTGTCGTCGGCGAGCAGTTCCCGCGCGTAGGCCAGCGACGGGGTGACCGTGGACTCCAGGAGCGCGGCGAGCAGCTCCTCCTTGCCGGAGACGTAGTGGTACATGGACGCCTGCCGCATGCCCGCGCGCTCGGCGACGGCGCGGGTGGTGGTGGCCGCGTAGCCGTGTGTCGTGAACAACTCGGCGGCGGCAGCAAGGAGTTCTTCACGCGGCTCAAGCCCGCTGTCCGGCCGCTGCGCGACGCGCGGCCTGCCGACGCGTCGCCCCCTGCCCGCACCCGGCCCCCCGCCCGCACCCGGCCCCCTGCTCGCACCCATCCGTCGATCCTCGCATATCGGCGCGGGTCGTGATCGCTGTGAAGAATCGATAACCGGACGGAAACCGCCGGGCAATGCCGGTGACGCGGTCCGTGCCTAATTTCTGTCGAGCGACAGAAATAAAGACACCGACCGGAACCGGAGGGCCGCGATGACGACGGGGAAGGCAACAGCGACCACTTACGGAGCCCGTGCGCATGCACGCGCCCAGGACGGCACACGTACCGAGGCCATGCCTGTCGTCCCCGCCGCCGACTGGCCGAGGCCGCCCCGCGAGGCGGGCCGGCTGGTGTGGGCGGAGACGGTGGCGGGCGGCAACTACACACACCGGGTGCTGGCCCGCGGCACCGAGCTGCGCCTGACCGACCTGCACGGGGACGCCTGCGCGCATCTGCTGCTGTACGTCGCCGACCGGCCCTGGGAGCGGCTGAACGTCGCCGACACGGTCAAGGTGCAGTGGAACGCCTACCTCGGCGCGGGCCTGCTGCTCCTCTCCGACCAGGGCCGCGTCCTCGCCTCACTGGTCGCGGACACCTCCGAACGGCACGACGCGCTCTGCGGCACCTCCACCCTCGTACGCAACACCGAGCGGTACGGCGACGGGGCCCCGCAGTCCGGCTCACCGGCCGGACGTGAACTGTTCAAGCTGGCCGCCGCGAAGAACGGCCTCGAACCGCGTGACCTGCCGCCGTCGCTCTCCTTCTTCCAGGGCGTCGAGGTGCGCGAGGACGGCGCCCTGGACTTCACCGGCTCGGCCGGCCCGGGCGGCAGTGTGACGCTGCGCGCCGAGCAGGACCTCACGGTGCTGATCGCCAATGTGCCCCACCCGGTCGACCCACGGGACGACTACGTCAGCACGCCGCTGGAGGTCCTCGCCTGGCACGCCGAGCCGACCAAGGCCGGCGACCCGCTGTGGGACACCTCCCCCGAGGGCCGCCGGGCCTTCCTGAACACCGCCGGATTCCTTGCCGCGAGGGGGCTCGCATGAGCATGAGCACCGGCACCAGCACCAGCACCAGCACCAGCACGACGGTCGTTCCGGCCCGCGCCGCCTGGTCCTCCGTCGTCCGCTCCGGCGGGACCCTCACCATCACCGACCTGCACGGCAACCAGGCCGTCGACTTCCTGGTGTACGACGCCCACGACACGTCGGTCCGCTACAGCGCGCCCGACACGATCCACGCGCAGGGCAACATCTTCCTCACCACCGGCAGTGTGCTGATGTCCAGCGAGCACACACCGCTGATGACCGTGGTCGCCGACGACGTGGGCCGGCACGACACGGTCGGCGGCGCCTGCTCCAAGGAGTCGAACACGCTCCGCTACGGGCACCACACCTGGTCGCAGCACGCGTGCGTGGACAACTTCCTGGCGGAGGGCTCGAAGTACGGGCTGGGCAAGCGGGATCTGGTCTCCAACGTCAACTGGTACATGAACGTGCCGGTCGAGAAGGACGGCACGCTCGGCATCGTCGACGGCATCTCGGCCCCGGGCCTCTCGCTCACCCTGCGCGCCGAACGCGATGTGCTGGTCCTCGTCTCCAACTGCCCGCAGATCAACAACCCGTGCAACGGCTTCGAGCCGACGGCGGTGGACATGACGATCGGGGGGCCCGGGTGAGCTTCGACACGCTGCTGGTCGCCAACCGCGGCGAGATCGCCGTACGGATCATCCGCACCGCCCGCGAACTCGGTCTGCGCACGGTCGCCGTGTACTCCGACCCGGACCGCTGCGCACCGCACGTCCGCGTCGCCGACCAGGCGGTACGGCTGGGTCCGGCGCCCGCGAAGGAGTCGTACCTCGATGTGGACCTGGTGCTGAAGGCCGCCAAGGACACCGGCGCGGGCGCGATCCATCCCGGGTACGGCTTCCTGTCCGAGGACGCGGCCTTCGCGCGGCGCTGCGAGGACGCCGGGATCGTGTTCGTGGGCCCGACGCCGGAGCAGCTGGAGCTGTTCGGCGCCAAGCACACGGCACGGGCGGCGGCGCAGGCGGCGGGGGTGCGGCTGGCACCGGGCACGGGGTTGCTGGGATCGGTCGAGGAGGCCCTGGAGGCGGCCCGGGCGATCGGCTATCCGGTCATGCTGAAGGCGACCGGCGGGGGCGGCGGTATCGGCATGTCGGCCTGTCGGTCCGCCGGTGAACTGACCGGGTCCTGGGAGCGGGTGCGGCGCGTCGCCGCCGCGTCCTTCACCTCGGCGGGTGTCTTCCTGGAACGGCTCGTCGAGAACGCCCGCCATGTCGAGGTGCAGGTCTTCGGCGACGGCGCGGGAAAGGTCGTCACCTTCGGCGACCGGGACTGCTCGCTCCAGCGGCGCAACCAGAAGGTGCTGGAGGAAGCGCCGGCGCCCGGGCTGCCGGACCATGTGCGCCGACAACTGGCCGTCGGCGCCCGTGACTTGTGCGCCTCGGTCGGCTACCGCTCCGCCGGAACCGTCGAGTTCGTCTACGACGCCGTCCGCGAGGAGGCCTGCTTCCTGGAGGTCAACACGCGCCTCCAGGTCGAGCACCCGGTCACCGAGGAGATCTACGGTGTCGACCTGGTCGCCTGGATGCTGCGGCTGGCCCGCGGCGAGAGGGACGTCGTACGCGACCCGGGCACGCCGCACGGCCACGCCGCCGAGGCACGCCTCTACGCGGAGGACCCGAGCCGCGACCACCGGCCCAGCGCCGGCCTGTTGACGCGGGTCGAGTTCCCGCCGGGCGTACGGGTGGACGGCTGGGTGGAGACGGGCACCGAGGTGACGACGGCGTACGACCCGCTGCTCGCGAAGGTCGTCGCGTACGGCCCGGACCGGGAGCACGCGCTGCGGCGGCTCGACGCGGCGCTGGCCCGCACTCGGGTCGACGGCATCGAGACGAACCTGGGCCTGGTGCGGGCGGCACTCGCGGACCAGGAGTTCGGTGCGGCCCTGCACTCCACGGCCACCCTCACACGGGTGAGCGATCCGACCCCGCGCATCGAGGTCGTCTCCGGCGGGCTGCTCACCACGGTGCAGGACTGGCCGGGCCGCACCGGCTACTGGCAGGTCGGCGTGCCGCCGTGCGGCCCGATGGACGACCGGTCGTTCCGGCTGGGCAACCTGGCGCTGGGCAACCCCGAGGGCGCTACCGGGCTCGAATGCACCCTCCAGGGACCGGCGTTGCGGTTCACGCAGCCGATGACCGTGTGCGTGACGGGTGCTCCCGCGCCGGTGACCGTCGACGGTGCGCCGGTCGCGCAGTGGGAGCCGGTGACGGTGCCCGCGGGGGCCGTGCTGGAGGTCGGGGCGCCGACGGAGCACGGGCTGCGGACGTATGTGCTGGTCGCGGGCGGTCTGGACGTGCCCGCGTTCCTGGGCAGCGCGAGCACCTTCACGCTGGGCCGGTTCGGCGGGCACGGAGGGCGGGCGCTGCGGACCGGCGACGTGCTGCACGGGGGGACGGTCGCGGACGGCACCCCCGTCCCGCTCGCGGACCGTCCCGCCTTCGGCGCCGCATGGCACATCGGCGCGGTCGAAGGCCCCCATGCGGCACCGGAGTTCTTCACCGAGGACGACATCCGGGACTTCTACGCGGCCGACTGGAAGGTGCACTTCAACTCGGCGCGGACGGGTGTGCGGCTGGTCGGTCCGAAGCCCCGCTGGGCCCGCGCGGACGGAGGTGAGGCGGGCCTGCACCCGTCCAACATCCACGACACTCCGTACTCCGTCGGCTCCGTCGACTACACCGGCGACATGCCGGTGCTGCTGGGTCCTGACGGGCCCTCGCTGGGCGGGTTCGTGTGCCCGGCGGTGGTGCTGAGCGCGGAGCGGTGGAAGCTGGGGCAGCTGCGGCCGGGGGACACGGTGCGGTTTGTGCCGGTGGACGTCGACGGGGCGGGGCGGGCGGAGATCGTGGACGGTGGGGTGCTGGCGCGGGACTGCGATGTGACATATCACAGGAGCGGCGACGACAGCATCCTCGTCGAGTTCGGCCCGATGCAGCTGGACCTCGCCCTGCGCATGCGCGTCCACGCACTGATGGAAGCGATCGCCGGGGAGTCCCTCGACGGGATCACCGACCTCACACCCGGCATCCGCTCCCTCCAGATCCGCGCCGACCCGCGACGCCTCCCCCAGCACGAACTCCTCGCCGCCGTCAGGGAAACGGTCTCCTCGCTCCCGCCCTCCGACGAACTCGTCGTCCCCTCCCGCACCGTCCACCTCCCCCTCTCCTGGGACGACCCGGCGACCCGCGAGGCCATCGCCCGCTATATGGCGGGCGTGCGCGACGACGCGCCCTGGTGTCCGTGGAACATCGAGTTCATCCGCCGCGTCAACGGACTCGACTCGGTGGCGGACGTGTACCGCACGGTGTTCGACGCGGAGTACCTCGTACTCGGCCTGGGAGACGTCTATCTGGGCGCACCCGTGGCGACCCCGCTCGACCCGCGGCACCGGCTGGTCACGACCAAGTACAACCCGGCACGCACCTGGACGGCCGAGAACTCGGTCGGCATCGGCGGGGCGTATCTGTGCGTCTACGGCATGGAGGGCCCGGGCGGCTACCAGTTCGTCGGCCGTACGACCCAGGTGTGGTCGGCGTGGCAGCAGCGCGGTGCGTTCGAGCCGGGGTCGCCGTGGCTGCTGAGGTTCTTCGACCGGATCAAGTGGTATCCCGTGGACGCCGGGGAACTGCTGGAGTTGCGCGCCGACATCACGTCCGGGCGCTTCGTCCCGCGTATCGAGGAGGGCACGTTCTCGCTCGCCGAGTACCAGGCCTTCCTCGCCGAGAACGCCGAGTCCGTCGCCGCGTTCCGGGCCCGGCAGGGCGCCGCGTTCGCGGCGGAGCGGGACGCGTGGGAGGCGGCGGGCGAGTTCACGCGAGCAGAGACCGCGGCGGCGCCCGCGGCACCGGCTGCCGAGGTGCGAGTACCGGCGGGCGGTCGCCTCATCGAGGCCGAATTCCCGGCGTCCGTATGGCAGTTGAACGTCTCCCCGGGCGACGAGGTGACCGCCGGTCAGCCACTGCTCGCACTGGAGGCGATGAAGATGGAGTCCAGGGTCCACGCACCGGTCGACGGCGTGGTGGCCGAGATCCTGGTCGGCCCCGGGGACCAGGTGGAGGCTGGCACGGCCCTGGCCGTTCTCGCACCCGCCACGAGCTGACGAGCACCACGGCGGAGCGCGGACCGCCCGGCCGCCCGCGCTCCACGACGAGCCGACAAGCACCACGGCGGAGCGCGGACCGCCCGGCCGCCCGCGCTCCACGACGAGCCGACAAGCACCACGGCGAAGGCGGAGGCCGCCCGGACATCTCCGCCCCGCACCCCCGCGAACCGAGGAGCGACAATCGATGCCGACCGCCCTGTCCCGTGTCCGTGCCGCCTACGACCGCGTCGAGGCCGTGGACCGACCCGAGATCTGGATCGACCTGCGGCCGCGGGGGGAAGTCGAGGAGGAGGCTGCCGCGCTCGACGAACGTGTGGCGCGCGGTGAACGGCTCCCGCTCGCAGGGCGGCTGCTGGCTGTGAAGGGCAACATCGACGTCGAGGGGCTGCCCACTACCGCGGGGTGCCCGTCGTACGCCTATGAACCCGAAGCCGACGCACCGGTGGTCGCCGGTCTCCGTGCGGCCGGCGCGCTTGTCCTCGGCACCACGAACCTCGACCAGTTCGCGACCGGCCTCGTCGGCACCCGCTCTCCTTACGGTGCCGTGCGCAATGCCCACGACCCCTCAAGGATCAGCGGCGGTTCCAGTTCCGGATCGGCCACCGCGGTAGCGCTCGGCATCGTGGATTTCGCCCTCGGCACGGACACCGCGGGCTCGGGCCGGGTCCCGGCCGCGTTCAACGGCATCGTCGGCCTCAAGCCCACCCGGGGGCTGGTCCCGACGGAGGGGGTCGTCCCGGCCTGTGCCTCGATCGACTGCGTGACGGTGTTCGCACGGACGCTCCCGGAAGCCGAGCAGGCGTTGTCGTACATGACCGCGCTGCCGCAGCGGCTCCCCCCTCGCCCGCCGGGCCCCTGGCGGATCGCGGTCGCGGGGCCGCAGCAGCTCGGCGAGCTGGATGCGGGCTGGGCGGCGGCGTACGAGGCGGCCGTCCGGCAGGTCGCGGTGGCGGGGGCCGACGTGCGGACGATCGACCTGACCCCCTTCACGGAAGCCGCCGCGATGCTCTACGAGGGCGCCTTCGTCGCCGAGCGCTACACCGCCGTGGGGAGCTTTGTCGACACGTTGCTCTCTGAAGGCGGTGGCGGCCTCGACCCCACCGTCACCGGCATCATCACCCGCGCCCGCGACATCCCGGCCCACCAGCTCTACGCGGACCAGGAGCGGCTCGCCACCCTGCGCGCCCAGGCCGAAACCGAACTCGGCGACGCGGACGCCCTGTTGCTGCCGACCGCCCCCGGACACCCCACCCTCGCCGAGGTCGCCGCCGATCCCCTGGGCGCCAACGCCCGACTGGGCCGCTTCACCAACTCCACCAACCTGTTCGACCTGGCGGCGGTGGCCGTCCCGGCGGGCGAGGTGAACGGCCTCCCCTTCGGCGTGATGCTGATCGGCCCGGCGTTCACCGACGAGCGGCTGGCGCGGATCGCCGGGCTGCTGCAGCCGGAGATTCGGCTCGCGGTCGTCGGGGCCCACCTGTCGGGCCAGCCTTTCAACCCTCACCTCCTCGCGCTGGGCGCCCGGTTGGACCGTACGACCACCACCGCACCCGTCTACCGCCTGCACGCACTAGCGACCACCCCGCCCAAACCGGGCCTCGTCCACGTCGGAGCGGACGGCGCCGCCGTCGAGGCCGAGGTGTGGCGCCTCCCGGCGGAGGGCCTGGGACGTCTGCTGTCCGCACTCCCCCGCCCGATGGCGCTGGGCAGCGTCGAACTGGCCGACGGCAGCCGCGTCCCCGGTTTCCTGTGCGAGCCGGGAGCACTCGACGGGGCGGCCGACATCACGTCGTACGGCGGCTGGCGCGCGTATCTCGCGGCGACTCCGTCGGCGCAGCCGCCGCTTTAGCCGCGGTCACGACCGTCGGGGGCCGCAGCACCCTGCCCGCTCACCAGGGAACCCCAGACCATCCCGGGGAATCGGGGAGGACGCCTCCGACGACCGGTTCACCCCCGCCCACCCCACCACCCGGCGAGTCTGCTGGACGCCTGCCGCCACTACACGCTGGCCCGCTTCCCGTACCCGTACGACGAACCCCGCCGCCGGGCCCAGCAGGCGGCCGTACCGGTATTCGACCGCTGGCGGGGCACCCGGTCCGGCATCGAGCGCGCCTGGAACTGCCGTACCCGGACGGCTCGTTGGCCTGCTGGGCGAGCGGGCTCGACCGGGACCGGCCCCTGCTGCTCGTCATGGGCGCCATCATCAGCGGCCCGTGCTCCACCCCCGACACGGCCGGGCCCCTGCCACAGCGCGAGCGCCTCGCCGAGCGTCCGCGAAACGGCCGCGAAGTCACCCCGGCGAGCGGCCCCCCGCCCGTCCCGGTGCAACTCCTCGAACCACCGCACATCGAACTCGCCGGCCCCCACCCGCAGCAGATACCCGGGAGCCCGCGTCACCAGCGGCGCGTCCCCGCCCTCCGCGATCGCCTCGCGCAGATGCGAGACATACACCTGCAGGGTGGTCGCCGCGGTGCGCGGCGGCCCCTGCGGCCACAACTCGTCGAACAACGCGGACGCCGACACCACACTCCCCGCCCTGAGCAACAGCACCGCGAGCACAGCCCGCTGCTTGGCCGCCGAGGGCGTACGGGGTTCGAACCGAACAGGACCGAGAACGCGGAAGCGCATGACGGCAGCAGCTCCTCTCCACTCCGGGAGCCCGGCTTCCCTCCGTGCTAGGGAGCGGGCCGGGAAACCCACGGGAGATCCACTGGAGCAACGCCAGAACCCGCCCCCACTGGGGCGCCCCATAGGGGTGGCCCCCAGGGGCGCGGGGAACTGCGCGACCAGCCCCCCACCGGCCCGCAGCCAGCGCCCCGCATCAACCCCTACGGCTCGCCGTCACCCGCCCCCCCCACTACCCGACCGACGAGTAAGCCACAACCCCCCGCAGCAACCCATCAACCGCCTTACGCGCACTCTTGGCCACCGTCGAGCCCTCCGCAGGAGACGACGCCGCCGAGATCTGCCCCAGCACGTCAATCACCTGCTTGCACCACCGCACGAAGTCACCCGCCGGCATCTCCGCCTCACGCAGCACCTCGTCGAGGCCCTTCCCGGACGCCCACATATACGCGGCCCAGGCGAAGCCGAGATCCGGCTCACGCTGGCCGACGCCCTCGGACTGGGTGATGCGGAACTCCTCCTCCAGTCCGTCCAGCCGCCCCCAGATCCGCACCATCTCACCGAGCGCGGCCTTCGCCTTCCCGGACGGCAGCTTGGGCGCCATCGCGTCGTCCCCGACCCGCGCCTCGTACACCAGCGCCGAGACACAAGCGGCGAGTTCGGCGGGACCGAGCCCCTCCCACACCCCGGCCCGCAGGCATTCGCTCGCGAGCAGATCCAGCTCGCCGTAGAGCCGGGCTAGCCGCTTGCCGTGCTCGGTGACCTCGTCGCCGCGCAGATAGTCCAGCTCGGTCAGCAGCGCGACGATCCGGTCAAACGTACGGGCGATCGTGTTGGTGCGGCCTTCGATGCGCCGCTCCAGCTGCGAGGTGTCCCGCATCAGCCGGTGATACCGCTCCGCCCAACGCGCGTGATCCTCACGGTCGTTGCACCCATGGCACGGATGTGCCCGGATCGCCGTCCGCAGCCGGGCGATCTCCCGGTCGTCGGCAGCCTGTGACCGCTTCTTGCGGTGCCGCTCCGGCGGAATGTGCCCGGCCTTGGTCCGCAGCGCGGAGGCGAGGTCGCGACGCGACTGCGGTGAGCGCGGATTGAAGGACTTCGGGATCCGCATCCGCTCCAACGCCTCGACGGGCACCGGGAAGTCCATCGAGGCCAGCCGCTTGACCTGCCGCTCGGCGGTCAGGACCAGCGGGCGGGGCCCGTCGTGGTGCTCGAAGCCACGGTGGCCGTTCGACCGCCCGGCGGACAGTCCCGGGTCCAGCACCAGCGCGAGCCCCGCGTACTTGCCGGTCGGCACATGGATGACGTCACCCGGCTTGAGTCTCTCCAGCGCGACGGCGGCCTCGGCCCGCCGCTGCGCCGCGCCCTGCCTGGCCAGTTCGGTCTCCCGGTCCTTCAGCTCACGCCGCAGCCGCGCATACTCCTCGAAGTCCCCGAGGTGGCAGGTCATGGACTCCTTGTAGCCTTCGAGCCCCTCCTCGTTGCGCTGCACCTGCCGCGAGATCCCGACGACCGACTTGTCGGCCTGGAACTGCGCGAAGGACGTCTCCAGCAGCTCCCGCGAGCGGTGCCGCCCGAACTGCTCGACGAGGTTGACCGCCATGTTGTACGACGGCTTGAAGCTGGACCGCAGCGGATACGTGCGCGTGCCGGCCAGCCCCGCCAGGTGCTCCGGGCTCATGCCGCGCTGCCACAGCACCACGGCATGTCCTTCGACATCGATGCCGCGGCGCCCGGCACGACCGGTCAGCTGGGTGTACTCACCGGGGGTGATGTCGGCGTGCTGCTCGCCGTTCCACTTGACGAGCTTCTCCAGCACCACGGAGCGGGCGGGCATGTTGATGCCCAGCGCCAGCGTCTCGGTGGCGAACACGGCCTTGACGAGCCCGCGCACGAACAGCTCCTCGACGACCTCCTTGAACGTCGGCAGCATGCCCGCGTGATGGGCGGCGATCCCCCGCTCCAGCCCCTCAAGCCACTCGTAGTACCCGAGCACGTGCAGGTCTTCGGACGGGATGGAGGCGGTGCGTTCCTCGACCAGGGCCCGCACCTGTTCCCGCGCCTCGTCGTCGTTGAGCCGCAGCCCGGCGTACAGGCACTGCTGAACGGCCGATTCACAGGCGGCGCGGCTGAAGATGAAGGTGATCGCGGGCAGCAGCCCCTCGGCGTCGAGCCGCTCGATGACCTCGGGCCGCCCGGGCGTCCACACCCGGGAGCGGGATCTGCGCTCGCGCTCCCGATCGGCCTCCCGCATGGCCCGCCCGCGTCTGCGGTCCTGGTACGACGGCCGGGTCGCCTCCATGCGGGCGAGTCGGGTGAGGTCAGGGTTGACGGCTTTCTTGTGGCCCTCGCCCTCTTCGAACAGGTCGTACATCCGGCGTCCGGCGAGCACATGCTGGAACAGCGGCACGGGCCGGTGCTCGGAGACGATCACCTCGGTGTCACCACGGACGGTGTCGAGCCAGTCACCGAACTCCTCGGCGTTGGACACGGTCGCCGACAGCGACACGAGCGTCACCGACTCGGGGAGATGGATGATCACCTCTTCCCACACGGCACCCCGGAACCGGTCGGAGAGGTAATGCACCTCGTCCATGACCACATAGCCCAGCCCGAGGAGCGTCTGCGACCCGGCGTACAGCATGTTCCGCAGCACCTCGGTGGTCATCACGACCACGGGGGCGTCGGAGTTGACGCTGTTGTCGCCGGTGAGGAGACCGACCATGCCCGTGCCGTAACGGCGGCACAGGTCGGCGTACTTCTGGTTCGACAGCGCCTTGATGGGGGTCGTGTAGAAGCACTTCCTGCCCTGCATCAGAGCGAGGTGGACGGCGAACTCGCCCACGATCGTCTTGCCGGAGCCGGTGGGCGCGGCCACCAGCACGCCCTTCCCCGCTTCGAGCGCCTGGCAGGCCTCGATCTGGAAGGGGTCGAGGCCGAAGTCGTACATCTCGCGGAAGGAGGCGAGCGCGGTGGCCTGCTCGACAGCGCGCTTACGTGCTGCCGCATACCGCTCGGCCGGTGAGAGGTCCTCTGTCATCGTGCTTTCGAGCGTACCGGGCCCCACTGACAACAGGACGATCATTATGCCGGTCCACCGGGGCGCGGCATGGACATGCCCACATCCGCACCCGGTGTCCTCTACGCGACAAGCGGGGGGCGGCCTCACCGGCCGCACCCCGCTTCGGTCTTCTCGCGCCCACCGCCCCGGCGGCGGGCCCGGCACCCGCTAGGTCACATCGTCGTAGCCGTTGACCCGGTCGGTGCCCGACTGCTCCGGCAGCGCCCGCGTGGCGGAGACCGCCTCGACCTCGCCGATGTCCTCGGGCGTGAGGTCGAGGTCGGAGGCCTCGTCGTCGGCGGGGCCCATGGCCTCACGACGGCTCCTGCGCCGGTCGTTGATCAGCGAGAAGGCGGTCGCGCCGAAGTACATGACCCAGATCGGCCCGGCGAGCGCCAGCATCGTCAGCGGGTCGGTGCTGGGCGTGGTGATGGCGGCGAACAGGGTGATACCCATGATCATCGCGCGCCACCAGCTGAGCATCCGCTTGCCCGTGATCACCCCGGTGATGTTGAGGAAGATCAGCAGCAGCGGCAGCTCGAAGGAGAGGCCGAAGACGAGCACCATCCGCAGGACGAGGTCGAGCAGATCGTCCAGCGGCAGAAGGTTGGACGTGCCGTCCGGTGTGAAGTCGAGCAGCACGCTGGCCGTGGTGGGCAGCACCGAGTAGGCGAAGTAGGCGCCGCCGAGGAAGAGCGGGGCACCCGTGCCGACGAACGCGTAGGCGTACTTCTTCTCGTGCCGGTGCAGGCCGGGCGCGACGAACGCCCAGAGCTGGTAGAGCCAGACCGGCGAGGCGAGAACGACACCGGCCATGAGCGACACCTGCAGCGCCAGCGTGAAGGGGGTGAGCAGACCGTTGATCGTGATCTCGGCGCACGGCTCGGAGGACTCCGTCGCATTCGCCAGTTGCTCGAACGTCTGATCACAGCCGACCGAGTCGAGGATCGGCTTGGTGAGCAAGTTGATGATGTCGTTGTAGAAGAAGGCAGCGACGACCGTGACGGCGACGATGGCCAGCAGCGCCTTCGCGAGCCGGTTGCGGAGCTCCCGAAGGTGCTCCGCGAGGGGCATCCGCCCCTCGGGATCCTTCTCCTGCTTGCGGGCAGACTTCAGCAACCCACATTCCCATCTCGTGCAGCGGGCCGGTGGTCACCGGCCCTGCGTCAGCGCTTGGTCGTGTCCGTCGGCTCGGTGACCGGGCGCGAGCTGGTCACATCGCCGGGGGCGGCCTGGATGGTGCGCTGAGCCGGGGGCTGCTGGTCGGTGTGCGGCGGGGCCGCCGGGGCGGAGGCGTTGTCCTGGCCCTCGGACTTCATCGCCTTGGCTTCGCTCTTGAGGATGCGCGCGGACTTGCCGAGCGAGCGGGCCATGTCCGGAAGCTTCTTCGCGCCGAACAGCAGGATGATGACGACGAGGATGAGAATGATCTCGGGGGCTCCGAGCCTTCCGAACATAAGTCTTTACCTTCTCACCGAGGCGGCTGGGGTGGGGTGCTGTCCGATCGGTCGAACACTCATCCGATCGATCGTGCTTGACAGCGATCGTAACGCTCAGGGGTAAACGTGTGGCAATCCCTGTGCGTACTCCCGGTTGGCGACCCGAGCCTCGTTTTCCGGGCCGCGACCAGCAGAGTACCTGGCGGAACCACCAAGGTGACAGGGCGAAGCGGCGCAAAGCACATCAGGCGCAGGACTCACAGGACGTCATCAGCCGGACTCACAACGAGTCCACAGCACGCGCCGCGCTCAAAGACGCCCGCTCCAGCTCCTCCGCGGCCCGGTTGATACGGGCCGCCGAGTCCGAAACCTGCCTGCCCAGGCGCTGTGCCTCGACAAAGACCCGTACCGCGAGCACACCGAGGACGGCGAGACCCGAAAAACCCGCAGCAACCGCGAACATCGGCCAGAACATGACGCCGAGCCTAGACCTCCCGGGGACCGAACCGCCTACAGGGTGGGGTGCAGCCGCAGCGTGCTGACCCCGCCACCGGTGAGCAGCTCGACGATGCGCTCCCCCGCCGGCTTGCGGACCGAGGCGCCGCAGTCGGGGCAGGTGAAGGAGTAGAAGGTGGTGCGGCTGGTGGCGCCGATGGCCAGGCGCAGGGCGCTCGCGGTGAGCTCGAAGCTGCCCCGGCAGTCCGGGCAGCCCGCCTTGAACACCACCGGAGTGACGCTTCTCATGCCGGCGAACGCCGACGCCACCGACATTCCCTGCACCCCGGACGCCGACTCGCTCAAAGCCCCTGCTCCTCTTCTCCTGGTGGATCGCCTCCGGCACGCCCTGCGGCTCACTCCGGTCTGTCGTACTGCCCGTCGTCCCGCATGCCACGTACCCCGTACGCCCCCGGACCCTGCGCCTCGATCCCGTCGTACGCCGCCAGCGCCTCACGGGCCGCCTGCCGGGCGCTGTCGGCCAGCTCGCGCGGTGACACGATCCGGCCGTCCCGCCCGAGCCGGAGCGCCAGCCGGCGCAGCGACGCCGGGTCGGGGGTGCGCAGAGTGATACGCAGCCCGCCGTCGGGAAGCTCATCCGCGCTGTCGTGCGGGTAGTACTCGGCGACCCAGCGCCCGCCCGGGCCGACCTCGACGACGACCTCCGGATCCTCGGCGGCGGGCTGCACCAGCCCCTCCGACAGGTCCCGCAACTCGACCTCGGGGGGCGCGGACGGCTCGTCCAGGATCCTGATCTCGGCGACCCGGTCGAGACGGAAGGTGCGCCGCGCCTCCGAGCGGCGGCACCAGGCCTCCACATAGGTATGGCCGACGCTGACGAGGCGGACCGGGTCGATCTCGCGCTCGGTGACCTCGTCCCGGGCCGGCGAGTAGTAGCGGATCCACAGCCGGCGACGCTCGGAGATCGCCCGGTCGACATCCGCGAAGACGCCGCCCTCCGACTCGAAGGTCACCGACAGCCGGGCGCTGGCGCCGGCCGCCTCACCGGCCGCTGCCTCGACCTTGGCGGTGGCCCGCAGCAGCGCCTGCCGGTCGCCCTCCCGCAGGCCGGGCAGCGTGGCGACGGCGCGGGCCGCCACCAGCAGCGCGGTCGCCTCGTCGGCGGCGAGCCTGAGCGGTTCCGCCGTCTCCGCCCCGAGGGCGGCCGGGTTGTGCCACCAGATCCGCTCGCCGTCGGTGTCGATGTCGAGCAGATCGCCACCGCGGAAGCTGGTGCCGCACATGGGCAGCACATCGAGGTCGGAGACGAGCTCGTCCACGGTGATCCCGAAAGCGCGGGCGACGTCAGCGAGCCGGGCACCCGGGCGCTCCCGCAGATACGTCACCAGGGAGAGCATCCGCCGGGTCTGGTCGATGGCGTTCACAGGCCTGATCGGTTTGCCGGCCACTGTCTTTCTCCGCTCCCCCTCAGCCCTTGGCCACGGCACGCAGCCGGTCCACCACGTCAGCGCGCAGCTCGGCCGGTCCCAGGACCACCACGTCCGGCCCGAACTCCACCAGCCAGGCGTCCAGGCCGTGCCCGTACGGGATCTCCAACTCGTCCCAGCCGTCGCCCAGTTCCCGCACCGACGTGGCCTTCGCCCGCAGCGGGTAGCCCGCCTCCGTACGCAGCCGGATCAGCGCACTGCGGTCGGCGGTCTCCCCCGCCCAGCTCGCGACGGTCTCCCGGACGGTGACGACATCGGGGACCTCGGCGGTGAACCGGCCGCTGCGGGCGCGCACCCGGCCGGTGATCCGGGACAGCCGGAACACCCGCTCGGCACCGCGGTCACGGTCCCAGCCCGCCAGATACCAGTGGCCGCGCCAGCACTCCAGCGCCCACGGCTCCACATGCCGTGGCTCGGGATGGGCGGCGGTGGCCTTGCGGTAGTCGAAAACGACCGGGCGGCGGTCACGGCAGGCCAGCATCAACGGCTCGAACGCCGCCTCGTGCACCGGAATCCGCGGCTCCAGCGCGCCGTGCGCCTCGTACGGGTCGACATCCTCGGGCAGCCCGGCCGCGCGCAGCTTCTGCAACGCACCGCTGGCCGCGCCCGCGAGCCGGGCCTGCTGCCACACCTTGGCGGCCAGCCCCAGCGCGGCGGCCTCTTCGGCGTCCAGGGTGATGGGCGGCAGCCGGTTGCTGTCGCGGCGGGCCAGGTAGCCGACCTCGCCGTCGAGATTCTCCACCGTCTCGATGACCAGGCCGAGTTCGCGCAGATCGTCCTTGTCCCGCTCGAACATCCGGTTGAAGGCGTCGTCCGACCCGGCTTCGAGATAGGCCTCGATGGACTCACGCAGCTCGCGCTTGCGGAGCGGCCGCCGCGTGCCCAGCAGACACAGCGCCAGGTTCATCAGCCGCTCGGCCTTGGCAATGGCCATCGACGCCCTTCGCCTCCCTATGGTGCTTACGAACGACGACCGTACCGCCCAGCGGTGGCGCGGCAAAAGCCGAGGGCCCATGCCCGCACAGGCATGGGCCCAGGTGATCGGGTGTGGTCGTACGCCGATCAGACCCCGAGCAGGTCGACCACGAAGATCAGCGTCTCCCCGGGCTTGATCGCCGGGGTCGGGCTCTGGTTGCCGTAGGCGAGGTGAGCCGGGATGGTCAGCTGGCGCCGGCCGCCGACCTTCATACCCTGCACGCCCTGATCCCAGCCCTTGATGACCCGGCCCCCACCCAGCGGGAAACGGAAGGGCGTACCACGGTTCCAGCTGGCGTCGAACTCCTCGCCGGTGCTGAAGGCGACGCCCACGTAGTGCACGGTGACGGTCTGGCCCGCCTGCGCCACGGCGCCGTCGCCCTCCCAGATGTCCTTGATCTCCAGGTCCGCCGGGGGCTCGCCGCCCGGGAAGTCGATCTCGGGCTTGTCGATGCTCACGTCTCGCTCCTGCGTGTTCTACGGAAATGGCAACGCCGCCAGTCTTTCATCCCGGCGGCCTCGGGGCAGGCGCGGGCGCGGGGCCCGCCGTGCCCGGAATCCCCAGGCCGCCGCTTTACATCTTCGCCAGGATGTCCACGGTGAAGACCAGCGTGGCGCCCTTCCCGATGCCGCTGTCGGCCGGCGGGTTGTCGCCGTACCCCAGGTCCGGCGGAATGACGATCAGCACGCGGCTGCCGACCTTCTTGCCCGTCAGGCCCTGCGCCCAGCCCTTGACGACCTGCTCCAGCCCGAACGACGTGAGCGCGTTACGGCCGTACGACGAGTCGAACTCCTTGCCGTCCCACAGCACGCCCTTGTACTGCACGAGCACGCTCTCGTCGGCGCCGACCTCGGCACCGTCGCCCTCGATGATGTAGTTCGCCACCAGCTCCGTCGGCGGGTCGGACTTGGGCACCTCGATGGAGGGCGCCTTGCCGTCGGTGTTGGTACCCACCTTGGGCAGGTCGACGTCGTCCTGCGCGACCGTGCTGCCCTTGGCGGAGCTCTTCGAGTTGAACGTGGCCTGCACATCGACGACGAACACCAGCGTGTCGGTGCCCTTGATGCCCGCGTCCGCGTTGCCCTGCGTGCCATACCCCCACGTCGGCGGGATGGCCATCTGGACCCGGCTGCCGGCCTTTTTGCCCGTCAGCGCGTACAGCCAGCCGTCGATGATGCTGCCACGGGCGAGCTGGATGACCAGCGGGACCTTGCGGTCGTAGGAGTTGTCGAAGACCTTCGCCGTGTCCCAGACCTGGCCCAGGTAGTGGGCCTGCACGTAGTCGTTCTCCGCGACGGTGCTGCCGCTGCCCGCGATGACCGTCTTCACCGCCAGGTCCTTCGACGGGTCGCCGCTGCCTTTGGCGATGGTCGGCTTCTCGTCGAACTTCACGCCCGCGGTGATCGCCGGAAGCGGACCGTCGACGATCTTCGGCGGCGGCGCCGAGGACGCGGCCGAGGCCGACGGCGACGCGCTGTCGGAGCCCTGAGCCGAGTCGGACCCGCCGTCGTCGCCACATCCGGCGAGCGTGACCAGTCCAGCGGGAACAGCGATGAACAGTGAGCGTCGGCGCACAGTGGGGGCCTCGTAATCGGTCGATCTTCTTGATGGAGTGCGCGCAACTCTACGGCGTGAGAAGGGCGCCGTACGGCAAACGTACGGCGCCCGTGTTGCGTTCCGGCGATCCGGCCGGCAACGCGATGCTCACATTCCGGCGATGAGCTTCTCCACCCGGTCGTCCACGGAACGGAACGGGTCCTTGCACAACACCGTGCGCTGTGCCTGGTCATTGAGCTTCAGGTGCACCCAGTCGACCGTGAAGTCACGGCGCTGTTCCTGAGCCCTGCGGATGAAGTCACCACGCAGCCGGGCCCGAGTGGTCTGCGGCGGAACCGACTTGCCCTCGAAGATCTTCAAGTCATTGCAGATCCGGGCGGCTTGACCCTTTTTCTCCAGCAGGTAGTAAAGACCCCGCCTGCGATGGATGTCGTGGTAGGCGAGGTCTATCTGCGCCACGCGCGGATGCGACATGGTCATGTTGTGCTTGGCCCGGTACCGCTCGATGAGCTTGTACTTCATCACCCAGTCGATCTCGGTGCCGATCCGGTCGAGGTCCTCGGCCTCGATCGCGTCCAGGGTGCGGCCCCACAGCTCCAGCACCTGCTCCACGGTGCCGGTACGGATACCGCGGCGCTCGCAGAAGTCGACGGCCTTCTCGTAGTACTCGCGCTGCACTTCCAGGGCCGAGGCCTCGCGGCCGCTGGCCAGACGCACCTTGCGCCGGCCCGTGATGTCATGGCTGACCTCGCGGATCGCCCGGATCGGGTTCTCCAGGGTCAGGTCCCGCATCACCGTGCCCGCCTCGATCATGCGCAGCACCAGATCGGTCGCGCCGACCTTCAGCAGCATGGTCGTCTCGGACATGTTCGAGTCGCCCACGATGACATGCAGGCGGCGATAGCGCTCGGCGTCCGCGTGCGGTTCGTCGCGCGTGTTGATGATGGGCCGGGAACGCGTCGTCGCCGAGGAGACGCCCTCCCAGATGTGCTCGGCCCGCTGGCTGACGCAATACACGGCGCCACGCGGGGTCTGCAACACCTTGCCCGCACCGCACAGCAACTGGCGGGTGACAAGGAACGGAATGAGAATGTCCGCGAGTCGGGAGAACTCCCCGTGCCGCGCCACCAGATAGTTCTCGTGGCAGCCGTAGGAGTTGCCCGCCGAGTCGGTGTTGTTCTTGAAGAGGTAGACGTCGCCCGCGATTCCTTCCTCGTGCAGGCGTCGTTCGGCGTCCACCAGGAGTCCTTCGAGAATGCGCTCGCCGGCCTTGTCGTGGGTGACCAGTTCGGTCACGTTGTCACATTCGGGTGTCGCGTATTCCGGATGTGAGCCCACGTCGAGATAGAGGCGGGCGCCGTTTCGCAGAAAGACATTGCTGCTGCGGCCCCATGACACGACACGGCGGAAGAGGTACCGCGCCACCTCGTCAGGCGACAGGCGGCGCTGTCCCCTGAACGTGCACGTGACGCCGTACTCGTTCTCCAGCCCGAAAATGCGGCGGTCCATGAGTGAACATTACGCCCGATCCCCTGAGCTGAAACGAGGTTCGACCACACGGTTTGGATCATTTTCCGATACGGCCGCCACCACGGCCCGCCCACCGGGGGCCGCCAGCGCCCCCACAGTGACCAGCACAACCAGCAACGACACCCCACCCGCGACACCCGGCACCGCGAAGCCCCACAGCGCCCCACCACCCTCGACGACCGGCCCCGTGAGGCCCGTTCCCACCGACGCCCCCACCGTGAACGTCGTCACAAGCCACGAGAACGCCTCCGTGACCGTCCCCCTCGGCGCATGCCGGTCCACCAGCACGAACGCACACGCGATACACGGCGCCAGGAACACCCCGGACAACACGCTGAGCAACGTCATGGCCACCGGGCCCGGCAGGAACATCAACGGCAGATAACACACCGCCAGAAGGGCCACCAGCCCACACAGCCGCCGCGCCGGCTCACCCGTCCACTGCCGCGCCCCGTACACGGTGCCACCGACCAGCGCGCCCAGCCCCAGCCCCGCCATCAGCCAGCCGTACACAGCGTCACCGCCGTTGTCGTCCGCGTACGACACCGCCGCCACCGTGATGGAACCCAGCGCGATACCGACGAACAGGAACGCACCCAGCAACGCCAGCAGTCCCGGCGAACGCAACGCACCCAGCCAGTGCGCCTCACGCGGCGCCGAACGCCACGCGCGCGAAGGCGGCGACACGACCACGGAAAGAGCGCCGAGGACCCCGACGACGTTCAGCACCAGCAGCGCGGCCTGCGCCGACCAGAGCGACACGCACACGGTCACCAGCAACGGCCCCACAGTGAACATGACTTCCTGAGCCACCGCGTCCATGGCATACGCCGTGTGCACCTGGCCCTCCTTACGGAGGACACTCGGCCACAACGCCCGCAGACCGCCCTCCAGCGGCGGCGTGAAGAGCCCGGCAGCCGCCACCGCCGCATAAGCCGACGGCAGCGGATCGGTGCCCGTGAACGCGAACACCGCCATCGCCAGCGCCGACAGCACCGCGGCCGGCAGCTGTATGCGCGGCTGCCCGTAGAGGTCCACCAGCCGCCCCAGCACCGGCTGCCCCACGGCGTTCGCGACCCCGTACACGGCCGCCAGCGCCCCCGCGAGACTGTACGTACCGCCCTCAGCCCGCACGAACAGCACGATCGCGATCGCGGAGGTCGCGTTCGGCAGCCGGCCCACCAGCGTGCCCACGAGCAGCCGGGTGGCGTGCCTCGCCCTGAGGATCTCCAGATATCCCACGGCCCCGTCCCCGCCCTTCCGCCCGCCGACCTCAACGAAGTTTTACGTATAACGCGCTCCGTTATACGTACCATGAACGCTGTCCACCAGTCCAGACGAAAGAGCAGGTCGCACGGTGGCACAAGGCAGCACCCGCCCCACCAGCCGTGACGTCGCCCAGGCCGCCGGAGTCTCCCAGGCCGCGGTCTCCCTCGTCCTCGGCGACAAATGGCGCGGCCGAGTCTCGGAAACCACCGCCGAGCGCGTACGACAAGCCGCACGCGACCTCGACTACCGCCCCAACCTCGCCGCCCGCAACCTCCGCCTCGGCCACACCCGCACCGTCCTGCTCGTGGTCCCCGCACTGACCACCGAATTCTTCGCCGGCGTCTACACCGGAGCAGCCCGCATCGCCGCCCAACACGGCTTCGGCGTCGTCCTCTACCCCTCCCCCGAAGGCATCGGCCCCGCCCGCCCCTCCCCCACCCTCGAAGGAAGGCCCTTGCGGGCCGCCCCCATCCCCGACCCCTTCGCCTCCGCCCAAGCCGCCCTCGACGGCGTCATCGCCTCCTCCATGGCCGCCGACGCCCTCACCGCCATCCGGGGCGACCGACTACCCCTCGTCATGCTCGACAGCGACCCCACAGGCAGCCTCGGCGCCGCCACCGTCAACCTCGACATCGCCGACGGCGTCCGCCAAGTCGCCGAACACCTCCTCGGCCTCGGCCACCGCCGCTTCCTCCACCTCGCGGCAGACATCCCCTCCTGGACCTTCGAGGTACGCGCACGCGAACTGCCGGCCAGGATCGGCGCCACCCCCGGCACATCCCTGCACGTCACCCACGCCCCCCTCTCCATCGACGACGCCCGCACCGCCACCGAGACCGCCCTCACCACCCCCGGCAGACCCAGGCCCACCGCCCTGGTCTGCGACGACGACAAACTCGCCGCCGGCGCCTACAAAGCCGTACGCCGCCTCGGCCTGCGCATCCCCGACGACATCTCCATCACCGGCCTCGACGACCTCGTCCTCGCCACCGCCATCGACCCCGAACTGACGACCGTACGCCTGGACGCCGAACTCTTCGGCGAACGCGGCATGCAAGCACTCCTGGCAGTCCTCGACGGCCGCACACCGGACCGAGGGGACATCCCCGTCCAACTCGTCGTACGAGGCTCCACAGCCCCGCCCAGCGCCCCCTGACACGCCTGTGCCCCGTCCGCACGAACGCGGCACGGGGCACACAAGGCGCAGCGGAACGACCGCCGCACTACTCCTCGTCGCCGGAACCCTCGGCATCCGCCTCGGCATCCGCCTCGGCCTCAGCCGCGGTCGCAGCCCCATCCGCCTCCAGCAGCCGGGCCAACTGCCGGCCCGTGATACGCCTGAACTTCCGCACCTGCGGCCGCGTACGGTCCAGCACCGCAACCTCCAGCCGCTCCGCCGGAATCTCCCGCTGCGTGCCGTTGGTGTCCCGCGACAACGCCTGCACAGCCAGCTTCAGCGCCTCCGCCAGACTCATACCGTCCTGATGACGCTGATCCAGATAACTGCTGATCTGCTCCGCATTACCGCCCACCGCGACCGAACCATGCTCGTCAACGATCGAACCGTCGTGCGGCAACCGGTAAATCTGATCACCCTCCGGCGTCTCACCCACCTCGGCCACAACCAACTCCACCTCATACGGCTTCTCAGCCGCACTGGAGAAGATCATGCCCAGCGTCTGCGCGTACACGTTCGCCAGACCACGAGCAGTCACGTCATCACGGTCATAGGTGTAACCACGAAGATCGGCATACCGGACACCAGCGATCCGCAAGTTCTCGTACTCGTTGTACTTACCGGCCGCCGCGAAACCGATCCGGTCATAGATCTCGCTGAACTTGTGCAGCGCACGGGACGGATTCTCCCCGATGAACACGATGCCATCGGCATACTGCAACACGACCAGGCTGCGACCACGCGCGATACCCTTCCGGGCGAACTCCGCACGATCGGTCATCGCCTGCTGAGGTGAGACATAAAACGGCGTCGACACCGGCTACCCATCCCTTTCTGTCGAAGTCACTGGATCACCCTGCAACAACAGCCGCCGCCTACAGCAGCGCAGCCCGCGGGCCGTCCGGCTGCTCCAGACGCCGCTCCAGAATCGAGCGGGCGATCTCGGAGGACTCCTCCTCCGTCAGCCGACGGAAACCGTCCTCGGTGATCACGGTGACGATCGGGTAGATCCGGCGCGCGACATCGGGACCACCGGTCGCCGAGTCGTCATCAGCCGCGTCATACAAAGCCTGCACGACCAGCGTCGTCGCATCGGCCTCGGTCAGATCATCCCGGAAGAGCTTCTTCATCGCACCGCGCGCAAAAATCGAACCCGAACCCGTCGCGGCGAACCCATGCTCCTCGGAACGGCCACCCGTGACGTCGTACGAGAAGATCCGCCCCCTCTCACGATCCACGTCATAGCCGGCGAAGAGCGGCACGACAGCCAGACCCTGCATCGCCATACCGAGATTCGACCGGATCATCGTCGACAGACGATTCGCCTTGCCCTCCAGGGAGAGCTGCGCGCCCTCGACCTTCTCGAAATGCTCCAGCTCCAACTGGAACAGCTTGACCATCTCGACGGCGAGGCCCGCCGTACCGGCGATACCGACCGCCGAGTACTCGTCGGCCGGGAACACCTTCTCGATGTCCCGCTGCGCGATCACGTTACCCATGGTGGCCCGACGGTCACCGGCGAGCACGACGCCCCCCGGGAACGTGACACCGACGATGGTCGTGCCGTGCGGCGCCTCGATCACCCCCTGAGTGGGAGGCAGCTGCCGGTTGCCGGGCAGGGTCTCCGGCTGATGCTCGGACAGAAAGTCCATGAAGGACGACGACCCAGGCGTCAGGAAGGCAGCTGGTAGACGCCCGGTGCTACGAGTGTTGGCTTCCACGAGGATCCTTCCAAGTAAGCGGCAGCCCGACGAACAGCGTCGGGATCGTCTCCCAACTTGCCGATGGCCGAATTGCAGTTGAAGCACAGTACGCCACGGACCCTACCCGTCTCGTGGCAGTGATCCACATGTACGGCCGGAGCTTTCAGGCAGATCACACAGAGCCCCATTTGAGAGGCGATCATCTCGTCACACTCAGTCACCGTAAGGCCGTACTGGCGCTTCAGGTGCCCCTGCCTTCCTCTGTCCGCCTTGCACGTTCTGCAACACGTCGCAAGGCCGTCCGAGGCGGTGGCGTTGCGATGCCACTCGCTGTGCGGCTTGATCTCTCCGCACGACCGGCAGAGCTTGTGACCGGCCGGAACATCCACCTTCTCGCGGACCGGCTTTCCGAGCGCTTCCCGGCGACGCCGGTAGTGCGCAGCGCTGTACCCCGCCACGCACCCCCGACAGTGCACCTGGAGGCCGTCTCTCCGATTCTTATCCCGCGCGAAGGCCGCAAGAGGCAGGTCTCGCTGGCATTTCCTGCATTGCTTCGCGTTCGGTTCGCCAGCCACACCCATCCCCCGCCACCTTCATTTCGAAGGCAAAAGTTCCTGACGGCCTTTACTGTCCACCTTTTTGCACGAAGCTTCGAACGAAGTCCTCGGCGTTCTCCTCGAGTACGTCATCGATTTCATCGAGGACCGAGTCCACGTCATCGCTCAGCTTCTCGTGCCGCTCCTTGAGGTCCTCCGAAGCCTGCGACTCTGCCGCCTGCTCCTCGACCTCCTCGGTGGAGCGCGTTGCCTTCTGCTGGCCGCCGCCGGTGTCCTTGGTCGCCATAACCCTCACCCCGCTCGGTTCGACGTTCTTGATCAGACCCTACAAGCAGGGTCCGACATCGGCCCCGCAGTTCCCTCAACGTCCGGGAACCACCTCGATGATTCCCGGACGCCGGGATTTCCACTCTGCCGGGCCGTTACTGCCCGGGTGCTCTCTCAGCCGCCGGAGAGGACCCTGACCAGGTCTTCTGCCGTGCGGCAACGGTCCAGGAGCTCCTTGACGTGATTACGCGTTCCGCGAAGCGGTTCCAGGGTTGGGACGCGTTGCAGCGAGTCCCGTCCGGGGAGGTCGAAGATCACGGAGTCCCAGGAGGCGGCGGCTACGTCGTCCGCGTACTGCTCCAGGCACCGTCCGCGGAAGTAGGCGCGTGTGTCCTCTGGCGGCTTTGTGCGGGCGTTCTCGACGTCCTGCTCGTCCAGGAGGCGCTTCATGCGGCCTCGGGCGACGAGGCGGTTGTAGAGGCCTTTTTCCTCTCGTACGTCGGCGTACTGGAGGTCGACCAGGTGGAGGCGTGCGGCGTCCCAGTCGAGGTCGTCGCGGCGCCGGTAGCCCTCCATGAGTTCTCGTTTGGCGATCCAGTCGAGTTCGCCGGCGAGGCTCATGGGGTCGTTTTCGAGGCGGTTGAGGGTGTCTTCCCAGCGGGCGAGGACGTCTTTGGTCTGGTCGTCGGCGTCGGCGCCGTAGCGCTCTTCCACGTATTTGCGGGAGAGCTCGTAGTACTCCATTTGGAGTTGGACGGCGGTGAGTGTGCGGCCGCTGCGGAGGGTGACCAGGCGCTTGAGTGTCGGGTCGTGGGAGACCTGGTGGAGGGTGCGGACCGGTTGGTCGACGGCGAGGTCGACGGCGATGAAGCCGTCTTCGATCATGGAGAGGACCAGGGAGGTGGTGCCGAGTTTCAGGTAGGTGGAGATCTCGGCGAGGTTCGCGTCGCCGATGATCACGTGGAGGCGGCGGTATTTTTCCGCGTCCGCGTGGGGTTCGTCGCGGGTGTTGATGATCGGGCGCTTCAGGGTGGTTTCCAGGCCTACCTCGACTTCGAAGTAGTCGGCGCGCTGGCTGAGCTGGAAGCCGTGTTCGTGTCCGTCCTGGCCGATGCCGACGCGGCCTGCTCCGGCGAAGACCTGGCGGGAGACGAAGAAGGGCGTGAGGTGGCGCACGATGTCCGAGAAGGGGGTTTCCCGCTTCATCAGGTAGTTCTCGTGGGTGCCGTAAGAGGCGCCTTTGTTGTCGGTGTTGTTTTTGTACAGGTGGATGGGCTGGGCGCCGGGGAGCTGGGCGGCTCGTTCGGCGGCTTCGGCCATGATGCGTTCGCCGGCTTTGTCCCAGAGGACGGCGTCCCGGGGGTTGGTGACCTCGGGGGCGCTGTATTCGGGGTGTGCGTGGTCGACGTAGAGGCGTGCGCCGTTGGTGAGGATGACGTTGGCGAGGCCGATGTCCTCGTCGGTGAGCTGGCTGGAGTCGGCGGCTTCGCGGGCGAGGTCGAAGCCTCGTGCGTCCCGTAGCGGGTTCTCCTCCTCGAAGTCCCAGCGGGCCCGGCGGGCCCGGTGCATCGCCGCCGCGTAGGCGTTGACGATTTGGGATGAGGTGAGCATGGCATTGGCGTTGGGGTGGCCGGGGACGGAGATCCCGTACTCCGTCTCGATGCCCATTACTCGCCGTACAGTCATGCGGCCCTCCTTGCCCGGCGGCGTCCTCGGTCGGGGACGCTGCTCAAGTACCGCTGGCGCTCCGGTGCGTGTGCGGTGCCCGTCCCCGCACTGCGCGACTCGGCGGTACCGAAGAGCCTAGAACGCCTCTGCGCTGGTGGGGAGATCATTTGCGTCATTGCCTTGCTCCAGCCGTGGCCTGAAAAGCAGTCGGCTGCGGGTACCCGGTGAGGGCACCCGCAGCCGCCCTGTCTTTTACAGGTACTGACCGGTGTTCGCCACCGTGTCGATGGAGCGTCCGGTGTCGGCGCCCTGCTTTCCGGTGATGAGGGTGCGAATGTAGACGATCCGTTCGCCCTTCTTTCCGGAGATTCGGGCCCAGTCGTCCGGGTTGGTGGTGTTGGGCAGGTCTTCGTTCTCCTTGAACTCGTCCACGCAGGCCTGGAGGAGGTGGGAGACGCGGAGGCCTTTTTGCTTGTGCTCCAGGAAGTCCTTGATCGCCATTTTCTTGGCGCGTCCGACGATGTTTTCGATCATGGCGCCGGAGTTGAAGTCCTTGAAGTAGAGGACTTCCTTGTCGCCGTTGGCGTAGGTGACCTCAAGGAAGCGGTTTTCCTCGGTTTCGGCGTACATCTGCTCGACCGCGGTCTGGATCATGCCCTGGACCGTGGCGCCCTTGTCGCCGCCGTGTTCGCCGATGTCCTCGGGGTGCAGCGGGAGCCGTTCCGTGAGGTACTTCTGGAAGATGTCCTTGGCGGCTTCGGCGTCCGGGCGCTCGATTTTGATCTTCACGTCGAGTCGGCCGGGGCGCAGGATGGCGGGGTCGATCATGTCCTCGCGGTTGGAGGCGCCGATCACGACCACGTTCTGCAGGCCTTCGACGCCGTCGATCTCGGCGAGGAGCTGGGGGACGATGGTGTTTTCCACGTCTGAGCTGACGCCGGAGCCGCGGGTGCGGAAGAGGGATTCCATCTCGTCGAAGAAGACGATGACGGGTGTGCCCTCGCTGGCCTTCTCCCTGGCGCGCTGGAAGACGAGGCGGATCTGTCGCTCGGTCTCGCCGACGTATTTGTTGAGGAGCTCGGGGCCCTTGATGTTGAGGAAGAAGCTCTTGCCGGTGGCTTGGCCGGTGACTTCGGCGACCTTTTTGGCCAGCGAGTTGGCGACGGCCTTGGCGATGAGGGTCTTGCCGCATCCGGGGGGGCCGTAGAGCAGGACGCCCTTGGGCGGCCGCAGTTCGTGCTCCTTGAACAGGTCGGGGTAGAGGTAGGGGAGCTCGACGGCGTCGCGGATCATTTCGATCTGGTTGCCCAGGCCGCCGATCTGCTCGTAGCCGATGTCGGGGACCTCTTCGAGGACGAGTTCCTCGACTTCGCTCTTGGGGACGACTTCGTAGACGTAGCCGGAGCGGGGTTCGAGCAGGAGGGCGTCGCCGGGGCGGATGGTGACGTCCAGCAGCGGCTCGGCGAGCCGTACCACCCGTTCCTCGTCGGTGTGCCCGAGCACCAGGGCGCGTTCGCCGTCCTCAAGGATCTCCTTGAGGGTGACGATGTCGCCGACGCGCTCGTACTCCATGGCTTCGACCACGTTGAGCGCTTCGTTGAGCATTACTTCCTGGCCGCGTCGGAGCTCTTCGAGTTCGACGCTCGGGCTGACGTTCACGCGGAGTTTGCGGCCGCCGGTGAAGATGTCGGCGGTGCCGTCCTCGTTCGCCGTGAGGAAGACTCCGAAGCCGGCCGGGGGCTGTGCGAGCCGGTCGACTTCTTCCTTGAGGGCCACGATCTGGTCGCGGGCCTCACGGAGCGTGTTGGCGAGTCGCTCGTTCTGTGCGGATACGCCGGCCAGGTTGGTCTGCAGCTCGACGATCCGCTCTTCGAGAATTCTCGTGTGTCGCGGAGAGTCGGCGAGCTTGCGTCGCAGGACGGCGATCTCCTGCTCAAGGTAGGCAATCTGCCCGGCCGGGTCGTCGGACCCTCGTCCCGGGCGGATGCCGCGGTTCATGTCGTCGTCGTGGGCTGCCACGGTCCTCACCTCCTCCAAGGGGAGCTGGACGCTTCCAGACCCTACCTGGGTGGGTATCGATTGAAACCCCTAGATCACAAAGACTGTCAAGGTGTGTCGTCGGTCACCCTGCGCACTCCCTCACGCCGTGTGGATACCCAGTCAACGTGATTCAGAAGCGGCGTGTTCCAAGTGTGGAGTGGTCAAAATCCTTCGCGCCGGGCGCGAGTTGCCGGTGTTGTCGGTCGTCGGAGGGCTTGTGGCGCTTGGGTGGTGGGGTGCTGCGGCGGTCTGGGCGGGGGCTGGGTGCGCGTCGGGGGCCGGCGTCGGGGGGTTGACTCAGCGTGTCGGTGGCGGGTGGTCGGGGTCACATGGGAGGCGGCTGGCGGAGATCGTGTTCGCCGTAAGAGATCGGGGTCCGCCGTGTCTGTCGAGGGGGCTGGAAGAGCCTCGATCGTGGCCGTCCTTTGGGCGGAGGTAGGGTCGAAGGGTCCAACACCGGGTGCGGGAGACGGCGGGAGAGATGAGCGTGCAGGAGGAGGCCGGGGGCGGCGGGGAGGCTCTGGAGGTCTGGATCGACCAGGATCTCTGTACCGGCGACGGCATCTGTGCCCAGTATGCGCCTGAGGTGTTCGAGTTGGACATCGACGGTCTGGCGTATGTGAAGAGCTCGGACGACGAGCTGCTGCTGGCCAAGGGCGCCACAACACCTGTACCGCTGCCGCTTCTCACGGATGTGGTGGACTCGGCGCGGGAGTGTCCGGGTGAGTGCATCCATGTGCGTCGGGTGGCGGACCGGGTGGAGGTCTTCGGCCCTGACGCGGAGTGATGGCACGGGTGTGCTACGTCACTGTCCGGCCCACCGTCGGTTGATGTTCCGTGGTTTGGTGGGCTTCAGGCGTTGCGCGCCGCGGAGGGCTCGGAGCGGACGAACGTGCCGTTCTGCCACTGCCATTTCGGGCTGTCCTTGATGTCGGGGCAGCAACGCGGCACGTCGGGCGACGAGTAGCCGAGCACGGTGCCGAGGACTTCTTCGTCCCGTATGGCGATGTCGCTGACGGTGGTGCGGTCCTTGGGGTCGACGAGCGTGGCCACGACGCGCGGCTTGCTGGTGTCGGCGGCGGTGAGGACGTACAGGCCGTCGGGCGGGGTGCCCATGGGGGCGTCGCAGTGGACGACGGCGACGGTTTCGGGCCTGCCGTCGCCGTCGAGGTCTCCGGAGGCCTTCTTCACCACGACTGCTTTCACGGGGCCGCATTCGATCGGGAAGTCGGCGTCGGCGGGGTCGGGCGCGGTGGCGGTGGCCTGGGCGGTCTTGGAGTCCGGGCCGGGGGCCTGGGCGGCGGTGGCCGCGTCGGGCTGGAAGATCGAGGAGAGGGCGACGACGCCGGCGAGGGCGGTCGCGGTGGCGAGCCAGTGGATCGGGCGGGTGTGCGTGTGCGCGAGTTCCGGAACGGCGGATTGCTGCACTAGGAGTGTCTCCTGCGAGGGCTGTGCCGGTGGGGGTGGGGGTGGCCAGCATCGTGCCACACGTCACAGTGCGGGGGAACGGCGGGGTGGGGGGATGTTGTGCCGTTGGCCGCCTGTTGCGTTCTTGGCCGCCCGCATTCTGTCCGGGTGTCAACGCAAAGGCGTGGTGGCCGAGTTCCGGGGCGTTCCCGGGAACTCGGCCACGAGGTTTGTACGTTGATTGCGGCACTGGGCCGCCTCAGCGTGCGGTGCCTCCGTCGGCGTTGGGGCCGGCGTAGTCCTCGCCGTAGGCGCCCTTGGCGGGGCGGCGGCGGCGCATGGGGGGTTCGACGCCGTCGGCGAGGCGGCGGGCGGTGAGGAGGAAGCCGGTGTGGCCGATCATGCGGTGGTCGGGGCGGACGGCGAGGCCCTCGATGTGCCAGTTGCGGATCATCGTCTCCCAGGATGTCGGCTCGTTGAAGCAGCCGATCTCGCGGATGGACTCGACGGTCCGGGCGAGCTGGGTGGTGGTGGCGACGTAGCAGCAGAGGATGCCGCCGGGGACGAGGGCCTTGGAGACGGCTTCCAGGCACTCCCAGGGGGCGAGCATGTCGAGGATGACGCGGTCGACCTCGGTGTCGCTGAGGTTGTCCTGGAGGTCGCCGACGGTGAGCTGCCAGGCGGGGTGCGGGCCGCCGAAGTAGCGTTCGACGTTCTGCCGGGCGATGCCGGCGAAGTCTTCGCGGCGCTCGTAGCTGTGCAGCATGCCCTGGTCGCCGATGGCGCGCAGCAGGAAACTGCTGAGGGAGCCGGAGCCGACGCCGGCTTCCACGACGCGCGCGCCGGGGAAGATGTCGGCGAAGGCGAGGATCTGCCCCGCGTCCTTGGGGTAGACCACGGCGGCGCCGCGGGGCATGGACAGGACGTAGTCGGGGAGCAGGGGGCGCAGCGCGAGGTAGGCGACGTTCCCGGTGGTGCGGACGACGCTGCCCTCGGGAGCACCGATCAGTTCGTCGTGCGGGAAGGAACCCTTGTGGGTGTGGAAGTTCTTCCCGGCTTCGAGCGTGAACGTGTAGTGACGGCCCTTGGGATCGGTCAGCTGTACCTGGTCCCCGACCTTGAAGGGCCCGCGCCTGCGGGCGGCACCGGTCGGTTCGGACATGTGACCAGCCTACCGGCGTTTGCCGGGGTCGCCGACCACTAGGAGGGGCGGGCCATGGCCTTCACGAAGGCGCGTTCCACGTCGGCGGCGGACAGGACGCCGTAGATCTCGCCGGTCTCCTCGACGACGAGGTATTCGGTGGCGGGGGTGGCGCGCAGGGCGTCCAGGAGGTCTTCGCCGGCCAGTTCGGCGGAGACGCGCATGCCGTCGGTGAGGTCTTGGGCGAGGCCGCTGACGGCGACCCAGGGGCGGCGGTGTTCGGGGACGCCGACGATGGCGGCCTCGCGGACGAGTGAGAGGGGCTGGCCGTCGGCGTCGACGACGACGAGAGCGCGGGCGCCGGCCTCGTTGGCGCGGCGCAGGGCCTCGGAGAGGGGGGTGTGCGTTTCGACGGGGACGGCGCGGCGGGTGAGGTTGCGGGCGCGCAGTTCGGGGAGGTGTTCGCGCAGGCGGGCCATGCGCAGGCTGTTGCCGGCGCCGGTCCAGATGATCGCGGCGAGGATCGCGGCGAGCAGGGCGTCCATGACGGTGTCCATGCCGACGTTGTCCACGGCGTCGCTGCCGAGTGCGCCGGACTGGGTGACCAGGGGCAGGCCGATGAGGACGGAGACGGCGAGGGCGCGGCCGATCCAGGCGGCGGCGATGGTGCCGCTCATGGGTTTGCCGGTGATCTTCCAGACGACGGCGCGGAGCATGCGGCCTCCGTCGAGGGGGAGGCCGGGGAGCAGGTTGAAGGCGGCGACGATCAGGTTGGAGATCATCAGGCCGGCCAGCAGGACGCCGGGGACGGTGTCGGGCTCCACGGGTTGCAGGGCGAGGAAGAAGAGGCCGGCGAGGACGAGGGAGAGCAGCGGGCCGACGAAGGCGAGGACGAATTCGCGGCCGGGTGTCTCGGCCTCCTTCTCGATCTCGGAGACGCCGCCGAAGAACTGGAGCTGGATGCGGCGGACCGGGAGCTTGAAGCGGAGGGCGGCGACGGTGTGGGCGAGTTCGTGGACGAGTACGGAGGCGTAGAAGGCGACCGCGAAGAAGAGGGACACGAGGTAGCGGGCGGCGCCGAGTTCGGGCAGCACGCGGTCGAGCTGCCCGCCGAACACCCAGGTGATCAGGGCGGCGACGAGGAACCAGCTCGGCGCGACATACACGGGCACCCCGAAGGGACGCCCCATCAGCAGCCCGCCTCTGGGGTCCCGGGGGCGCGGGGGCTGGGGGGCTTTGCCGCTACCGGAGTGCGCGAGAGACCGGTCGGCGTGGTCCTGGCCGGTGTCCGCCGGGGTGTGCGAGGAGTCGCTCACGGGACTTGCACCGGGGCGCTCGCCTGCGGGGGCGGTGGGCCGGTTCCCGGTCGGGCTGCCGCTGTCGGGAGCCGGGGGCGGGGTGCCCGGTTGGGCCTCGCCCCCGGATGCGCCGGGCACGACACCGGTCGGACCGCCG